>NZ_JBCEBN010000016.1:0-22318 GCF_049472575.1 Frondihabitans sp. 4ASC-45 | reverse complement strand
AAGAGAGCGTCGACGACGCCGCTCACTGCAGCCTGGCTCTGGCCCGACTCGGTGGCGACAGCTGCGCCGCGGTGGCGGCGACCGACGGATCTGAGTGGACCCCAGGGGTAAAACCCCTGGGGAACCGCCTCAGAACCTACCAGGAAGACTTCGTGATGCCCGGCAATTCACCACGGTGAGCCATGTCGCGGAAGCGCACACGGCTGACACCGAACTCGTTGAGGTAACCGCGGGGGCGGCCGTCGATGGCGTCGCGGCCACGGACGCGGACCGGCGACGCGTTGCGCGGGAGCTTCTGCAGGCCCACGCGAGCGGCCTCGCGGCTCTCGTCGGTGCCGTTCGGGTCGATCAGAGCCTTCTTCAGCTCCAGTCGCTTCGTCGCGTAGCGAGCAACGATCACTTTGCGCTGGTTGTTCTTCGCAACCATGCTCTTCTTGGCCATGTTTAGCGCTCCTCGCGGAATTCGACGTGCTTGCGGATGACCGGGTCGTACTTCTTCAGCACGAGACGGTCGGGGTTGTTACGACGGTTCTTCTTGGTCACGTACGTGAAACCGGTGCCCGCCGTCGAGCGGAGCTTGATGATCGGACGGACGTCCTGGCTCTTTGCCATTAGATTTTCTCCCCACGTGCGAGGAGGTCTTTGACGACCTTCTCGATGCCGCGAGCATCGATGACCTTGATGCCCTTGGCGCTCAGCGTCAGCGTGACGTTACGGCGCAGCGAAGGCACGTAGTACGTCTTCTTCTGCACGTTCGGGTCGAAACGACGCTTCGTGCGTCGGTGCGAGTGCGAGATGTTGTGCCCGAAGCCGGGAACGGCTCCAGTCACCTGGCAGGTTGCTGCCATGGTTTTCCTCCGTAAATACCGTAGAAGACCCGCGTTTGCACACGAGTTCTACCCAAGGTCACTTGTCGGCACGCTTCGTCTCCGCCACCAGAGCGGCCCGCCACCGAGGTGACAGCAAGGGAGATTCGGCATACATGGGCGCAGATAGCACCCAACCAAAGAGCAAGCTTAGACGACACGCCCGGCCTGGGCAACCTGCGCCGAGCACACCGCACACAGCCCGAAGACGTCGACGACGTGGTTCGCCTCGGTGAACCCGTTCTCGGCCGCGACCTGACGCGCCCACTGCTCGACCGGGTCGGCCGAGATCTCGACCGTGGTTCCGCAATTGCGGCAGATGAGGTGATGGTGGTGCGTGCCGGGGGTGCACGCGCGGAACAGGCTCTCGCCGTCCTGCTGCAGACTGTCGGCCTCGCCCTCCGACTCGAGTGACGACAGCGCTCGGTAGACGGTCGCGAGGCCGATCGGCGAACCGCTCTCCCGCAGGGTCGAGTGCAGCGCCTGAGCGCTGACGAATCCGGCCGATGTCGACAGGGCCTCGCGCACGGCCTCGCGCTGCCAGGTGTTGCGCTTCATGAGGGCACCCTTTCGTTCATTGCGGCGGTGGGTCGAGGTGCGAGCCGAGCCGTCGAATCCTTCGTTCTGCGCCCGCCGCGACGCTCGCGTCGGCCGCCGACGAGGCGGCACACCAGCCAGATCGTGAACGAGATCGTCGTCACGTAGGGCGAGATCGGCAGGCCGCCCCCGAGGGCGAGCAGGATGCCGCCGACGACCGAGACGACGGCGAACACCGTGCTCAGCACCGGCACCCAGAACGGAGAGACGGTGATCCGCAGGGCTGCGGCGGCCGGCGTCACGAGAAGAGACAGCACGAGCAGAGCGCCGACGATCTGCACCGAGACGGCCACCGACAACCCGAGCGCGAGCATGAAGACGATCGACAGGGTGCGGACCGGCACACCGGCTGCGGCCGCGACGTCCGGATCGACGCTCGCGAAGGTGAGCGGCCGCCAGACGACGATCAGCGTGACGATCACGATCGCCGAGATCGCCAGCAACCAGCCGAGCTGCGGATTGTCGACCGAGACGATCTGGCCGGTCAGCAGACCGAACTTGTTGGCCGACCGCCCCTGATAGAGGGCGAGCGCGAGAATGCCGAGCCCCAACCCGAACGGCATGAGCACGGCGATGATCGAGTTCCGCTCCCGTGCCCGACTGCCCAGCAGGCCGATCAGGAGGGCGGCGAGCACGCTTCCGACGAGCGAGCCGGTCACGACGTTGATGCCCAGTAGGAGCGCAATCGATGCGCCGGCGAACGAGAGCTCGCTGATGCCGTGCACGGCGAAGGGCAGGTTGCGGGTGATGACGAACGGCCCGATGAGCCCGCCGACGATGCCGAGCACGGCTCCGGCGATGATCGAGTTGCGCACGAGCACGACGAGCTCGCCGAAGTTCTCGAACGAGAGGATGTGAGTGAGGATGTCGGCGTTCACCGCACGGGCCCTTCTGGGTCGAGGTCGTCGCCGTGGTCAGCGTGGTGGCCGTGGCCATCGTGGTCGTGGGCGGCGTCGTTGCTGCCGACGATCACGATGCGCCCCATCGTGCGCACGACATCGACCGGGGTGCCGTACAGCGCGCTCAGCACGTCGGCCTGGAGCACCTCGTCGGGCGTGCCGATCGTGAAGCGCCCGCCAGCGATGTAGACCACCCGGTCGACGGCGTCGAGAATCGGGTTCACGTCGTGCGTCACGAAGACCACCGCGGCACCCGTCTTGCGACGTTGCTCGTCGATCAGGTCGGTGACACCGCGCTGGTGGCGCAGGTCGAGCGAGATGAGCGGCTCGTCGCAGAGCAGAAGCGCAGGATCCGAAGCCAGCGCCTGCCCCACCCGCGCCCGCTGCTGCTCCCCGCCCGAGAGGGAGGCCACCGGGGCCAGCGCGAAGTCGGTTGCGCCGACCTCGGCGACGAGGGCGTCGACGCGCTCGAGTTCGGCACGGGACTCACGCCGCAGACCCCAGCGGTGGCCCGTGATGCCGAGCGCGATCATGTCGCGTGCGCGGAGCGGAGTGCCCGACTCCATCAACCGCTGCTGCGGGATGTAGCCGATCCTCCGGTGCCCGCGGCGGACCGGCCGACCGAGGAATTCGGCCGTTCCCGCCGTGAGCTCCTGCTGCCCGAGGATCGCCTTGAGCAGCGTCGTCTTGCCGGCACCGTTCGGGCCCAGCACGGCGACGAACTCGCCAGGCTCGACGTCTAGGTCGAGCCCGGACCAGAGTTCGCGGTCGCCGAAGCGCAGGCTGGCGCCCCGGAGACTGAGGACGGGCGTCACTGCTGGGTCACTGTCACTGGGCGAGCGCCGCCTTGACCGCGTCGATGTTGCTCTGCTGCCAGGTCTGATAGTCGTCGCCCTTCGGCAGGGTCTCGGTCACCGGGACGACGGGGACGCCCGCGGTCTCGGCCGCCTTCTGCACCTGCTCGGTCTCGGGGCTTCCGGCCTGCTCGTTGTAGGCGAGCAGGGCGACCTTCTTGCCGGTCATCAGCTTCAGCGTCTCGTTCAGGGCCGACGGCGGCACGTCTTCGCCCTCCTCGACCGCCTCGGAGAACGCACCCGGCGTGGCGTTCTTCAGGCCGATCGCGTCGAACAGGTAGCCGGGCACCGGCTCGGTGTAGGCGACGGCATCGCCGTCGTAGGTCTTCTTCAGCGCAGCCGTCTGCGCCTCGAGCTTCTCCATCGCCGTATTGAACGTCACCGCGTTGTTGAAGAACGTCTTCGACTCGTCGGGGTTCGCCGTCGACAGATCGGTGGCGATCCTGTTGGCGAGCTTCGACATGGTCGGATAATCGTAGAACACGTGCTCGTTGAGCTCGCCGTCGCTCGAGGTGAAGCCGGAGACCTTCACCGCGTTGAGAAGCGTCGCCTTGCTGTTCGTCGACGATCGCATGGTGTCGACGTAGTCGTCGTAGCCGCCGCCGTTTTCGATGATGAGGTCGGCCTTGGAGATCGCGAGCTGCGTCTGGGCGTCGGCCTCGAAGCCGTGCGGGTCTTGGTTCGGGTTCGACAGGATGCTGGTGACGGTGACCGAGGATCCTCCGATCTGCTTTGCGATATCGCCGTAGACGTTCGTGGACGCTACGACCTTGATCGTGCTGTCGTCCGGTGCGGCACCACCCGAGGCGGAGCAGCCGGCGAGCGCGAGGGCGCCTGTGGCGGCGAGGGCGAGCGAGGGCAGGAGGCGGCTTGTTTTCACGTTCCCGACGGTATCGCTAAACGATAATCATTGTCAAGAAAGGGCGAATTTCGCCAGGAGGGAGCAAGCGGCGTCTCCGCGTACCCTGGAGCCGTGTCCACCGCGCCGCTCGACGTCGACCCGCTGCTTCCGCGGCCGCCGGGGCTCGTGCGGCGCTTCTGGATGCGACATGCCCGCCTCGCCGACTGGCTCCTCGCCGTCTTCGCGCTCATCGTGGGCTACCTCGAGGCCGTCGACACCGGCGCTGGCCTGGTCGGCGCCGACTGGCTCGTCAGCGGCTTCTTCGCGCTCCCCGTCGTCGGGGCCGCCGCTCTGCTCTGGCGGCGGTCACGACCACTCACCTGCTTCGGCGTCGCACTCGCCTGCAGCCTCGGCCTGACGCTGGCCAACACGACGGTGCCCGCCACCGTGCTCGTGCTCGCCCTCTACGCCGTCGCCGTCTACGACCGTGTCGCATTCGCCTGGATCGGCGCCGCTCTCGCGGTCGCGCTCAACGCCGGGGTCGAGATCCTGGTGCAGGGCTCCCCGCATTCCCTCGCCCTCCTCACCGTGACCTTCGCCATCACGCTGCTCATCGGGGTGACCGTCGGAGGCCGCCGTCGGTACCTCGAAGCACTGCTCGACCGCGCCGCGCAGTTGACGCGCGAGCGCGACCAGCAGGGGCAGCTCGCCGCGATCGAAGAGCGAGCACGGATCGCCCGCGAGATGCACGACGTCGTGGCGCACGGCCTCTCGGTCATGATTCGACTGTCGGATGGAGCCGCGGCCGTGGCCACGTCGGATCCTGAACGTTCCCGCGAAGCGGTCCGGCAGATCGGCGAGGTGGGGCGCTCCTCCCTTCGCGACATGAGGCGTCTGCTCGGGGTGCTCCGCGACGAGGGGCAGGTCGAGTTCGCCCCGCAGCCGACGCTCGCCGAGCTCGACGACCTCGTCGAGACCTACCGCAGCGCCGGGCTTCCCGTCGCGGTGCAGCAGAAGGGCACGCCTCCGACCGACACGGCGATTCAGGTGGCACTGTTCCGCGGCGTTCAAGAGGCCCTGACGAACGCGCTCCGCTACTCGCGCGAGCCGGGACGAGTGCTCGTCTCGCTCGACTACGACAACACGTGTGCCACCCTCGACGTCACCGACGACGGCATTTTCGTCGGCCGCCCGGAGTCGGTGGGGAGCGGTCGCGGCCTCCTCGGATTGCGCGAGCGCGCGGTCGCCTTCGGCGGGACCGTCGAGGCGGGGCCAGCCATCAACCCCGAGACCGGGCAGGATGGGGGCGGTTGGCGCGTTCGCATGATGCTGCCGACCGCCATCGAAGGGACGAAATGACCGACATCTCTCTGCTTCTCGTCGACGACCAGGATCTCCTGCGCGCCGGTATGGCGATGGTGCTCGGGGCCGTCGAGGGCATGCGAGTGGTGGGCGAGGCCACGAACGGCGGCGACGCCATCTCGAGAGCAGCGGAGCTCGCCCCCGATGTCGTACTCATGGACGTCCGTATGCCCGGCATCGACGGAATCGAGGCGACCCGGCAGATCGTGGCCGCGAATGCGGCGACGCGCGTCATCATCCTGACCACCTTCGATCTCGACGAATACGCGTTCGGCGGCCTGAACGCCGGTGCCAGCGGGTTCCTCTTGAAAGACGCCCCGTCTGACGAGCTCATCCAGGCGATCCACACCGTCGCTGCGGGCGAGGCCATCATCTCGCCGAGGGTCACCCAGCGGATGCTCGAGATGTACCGCGGCAAGATGCCCGAGACCTCGGCCGGCGCTCCCTCTCCTCTCTCCGATCGCGAGCAGGAGGTGCTCGTCGCCATCGGCCGCGGGCTGTCGAACACCGAGATCGCAGCGTCGCTCTTTCTGTCGGAGTCGACCGTGAAGACTCACGTGGGCAGGGTTCTCGCCAAGCTCGAACTCCGCGACCGGGTGCAGGCCGTCATCTACGCCTACCAGCAGGGGCTCGTGTAGCTCCCTCGTCGAGCCGCAACGCGGGCTAGTCGAGCAGTGCGGGCTAGTCGAGCAGCAGCGCCGGCTCTTCGAGAACGCTCGCCACGTCGGCGACGAAGCGTGAGGCGACGTCGCCGTCGACGACTCGGTGGTCGAACGACGCACCGATCGTCGTGACCATGCGCGGACGCACCTCGCCGTCGACCACCCAGGGCTTCTGCTTGATGGTGCCGAGGGCGATGATGCCGACCTCGCCCGGGTTGAGGATCGGCGTGCCCGTGTCCATGCCGAAGACCCCGATGTTGGTGATCGTGATCGTGCCGCCCGCGGTATCGGCCGGTTGGGTCTTGCCGTCGCGGGCCGTCAGGGTGAGCTCTTCGAGGGCCTGCGCCAGCTCGAGGAGCGACATCGCCTGCGCCTCTTTGATGTTGGGCACGATGAGGCCGCGGGGGGTCGCCGCCGCGATGCCGAGGTTGACGAAGTGGCTGACCAGGATCTCGCGGTCGGTCCACTCCGAGTTGACCGTGGGGTTGCGACGGACGGCCCAGATGACGGCCTTCGCCATGATCAGAAGCGGAGAGACCTTGACCCCGGCGAACTGCGCGGAGTTCTTCAGCCGTTTGACGAACTCCATCGTGCGCGTGGCGTCGACGTCGACGAAGAGGCTGACGTGCGGCGCGGTGAAGGCACTCGACACCATCGCCGACGCGATGGCCTTGCGGACGCCCTTGACCGGGATCCGCTCGACGCGCTCCTCGCTCCACTCGGGCGTCTCGATGTTGTGGAAGACGCTTGCCTGCTTGGCATGCCGAATGACGTCGTCGCGGGTCGTCTCGCCGGCGAGTCCGGTGGCCTCGACCACTGCCAGGTCGACCCCGAGGTCTTTGGCGAGCTTGCGAATCGGGGGCTTGACGATGACCGGCTGCGCCGATGCCGCCGGCACCGACTCGGGGCGGCGCTTCTTGGCCTCCGCCACGCGTTGCACCCGGGCGTCGGCTTCGCCCTTGGTCGGGCGACGACGCCGCGTCGCCGCGTGCCCGCCCGTGATGCCGTAGCCGACGAGCACGGAGCCCGACCCCTCGTCAGCGACCGCCTCGGCCGATGCCGCCGAGGTCGGAGTCGCTGCCACGAAGGCCGCCTCGTCCGCTTCGGCCTCGAGGATCTCGTCGGCCGGCGTGCGGGGGACGTCGCCTCCGGCCACCCGGATGATGGGGGCACCCACGGCGACGGTCTGGCCCTGCTCGACGAGGATCTCGTCGACGACACCTGCGAACGGCGAGGGCAGCTCGACGAGCGACTTCGCCGTCTCGATTTCGACGATGACCTGGTTGAGGGCGACGGAATCGCCGGGAGCCACCTTCCATTCGACGATCTCGGCCTCGGTGAGGCCCTCGCCGACGTCGGGAAGGTGGAATTCGTTGCTGGCTGTGGTGGTGGTCACGCGGGCTTCTTTTCTCAGTAGGCGAGGGCGCGGTCGACGGCCTCGAGCACGCGATCGGCATCGGGGAGGTAGACCGATTCGAGCTTGGCGGGCGGGAACGGGGTGTCGAAGCCGCTCACCCGGAGGACGGGGGCCTCGAGCGAGTAGAAGGCCTTTTCGGCCACGGTCGAGGCGATCTCGGAGGCGATGCTGGCGTTCTGCGGGGCCTCTTGGGCGATGACGAGACGACCCGTCTTGCGCACCGATTCGAGGATCGGGCCGTAGTCGACCGGGGAGAGCGAACGGAGGTCGACGACCTCGATGCTGATGCCCTCCTCGGCGGCGATCTCGGCGGCCTGCAGGAGGACCGAGACCATGGCGCCGTGACCGAGGACGGTCACCTCGGTGCCCGTGCGGACGACCCGGCTCGCGTGCAGGGGTGCGCCCGGCGCCGTGAAGTCGACGGGACCCTTCGGCCAGTACCGGCTCTTAGGCTCGAAGAACATGATCGGGTCGTTCGACTGGATCGCCTCCTGGATCATCCAGTACGCGTCGTGCGGAGTCGAGGGGCTCACCGACCGGAGCCCGGCCGTGTGGGCAAAATAGGCCTCGGGGCTCTCCTGGTGGTGCTCGACGGCCCCGATGTGCCCGCCGTACGGAACCCGGATCACGACGGGGAAGGGCATGGTGCCCTCGTGCCGCGCGGTGAGCTTGGCGAGCTGCGACGTGATCTGGTCGAAGCCGGGGAAGATGAAACCGTCGAACTGGATCTCAGCCACGGGGCGGAAGCCGCGCATGGCCAGACCGATGCAGGCGCCGATGATGCCGCTCTCGGCGAGGGGCGTGTCGATGACGCGCTTGGCCCCGAACTCCGTCTTGAGGCCCTCGGTCACGCGGAACACGCCGCCGAGCGTGGCGATGTCTTCGCCGAGCAGAACGACACGGGGGTCGTCGCTCATGGCCTTGCGGAGGCCCGCGTTGAGGGCACGGCCGAGGGGCAGCGTCTCAGTGGTGGGAGCGGCGGTCGCGGCGGTACCAGGAAGCGTGTTGGTCATGCTGATTCTCCGAACGACGACTCATAGTGCGAGAGCCATTCTTTCTGCTCGTCGATGCGCGGGTGGGGCTCGCTGTAGACGTTGTCGAAAATGAGGTCGGTCGAGGGCTTCTCGAGGGCGAGCGTGCGCACCCGGACGTCGTTCGCGAGATCGTTCGCCTCCTCTTCGACGGCGGCGAAGAACGAGTCGGACTCACCTCGACCTCGCAGGTAGGCCTCGTACCGCACGATCGGATCGCGCGCGATCCACGACTGCAGCTCGGCATCGGTGCGGTACTTCGTCGGGTCGTCTGACGTCGTGTGCGCGCCGATGCGATACGTGAGGGCCTCGATAAAGCGGGGGCCTCCACCGGAACGCGCCGCGTCGAGGTCGCGGAGCGTGACCGCGTAGCTCGCGAGGACGTCGTTGCCGTCGATCTGCGTCGAGGGAATGCCGAAGCCCTCACCGCGGAGGTGAAGGGACGTGCGCGACTGGGTGGCGACCGGAACGGAGATGGCCCACTGGTTGTTCTGGAGGAAGAAGACCTCGGGCGTCTGGAAGCTCGCTGCGAAGACGAAGGCCTCGCTGACGTCGCCCTGACTGGTGGCACCGTCGCCGAAGTACGTGATGACCGCGGTGTCGCGCTCGGGATCGCCGGTGGCGTAGTCGCCGTCGAGGGTGATGCCCAGCGCGTACCCGGTGGCATGCAGCGTCTGCGAGCCGATCACCAACGTGTAGAGGTGGAAGTTCTGCCGCTCGGCCGGGTTCCAGCCGCCGTGGGTATTACCGCGGAGCAGACGGACGACGTCGACCGGGTCGATGCCGCGCACCATGCCGACGGCGTGCTCGCGGTACGAGGGGAAGAGGTGGTCTTGCGGCCGGCTGGCGCGGGCCGACCCGACCTGGGCGGCCTCCTGCCCGTGACTCGGAACCCAGAGGGCGAGCTGGCCCTGACGCTGCAGGTTGCCGGCCTCGTCGTCGAACCGCCTCGTGAGCACCATGTCGCGGTGGAACTGGCGGAGCGTCTCGTCGGAGAGCGCCTCGATGGTGGGGAGGAACTCGGCGGTGCGGTCGTTCTCCTGGAGGACCCCGGCGGGGTCGAGGAGCTGAACCGTCTCGGGCTGCGCCCCGGCAGAAGGCGCCGTCGAGGGCGCCGCGTGACTCGTGGTGTCGAATGACATGCGATCGAGCCTATCTGCGACCCGCTCCGAGAGAGCTAGAGGGCGTGAACAACCTCCTGGGCGGCTGCTAGGAGTTTGTCGACAGAAGCGGCCTCGCCGATCGAGACGCGGATGCCCTCGGGGGCGAATGCCCGGACGACGATGCCGTGCTTGTCGAACACCCCGGCGGCGTGGGCCGTGTGCTCTCCCGTTGGCAGCCAGAGGAAGTTGCCCTGAGCGGGCGGCACCTCCCAGCCCTGGTCGAGGAGCGCCTGGCGGACGTCGTCGCGGAGGCGAACGATGCGGGCCACGCGCTCGAGGAGCTCGCCCTCGTGAGCGAGGGAGGCGATCGCCGCCTCCTGCCCGAGGCCCGTGACCGAGAGGGCGATGGCGGTAGAGCGGGCGGCATCGAGGATGTAGGCGGGGCCGATGGCATAGCCGACCCGGAGCCCTGCAAGACCATAGGCCTTGGAGAAGGTACGGAGCACGACGAGGTTGGGGTGACGCTCGGTGAGCGACTCCCCGTCGACTGCCGCCTCGTCGGTGACGAACTCGGCGTAGGCCTCGTCGAGCACGACGAGCACCGACTCGGGCACGGAGGCCATGAAGGTCTCGAACTCGGCCGTCGTGACGATCTGCCCCGTCGGGTTGTTGGGCGAGCACACGATCACGAGTCGGGTGCGATCGGTGAGCGCCGCCGCCATCGCGACGAGGTCGTGGCCGCCGTCGGCGCGGTTGGGCACCTGCACGCTGGTCGCGCCGGTCACGGTGACGAGACCGGGATAGGCCTCGAACGAACGCCAGGAGTAGAGCACCTCGTCGCCCGTCTGCGCGACCGCCAGGAGAAGCTGGGACAGGACCGAGATGGATCCTGCGCCGATGTGCACCTCGTCGAGGCCGACGCCGTAGCGGTCGGCGAGGATCTGGCGGAGAGCGGCAGCGGAAGCATCGGGATACCGGTTGACCTGGAGAGCCCCGTGGAGCGCCTCGAGGACGGCGGGCAGAGGCTCGAATGGATTTTCGTTGCTCGACAGCTTGAAGGCGTCCGGGTCGGCCTGTTTGCCCTGGCGGTAGGGCGGGAGAGCGGCGATCTCGGGGCGAAGACGTACGGGAACGGTCACGAAGCCAGACTACGGGCTACCACCCGGGCCCACGGATGGGCATAGTTGTGCCCATGCGATTCTTCGTCCGGCTCGTGATCAACGCGCTCGCCCTCTGGCTCACGACGCTTCTCGTCTCCGGCGTCAACGTCGTGTCGTTCGGTGACGGCACCGTGGTGCCCACCGTGCTGACCTTCCTCCTGGTCGCGTTCATCTTCGGCCTCGTCAACAGCATCGTCGGCACGGTGGTGCGCGTCGTGGCCTTCCCGCTGTACGTCCTCACCCTCGGGCTGATCTCGCTCGTCGTGAACGGAATCCTGCTGCTCGTGGTGGCCTGGGTCTCGGAGCTCATCGGGTTCGGTCTGGTCGTCGACAATCTCGGGTGGGGGATCCTCGGGGCCCTCGTCCTGGCGATCATCGCCTGGCTCATCGGCATCGTGCTGCGACCGCTCTTCGGTGACGTGCGCGGTCGTCGCTGACCCATGGCGTTCGAGGTCAGCGAGTTCGACGAGGTCGGCGATGAGCCGACGCTGTTCCGCGTCGTCTTCGTCTGCACCGGAAACATCTGTCGTTCGCCGATGGCCGAGGTCGTGTTCCGCGATCTCGTCGAGAAGGCCGGCTACGGCGATCGGGTGACCGTCGCATCGCGGGGCACCGGCGACTGGCACGTCGGCGAACGCGCCGACTCACGCACGGTGGCCGCACTCGCCGGGCGGGGCTTCGACGGCTCGCAGCACCGGGCCCGCCAGTTCGAGGCGGCGGACTACGACAGGCATGACCTCCTCGTCGTCTTCGATCGCGGTCAGGAGCGAATTTTGAAGGGCTGGGCGCCCTCCGACGACGACCGTTCGAAAGTCCAGCTCCTGCTAAAATTCGACCGCGACGGCTCCGCCGTTCACGCCGGCGACGGGACTGACGTTCCCGATCCGTATTACTCCGACGACGCGATGTTCGAGACCGTGCTCGACATGGTCGAGCATGCGTCGACCGCGCTGTTTCGGCAGATCGAACCAGCACTCCGACAAGGATCGACCACATGAGCCTTCCCCTGCAGCCTCTCAGCCCTCTCGACGGTCGCTACCGCCAGGCGGTCGAAGGGCTCGGGGAACACCTCAGCGAGGCCGGCCTCAACCGGGCTCGCGTGCATGTCGAGGTCGAGTGGCTGATCGATCAGACCGATCGACGATTCGCAGGATCCGCGCCGCTGTCCGACGAGCAGAAGGCCGCTCTCCGCCGGGTCGTCACCGACTTCGGCCAGAGCGCCATCGACGAGCTCGCAGTGGTCGAGGCCACCACCCGCCACGACGTCAAGGCCGTGGAGTACTTCGTGCGGGCACGCCTCGCCGAGCTGGGCCTCGACGGGGTCGCCGAGCTGACCCACTTCGCCGCGACGAGCGAAGACATCAACAACCTCTCGTATGCGCTGACCGTGAAGGCCGCCGTCGAAGACGTCTGGCTGCCGAAGTTCGACAGAGTCATCGCCCTGTTCGAAGGTCTCGCCCGCGAGCACGCCACCACGCCGATCCTGTCGCACACGCACGGCCAGCCCGCAACACCGTCGACGGTCGGCAAGGAGTTCGCCGTCTACGCCTACCGCCTCGGGCGCATCCGCTCCCAGATCGCGTCGTCGGAGTACCTCGGCAAGTTCTCGGGCGCCACCGGCACGTTCTCCGCGCACGTCGCGGTCGACCCGACGGTCGACTGGGTCAGCGTCTCCCGCTCGTTCGTGGAGGGGCTCGGTCTCACCTGGAACCCGCTCACCACCCAGATCGAGTCGCACGACTGGCAGGCCGAGCTCTACAGCCGAGTCGCCCACGCCAACCGCGTGCTCCACAACGTCGCCACCGACATCTGGACCTACATCTCGATGGGCTACATCACGCAGATCCCGGTCGCCGGCGCGACCGGCTCCTCGACGATGCCGCACAAGATCAACCCGATCCGCTTCGAGAACGCCGAGGCGAACCTCGAGATCTCGTCGGCGCTCTTCTCCTCCCTCGCCGAGACGCTCGTCACGAGCCGCCTGCAGCGCGACCTCACCGACTCGTCGGCACAGCGCAACATCGGCGTGGCCTTCGGCCACTCGCTCCTCGCCCTCGACAACGTCACCCGCGGCCTCGGCGAGATCTCGATCAACACCACCGCTCTGGCGGCCGACCTCGACGGCAACTGGGAGGTGCTCGGCGAGGCCATCCAGACGGTCATCCGCGCCGAGATCACCGCCGGCCGCTCGTCGATCAGCGACCCCTACGCGATGCTCAAAGAACTGACCCGCGGTCACCGCGTCGGGCAGGCCGAGCTCGTGGCGTTCGTCGAGGGGCTCGACATCGGCGACGACGCGAAGGCACGCCTGGTCGCGCTGACGCCGGGCGGGTACGTCGGGCTGGCGGCTTCGCTCGTCGACTTCCTGCAGAAGTAGGTCGGGCGGGATCCTCGGCCCCGTCTCTGCTGTTTCGGACGGGGCGGTGCGTACCCGCGTGGCGCGTGCCGGAACGCCGGATGGACGAGGCTTGTCCGAGGCCCGGCGTGCCGGCGCGCGCCGCGCCAAGAGAACTCAGTGGTGCGAAGGCCGGTCGTCGAAGTCGTCGTTCTCGAGCAGACCCTTGACGCGGCCGTTCTCGTCGCGGATCTCGTGGAGCTCGGCGTCGTTCGGCTTCGCGGCGAGCGCCAGCATGGCGAGGATCACGACGCCGACGATGAAGGCGATGCAGAGGAAGATGCCGGCGAGGTTGATCTCGCGGGTGGCGAGCAAGACGATCAGGCCGGTGAAGAGGCCGAAGACGGCGGAGAGCCCAAGCAGCTCGGCGGGGCGGACGCGCTCGCGCCTGGTGGGTGTGGTCATGAGGAATGTGCTCCGTCGGTGCTCGAGTCGTGCGTCTCACCCGAGACGCGGGGTTCTGCGGCGCCGGAGCCGGGCGCGCGATACGTCTCTGGCTGGCCGGTCTGCCACTTGAGCGAGAGCCCCTGAATGATGAGGAAGACGCCGACGAGGGCGCCATAGGCCCCGACGACGCCGACCAGGATGGTCGACGACGTCAGCGTGCCGCGGATCTCTTCGATGCCGCCGAGCTGCTTGGAGTAGTCGGTCGGCACGACGAGGTAGACCAGGGCGAGAGCCACAGTGAGCCCACCGAGCAGCATCCAGTCGCGGGCCAGCTGGCTCTGGCGGCGGCGGCGCAGCCCGGTGAAGAGCTCGAGGGCGCCCGTGATGACGGCCCAGCCGGTGACGACGGCCACGAGCGTCGGGAGCCCGCCCGAGGGAGCGAGCAGTGCGACGAGGCCGAAGACGACGCCGACGACGCCCTGCACGACGGCGAGCGTACGACTCGACGCATCGGCGAGATACCGCCACGAGGCGACAGCGAGCAGAATGCCGCCCGCGATCGTCGTCGACCCGAAGACGGTGAGGCCGACACCGGCCGAGTGATCGTTGACGAACGTCGTGACGAGGCCGAGAACGAGGAGCGGCACCGCCCGGAGGACGGGGACCGGCCAGTACCGCGCGTCGAGCGCGGGGTCGTGGTGGGTGGCCGTCACGTGTCTTCTTCCGGGGTCGGGGGAACGATCGAGTTTACCCCGCGCGCCGTGGGGGCCTCACGGTGTCGCTCGGAGTCGAGCGCACCGCACCGGTCCACTCCCGATACCTTCTCAGCAACCGCCACTACGGTCGGCTTATCTGCACCCGAGCACCCGCTCGCACCCGCGACTGAGAAGTCGATTCCCTCTGGGAGATGACTTTGACCGTTCTCGATTCCCCCGCGTCCGCGCCCGCCGCGCAGGCCCCGGCGCCGATGCGCGTCCGAAACCACGCCGAGCTGCCCGCGGGGTTCCGCGGCACCACCTCGGGTGAGACCTCGAAGCCGATCAGCACCTACACGGCTTTGCTCGCGAAAGTGCGCGATGCCGGTCTCCTCGAGCGCCGCACCGGGTTCTACGTCGCCATGTTCGTGGGCGTGACCCTGCTGCTCGCCGCCGCCGTGACCGGATCCGTCCTGCTCGGCGACAGCTGGTTCCAGCTGCTCATCGCCGCCAGTATCGGCCTCATCTTCACGCAGTACGCGTTCCTGGCGCACGAGACCGCTCACCGCCAGGTGTTCGCATCGGGTGTGACGAGCGACCGGGTCGGCCGGATTCTCGCCTCGGGCGTCGTCGGCATGAGCTACGCCTGGTGGACTTCGAAGCACACCAAGCACCACGGCAACCCGAACACGATCGGTCGCGACACCGACATCGCCTACGACACGGTCTCGTTCCTCGAGCAGGACGCCGTCAAGCAGCGCGGTCTCTCTCGCCTCTTCACGCAGCGCCAGGGCTACATCTTCTTCCCGATCCTGCTGTTCGAGGGCGTCAACCTGCACCTCCTCTCGTACAAGACGCTGTTCGGTCGCAAGAAGGTCGACAAGCGCTGGCACGAGATCGCGATGGTCACGGCGCGCTTCACCATCTACCTCGGCCTTATCTTCTGGTTCCTGCCGGTCGGAATGGCGTTCGCCTTCCTTGGCGTGCAGCTGGCGATCTTCGGCCTCTACATGGGCTCGGCTTTCGCCCCGAACCACATCGGCATGCCGATCATCCCCGAGTCGAGCCGCGTCGACTTCCTCTCGAAGCAGGTGCTCACCTCGCGCAACATCACCGGCGGTCGCTGGATGACCATCGCGATGGGCGGCCTCGACTACCAGGTCGAGCACCACCTGTTCCCGAACATGGCCCGCCCGCACCTCCGCGCCGCGTCGAAGCTCGTTCGCGAGCACTGCTCCGAGCACCAGGTGCCCTACACGCGCACCACGATCGGCCAGGCATTCGGCACGGTCATCGCGTATCTCAACCGAGTCGGCCTTGCCGCGCGCGTACCGTTCGACTGCCCGATGGCAGCCGAGTACCGACCCCGCTAGCCGGGCCGCCTCCCGGCCCCGTGGGTAGGCTCGCGGGCATGAGTGCCCTCGACGACATCCGGCTCGCCGAGGCCGCTCGGATGCTCGGCATCCACGACGTCGACGGGTTGGCCGGGCGGGCACAGGCGTGGCTCGCGGACGGCGTGGAGTCGCCGAGCATCGCGCTGCTGGCGGAGAGCGGCGACCTGCCCGAGGAGCAGCGGCTCAGGATCCTGCGCTCCGCCGCCGTCGAACTCGACTTAACGTTCGCGAGTCTTCAGACGGCGCGCACCTATTACGTGCAACGGTCACTCCCCGAGCTCACCACCGTTGAAGGCGCGGCGGGCATCGCCGCGCTGTCGAACGGGCTGACCGACGAGTGGACGGGGCGGCTGCGGCGGCTCTTCCGGCGACTCTGAGCGGCCCGGTTCGTCGCAGTTCTTCGCGTGACTGACCGAGTGAGCGCTCACGGACTAGCGTCACGCCCATGGACTATAGAAACCTGGGCTCCTCGGGAGCCGTCGTGTCAGAGCTGACACTCGGAACGATGACTTTCGGCGCCGAAGCCGACGAAGCCACCTCGCACGCCCTGCTCGACACCTTCGTCGAACACGGCGGCACCTTTATCGACACCGCCGACGTGTATTCGTCCGGTGTGTCAGAAACCATCATCGGGCACTGGCTGAAAGCACACCCCACCGAGGCCGAGCAGGTGGTCATCGCGACCAAGGGCCGGTTCCCGATGGGCGAGGGGCCGAATGACCTCGGGCTCTCGCGCCGCCACCTGCGCACGGCGCTCGACGCGTCGCTCACGCGCCTCGGCGTCGACCACGTCGACCTGTACCAGATGCACGCGTGGGACGCCCTGACTCCGATCGACGAGACCCTGCGCTTTCTCGACGACGCCGTCGCCGCCGGCAAGATCGGCTACTACGGCTTCTCGAACTACCTCGGCTGGCAGCTCACCAAAGCCGTCCACCGCGCTCAGGCGCTCGGCTTCGTGCCGCCCGTCACCCTGCAGCCGCAGTATTCGCTGCTCGTGCGCGACATCGAGCACGAGGTCGTGCCGGCATCCGCCGATGCCGGAATCGGTCTGCTCCCGTGGTCGCCGCTCGGCGGCGGCTGGCTGACAGGCAAGTACAAGCGCGACGAGGCACCCACCGGTGCGTCGCGACTCGGCGAGAACCCGGCACGGGGCATGGAGGCGTGGGAGGCCCGCAACGCCGACCCGCGCACCTGGGACGTGCTCGACGCCGTGCAATCGGTCGCGACGGAGCACGGAGCCACCGCCTCGCAGGTCGCGATCGCCTGGCTGCTCGCCCAGCCGACCGTCACGAGCGTGATCCTCGGAGCCCGGTCGGTCGAGCAGCTCGTCGACAACCTCGGCGCCTCGGGTCTCGGGCTCAGCCATGACGACGTAGCACGGCTCAGCGCGGCGAGCGCCCCGCGGGCCGACGACTACCCGTACGGGGTGGCCGGCGCGGCGCAGCGGAACCGGAAGATCGAAGGCGGTCGCTAGGGTCGGGGCCTCCTCGCGAGTGCCGCCGATTGCCGGCAGCCGCGGCTGAGCGGCGGCAAATGGCGGCACTCGGGGCACCGCGCGGGCTAGACCCCGCCGAAGCGCTCGGTGCGGATCGTCGCCGGGTCGTGGCCGAGCCCAACCAGCGCCTCCGACACCGCGGCGACGAACCCGTTCGGGCCGCAGACGTAGAACGAGGCGCCGGCGCTGGACGGAAAGACGAGCGACGCGAGACGCTCGGCGTCGAGGCGGCCGATCGTCGTGGTGACACCATCGGGTGCGCGACGGGTCCAGACCCGGGCGACCGAGAAGGATCCTGACCGCTCCCGCTCGGCCAACTCGTCACGGTAGTACTCGGCCTCGGGATCGCGCAGCGAGTAGAGCAGCCGGAACGGCGCGGTGCCGGCACCGGCCGAGCGCGCCCGGAGCATGGCCATGAGTGGCGCGACTCCCGACCCGCCGGCGATCAGCTGCACCGGCTCGGGCTGGGCGTCGTGCCAGACGAACCAGCCTCCGATCGGCCCGCGGATCTCAAGGGGGTCGCCCGGTTCGAGTCCGGCGACGAGGTACGGGGAGACCTCGCCGTCGGGAAGCTCCTCGACGGTGAGCTCGACCTCGTCGTCGGCGAGGGGCGAGACGAGAGGCGGCCCGCCGGGAACAGCCGAGAGCGAATACGACCGCACGGCCTGGTAGCCGTCGTCGGCGGTGAGGCGCACGTCGACGTGTTGGCCAGGAACAACCGGGCCGAGGCCCTCCACCCGGAGCCGGATGCTGCGCGCCGTCGTGGTCTCGTCACGAGCGCCCACGCACACGGCTGGGCGCCACGCGTTCGTCACTCGGCCGTCACGAGTAGCGCTCTTCCTTCCACGGGTCGCCGTGCGCGTGGTAGCCGAGCCCCTCCCAGAAACCGGGCGTATTCACCGGCATCGTCTGAATGCCCTGCACCCACTTCGCGCTCTTCCAGAAATACAGGTGCGGCACGAAGAGGCGGGCCGGGCCGCCGTGCTCGCTGCGGAGAGGCTCCCCCTCGAACTCGTGCACGATCCAGGCCTTGCCGCCGAGCAGGTCGGCGAGCGGCAGATTGGTCGTGTAGCCGCCATAGCTGCGGGCCATCGCGAACTCGTGCGTCGTCTCGAGGCCGTCGAAGAGGGTGTCGAGCGAGACGCCCCGCCAGTTCGTGCCGAGCTTCGACCAGCTCGTGACGCAGTGGATGTCGGTCGCGATCGTCTCCTGCGGCAGAGCGAGAAAGTCGTCCCACGAGAGCGACTTCGCGCCGTTCTCGGTCGCGATCTGCAGCTCCCAGCGCTTGATTTGAGGGTCGGGGCCGGTCGCGAGAACCGGAAAGCCCTTCTCCAGATACTGACCGGGCGGGAGCGCAGGATCCGCGCGACGCCTGCTGGCAAAACCGGTGAATCCGACCACGGCGCCTCCTCAGCTCAGGCCTTCAGCATGGCACCGCTCGCTCGTGAGTGAAAGGCGCGTGCTCCACCTGCCTACAATCACTTGTGCTGGCACAGGAACCCGTCGCGGTCGAAGCCGCGTCGACCGCACCCGCCGCAGCTCCCTCCCGACTCCTGGCCGCGGCCCAGCGGATGCCGTCGTGGGTGGCCGTTCTAGCGATCTACGCCATCTCCCGGGTCTTCTCCACGGCACTGATGTTCGTGCTGTACCGGATCGCCGCCTCCGACCCCGGTCACTATGGCAACGGCTACGTCGACGCGGGCCCGACGGGCGGCCTGATCGGCTTTCTGAACGTCTGGGATGCCCGCTTCTACACGAGCATCGCCGAGCACGGCTACCCGCAGCAGCTCCCCGTCGATGCGGCCGGCGCCGTCCAGTCGAATGCGTGGGCGTTCCTCCCGGTCTTCCCCTGGACCAACCGGCTCATCGCGCAACTCACCGGATGGGAGACCGGCACGGTCGCCGTGCTCGTGGCGACGGTCTTCGGCGGGCTCGCGGCCGTCATGCTCCACAAGTTCCTGAGGCTCCGCGTCGACGCGCTCGGAGCTCTTTGGGGCACGACGTTCTTCTGCTTCGGCGCAATGGGATTCATCCTGCAGACCGGCTACGCCGAGAGCATGTTCCTGTTCTTCCTGTTCGCCGGGATGTGGGCGTTGATGAAGCGCCGCTACGGGATCCTCACCTGGTGCGGAGTGCTCGGATCCTTCACTCGCCCCGGAGCGGTCGCCCTCGCCCTGGCCCTGCTGATCGTCGTCGTGTACCGCTTCGTCAAGCACCGCGACGAGTTCCCGAGAGCCGAACGCGTGATCGCCGTGCTCAGCGGCCTCGCGATCGCCGCGGCGGGTCTGGCGTGGCCGTTCATCGCCGCCGCCTTCACCGGTCGAGGCGACGCCTACCTCGAGACCGAGATGTCGTGGTGGACCGACATGATCGGCTACAAGCCGCCCTTCATCCCTCTCACACCGTGGTTCTTCATGACCGTGCACTGGCTCGGCATTCTGGGCGCGGTCGTTGCGCTGGCGATCGTCGCACTCTGGTTCTGGGGAATGAACAAGCCGTCGCTCCGTCGACTCGGGCTCGACGTGAGGGCCTTCTTGACGTCGTACGCGCTCTACCTGTTCGCCGTGTTCCTGCCGCAGTGGAGTCTGCCGAGGCTGATCATGCCGCTCGCCCCGGTGCTCGCGGTCGACAGCGTCACCCACCACCGCGCGATCCGGCGACTCATGCTGGCCTCGGGCATGGGGTTGCAGATCACGGCCGCGGTGACGCTGTGGCTGACCGGGCCGCCGTAGCCGGTCCGTTCGGGGCCTGCTGCAAATTCGAAGGAGAAACCGGCATGCCACCCCGGCCGATCGCCATGAAACCGTCGGCCGGCGCAGGTTTTTCCTTCAAATTCGGAGCGGGGGGGACGGAGCGGGGCCGCCCTCAGGATCCGTCGGGCCGGCTCTCGAACCCGGCCGACGCCTGCCGCTGGTGCGCGATGCCCTCCTCGACGAGGTCGAGCACGGCCAGCGTCCGCTCGACATCCGCTGCTGTCGGGTGCGACCCGGCGGCCGCGGCCACGGCACTGAGCATGGTCTCGGCGCGACCGTCTTGCAGGCGCGCGAGGTTCGCGTCGGCCTTGACCGTGTGCCAGAGCTGGATGCGGCGGGCGTCGGCCGGGTCGGCTCGACGCTCAACCAGGCCGTGCGCTTCGAGGGCACGGAGAGCCGAGCTCAGGTTGCTGCGCTGGAGCCCCGTTCCGGCCGCGACGGCACTCGGGCTCGACCCGGGGTTGCGGTGGATGAAGCGGATGACGTTCTGCTCGGAGCCGACGAGGTGGATCACATCGTCGGGAAGACCGTGGGTCTGGAGCTCGCGGGCGATGACCAGAATGCGGTCGGCGATCTCCGCCCAGGTGGACGCGTCGACGGATCCGGAAGTCATGCTCACACACTAGCCGTCGTTCCCTTATAGTTCTATAACTATGACTACCACCGCCACGATCGCGCAGCCCACGGGCCACAAGGGATTGACCCCGGGTCTCCTCGTCGTCCTCGCCCTCCTCTCCGCCCTCGCCCCCTTCGGCACCGACCTCTACCTCTCGGCGTTCCCGGTGATGACCCGCGAACTCGACACGAGCGCCACGGCCGTGCAGCTCTCGCTGACCGCGTTCCTCATCGGCATCGCGATCGGCCAGCTCGTCTTCGGGCCCCTCTCCGACCGCTTCGGACGACTCCGTCCCCTCCTCATCGGCGCCGTGATCTGCATCGCCGCCAGCGCGGTCGCGGCGCTCGCCCCGACCATCGGGATCCTCATCGCCGCACGACTCGTGCAGGGACTGACCGGTGCAGCCGGCATGGTGATCGGACGCGCGATCATCTCCGACCTCGCCGTCGGCAAGGCCGCCGCGAAGGCGTTCAGCCTCATGATGATCGTCGGCGGAGTCGCCCCGGTCGTCGCACCGCTCGTCGGAAGCCTGCTCGTGTCGAGCATCGGGTGGCGCGGGATCCTCTGGGTCGTCTTCGGGATCGTGGCCGTCAGCGCGATCGCGGTCGCGGCAGTGGTGCGGGAGTCGCACACGCCCGAGCGGAGAGCGGCCGCGGTGTCGGCGGCGGCGGCCGGATCCTCGGGTCTTCGCGATCTCCGCTCGCGCGTCTTCGTCGGCAACACGCTGGCGTTCGCCTTCGCGTTCGCCGTCATGATGGCCTACATCTCGGCCTCGCCGTTCGTCTACCAGACCATGATCGGGCTGTCGGCACCCCAGTACGGCCTCCTGTTCGGACTCAATGCGGTCGGGCTCGTCGCGATGAGCGCGATCTCGGCCAAGCTCGCCGCGACCCGGCCCGAGCGGTCGCTGGTCGGAGTGGGGCTCGCGCTGATCCTGGTGGCGACGCTGGCCGTTCTCGCGCTGGTGTTGCTCGGCGCCCCCACGGCATGGCTGCCCGTGCCGCTCTTCGTCGCGGTCACGAGCCTCGGCCTCGTGCTCGGAAACGCCACAGCCCTGGCCCTCTCCGCTGTGCCGCGAGCCGCCGGAACCGGCTCAGCCGTGCTCGGAGCGCTCCAGTTCGCCCTCGCGGCGCTCGTCTCACCGCTCGTCGGGCTCGGCGGCGAGCACACCGCGCTGCCGCTGGCCATCGTGATGGTGGCGGCTGCAGTGATCGCGGTCGCCTCTTTCGCCCTCGCGGCTCGGCGGCGCTGAGACCTCAGAATCGACGGGTTTTCGCCCCGGCTGGACGTCGAATTCGAGGTCTCGCCGGGCGGCAACGATTGCCCTGGGCGAAGGGGGCGTGGTGAACTGGAGACGCGTGCGAAGCAGGGCGCCCACCGAACCTCTTCGCCGATCGGGGCCCGATGACTCATCGCACCACACGACCGCACCTCACGCGCCACCCGCACCGCACACGCCCCCTCGCCGTCGCCGCGATCGCCGCGGGGCTGGCCCTCCTTGCCAGCGCCTGCACAGCGGGCCAGCCGAGCCCCGAGCCCACCCCGGAACGCAGCACGAAGGCTCCCGTGACGATCCAGAACGAACCCACGTCGATGATCTTCGAGGGCGGCCTCTACCGCGAAAAGGACAGCCTTGCGGCTCGCGCGGCGAAGAGCCTCCGCGACAAGGGCAACGATCGTGCCGCAGCAGCCGCCGACGAGATCGCGCAGACGCCGGTCGCGATGTGGCTCGGCGACCAGTACAGCGTCGAGAAGGTGAAGAAGGTCGTGAGCGCGAACGTGAAAGCG
>NZ_JBCEBN010000015.1:0-45124 GCF_049472575.1 Frondihabitans sp. 4ASC-45 | reverse complement strand
GGCTGGCAGAGCGTCGTTCGACGATGATGAGAAGTGTGATGAGCAGGGCTGCGGCGACGAACAGGATCGCCGTTCTTAGGTCGGCCCAGCCGTGGTCGGCGGTGTAGAGGAAAGCCCAGACCAGAGTCACCGACGAGACTGTTGCGAAGAGGGCGCCCGGAACGTCGAAGCGGCCAGCTTGCGGGTGGGTCTGGTTCTTCACTTGCCGGGTTACAACGGCGATGACCAGGATGCCGATGGGCACGTTGACCAGCAGCCCCCACCGCCACGAGGCGAGGTCCGTCAGGACGCCTCCGAGGATAAGACCGAAAGACGCACCGATCGCGGACATGACGGTGAACATCGCCAGGCCGCGGGTGCGTGCCGCAGGGGTGAGCGCCATTGTCGAGATCAGGGCGAGAACACTTGGGGCGGCCAGGGCGGCGCCGAGGCCCTGAACGACTCGCGCTCCGATCAAGATGCCCGAGGTCGGGGCCAGTCCTCCTACGAGGGACGCCACCACGAACAGGCCCGCTCCCACTGCGAAGAGTCCGACTCGTCCGAATCGGTCGCCCAGGCGACTGCCGAGGAGAATGAGTCCGCCGAAAGCGATGGCGTACCCGTTCGGAATCCAGGACAGGCCCGCGGCACTGAGGCCGAGGTCGTCCTGGATGCTCGGGAGGGCCACGGTCATCACCTGCGAGTCGAGGGCGAACATAAACTGGAGAGTGAGGATCGCGGCGGTGGCAAGGGCGGTGGAATGGCTACGAGACATGGTGAGCCTTCAAATGATGACGAGGAAGAACCGCCGGACAGCAGGCCGATCTGTGTGCTGTCCGGCGGAGCCGAGGTGAAGTACGGGTCAGACCACAGGCGTGGTCGGGAGGATGAACCGGTCGGGTTCGCCGTCGAGCATGGCGCCGCGGGTCATCTCGTTGATCTCGGCTGAGATCTCACCACCGGGTGCGCTGACGTCGTCCAGCCGCTGGTATTGGTCGCGGGTGAGTTCCACATCGAGGGCGCCGAGGTAGTCCTCGAGCTGCGCCATCGTGCGTGGTCCAATGATCGGCACGACTGCGGTCACGGAGCGGTTGCCGCGCTCCCGGAGCCACGCCATGGAGACCTGGGCGGCACTGGCACCGGTCTCGGCAGCGACCTGGAGGACGGTGTCGATGACGGCAGTCGTCTGGGCCGAGGTGTCGGCGACCCAGCGGCTGGGGTCGGTCTTTCGGCCCTCGGCACCGTCGCGGTACTTGCCGGTTAGGAGCCCGCCCGCGAGCGGTGACCAGAGGTTCACTCCAAGGCCGAGGGCTTCTGCCATCGGGAGCAACTCGTTCTCGGCGCCGCGTTCGGCGAGGCTGTACTCCGTCTGGATGGCGACGATCGGGGCCCAGCTACGAAGGTCGGCCTCCTTGGCGGCCAGGGCGATACGCCACGCGGGGAAGTTCGACAAGGCGCCGTGGTGGATCTTGCCGGCGCGGACCAGGTCGTCGAGGCCGCGGAGGATCTCGTCGGTCGGGGTGAACGCGTCGGGGAAGTGGACCCAGAAGATGTCGAGGTAGTCGGTCCCGAGGCGACGAAGGCTCGCCTCGACGGAAGCGATCATCGCCTTCCGGGAGACACCGTTGGTGGTGCGGCTGTTCTTCTCGGGATTACCGAGCCCGTACTTCGACGAGACCACGAAGTCGTCGCGGGTCGAGGTGAGCATGTCGCCGAGCATCGACTCAGACTGGCCGCCCTGGTACATGGCTGCGGTGTCGAGGAAGGTCCCGCCGGCCTCCGCGAACCGGTCGAAGATGGCTCGGGAATCGGTCATGTCGGCCCCGCTGGCCCAGGCGGTTCCGAAGTTGCCGGTGCCGAGGGCCAATTCGGAGACGCGGAGGCCCGTACGGCGGCCAAAGCTGGTGTAACGCATGGAGGTCATGGAAGCTCACTTTCTGTAGCAATCACTACCGAAAGCCGGGTGTGCGTGGTTCTATTCCGTATTCGCGGATTAAGCTCGGAGTCCACGAGAGGAAGCCGGCCATGACGGTCATCACCCGAGGGCGTCCGCGAGGATTCGACGTCGACATAGCGCTCGACCGTGCCATCGACGTCTTCTGGCGCGAAGGGTACGACGGGGCGAGCATTGCCGAACTGACCGCGGCGATGGCCATCACTGCGACGAGTCTGTATGCGGCGTTCGGAAGCAAAAGAGAGCTGTTCGAGCGCGCTTTTACCCGCTATCTCACCATCGATATGGCCTATGCCGTTAGAGCCCTCGAGCAGGACCGCCTTTCCGACGTGTTCCGCAACTACCTCTTCGATGCCGTCGACGCCATGACCCGCGAGGGCAGGCCCCACGGCTGCATGTCCGTGCAGATCGGCGGCTCCAAAACAGGACTCAGTCCCGCCGGTAACGAGATCCGAGAGTTCGTCTCAAGAGCCCGTGACACCGGATACAAAAGACTTACCACCCGGATCGAGCAAGGCCGCGATGCTGAAGGGTTCGACCTGGCAGGCATGACCCCGGCCGGCATCGCGGAGTACCTCGTCAGCATCAGCAATGGCATTGCCGTCCGTGCCGCCGACGGAGCGGGTCGGGCCGAACTGCGCGGCGTCGTTGAGATCGCCCTTCGGGCCCTGATCTCCCGCTGAGCCGCCCGACTTCATTCGATTCGGAATAAAGCATCGCCGCGAACCCTTTTCAGTAGTAATCACTACAGAAAGAGCGATGATGACGAATTTCCTGATCTACGGAGCAACCGGCTACACCGGGCAACTGATCACCCGTGAGGCCGTGCAGCGCGGCATGAACCCGATCGTGGCTGGTCGAGACGCAGCGAAAGTAAAGCTGCTCGCCGACGAGCTCGGTCTCGAGGCCCGCGTCTTCGACCTGTCGAGCGAAGAGAAAACCCGCGAGGGTGTGCTGGGCGTCAGTGTCGTCCTCAACGTTGCGGGGCCCTTCTCGGTCACGTCGGGGCCGCTCCTGGACGCAGCCCTCTATGTCAAGGCGCACTACCTCGACACGACCGCAGAACTGGGCACATTCCTCCGCTCGGAGGCCGCAGACGGGCAGGCGAAGAAGGCGGGCGTCATGGTCATGAGCGGCACCGGGTGGGACGTTGTCCCTAGCGACACCCTCGCCGCACGGACCGCGGCTCGCGTGACCGATCCTGTCTCCCTTGTCATCGCGCTCAAGCTTTTCGTCGGCACTCCCGGTGAGCGGATCCCGCTGCTCTTCTCCAAGGGCTCCATGACGAGCGCCCTCGGGTTCGCGCCCTTCGCCGGTTCCGTGCGCTCCGGTGGCACCATCACGACCCGTGACGACTCGCCGACCCGGTCGATCGACTTCGGCGAAGGATCCGAGGAAGTCGGGCTGGCCCCGATGGGCGACCTGGTCACCGGCTGGCACTCGACCGGAATTCCGGAGATCGAGGTCTACGTCGCCGGCGGCATCCCCATCCCCACTACCGCCCCCGGCAGCCAACTGCCCGACGGCCCCGACGCCGCCG
The DNA here is from genome assembly GCF_049472575.1 of Frondihabitans sp. 4ASC-45. Lineage (NCBI taxonomy): Bacteria > Bacillati > Actinomycetota > Actinomycetes > Micrococcales > Microbacteriaceae > Frondihabitans > Frondihabitans sp. 4ASC-45. Next base: position 41,651 of record NZ_JBCEBN010000015.1, on the reverse strand, counting down.
ACCGGGCCATCGGCCGAGCTCGCGTCTACGCGAAGGTCACCGGCCGCGACGGCTCTACCGCCGCGGGCCTGGTCGACACCCCGACCGGCTACGGGTTCACCCAGCTCGCCGCCGTCGAGATCGCTTCCCGGATCATCGCGGGCGATTTCACTCCGGGCTTCCAAACCCCCGCGTCGGCATACGGCCCCTCTCTACTTGAGGGAATCGGGGACAGCCGCTTCATCGACCTGTAGGTCGTGCTCATTGACAGACGGTGTCGGCCCTTGCTCGGAGTGCGCGCGGGGGCCGCTGTCCTGTGAAAGGCCAGTCACCCACCGTGCGCATTACGTCCCAGGGTGCATCCTCTCAGCCGTAAAGGCGACTGTTTCCGCGTGCCCGTTAGCCGGTCGCTCATCGGGACGCCTTCTCGGGCTTGTCTCAGCCGGCTGGGATCAAGTGGCGTCTGGCCTGCGGATTCGCGTATGCCTGTCCCGCAAAAATGCCCGGTGACGGGGGTCTAAACGCTACAGTCGTGGAATGCTCATTGGATATGCCCGCGTCTCGACTTCGGGACAAGATCTCGCAGCACAACGTGACGGTCTCGCAGCACTCGGTGTTGACGATCAGCAGGTCTATGTTGACCACGGTCTCTCGGGCACGACTCGAGCCCGGCCCGGTCTCCGCGAAGCGCTGGCCGCGTGCCGCTCCGGCGACGTCCTGGTCGTCACCAAGCTCGATCGCCTCGCCCGTTCACTCCGGGACGCGACAGACATCGCGGACGAGCTGACGAAAAAGGGCGTCGCCTTGAACCTCGGGGGAGCGGTCTACGACCCCACCGACCCCGTCGGCCGGCTGCTGTTCAACGTCCTCGGCATGGTGGCCGAGTTCGAGGCCGACCTCATCCGTGCTCGCACGCGTGAGGGCATGGCGATTGCCAAGGCCGCCGGCAAGCTCCGCGGCCGCAAACCGAAGCTGACCCCGTCACAGGAGAAGCACCTCGTGCTATTGCACCGCACGGGCGAGCACACCACCAGCGAGATCGCCGAGCTGTTCGGTGTCGCCCGCTCGACGGTCTACCGCGCGATCCAACGCGCCGACTGAGCGGCGTTGAAGGCTCAGCAGTTCGAGCCCGTAGTTTGGTCGTATGGGGACATGGAGTGCTGAGCCACTGGGTAATGACACGGGTGCGGACTTCTCATGGGAGCTCGACGGTCAAAAGCGTTGGGGCGTCGTCAAAGCAGCTCTGACAAGGGCTCTGCGTAGCTCGGCGCCCATGGATAGCGACGTCGCATGTACCGCGATCGCGGCCGCAGAGGTCGTGGCGCATGGCCTCGGTCGCCCCACGCAGTCAGATGTCTATACCGAAAGCGTCGAGACGTTCGTTGGTCGAGCCTCCAGGCCTAGCAAGCGTTTGACACGTCAGGCTGTATTGGCGGTCGACGCTGCCGCTCGTGACGACGGCGAGCTCGCGCAGCTCTGGGCTGAGGCAGGCGATTCTGAGTGGCGCGTCGCTATCTCCCGCTTACTAGGGGCCCTCAACGCATGACCAGAGAATGAGTGGCCCCGCAACTGTGCAGCGATAGCCGATCGACTGTCGAGATCGGTTACGGATTGCTAGTTCGGGTGTCAGAGCCCGGGGTTATGGTTCGGACGTCGGGGAAGCGTCCCGGAACTTGTACCATCGCTGGCAACGTCGAGGATCCATCACTGACGGCGTCTCAATTGCGAATAGGACAGCGTCATGCCACGTACCCACGGTTTTCGGATTTACATCGTCGAAGCGTTTCCCAACCAGATCAAAGGGAAGGTGCCTTTCGATACATCAGTAGGTTCCTCCGCACGTGACGCGGTCCTACGGATGCTCGACAAGCTCCACCAGCGCGGAACGATCTTCGTCCAACCCCAACAGCCGGCTGACGAGGAGGTGCCCCGGAAGCCAACCTCGTCGGTGACTGTCGGCAATCCCGAAGTCATCCGTGACGGCTTGGTACACGTCGTCGTGGAAACAGGAGAAACAGGTAGCCACACTCGAGCCACCAAACCGGGCGAGCAATCTCAGGACATCCATGACTGGTCCCCCGAGGCAAGTCACTACATCACTCTCTTGTTCTCACAGTCCGAGGAGTCTCGTTTTGTCGTCGTTGCGCAGGCAGTCCGGCGCCGCGATCCGGTCCGCAAGCTGATGTCGCTGTTGGCCAAGGAGAGCGCCGCCGAGAAGGTGGCGGCCAAAGCGGAGGAAGAGGCTGCTCGCGGCGAAGCCGTAGCGAACGGAGAGACGCCACCGAAGCGTCGATCCCACACAAGACTGCTTTTCAATATTGTGCAGGCCGCAGACAACTCGTATATCGACGGCATCATCGGGGCCGCAGTCTCGGCCAATGCGACCTTCCGAAGCATCGGCGAGTCCGACCGAGGCGGTCCCCGGGACCCTTACGAGCGCACATTGCAAATCCGGCTCCTGAACGATAAGGGGCGTGAAGTCATTCGCACGGCTGGTCGGGGATGGGCACGGCGTCAGCGATCCGGTCAGGCGGCCTCACAAGCGGAAGGCGTCGCTGAACTTGCTGCCCTACTCGAGGCTGAAGATCTCCTAGAAGAGGAGGAAGCGGCGCGTTATGACGACGCGACGATTAGTGTTCGAGATCGAGATGGAGAGTCGACCACGATTGCGGTGGACACACTCCGCGACGTCTTCACTTATCCCGTCTCCGACGGATCGCCGACAACGGCGTTCTATTACGCGCGAGTCGCACCCCGCCTCGAAATTGTGATGCGGGAGGAACGGCTGGATATCAGCCCGATCAGCGTGAGCGAGGTAGAGGAATGGCTCAACGGCTAGACCTTCGACCTCTGCTTACGGGTCTGTGGCAAGGTCTTCGACGTCGGCGGACCTCGTCGGCTGCGGAGTCGCCTGACTACTGGACGCGCTGCATCCTCATTGGAGTTCCAGTAGCCGCCGGCCTCGCAGTTGCACTCTTGCGAATCCGCCTAGGCGGAGCCGATCAGCTGCTGGCTGGCACAGCTCTTCTGGCCGGAGCATTGTTGACGGGATTTGGTCAGATCGCCTCTTGGCGCGAACGGCTGCTGCAACGGCCAACCGCCGTCACCGGTAGCCGCATAAGAGCCCTCAACGAGGCGGTTGCGCACATACTCGTGTGTCTGCTGGTGTCGTTGCTAGCAACCGCCTGCGTGATCGTGCTCGCCAACTTGGACCTTACGGACGCGCGAGGAGTTGTGATTGCTGTCGAAGTCGGTCTTAGTGCTCTTGCTGTTGCGGCGTTCTCCTACATCTTCATCACCCTCGTCGTCGTGGTGAACCTCCTCTGGGACGCGTTCCGTGAAGAAGAATCTGACGCCTCTACGCAGGGGCTACCCCAGTTCGAAGATCTCGACAACCAGTAAGCCGCAGGCAACTCGAGATTTGCCACGATTTATGTCTGTGTAGACGCGCCGTCAGTGTCGCGGTCGTCGTTCCGGCCGATGTCCGATCGGACGACGCGACCGCCACCCGTGCCGATAGCCGATGGGCCAACGGACGGGACTGGGCGCGGTTGCGGACCGTATCCGGTTACCTGATTGCCGGCCATTATGGTCGACAGATGATGCGCGCAATGATCTTGATTGGAGTCACCGTCGGATGCGTGGTGGCTATTGCCGCCATCGTCCTCACCCTCAGGGACATCCGAGCAGGCCGGTCTATTTCTCGTCGAGCGATCAGAACGTTCTGCGTGGCCGGGCTCATCATGACTGCCACCATCGTCTACGCCGTCACAACGTCCGCATCCTGACCCTGCGTAGTCAGCCTGGGACTCAATCACCCGTCCCGCCCACAATGATCTACTAGACGGCTGTCGCGGAGCTGTGGGCGGCGTGCCCTCGGACAATGGCACAGGCATTCGTGAGGCGCCCGGGGTGCTTGGCGAAAGAAAGCGCAGGGCTAACGGGCGTGCTGGTAGGACTCATTTACGTTCATGCTTAGCAGCAGTATCGGGCAGTCGACCGGGATTTAGGGACGGAGTAGCGATAGCCCTACCCGGGCGGTGGCGAGCCACGCAGCGGGTTTCCACCGGTCCAGGCCCGAGGAGAACCGTGAAGCGCGCGTGAGTACGTCAGCGGGGAACGTTGCGGGCAGTTTCAAGGCGACTTTAAGAGCTTGGTCGCGTCGGCGAGGTCCCGCGGCTCGGTCGGCGCGTTCCAGTAACGACGCCAGTTCGGTGATCGTCGGGTTGGTGCAGTACGCCGGCTGCCCCGGTTGCTGACGCCAGGACGCGTCGAGGGATCCACCGTCATATGCGGTGAACCCCAACTCTTCTACGAGTTGCATGACTACCGTGCGGGCTCGAGGATCGTCGCCGCACACCGGTAATGCCACTCGGCTGGTTGTTCCGGCCGGTGTGCCCGCGGTGGCGAGGCTTCCGGCGACGATGTTGTTGAAGGCCTTCACTACGGGAATGCCGAGCTGCTCGGCAACCCATGCAGTCTCCGGCAGACCGTCGATGACGTCCTGAATCGAACCGTCACGGGGAGGCACATAGTTTCCGGTGTCCACCACGACTGTGTCTGGGTCGAGGCGTTGAATGACGTGCAGAAGCCCGGGAATACTCGCCAGTGGGATCGCGAGGATGAGGAGGTCCACGTTGGGGCCGATCTCATCGATCGTCACGGCGTGGGCGCCGGTCAGGCGTGCGAAGTCGTGGAGGGTATGCGGGCCGCGAGAGTTCGCGACGTCGACGTTCCATCCGAGGTCGACAAGGCGGGTGGCAATCGCGGTACCGACGTTGCCTGCGCCGATCAGACCCGCCCGTCGTGGAGTGGATGTGGTGGCGTGATTCACGGTGTCGCTCCTGTGGGTTTTTAGGTCGTCGTGCTCTTCGGTGGTTGCGGCGGGCGCCGCAGATGTTGTGATGACGCCGCCCGACTGGCCCGGAGTGGCACTCAGTATCACTGTAGATTCTGAGAGTCACGTATGCAAGCGAGTCCTGATGTCGATACGGTGATGCGATGGAAAGACGTGCGGCGGCCACCCGCGACATCGGCCGGAACGCGATTCGTAAAGAACTGGCCAGGTCCGCGCTGACACTTTTTCTCGATCGGGGGTTCGAGAAGGTCACCTTCGATGTTCTGGCTGCAGAGGCTGGGGTGTCCCGCAGCACCTACCTGCGGTACTTCGCTGTCAAGGAGGACGTGGTTCTTTTCGTCTTCGACACTGTTTTCAAAGCAATGCTTGATGCGCTAAGTGTCGCCTCTGGCCACGGCGACACAGAGTGGGAGGCCCTCAGACGCAGCCTCACCCCTGCCGCGGATTTTCTCAGCAGTTCGGACCAGCAGCTCCGACGGATGCAACTGGTGTGGCGGACGCCTGCGCTGTACTCGAGACTGCACCAGAAGCAGGCAACTTGGCGTCCGCCCATGGCCGAACGGCTCTCGAGTGATGGCGAGACATCAACGACGAACAACCTCGCGCTCCGCACACGCGTCGCTGCTGCACTCGAGTGCCTGAGCGTTGCCATCGGTACCTGGCTGGAAGGGGACGGGGAACCCGATCTGCACGACCTGCTGGATCAAACTTTTCAGGCAATCGCAACCACTCGCTGAAGTACCGGCCGTCACAAGAGGATCTGGGCTGTGGCTTGGATGCACGGCTATGTTACGGCCGGCTGGGTGTCAAGCGCGCAATGTTTCGCTAGGTTTTTCTGCGAAGAGTGTCGAGTAGGCCAAGGCGAAGCGGCCCAGGCGCGTGAAGCCCCATTTAGTTGCTGTCTCGCTGACGGTGGAGATGCCGGGTTTGGACTTGAGAAGTTCTTCGTGGACTTTCTCGAGGCGGAGACGACGGAGGTACGCCGTAGGAGTGGAGTCGTGGGTTCTCCGGAATCCCTCTTGGAGGCTCCTCGTGCTGGTCGAGCAGGCCGCTGCGAGATCTGAAACGGTCCAGGCTCGAGCCGGGTCATTTCGGAGGAGGGCAACCGCTTCGTGGACTGCCCGGGGCCCGGCTCGTTGCACGTGTCCCCGCAGAGCGTCCGAGTGGTTGTGCTGATGAGTGAACAAAAGCGCGTGTATGACGGCCTGTTCTAGGGAGTGGACCGCCAGGGGATGCTGAAGCATCCCGTTCTGGTCTTGGGAAGCGTCGTTGATGATCCGCACGGTGTGAAGAAGGGTGCGTCCGCCTGCGGTGAGATCCAAAGCGCCGTCGAACTGAACGGGTGACAGGGTCTTCCAGTCGAGCAGCTCCTCGATCTTGTTTTGCAGGTCAACGCGCGAGAGCATGAGAGCGACCTGCGCGAAGTCGTCCCCGCAGTCGAGGTCGACGGCGCGGCCTGGCATGAAGACACCGGCTGTGTGACGGTCGACTGCGAGGTGGTGGCCGTGCGCCGCTCGAAGTCCTGCCCTGCCTTGAAGGGGGATGTCGACGTGGTAGTTCTCGGGTTCCGCCGTACTGATGCGAATTGGCCGATCGAAACGCATGAATCCAAAGGTCATTCGGCCCGTTTTTAGAGCATTGAGTTCAAGGTGAAGGTCATCGGACCCGGCGAGGGCAGGGAACTCGACCGGCAGGAATGTGTCACTGAGTACGGCCTTGGCCTCGTCGGCGGAGTGGGTTGAGGCGACAGGGTGGGACACGAACGCCCCCTGTGGTCTCGCCGTCATGAGTCGATTTTACTGAGACCGGCCGGGCGGCCGTTCTCGCCTCGCGCGAACTGGCTCAAGGCCTGCGGGCGGGGGATAGCAGCCCAAGAGCGGTTCGCTCTACCGTGAAAGTCCGCAGCGCTTAACCACCGCCGCGATGAACGGTGGCCTTGTCTGTCGGCAGATAAGGCCACCGTTATCCCCCCAACCTCGAGGTTGCTACAGACGTCGTCCTTGGTGATCAGCGCTGACGTGGTCGGCGAGTGTTCGGACACGGCTCTTGTGTCGATGCGGTTCCCGCTCATTGGTGTTGCCCTGGTGTCAGGGCACCGGGTTTTGGTGGGGATGCCCGTCGGGTTCGGGGACGCAGGCAAGTCCCGCTCCGCTGTTGGCGGCGAGCTCGAGCGAATGTATCCACGAAGGGTTCACCTGCGGTGTCTTGGACCCGTAGTACTTGAAAAGAAGCAGCGCCCCTGGGTGCACCCAGATCGACGTGCGGCTCTTGCCGGCCGACTGGTAGTCCTGCCACGAGAAGAAGAACGACTCGTGACGGTGCAGCTTGATGCCAATGACGATCTGGAAGTGCCTCAGCATTCTGTCGTCGAACTCGACTGAAGTCACTCGGTCATACGTGAACCTGCCCATGGTGTCACCTCTACACGTGGGTGCGCAGGACCCCAGCGGCCAGCGACACAGCCCAGGTCTTGTGTGAGCAGGAACCGAGATGAGTCACGGAACCACACCTGTAGGGCTGCCGCAAGGGTCCGAGGGGGCCCATTTTTTGTGTGCTGGGACAGATTCTCGGCCGAGCTGCGGTCAGGTTTGTGCCAGGTTCGTCACCAGGTTCAGGGTGGTGGCGATCAGGACGGTGCCGAAAAAGTACGACAGTAGGGCGTGGGGGAGTGCGGTGCGTCGGGTGCGGGTGTCGTCGGGTTCGACGTCCGGTGCCGAGTACGACATGCCGATGGTGAAGGCCAGGTAGGCGAAGTCGCTGTAGGTGGGAGGCGCCTCCTGCTTGACGTCGAAGCCATCGCGATCGTGGTCGACGTAGTAGATCCGGGCGTACTTCAGCGCGTACACCGTGTTCACGAGAGCCCAGGCGACCATCGTGGCGAGGATGCCCAGGACGACGGTGGCGACCGACACGGGGTCGCTGGCGTCGCGTGCCTGCACGAGCGCCAGCAGCATGGCCCCGACGCTCGCGAGGCACGCCACGACCAGGGCGTCGTCGGTGAGGCGCGAGCTGGACTCCTCGTTCGCGAGGCGCTCGGTGCCGACCGCGTCCTGTGGCCAGCAGGCCCGCCAGACGTGCACCAGGGCGATGAGGCCGGCGGTGCACCAGGCCGCCAGGGGGGCCAGCATCGGTGCACCGGCCAGCCCGACGCCCACGCCGACGGCGACCCCGATGGCGACGTAGAGGCCCGTCCGTCGGGGGGACAGGATGCGGTCGTCCATCGGGGCTCCTCGGTTCTCGGGCCGGTTCGGTCCGGTCCGGGGTCGGGTTCGGTCGGATCAGCTGGCCGACGGCACGGCGTCGGGGTGCAGGACGACCTTCGTCCAGCCCTCGTCGCGGGCGTCGAAGTGCTCGTAGGCCTGAGGGGCCTCCTCGAGGGACAGCTCGTGGCTGACGATCCATGACGGCGTCGCCTTGCCGCCGGCGATGAGGTCGCGCAGGGGCCGGTTGTAGCGCTTGACCGGGCACTGCCCGGTGCCCATTGCCTGACCGCGGAACCAGAACTGGCCGTAGTCGAACGGGATGACGCCCTGCTTCGCCAGCTCGTCCGGACCGCCCGGGTCCTGTGGCACGTAGACGCCCACGACGCCGATGTCGCCGGTGAAGCGGACGGACTGCACGAGCCGGTTCAGGGTCAGGTTCGGCTGCTCGGTGCCGTCGGGGTCGTGTGCCTGGTAGCCGACGCACTCGCAGCCGTTGTCGGCCCCGAGGCCCATCGTCAGGTCGAGGACAGCCTCGACCGGGTCGACCTTCGAGTCGTCGATCGCGATCGCCCCGATCTCCTCGATTGCGGCGAGCCGGTCGGGGTGCCGGTCGACGACCATGACCCTGCTCGCGCCCTTGATGATCGCCGAGTACGCGGCCATGGCGCCGACCGGTCCGGCCCCGTAGATCACAGTCTGGTCGCCGGGCTTCACGCGGGCCATCTCGGTGGCGTGGTAACCGGTGGGGAAGATGTCGGCGAGCATCACGTAGTCGGTCTGCTTCTCCTCGGCGTCCTCGCCGAGCCGCAGGCAGTTGAAGTCGCCCCACGGCACCCGCAGCAATTCGGCCTGGCCGCCAGGCCAGGGTCCCATGTCGGCGAACCCGAAGGCGGCACCGGCCCAGGCGAGCTCGGGCTGGGCGGTGAGGCAGTAGTTCGTCAGGCCCCGTTCGCAGTTCTTGCAATGGCCACAGGCCACGTTGAACGGCAGGACGACCCAGTCGCCGACCTGCACCTTGTCGACGGCCGAGCCGACCTCGACCACCTGGCCGAGGTTCTCGTGACCGAACCACCGGCCGGTCTCGAAATCGGTCCGACCTTCGTACATGTGCAGGTCGGAACCACAGATGTTCGTGCTGGTGATGCGGACGAGGACGTCGGTGGGGCGCTCGATGCGGGCGTCCGGGACGTCCTTCACCGAGACCTTGCGCGGGCCCTCGTAGACGACTGCTCTCATGATCTGTTTCCTTTCTTCGGTGACGCGGGCTTGTGGGGGAGGTGCGGGGCCGGGTGGCGGGGCGGTGCGGCGGGACGCCGGGAGGAGCGCGCGGGTTGCCGGGGAGGCGCGATGTCAGGTGCCGGGGCGGAAGACGGCGCGGACGCAGCCGTCGTCCTTGGTCTTGAACATCTCGTAGCCCTGGGGCCCCTGCTCGAGCGGGAGGACGTGGGTGGCGAGGTGCTCGGTGCTGAGCTCGCCGGCCGCGATGCGGTCGAGGATCATCGGGATGTAGCGGTGCCCGTGTTGTTGGGCGCCCCGCAGGGTAAGGCCCTTGTTCATGACGGCCCCGAGCGGGAACTTGTCGACGAGCCCGGCGAAGACGCCGAGTGCGAAGACGCTGCCGCCCTTGCGGCAGGCGTAGATCGCCTCGCGCAGCGCGGTCGGCCGGTCGGTCTGCAGTCGCAGCTGCTGTTTGACCTGGTCGTAGAGGTGTTGGGCGCCGGTGCCGTCGGCTTCCATCCCGACGGCCTCGATGCAGACGTCTGGGCCGCGGCCGCCGGTGCGCTCCTTGAGTTCGGCGAGGACGTCGTCCTGCGCGAAGTCGAGGGTCTCGGCACCGACGTGCTGCCGCACCTGGTGGAGGCGTTCGGGCAGCTGGTCGATGACGACGACCTGCTCGGCCCCGAGCAGCATGGCCGCGCGGGCGGCCATCTGGCCGACGCCGCCGGCACCCCAGACGGCGACGGTGTCGCCGGGGGTGATGCCGGCGAGGTCGGCGCCGGTCCACCCGGTGGGGGCCGCGTCCGAGGCGAACAGTGCTGCTTCGTCCGAGACGCCGTCGGGGACGGGGAAGGTGCCGTGGTCGCCGTAGGGCACCCGGACGTAGTCGGCGTGGCTGCCGGCGAAGCCGCCCAGTGCGTGGCTGTAGGCGAAGCACCCGCCGATGGGGGAGCCCCAGAGGGTCTCGGTGATGGCGGGGTTGGGGTTGCCGTTGTCGCACAGCGAGTAGAGCTCGTGGGTGCAGTACCAGCACCGGCCGCAGGCGACGAACGAGCAGACCACGACGCGGTCGCCGACCTTGCCCTTGCGGACGGCCGACCCGATCTCGACGATCTCACCCATGAACTCGTGGCCGAGGACGTCGCCCGAACGCATAGTGGGGATGTACCCGCCGAGCAGGTGGAGGTCGGACCCGCACGTCGTGCTGAGCTGGACCCTGACGATGACGTCCTGGTCGTTGAGGATCGCGGGGTCGTCGACGGTCTCGACCGAGGTCTCGTTGACGCCGGTCCAGGTGAGGGCCCTCACAGCAGTCCCTCCTCGTCGGCGTGCGCGGTGGCCCGGTCGACGACGGCGCCGGTGGGGGTGGCTTTCCGCTCTCCGTGGGGCGTGGGGTCGACACGCAGCACCTCGCCGGCCTCGATGACCTGCTTCGCCCGTCGGAGTGCCATGCGGATGGTCTTGGCGGCTTCGTCGGCGGACTTCTTAGAAGAGGCTGGCTGGCGGAGGCGGGCGCGCAGCTCGGTGCCCTTGTCGCCGGCGGCGGCACGCACTTCGACCTCGACGTCCTCGCCGAGGTCGGCCAGGAACGGCGGCTTGTGGCCGCCGGAGTACACGTCGTTGGGGTCGGCCAGGACGGTCACGGCCTGCCAGCGCGTCAGGGCCTCGCGCGGTGACCCGGCGCCCTCGTCCGGGCGGCGGCGGTGTCGTTGTCCGACGACGACGGCCGCGGCGGCGGTGGCAACGGCGGCGACGCCGGCGGCCCCGGCACCGGTCAGGCGACCGGCCATCAGGCGGCCCGCCACGGCGGGGGAGCGGGGGTGCCCCGCTGCTGATCGGTGGTGTTCATTACGACCTCCTCGGTTCGCGCGAGTGCGCAGTTCTCTAGATGGATGAGCGGGCAGCAGGGCCCTGGATCTGCCCACCTTGCCGACCGTTCGCCCCCAGTGTGCGCACGCACCCGACCGTGCCGTGAGACATCTTTTTGGCTCTTGACACCACCCCGACAACGCGAGTCATGTAACAAATCGGTGTAAAAAGCGCGAAGCGTGTCCGCGAACAAAGGGCTATTCCGCATGACATCAATATGGCCGTGTCCAGAGAAGGGGGCCTAGCCGAGACCGCAGGGACGTCGCGCCCTGGTTCATTCGCCGTTTTGACGTTGCGATAGGGGATCCATTAACGGACAGTGCCTCGTAGGCTTTTGCTGTGCATCCGCCAATCGATCCGTTCCGCTCAGGGCATCTGAGTCGACCAAATGGCGCGCGACTCCTCTGGGAAATCTCGGGTAACCCAAAAGGGCGCCCTGCTCTGTACCTTCACGGCGGCCCAGGCTCGGGGCTCGGGGCAGGCGGGTACCGGCGCCGTTTCGACCCGGAACGCCACCTCGTCGTCGGATTTGACCAGCGCGGCTGCGGACGCAGCACCCCGTGGGCCGCAGACGATCTCGCATCGCTCACCAACAACACGACGCGAGAGCTCATAGACGACATCGAGGCGCTTCGCGATCACCTCGGGATCGAGGCCTGGCTGGTGCACGGTGTCTCGTGGGGCAGCACACTCGCGCTCGCATACGCGCTTGCCCATCCGACCCGCGTCACTGAGCTGGTCCTTGTCGCTGTCACGACGGGCGCCCGTCGGGAGATCGACTGGATCACTGAAGGCGTGGGAGCTGTTTTCCCGGAAGCGTGGTCTCGTCTTGCCGAAGGCGTGCCAGCGGGCGTTCGCGTGATCGACCACTACGCGCGCCTGCTTCGCGACACCGATCCTGAGGTCCGGTTTGCAGCCGCCGATCGATGGGATGAGTGGGAGTCGACGCACGTCTCCCTTGATCCCAACTGGCAGCCCGGACTAGTTCATACGGACAATCGTCTCCGCGAGAACTTCGCCACGCTCGTCACCCACTATTGGTCCAATGACTGCTTCCTCGACAGGGACGAGATCCTGACGCGCGCTGGCGAACTTGCCGGTACGCCAGGCGTGCTCATCCACGGCCGACGAGACATCAGTGGCCCGACCATCACGCCTTGGCTCTTGCACCGAGCCTGGCCTGGGAGCCGTCTCGTGATCATTGAAGAGGAGGGCCATGGCGGCCCCATCGAAATGCAAACCGCGCAGGACGCAATTGAGGCCTTCACAGCCGCCCGATAGCCGATGGGCTACCGGCCCCGTGGAACGTCGTTGCCGCCCGTTTGTTCTCTGGCCCGCCAGTGAGTGCCCCATTCGGCTACCGCAGCTTTGTACGCGCTGATCGGCTGTCGATGCTCGACGGCTCTCTTTTCGCTGTCCCAAGCGACAATCCCGGCCGCGTGAAGATGCCGCCACATGTCGATAATTGAGTCAAGGCCCATGGGCCTGGGTGGAGGCACGGGGTCTGTCCGGAGGTACTCGGCCGCCGAGTAGATAGTGAATTCATCGCCACCATAGAAAATGACCGGAAATCGAATAGCTACAAGATCGTCAATCTCCACGTCGGGGTGTTGCTCTGAGTAGCTCGCGTACTCCCAGATGGGAACGTTTGGACGGTTCGGCGTTGCAGGCCCGGCGAGCGTACCGCCCGCGAGCGTCGAAGAACCAGGGCGCTGGGCCTCAAGCGAATCAAGGATTGCGAGACGCTCGTCCTCGGGCATGCCTTCAATATTCATCTCACGATCCTCCACCCGAAGTCGTCTGAGGAGCAGGGTTTTTTCCTCGGGCTACGGCGTCGGTTAGCCGATCGGCTATCGGACGTCGGCCCCGACAAATTCGAGGGCCATTGTGGCCATTTCTGTTACGGGCATGGTGCTGTCAAGCACGAGTCGTTCGTCACTGCGAGCTTCGTACTCAGCTCGCGTGGTTTCCACTTCGTCCCACGTCGGCAGCACGAATCCAGGAAGGTCGTTCTTGCGCTCTTCGACTCGGCGTCGGTGCTCGACGAGGTCAGGGCAGACGACCTCGATTACTCGTAGGGGAACACCAGCCATCTCGGCAGTCGACACCCAACCGGCCCGTGCGGGTTCACTTCCACTGACTGCATCCGCGATCACCGTTTGGCCCCGCATAAGATTCGGGACAGCGATCGCGTGCAAGGCCGAGTATGCGGCGATACCAGATTGCTCCCGAGGGATGCCGTACTTCCACATCGCCGCTTCGATCGCATCGACTCGCAGCATCGTCGACGGCACTCGATCCGCGAGTGCGGCTGACAGTGTGGACTTCCCAGAACCGGGTAACCCGCAGACCTGAATCAGCATCGGCAACTCCTTCGATAGGCCGTCGTACCTGTCTAGTGCCTAGGCGCGCGGTAGACCATCGTCTACCGGGCGGTTGCTCGTCGCCCAAGTGACGATTGGAACCGCGCGAGGTATCCGTCAGGGTCCTGGACAAGGAATTGACGCACGCCGGCCTCTTCCTCGCCGACGCCGTACCACTTTGTCTCGGGTTGCATGAAGAGCTCAACGCCAGCCTTTCCGAGGACCTGCGCCAACGCCTCAGAGTCCGGCACCGTTATCTGGAGATTCACCCCGCGACCGAGCGGGCGCTCGAGAGGCCCCGTGATCCAGTTGCGACCCACGCCTGCTTGTTCGAGCATTAGGTGCGCGGAACCGAGCGTGATGTACGCGAAGCGTTCCTCAGGGCGTGAGTAGGCGACGTCGAAGCCGCACAAGTTGGACCAGAACTCGATGCTCTGATCCAGGTCGGCCACGAGCAGTTCGGGAACAAGCGAGGGTTCGAGGGTTTCAGCCACCGGACCATCGTCGCAGTCCTCACCCTGCGGGCAGTCGTCCCCGTAGCGGATCGCTCACCGAGACATCCTTCGCGACTCTTACGCTTGCGGCATGGCACGACTGATCCGCTCCGCCCGGGCAAGCGACGTGCACGCTGTCGAGCGGATTGAGAACGACGCGGACCAGCTGCTGATCGATTACCTTCACGCCGACGTGTGGTCTACTGCCCCTCCTGGGATCACGCGACTCTCCGAGCCCGGCTTCCTGCTCGCCGTCGACGTTGACGGCGAGGTCGCTGGATTCGTGCAGGCGCTCGAGGTGGACAGCATCTGCCACCTGGAGCAGCTGTCGGAGGCGCCGGTGCTGCCGCGGCAGGGCCTGGGTCGAGCGCTCGTCGAAGCTGCGAAGGACCAATCTCGCGAGCGTGGCTACGAGCGCATCTCTCTCCGCACGTACGCAGGAGTGCCTTGGAATGCGCCGTTCTACTCAACAGCCGGCTTCGTGGAGGAAGACCCAGTCACCTCGTTCCATCGGTCACTACTCGCGGTCGAGGCCGAGCACGGCCTCGACCGGTATGGACGACGGATACAGATGGGTAGTGCTCCCGAAGCTGCTGTCCGAACCGATACATGTCGGTCCCCGGCGGCTGTTGCGCCTGTTCCGCGGTGAGGGTGTCGATCCGGTACTGGTGCACGGCCGTGACCGCGCCAGCCAACGGTGCGGCCGTCGGGTGATCGTCGAAGACGAACGTCGCGACACCGACCGCCATTGACTCGTTCCATCGAACGGTGGTGACCTTGTCTCCGCTGATGATCGCGTCATAGTGCTTCTTGTGGAAATGAATAGTGCGGACTGCGATCGGTCGTCCCTCCGCCTTGCCGGACGCCGCGGGAGAGTAAGAGCGGGCTCCGCGCCTCGACGAGTCACTCACGACCCACCGAGAGCCCGAGTGATGTCTCCCTCTGATGGGAGGGAGGCTTGCATTTCCGGCGGGAGGAGGTCGTAGGAAGATACGGCGACTGGGGCCCCGGCGCCGCCGAGTGAATAGCGAACGACGGCGTCGTTCTTGCCAGTGACGAGAAGTATTCCGACCGTGTCTGCATGCTGGGGGAGTCGGAGAACGTCATCGACGAGAGCGACGTAGAACCCGAGCTGGCCAGCGAAGGATGGTTCGAATTGTCCGGTCTTCAGCTCGACGACGACGTACCGCAGCTGAATGACGTGGAAGAAGAGCAGGTCGACGTAGAAGTCGTCCCCGTCCACGTCGAAGTGCACTTGGCGGCCGACGAACGAGAAGCCTGGGCCGAGCTCCCTGAGCGTCCCGATGATGCGGTCAACCATCGCCTCTTCGAGATCCCGTTCCTTCGAGTCGCCGTCGAGAGCGAGGAAGTCGAGGACGTAAGGATCTTTGGTCAGCTGCTGGGCCAGGTCCGAATCGGTCGAGGCAAGAGTTGTCTCGAAGTTGGATGGGGCTGCCGCGATCCGTTCATGTGAGCGGATGCGGATGTGATGGTCGAGAACGTTTCGCGACCAGCCCTGGGCGGCAGCCTGTCCGGCGTACCAATCGCGGGTTTGCTGGTCACCCAATCGGTCCAGGAGGACCGTGATGTGGCCCCACGGCAATTGGGCAACAGCCTGTTGCCCAAATTCCGAATCGAAGGGCCAAGCCTCGGCGAACGCTCGCATGTACCGCAGGTTCCGGCCCGAGAAACCCCGCATGTCCGGAAATTCCGCCCGCAGGTCATCTGCGAGGCGGGTCACGACCTTCGACCCCCACGCCTCCGACGCCGCTCGCGAGGACAAGCTGCGCCCGATGCGCCAATACAAACGAACCAGCTCCCGGTTCACCTGCCGCTGAGCGGTAAATCGAGCGGCCCGAACCTCCGCCTTGAGCTCAGTCAAAGTCGCGGCATAGTCAGACGGAATTAGGTCATCGGTCGTCACGCAGTCGACACTAGCGGCGACGAATGAGGCCAATCGGGCAACAAGCTGTTGCCCAGTCTTCAACAGCACTCACTCGGCGACACCAGGCAGAGCGCCCCTAGGATCGAGCCGTGGAGTCCAAACCCGCATCCGTCCTCAAAGCTCTTCGCGCTGAGATCATCGCCGGCAGTCTCGCCAGGGGCACGCGCCTCAAGGAGGATGCGATCGCCGAGCGGTTCGGGGTCTCCCGAGTGCCGGTCCGCGAGGCCCTCCGACAGCTCGAGACCGAGGGGTTCGTGGTCTCGGAGAAGTTCAAGGGTGTGAGCGTCGCCGATTCGTCGGCTGATGCGGTCATCGAGCTCATGCAGATCCGCCGTGCGCTCGAGGTTCTGGCTGCGGAGCTCGCGGCCGGACATCGAGGCGGAGACAGCGCCGACCTGCTTCGCGCGGTCATCAACGAGCAACGCTCCGACCAGGAGGTCGAAGTGCAGTCACCCCGCTTCACGTTCCACCGGCTGGTCGCACAGGCGTCCGGAAACGCCCACCTGGAGTCGATGATCGAGCGCCTCTTGCACCAGACCGCGTGGGCCTTCGAGCGCATCACCCAAGAAGAGGTGGCGGAAAGCGGCGGAGACCACGCCGCCGTGGCTCAGGCGATCCTCCGCGGGTCACCCGTTCAGGCAGGCCTCCTCATGGAGGAGCACCTGCGGCGCGACGAGGCGACTCTGAGCGCCCTCGGTAGCTGAACGTATACGAAACAAGGATCCCTGACGAAGACTTTTCGGAGAATCGGTGACTCCACCAGGCCTTGCGTGGGTCTGTAACAAAGCGTTTCTTCGACGAAACCAGCCGGAAACACCTTTTCGTATACAAAAGAGTGTCCGCACGATGCAGAACGAATTCTGGCATCGCAACCCTCTTTCCGCTGGAGTCACCCATGACTGCTGTAACGCGCACCACAGTTCCCCCAGGTATGACAGCTCCCACCGGCACCACACCTCCCACCTCCACGGCCGACACCAGCAACGGTGTCGCCTCCGCCCTCGACTCGATCGGCTTCACCCGCGCCCAGTTCGCGGTGCTGATGCTGATCCTCGCCGGAGAGTTCTTCGACACCCTCGAACAGAACTCCGTCGGCGCCATGGCCACCAACATCAAGGCGTCGCTCCAGATCGGCGACCTCCAGCTCACGACCATCAACACTGCAACCGTCATCGGCGGCCTGGTCGGACGCTTCCTCGCCGGCTGGCTGGCCGACAAGTACGGCCGTCGATTCTCGCTCGGCCTCAACCTGCTCATCTACACGCTCGGCGGTCTCCTGAGCGCTCTCTCGTTCAACTACGACATGCTCCTCGTCAGCCGCTTCATCGTCGGCATCGGCGTCGGCGGCGAGTTCATGATCGGCATCGCCATGCTCTCCGAGATGGTCGCCACCCGCTACCGCGGCGGCCTCATCGCCACGATCAACGTCGGCGCCGGAGGCATCGGTAACTTCATCTCGTACGGTCTCTTCCTGCTCCTGCTCGGACCCCTAGCGGTTCCGCTGGGCGGCGACGGCCAGGTGTGGCGCTGGAGCTTCGTGCTCCTCGCCCTGCCGGCACTGCTCGTCGTCCTCTACCGCCGCAGGCTTCCCGAGACGCCCCGCTGGCTGCTCTCCAAGGGGCGAATCGACGAGGCCAACCGCTCGCTGGCGATTCTCGCCTCCAACAGCCTGCGGCCTCCGGCCGACGCGAAGTCGCCGGTCACCTTGACCCCCGCCGACCTTCCCCCGGTCGCGCTCCACTCCTCGCCGGCGGCAGTGTTCCACCCGCTCGTCCTCAAGCGCACCATCGCGATCGGCGTCGCCTCCTGGATGGCGTTCGGCTCGCAGGTCACTCTGAACTTCCTGATGCCGACGCTGCTGGTTGAGCGCGGCTACACCGTCTCGCAGAGCCTGCTCTACACGATGATCATGAACATCGGCTCGCTGCTCGGCTGCACGGCGGCCGCCCTGCTCGCGAACCGGGTCGGGCGGCGGGCCATGGTCACGTCGGCCGGGATCCTCGGTTGCCTCACCGCCCTCGCATTCGCCGCCTTCGGCAACGACACCGGCGCGATCCTGGTGCTCGGCGCTCTCTTCCAGTTCTTCACGATGCTGACGAACACCACGCTCGCCGCGTGGACGGCGGAGGTCTACCCGACCGCCATCCGCGCTTCCGGTGCCTCGATCGTCAACGGCATCGGCAACATCGCCGGCGCGGTCATGCCGTTCCTCGCCATCGCGCTCTACGGGTCGTTCGCCTTCGCCGGCGTCTTCGGCCTCGCCGCCGTGATGTACGCCATCCTCGTCGTCGCCTCCCGATTCGCCCCCGAAGCTCGCGGTCGCTCGCTCGAAGACGTCAACGAGAACGCCCTGGCGACCAGCCGGGTCTGATCTCTCGGGCGGGTCGGAGCCTCCGACCCGCCCTTCCACCCCTCGATTCCTCTGGAGGAACACATGGACACCCTGAAGATCTCCGCAACAGCCAACGGCCTGAACTACCTGCCCGAGTACGTCGCCGATCAGGGCGGACTTTTCGCCGAGCGCGGCCTGAGCGTCACCGCGACGGCCTGCGACCCGTGGACGGGAGTGCTCGACGACATCGAGTCGGGTGCCGCCGACCTGGCCCTCGGAGGACTCTGGGTTCCCGCCATGTACGCGGGGACGTCTCGCAAGCTCAGCGTCGTCGGGCAGCTCAACCACATGTTCCCCATGACGATCGTGTCGCGCACCGAGACGGCACCGATCACCCTCGACCAGCTCGCAGGCAAGGTGGTCCTCGCCCCCGGGGCCGGCGGTAGTGCTCCCTACGAGTTCACCGCGGGCCTCATCCGCGAAGCGGGCTTCGACGTGTCAAAGACCCGCTTCGTCCGCGACCTCTCGACCGCGATGCTGATCGAGCTCTACCAGGGCGGCCTCGGCGACGCCATCATCCTCGACCTCGTCTCGGCCGAAGAACTCGTCGCGGCCGGCGGCGGCACCATCGTCTTCCGGCACCTCCAGTCGGGAGGCGTCATGCCCAACAGTGTCTACTACTGCCTCACCGAACGGGTCGAGGAGCTGAGCGACCGGATCGACCGCTTCATGGACGGCATCGCGGCCGGGATGACGAAGATCACGTCCCACGACGCCGACGTCGAGATCGAGGCGGTCCTCGCGGCTCGCTGGCCCGACAAGGATCAGGCGTTGCTGCGCCGTGCTGCCGATGAGATGGCGGCCGGAGGTGTCTGGGATTCCGCCGTCGTCGACCGCGACGCATCCGACCGATGGATGAGGATCCTGTTCGACGGAGGACTCACGACGCACGTCCCGACCCTCGACGAACTCGTCGGCGCGTACTCCGCCGTGAACGCCTGATGACCGTCGTCCTCGGCGCAGCGGAGATCGGCGCGGTCATCGGGGCGGTCGACGTCGTCGAGGCGGTCGAAGCTATCCACGCCGACCTGGGCTCCGGCAGCATGCAGCAGCCCGCGCCCGTCGCCCTGACCGGGGCCGACGACGCGCTCTTCCTGCCCATGGCGGTGCGCTCGGACCGACTCGGGCTCGTCGCGGTCAAGCTCATGGCCGACATCCCCGACAACGCCGATCGGGGGTTGCCGACGCAGCGCTCGACGATCCTCGTGTCGTCGTCGGTGACCGGGGAGTGCATCGCCGTGCTGGACGGCATGGCCATCACGCGACGGCGGACAGCTGCGGCCTCCGTCGTCGCCACCCGTCACCTCGCCCGCCCCGACAGCCGGACACTCGGCATCATCGGTGCGGGCAACCTCGCGATCGAGCACGCGAGGGCGTTCGCCGCCACGCGACCGTTCGAGCGGATCGTGCTCTGGTCGCGCTCCTCGGCCACGATCGATCGGTTCCTGCAGGAGGTCGGCGGAGATCTGCCCGGGCGATGCGTCATCGCCGCGGGGCCACAGGAAGTCGTCGAAGAATCCGACGTGCTCTGCACGCTGACCCCGTCCGTCGATCCGATCGTGCTCGGATCGTGGCTGCACGCGGGCCAGCACATCAACGCCGTTGGCGCCCGACCTCGACCGACCCACCGCGAACTCGACGGGCAGGCCATGGCTCGGGCCACCGTCTTCGTCGACAGCCGTGCGACCGCGCTCGCCAAATCGGGCGACCTGCTCCAGGCCGTAGCCGAAGGTGCGCTCAGCGCGGGCGCCCACTATGCCGAGCTGGGGGAGGTCATCGCGGGCACTGCGAAGGGCCGGACGAGCGCGGACGAGATCACCGTGTTCGACTCGGTCGGGCTGGGCGCGCAGGATCTGGCCGTCGCCGCTCGCGTCATCCAGCTTGCCCAGGACCGCGGTATCGGGACGCCCGTAGCGGTAGCGCCCGGATCCTCGGCCCCGTTCTCGACCCTGGCCGGGGCCGCCTCGTGATCCGCATCGCGGTCGTCAACTGCAACACGACCGAGTCGATGACCGAGACCGCGGCGGCACGCGCCCGGCTCGCCGTCGGCCCGGACGTGGAGATCGTCGGCATCACGCCCGCCTGGGGTGTGGCCTCCGCCGAGGGCTGGTACGACAGCTTCATCAGCGCCGCCGCAGTTCTGCAGACTCTCGAGAACCTGCCGGACGACATCGACGGCGTCGTCATGGCCGGATTCGGCGAGCACGGTCGGGAAGGAGCTCGCGAACTGCTGTCGATCCCGGTCGTCGACATCACCGAGGCCGCCGCCCACCTTGCGATGCCGCTCGGACGTCGATACGGAGTCGTCACCACGGTGCGGCGAGCCGTCGGACAGATCGAGGACAGCCTGACCACCGCCGGCCTCATCGACCGGTGCGCCACGATCGAAGACACCGGCCTCGGCGTGCTCGAGCTCGACGAGGATCCCTTCGCCACGGCTGAAGCGTTCGTCGCGGCCGGACAGCGAGCAATCGCGAAAGGGGCCGAAGTCATCTGCCTCGGCTGCGCGGGCATGGCCGGCCTCGAAGAGCACGTGCGGGACCGCCTGCTCGTGCCGGTCATCGACGGGGTCGCCGCCGCGTCGGCCCTCGTCGAGACCCTGATCCGCCAAGGGCTCTCAACGAGCAAGATCGACTCGTTCGCGTCTCCTCGGGCGAAGCGCCGCAGCTGGAGCGTTTAGCCGTGCGGGCTATGGGAACGATTTCGAGGGCTTAGAGAAACCGCGCTTTACATGCCCGGTGCAGCGATGATTTCAGGCGTAGTCACGGGGCCATCCCTTATTTAGTGTTCTCTCGGCAGCGGGGGCAACTCTCGGTGCGTTTCGGCGACCTGGGTCAGTTTCGCCGCTACGGGCATCAGCAAGCGCGATGTCATGGCTCTGTCGGCAAGTTTTCTGAGCCTGAGGCCGAGCTGGGTCTGAGGGTAGGCGAAGTTCTTCAGGCCGGCGGGAAGCTTTTGCACGTCGTCGACCAGGGGCCGCATCCAGGTGTCGTAGGACGAGAGCGCGGCGTCGAGGGATGTCTCCGAGTGGAGGTACGCCGCAAGGACGTAGCCGCTGGTGAGGGCGAGCGACGCACCGCCCCCACCCATGGGTGTGACGCACCAGGCAGCGTCACCGGCGATGGCGACCCGGCCTCTGTGCCACGTGGGCATACGGATTTGGGTGAGCTCGTCGATGTAGACGTCGTCGGAAGAATCCAGGGCGTCGAGGATGCGGGTGGTCTCCCATCCTGCCCCTGCGTACCGCGCACGAACCGTGGCCAGCATCTCGGTGCGGTCGAGGCCAGCGAGATCGCTGCCGGGGGAGTACGCGAGGATCGTTCGGATGGTGCCGTGGTTGTCCGGTCGCAGGTGAATCTGCCGTCCACCGACGGTGTTGTGCCACCGCCACCGGTCGTCATCGGAGGGCGTTCGGGGAATCGTTCCGAACACCATGGTGACGTCCAGGTCAGTTGCGTCGGCCTCTCCGCCGAAGACGAGCTCGCGGCTACTCGAGCGGACGCCCTCCGCGATCACGAGCAGGTCCGCCGAGAGGGACAGCCCGGCGCGAGTCGTCACCTCCACGTGCCCGGACCCGTCAGTGATGGATGTGATGGCATCGCCGTAGATGAAACTGACTCCGTCGGGGAGTGCGTCGAGGATGACGTGGGCGAGATCTCCGCGGAGCACCTCGAGCTCGGCCGTGGCGCCGCCTTTCCCGTCCTCGTTCGCGCTCGGGAGCTCGGCTGTCACTCGGCCGTTCTGGTCAACGATGACGGCGCCCGTCTCAGTGGTGTTCTCGGCCTGAACTGCTTCGAACAACCCCATCTTCGTCAGGACGTCGCGGGCGACACCGCGCACGTCGATGTTCTGCCCGCCTTCTCGGAAGGCGGGTGCGCGTTCGATGACGGTGACGCGCCAGCCCGTCGAGGCGAGCCAGAATGCCGCCGACAGGCCGGCGATGCTTCCCCCTGAGATGATTGCGTGGCGGTTGTCCATGAGGTCTCCTATAATCGCTTTAAAGTAAAGCTACTACACAGGAAGGTGTTTGTCGTGACGGATCCTCTGGAGGGAGCGTGGAAGCCAGGTCAGATCGCGGCGATGGATGCCCTTCACAATTGGGCGCTAGGGTTCGCCGAATTGAACCAACACATGTCTGATTGGATGGGACTTCCCACCTCCGATGCCAATGCCCTCGGTCAAATCGTCTGGGCGGCTCAGCAGAATCAGCCGCTGTCGCCGGCCAAGCTCGCTCGTCGAATCGGCATGACCACCGGGGCTGCGACAGTGCTGCTCAACCGGCTCGAAGCAGCCCATCTGATCGAACGCAGCCGCGAGCAAAGCGACCGGCGACGAGTTACTCTCCGCCCCACTCCCGAGGCGCGCGACAAAGCACGTTCGTTCACGATCGCCTCGAGTGAGGAGATCGCAGCCACCCTGCGAGACATTCCCGACAGTCAGCTCCTCATCGCGGCGCGAGTCATCAACCGACTCACCTCCGCCGCTCATTCGGCGAACAACCGGCTCAGCGAAATGGACCAGTTGAAAGACCTCCAGTGAAGTAGCTCTCCTGTCGCGGCCTGGCGTTCGTCGATGACGGGCAAGGGCTTGTTGTGGGGGAGGGCGGCAGGTACTGTCGCAGATTCAAGGCTCACCCGAAGAGTCGTAGCTGCGCCCGCGCGGCGCGAACGAAACGGGGAGCCATGACGAAGACAGGCACACGGACAACGCTCGCAGCACTGCTTGCGACTCTCGCATTGGCGGTTCTGCCCGCCCAGGCGGCCACGGCCGCGTCGACCGTTACCGCACCCACGGGCAGCATCGGCGTCCAGCTCGTCGATGTCGCCGGAAGCCCCCTCGCGCTGGCCGGGGCGACGGCGAGCGTCTACGTTCCCACCCCCGAAGGCGGCGGCTTCCGTCGGGCCACGACCGACTCCGCGGGTCGGGCAGTGATCGCCGACCTGCCGCCCACTCCTTACTACGATCTGACGATCGAACCACCGAGCGCAGGATCCGCCACCTACGCACCGACGCGCATCGACAGTGTGGGGGTCTCGGCCGGTATCAGCACAGCCGTAACGGCGGAGCTTGCGAGGGGTGCCACCGTGACGGGCACCCTCACCGGGCCGAGCGGAGCACCGCTCGTCGGCACCAAGGTCACCGTCGAGGGGATGAGCTACGTGTTCCCCGAGGTCGAGACCACCACCGATCAGACCGGGCGCTACACGTTCGTCGGACTGGCATCTGACGTCTACAAGCTCTTCACCGGAGACCAGAATTTTCGCACCAGCCTTTCCTGGATGACTCGCGTGTACGCCGAACGGCCGGGCGCCGCCCCGAGTCGCGTCGCACTCTCGACGCGGCTCATCCATACCGCGTACGACATCGGCGTCGGCGTCAACCCTCCGGCAGACGGAGCTGCGACTGCCGGTGCGACCGTGACCCTCACGAACGTCGCGACCGGAGCGACCTACGCGCAGCGCACCGGAGGAGTGGCCGGCGTCCTGCAGCCGGTGAAGTTCGCCGTGCCGACGGGCAACTACACGGTGAGTGTGCGCACGGTGGCGACCACGTCTACGCCCAGCCGCACCTGGTGGTACACCGGCCAGCTGACCCCGATGACGGCGGATGCCCGAGCGGCCGTGCCGAAGCGCGTCGAGTTCTCCAGTGCGGTCGGCCTCTATGCAAAAGTGCCCTGACGTGACCAGAGACCCTTTGTGGGGCCGTCATCGGGGAGGAGCGCGAGCTGCACTGCGGGTGCAAGGGCATTCGCCTAAAGGTCGTCGCCCACCGCCTGAGAAGTGAGCATGGTGAACGCCTTGACTCCTTTAGGGCGTTGCCGCGATGTAAACGGAGCTTTCCGCGCCTCACCGTTGACTGCAGGTGAACAAATGTGCACAACGATGCTCATCCAGGCGTGCGACGAACCTGTGCAGGGCAACTTCCCCGGCGGGGAACTCGCACGTATGTGCGGATGTGTTGCATCATGCGACCGAACCGTTTTGTATTCATAAGGAACCACAAGGTTCTTCTCAGTTCCGATTCAGAATGGTCTGGTCGGTCCCGACAATGAAGTAGGGAAAAGTGCACCTCACGAAACACAAGAGACCGCTGTTCTGGCTGGTTCTCTCTCTGGTCATCATGTTGGTCTCTTCGATTGGCGCCTCTATCGTGCAGACCGCCGGAGGAGCGGTCAAGATCCACGACATGAGCTGGGTGACCGGCTCGGGCAAGACCATGAGCGCTCTCCTGCTCGTCCCGGACGGTGCCAGCGCCGACGACAAGCGCCCCGCCATCGTGCTGGCCCACGGCTGGTGGAACAACAAGCAGATGCAAGACTCCAACTACGTCGAGCTCGCCCGCCGTGGTTACGTCGTTCTGTCTATCGACATGTACGGACACGCCTCATCCGACCCGTTGCAAGAGGGCCACGAGATGGACGCCGCCACCGGCATGTACGACGGAGTCAAGGAGATCGCCAGCCTGCCGTACGTCGACACGACGCGAATCGGCATCAGCGGCCACTCCAACGGAGCCCGTGCGGCCAACTTCGCCATTCCCATCGACGACAAGGCTGCGACCCCCCTCATCTCGTCGGTCTATCTCGTCGACAACGATCCGATCTACACGGACGAGACGGGTAAGTACGTTAACTACTACGGCGATCGCGACGTCGGAGTGCAGGCCGACCAGTACGACGAGTTCTTCTTCCGCAGCTACGACGCCAACGGGGTCGCACTCACCGCCCCGCGCGACTACATCGGCACCCCGAACGCCCAATCGTTCCTCCACTTCGGTGCCGACCCGTCGGGCCAGGCCGCTCGCAAGCCGTACACGACCTACACCCAGTCGGTCGATGGGCGGGATGCCGTCCGCGAGATCGACAACCCGGCCCAGACTCACCCCTGGGGGCCGTTCTCGAAGCAGGAGGTGACGTCGCTTCTCACGTACTTCGACAAGACCCTCGGGGCACCCACCGCCATCGCCCCGGGCTCGCAGATCTGGCAGCTGAAAGAGGGCTTCAACGCTCTCGGCCTCGTCGGATTCGGGATGTTCCTGATTGCCTTCGCCACCTCCCTCCTCGGCACCAGGGCATTTGCCGGGTTGCGGGCCGGCCCCGCTCCGGCGCTCGTTCCCCGCGAGGGACGGGGGCTGCTGTGGTTCTGGGGCAGCCTCGTCGTCTCGGCGATCGTGTCGGGTGTCAGCTATTGGATCATCAGTGCGAACACCGCAGTCGGTACCGTCAGCTTCCTCGGTGATCCCCCGATCAACCCGCAGGGTGCGGTGTGGATCATCGCCCTCTGGGCGGCCCTCAACGGCCTCGTCGCGATCGTCATCATGACGGTGTCGTACCGCGTCGTCGGCAGGCGCACCGGTGTGAGCCTCCGCGACATCGGCGTGCTGCCGGGCTGGAAGCGGTTCTGGCAGGGGATCCTTCTGGGAGCGATCGTGGTCGCCTCCGCGTTCCTGATCGTGTTCGTGCTGGCGTACTTCTTTACGACCGACTTCCGACTCTGGGTCATCGCGATCCCGACCTTCACGCCGAACAAGCTCGCGATCGCCGGCATCTACCTGCCGTTCTTCCTCCTGTACTTCCTGGCCAACTCGGTTGCCATCAACTCCTTCAACCGGTTCGCCATCCGCGGACGGGAATGGGGCAACACGGCAGTCCTCGCACTCGCTAACGGGATAGCCCCGATCATTCTCGTGATCGCTCAGTACTCGCACTTCTTCATCACAGGCGAGCTGATCTCCGGCTTCGGCGGCATCAACAGCATCTGGCTGTTCCCGATCGTCGTGATCCTGCCTGTCGCGGCTGTCGTCACGAGAAAGATCTACCGCGCGACCGGTAATCCGTACATCGGTGGCTTCATCATGGCCTGCGTCGTCACGATCGTGTCGGTCTCGAATACCTTGACCTACACGCGGTAGAGCCGTCCTGTAGCTGAGCAATCACAGAAAACCCCCGAGAAATCGGGGGTTTTCTGCTCGCCCTACTCCCAGAGCCGCCCCAGCGGGCTCGATGCGATGTGGTGCGTCAGGTCGGCGGCGTCGTCGTAGACAGCGGCGGCACCGGCCTCGAGCAGTTCGGCTCGTCCCGTCCCGCCCGAGCGAAGGGCTACGGTCGGCACGCCCGCTGCGGTAGCCGACTTGATATCCCAGACGGCGTCTCCGACCATGACCGCCGAGGCCGCCTCGACACCGGCACGCTCCAGGGCGATAGCGATGATGTCGGGTTCGGGCTTGGAGGTCTCCACGTCTTCGCCCGACGTCACCGCGTAGAGGAGGTCGTCGATGTCGAGCAGCTCGAGGAGGTGATCGAGTTCCTCCTGCGGAGCCGATGTCGCGAGTACGACGCGAGAACCCCGATCGGCGACAGCTTTGACCAGGTCTCGAGCGCCCGGAAGCAGTCGGAGACGCGGAGTCAGCTTCTGGAAGTGGGTCGAGTGCAGCTCTGTAGCTCTCGTCTTGACCTCGTCGGATTCATCTCCGATGAGCTGCGAGAGGAGCTCCGAGCCGTCGGCCCCGATAGCGCTCTGGATGCGCCACGATGGCACGCTGAGGCCGAGGTCGACGAAGGCGGTGTTCCACGCGTCGACGTGGAGGAAGTTCGAGTCGACGAGCGTGCCGTCGATGTCGAACAGGACCGCGTGCGCGGTGGTGTCATGTGCCTCAGTAATGGGAGCCTCCTGGTGTTCGGTGCGAGGTAAGAACGGGGATAGCTCGTGCTCACACGAAACAGCACACTCTTCTGGTCACAGTGGACGCGGTCAACCCCCTTCGGCCGGTTCGTCTGCGAGCGTACGGTCGAAGGGTGGCGACTCCAGGCCACGGCGACACGCTGGCGTCTTCGACGACTCGAAGAGGCGACCGCCCACCGGATCACGCGACCATGAACTCGCCCGGCTCCAGGGCGCGGCCGACGATCCGCACGTCGCCGATCGACCCGACGAACACCTGGTCGAGTACGCCGCCGTAGCGGTACCCGCCGAGCAGCCACGGCTTGCCGATGGTCATCAGCCCACGGTTGCGCGTCGACGGGTTTCTCACCACCGGGCATCCGTCGACGTACATCACCGTGTGTGACCGGTCGTTGACCACGGCGACGTGCCACCACTTTCCGAGCGGGAGCTCGTGCCCCCAGTTCGTCAGCGAGCCGTCCTGGCTTGCCGGATAGACGCACCACTGCAGCTCGCGGTCGCCCGAGAGGCTCAGCGTCACCGCGGGCTCGTCGGGGTCGCCGCCCGCACCCCGGGCCTTGCCGGCCTGGCCCGCACTCGAGAACTGCGAGAGCAGGGCGCTGAAGCCGTTTGCGCTGGGGTCGAATGTCGTCGGCAGGAAGAAGAACGCCTCGACGGTGTACCCGCCGGTGAAGCGCTGCTTGTTGATCGGCGCGGCGTTCACCGTCTGCAGATGCTGGCCAGCGGGCCTACCGCCCTGCAGCGCGAGGCTTCCCGCACCCGGCTGGTCGGGGTGGTGGTCGGTCGACCAGCGCAGCGCCCCCGCGACGGCGCCGGCCCGCGGGGCCACTTCGAGGTGGTTCCCGTGACCGCTCTGGTCGCGCACTCGCGTCGACGAAGCGAGCGCGGCACCATCCGAGTGGCCGTCGAAGCGCCAGTACGCGAGGGTTCCCGGCACCAGCATTCGAGCCGCCGAGCGAGAGGGGCGTGGCGCGATCGGCGCGAAGCCGGCGAACCGGGCGTCGAAGTCCACCTCCATGGTGAAGCGGTCGACGTCTCCGCTGAGCGTGAGCTCCTGCGCCGCGAGCTCATTGGAGGCGCCGAGGCCGCCGCCGAGCAAGAAGGGAGACAGGGTCTCGACGTCGATCACGTTCCGTTCGAGATCGACGTGATAGAGCCGGATCATTGCCGCCCCGCCGTAGTAGCGGTTCTGATAGTTGGTCAGGTGCAGGGCGACGTCGTGGCCGGCGGCGTTCCGCTTCGTGGTGCGCCCCGGCCCCCAGTAATGGCCGTTGAGGGTGAGGAACACCTGGTCGTGGTCGGCGATGAAGTCATCCCAGAGCTGCTGCCCGTAGGCGTCGAACGCGGCGCCTCCGGTCGGATCCGAGTCGACGAGCGTGTGCGTGGTGAGGATCACCGGCGAGTGCGGTCGTGCCGCCAAGACCGAGCTGGCCCAGGCGAGGCCGCTCGCGCTCGTCCGCCAGTCGAGGGCGAGGACGATCCATTCGCGACCGGCCGCGGTGAAGCGATGCGCACTGTTGTAGCCGTCGGGGCTCGACCCGATCCAGCCCGGTGCTCGCCGGAATCGCTTCGGGCCGAACACGTCGAGGTAGGGCGTCGGGCCGCGCTGGTCGGTGGTCGAGGAGTCGATGTCGTGGTTGCCGGCGAGCACGCTGTAGGGCGCGTGCGCTCGGTCGAGCACATCGAAGACCGCCCCGGCCGCCGTCATCTCGGACGCCGCTCCGTTCTGGGTCAGGTCGCCGAGGTGCACGAGAAAGACGGTGTTGTGACGGGCCTGCTCGCGAACGACGTACTCGAGCGAGGCGCGCATCGGCGCCTCGTCGACCGCCGCCCCGTCGAACATGTACTGGGTGTCGGGCATCACCGCGACGGTGAAACGCGGGGAGGTGGTGTCCGGCTTCCAGCGTCCCGACTTTCCTGACGCGGCCGTCTGAGTCGAAACCGCTGAGGCGGTCAGCGGCAGGGCCGCGCCGGCGATCGGGGGGAGCGGTGCGGCGACAGCGGGCGCGCTCTGCAGAGCGTTCGCTGCAGCGAGGCCGGCAGCACCGGCTAGGCCGGAACCGACGAGGAAGCCGCGGCGGGAGAGGGGCGTGTGCTCGGGATCACGGGGCGAGTTCTTCACAGCGCCGGACGATAGCGATCGGCGCGGAACGACACGCGACCACGTGGTGAACACGAGTCGTCCCGTTCACCGCAGGGCAAGGTGTGGCAACGCCAAGGATCCGCGGCACGTCTCACGGACTGAGCCTCCGGGCGGAGTCGGCCTGCGTCGGCTGAACTACGCCGACGACGCTTCTGAGTTTTACTTGATTTTCGGTGACGAGTCCCCCACTATGGGGACACGAGTTGTGCTTACCCGAGCACAGCGCGTGAGATCACAACCCGAATTCCGCGATACCCGATCGCGCCGTCCACCTTGCTTACCCGGCAGTTCTTTTGGTGTGCGCTCGCCCGGCTATGGCGCTCAGCTGAAGGCTCCCGAAAGCCATGCCCGCACCCTTTTCTGCGCCCGATTTCTCTGCGCCGTCGACTCCGCCCGAGTCGTCATTGCGACCCCGCACGCGTGCCCGCACGAGAAAGCGCCTTCACGTCGCCGGTGCGGCGCTCGGCATCGCCGCCTTGGCCGCCGCGGCGCTCCCGCTGCAGAGCGCCTTCGGTGCGACCGACACGACCGCCCCGTCGGCGCCGAGTAGCCTGGCCACCTCCTACTTCGGCGGTGTCGGCGCCGTCGTGACCTGGGGCAAGGTCTCGGCCTCCGACCTCGCCACCTACCGCGTCTACCGGTCGACGTCGACGAGTGTGACCACTTCGTCGACGCTCGTGGCCTCGACCACGGCCGTCAAGGTGACCGACCCGGCGGCGACCGGCGGCACCTCGTACTTCTACGCCGTCGCGGCGGTCGACAAGACCGGCAACGTCTCGAAGCTCTCGAGCGTCAAGAGCATCGTCGCTAAAGACACGACCAAGCCCGATGCGCCCGCGAGTGTGAAGGCCTCCGTCTCGGCCGGAAGTGTCTCCCTCGACTGGGCCGACAACGACGAGCCCGACCTCAAGGGGTATTCGGTGTCGCGTGCCACGTCGTCGAGCGGCACCTACACGCTGCTCACCTCGAGCCCGCTGTCGACGTCGCAGTTCACCGACTCCCAGGCCCCCTCGGGCACGAAGTCGTATTACCGGATCACCGCGGTCGACCTCACCGGAAACGTGTCGAGTGCGACGAGCGCAACGGCCACCCGCCCGGCGGGTGCGCCGGTCGCGCCGGCAACGCCGACGGGCTTCTCGGTGAAGCTCGGCTCGGGCAACGTGCCCGCACTGTCGTGGACCGCCTCGAGCGGTGCGACCGGCTATGTGCTGTCGCGGGGAACGAGTGCCGGCGGATCCTTCTCTCGGATCAATGCGTCGTCGCCCACCGCCACGAGCTTCTCGGATGCCGGCGCCCCGGCCGGCGCCACCTCGTACTACACGCTGACCGCGACCAACGCCGTCGGCTCGAGCTCGGTCGTCACCGCGAGCGTCGTCGTTCCCGGCGACACGACACCCCCGAAGGCGCCGTCGAGCCCCAAGGTCGTCGTCCTCGCCACGGGTGGAGTGACCGTCACCTGGAAGGCCAACACCGAGGCCGACCTCGCCGGCTACCTCGTCACCAAGCGCAACGGCGACGAGGTCTACGTGCCGTACCTGCCGACCGGCAGCGCCAAGGCCCTGGTCGCGACGACCTTCACCGACGTCTCGGTGACGGAGGGGGAGACCGACTACTACCGGATCCGCGCGGTCGACACCTCGGGCAACACCTCCTCGTACCTCGCCGTGACGGCCAACAACCCGAACGTGGCTCCCGGAGCGCCGTCGTCGTTCAAGGTGACCCAGGACGCCACGGCCGGTCTCGACCTCGCCTGGACTGCGCCGAAGGACCTCGACGTCGCCGGCTACTCCGTCTCGCGCAGCACCGCCTCGTCGGGCACCTACGTGCTCCTCTCCACCGTCTCGACCGCCGACGCGGGCGTCTCGCCGCGCTTCGTCGACTCGAGCGCCCCCAAGGGCGTGACCGTCTACTACCGGATCACCGCGCGCGACACGGTCGGCAACGTCTCGAAGGCGAGCAGCACCGTCTCGGGCACCTCGCTCACCACCCCCATCCCGATCCCGCTCGTGCAGACGGTCCTGACCGTCGGCCCCCAGGGGCTCTTCCCGACCATCACGGCGGCGCTTGCCTCCATCCCGAAGTCGTCGCTGGCGAACTACCGCGTCGACATCGCGCCCGGCACCTACGACGAGTCGTTCGAGATCGCGCAGTCGAACGTGACCCTGCACGGACTGGGCGCCAAGCCCGGCGACGTCGTCATCCGCTCGGCCCGCGCCTCCGGCAGCTCCGACCCCGACGAGCCCGAGTCGACCCTCGGCACCGCGGGCAGCGCCGTCGTTTTCGTGACCGGCTCCAACATCACCCTCGACCACCTCACCGTCGCGAACACCTTCGACGAGGCCGCGAACCCGCAGATCACCAGCGCGCAGGCCGTCGCCCTCCGCGTCGAGGGCGACCGGTTCGTCGCCGACACCGTTCGTCTGCTCGGCAACCAGGACACCCTTCTGGCCGACACCCCGAAGCCGACCACCAGGATCCGCCAGTACTACGTCGACAGCTACCTCGAGGGCGACGTCGACTACCTCTTCGGTGCCGGTACCGCTGTCTTCCAGCGCGACACCTTCAATTCGCTCGACCGCGGCAAGGCGAACAACGGCTACTTGACCGCTGCCAGCACCGACAAGGGCAGCAAGTACGGCTTCTTGATCACCGACAGCAAGGTCGTCAGCAACGCTGCCGCCGGCACCATCAACCTCGGCCGCCCGTGGCACCCGAGCGCCGACCCCTCGGCCCTCGCCTCCGTCGTGGTGATGAACACCTGGCTTCCCGCCGCCGTCGACACCGCCGCCCCTTGGGACGACATGGCGTCGACCAACTCCGCCGGCGTCAAGGTCAACTTCACCTGGCAGAGCGCCCGCTTCGCCGAGTTCGGCAACACCGGCCCCGGCGCCACCGTCAACGCGAACCGCCCGCAGCTCACCGCCAAAGACGCGGCTAACGCCACCCCGGACAAGTACCTCGCCGGCAAAGACGGCTGGAACCCCGTCACCGCGGCGCCCACGGCCGTCCCGACCACCCCGACCGACCTCGTCGCCGCCCCCGACTCGCGGGTCGTCCACCTCACCTGGAGTGACGACACCTCGGCCGCCGTCACCGGATGGAACGTGCTGCGCGCCGACGAGACCGGTGCCTTCTCGAAGATCGCCTCGGTCGACTCCCCGACCTTCAGCGACACGACGGTCGTCAACGGCGCCACCTACCGCTACGTCGTCGTGGCCACGTCGCGCACCGGCGTCTCGTCGCTGCCGTCCGCCGCTGTGACCGCGGTCGTCGCCGCCGCACCCCTCGTGACCGACATCACCGTCGATCCCGCGGGCACCTCGGATGGGGCCACGCACTTCACGACCTTTTCCGACGCACTCGCCGCAGCCCCGGCGGGAACAGCGACCGACCCGACCGTCATCTCGCTCGCCGCGGGCCGCTACGCCGAGTACGACACGATCCAGAAGCCGTACACGATCGTGGTCGGCGCAACGGGTCGCGCCTCCGACGTCGTCATTACGGGCAACCGCGCCGCGGGCACCCCGACCGGCACCTCGACGAACGGCGTCGCCGACACCTACGGCACCTCGGGCAGCGCCACCCTCGTGATCACCGGCAACAACGTGCAGCTCCGCAGCCTCACCGTCGAGAACTCCTACGTCGAGGGCACCTATGCGAACGGCCAGGCCGTCGCGCTCCGCACCACCGGCGATCGCCTGACCTACGACAACGTGCGTCTGCTCGGCAACCAAGACACGTGGTACGCCAACAGCCCGTCGTCGGCCACCCCAGCCCGCTCGTACTTCCACGGCGGCTACGTCGAGGGTGACGTCGACTTCATCTTCGGACGCGGCACCGTCGTCATCGACGACTCCACGCTGAAGGCGCTCGACCACGGCACCTCGCCCAACGGAGCGGTCACCGCGGCCAGCACCGACCTGTCGCAGAAGTTCGGGATCCTGATCACGGGCAGCCGCATCATCGGCAGCGCCCCCGACGGCTCTCAGAACCTCGGTCGCCCGTGGCAGCCCGGCAAGGCCCAGGCCGACGGCACCTCCGTCGCCGACACCAACGCCGTGGCACAGGTCGTCGTGCGCGACACCTGGCTCGGACCGGTCGTGAGCTCCACCCAGACCTGGACCAACATGGTCAACAGCGGCATCACCACGCAGTGGCAGAGCGCGCGATTCGGCGAGTACGACAACTCGGGCCCAGGATCCGGCGTCTCCGCCACCAGGCCCCAGCTCTCTGACGCGCAGGCGTCCGGCTACACCTCCGCCACCTACCTCGCCGGCTCCGACGGCTGGAACCCGGTCGTCGACCCCGCCGCCGACATCGCTCCGGCGAGCGTCACCGGTCTCGTCGCGACCCCCGCCGAGAAGCAGGTCGGCCTGTCGTGGAACGACTCGGTCGAGGCCGACGTGACCGCGTACCGGGTCTACCGCTCGGCCGGCTCCGACGACGTCGAGGTCGATGCAGCCCACCTGGTCGCCGAGGTCGCCAAGCCGACCTTCGTCGACAAGGGACTGACCAACGGCACCGAGTACCACTACCTCGTCGTGGCCGTTGATCGCGCCGGCCTCGTGTCGGACGGGGCGAAAGCCTCGGCCACCCCCGCCGTCACGCCTCTCGTCGCCGACCTCACGGTCGCCGCCGACGGGTCGGGCGACTACACGACCCTGCAGCAGGCGCTGACCGCGATTACCGCGGGAACGTCGACCAAGCCGAAGGTGATCCTCGTCGCGCCCGGCACCTACCGCGGCGTCGTCTCGTCGGCCAAGGCCAACGTGATCATCGCCGGCACCACCGGAAACGCCCGCGACGTCGTCCTGACCTTCGACAACGCCAACGGCACGGCGAGCTCCGCCTCCACTTGCCCCGCGGTCACGGCTGCGACCTGCGGCACCGCGGGCAGCGCCACCGTCACCCTCAGCGGTGCCGGTGTGCAGGTGCGCGATCTC
This sequence comes from Frondihabitans sp. 4ASC-45, assembly GCF_049472575.1. Taxonomy (NCBI): domain Bacteria; kingdom Bacillati; phylum Actinomycetota; class Actinomycetes; order Micrococcales; family Microbacteriaceae; genus Frondihabitans; species Frondihabitans sp. 4ASC-45. The sequence goes on along the minus strand of NZ_JBCEBN010000015.1, from coordinate 7,563 downwards.
ACCATCCGCAACTCGTTCGACAGCGCCTCGCACCCCGAGATCGGCAACTTCAACACGCAGGCCGTCGCCCTCCGCGCCACCGGCGACCGCCAGGTGTACAGCAACGTGCGACTCCTCGGCGTGCAGGACACCCTGAACGCCGACGCCAACGGCAACATCTCGGCCGACGGCTCGGGCTACCCGCGCCAGTACTACGTCAACAGCTTCATCGAGGGCAACGTCGACTTCATCTTCGGTCGCGCGACGGCGGTCTTCGACCGGACGACGATCCATGCCACCGCCCACAACGGCGGCACCATCTTCGCGCCGAGCACCGCGAGCAAGTCGCACGGCTACCTCGTCGTCGATAGCCGCATCGCGAGCGACAACGACGGTTCGTTCGCCCTCGGCCGCCCGTGGCGCTCCTGGAGTGACGGGGTCTACGCCGACAACTCGCGCGGCGAGACGACGATCAAGAACACCTGGATGTCGGCCGGCATCTCGACCGCCCAGCCCTGGGTCGACTTCGCGCCGAACGTCTGGACCGACGGCCGCTTCGCCGAATCGGGCACGACCGGACCGGGTGCGACCACGAACGCGAACCGGCCCCAGCTGACCGTCGCCCAGGCGGCGCAGGCCACGCCCGCGATCTACCTGGCCGGCACCGACGGCTGGAACCCCGTCGTCGACCCCGCCACCGCTGCCGCGCCGTCCGCCCCCGTCGGCGTCACGGCCGGTGCCGGGAGCTCGCAGGCCGTGCTCGCCTGGCAGGAGAGCACCGAGGCCGACGTCGTCGGCTACCGGGTCTACCGTCAAGGCGACCTCGTCGGCACCACGACCACGGCCGGTTACACGGCCACCGGCCTGACGAACGGGCAGTCGTACGACTTCCGGGTCTCGGCCATCGACTCGGCGGGCAACGAATCCGCCCTCTCCACCGTGGCGACCGTGACCCCGAGCCTCCGTATCGACGCCACCGTCGAGGCCGGCACCCGGTATCCGACGCTGCAGTCCGCGGTCGACGCGGCGACCGGCACCGCCCCCTGGGTGATCAAGGTCCAGCCCGGCACCTACACCGGCACGACCACGATCGCGCGCTCGAACGTCACGATCATCGGCGCGGGCGCAGGATCCTCGGACGTCACGCTGACGAACACCACCGCAACGCCGACCGTCGGCATCACCGGATCGAACGTCACCGTCTCGAACGTGGGCATCGCGAACACCTCCGGCGTCAGCAACGGCCCGGCGGTCTCCATGACCGGCGACAAGGTACTGCTCACCGGCGTCGCTCTCAGCGCCACCGACCGGGCCGTGTGGGCCGACGTTCCGACCGCCGGGGCGACCAGCCGCCAGCTGATCGAGTCGTCGACCATCCAGGGCGCGACCAACATCGTCCTCGGTCGTGCCACGCTCGTCATCCACGCCACGACAATCACCCCGACCCGCACCTCCGGCACCGTCTTCATCCCGTCGACGACAGCCGCGGGCGGCAACGGGATCCTGGTCATCGGCGGGGCGATCACCCCGGCCGCCGGAGTGAGCGACGTCCGCCTCGGCGGCCCGTACGCCCAGGGCACGACGACCGCGGCGAACGCGCCGCAGGCCATCGTGCGCGACACCGCCCTCGGGGCCGGAATTAAGTCGGCGCCGTGGCAGGACTTCAACGGGTACGCGTGGCTCAACGCGCGCTTCGCCGAGTACGGCAACACCGGAGCCGGCTCGACCGTCACCGTGTCGCGCCCGCAGCTGTCGCCCGCGGAGTCGACGACCGTCACGGTCGCGAACTGGCTCGGCGCGCCGACCTGGTACCCCGCGGTCGCCGACCCGGCCACCCCGGCCGACGTCACGGCTCCGGCGCCGGTCTCGGCGCTCGCGGCCAGCACGGGCGACCGGTCGGCGACGCTGACCTGGACGGCTCCGGGGGACAGCGACCTCGGCGGGTACAACGTCTACCGGTCCACCGGGGCGAGTGTGACGCCGTCGCAGGCGACGCTCGTCGGATCCTTGGGTCTGGTCACCAGCTTCACCGACACCGGGCTCGTCAACGGCACCGCGTACACCTACGCCGTGGTGGCCAAAGACGCCTCGGGCAACCGTTCCTCCGCAGTCACGGTTTCGGCGACTCCCGCCGACACCGCGCCGCCGGCGGCCCCGGTCGGTGTCGCGGGTGCCGCGGCCGACTCGAAGGCGATCCTCTCGTGGACTCCGAACACCGAGTCCGACCTCGCCGGCTACAACGTCTACCGCGATGGCACGAAGGTGAATGACAGCCTCCTCACCGGTGCGACGCGCACCGACCAGGGCCTGGCGAACGGAACCGAGTACTCGTACCGGGTGACCGCGGTCGACGTCTTCGGCAACGAGTCGGCTCTCTCGGCCGCCGTGACGGTGACGCCCGCCCCGGGCGACAGCATCGCCCCCGCGGTTCCGTCAAAGCTGCAGACCCTGCTCGGCAAGGGCTCCGTCACCGTGAGCTGGGCCGCCGACTCCGACGACGACCTCGCCGGCTACGACGTCTACCGCGTCGCGGGCACCGGAGCTGCGACGCTCGCGGGTTCCACCGGGGCCTCGACGACCAAGTTCGTCGACTCGACCGTCGTCATCGGCACCGCCTACACGTATTCGGTGGTCGCTCGGGATGCCTCCGGCAACGCCTCGCTGGCGTCGTCCGGTGCCACGGCGACGCCGATCAAGGTCGACTACGTGGTCGCGGCTGACGGTTCGGGCGACGCGACCTCGATCCAGGCGATCCTCGGCCAGGTCGACGCGTCGGGTGCACTCGTGGCTGCCAGCCCGGGCCTCCTCGCCAACAACGCCGACTACGCCGCGCAGGGCTACCGCACGATCCTGGTCCAGCCCGGCACGTACACCGGCCCGATCGTGAGTGGTAACCGCTACGGCGTGAACATCGTCGGCGCCACCGGGGATCCTTCGGACGTCGTCATCACCGCCCCCGGCGGAACCGTCGCCGCGATGACCATCTCGGGCAACCAGTGGACGCTGCGGGCGGTGACGCTGAAGAGCGTCGCCACCACGGCCGGCGCGCAGGCCACCGCGGTGCAGGTGAAGTCGGGCGACAAGCAGGTCTTCGACAACGTGCGACTGCTCGGTGACAAGCAGACGGTTCTGGCGTCGACGGCGAACGCGACGACATTCAGCCGCATCTTCATCACCTCGTCGTACATCGAGGGCGGGTCCGACCTGATCCTCGGACGGGCCGTCACCGTGGTGAGCCGCAGCACCATCCACGTGCTCGACCGGCCCGGCGCGACCCTCACCGACTCGTCGGTGGGCGCTGCCTCGCCGTTCGGCTTCCTGATCGCCGACAGCCGGATCCTGACCGATGGTGCCGCGAACACGGTCTACCTCGGTCGCCCGTATTCGACTCAGGGCCAGGCCCAGGTCGTCGTGCGCAACACCGAGCTCGGAGCCGGCATCGTCCAGACCAAGCCCTGGAACGACTGGGACGCCGTCACCACGTGGAAGGCGGGCCGGTTCTCGGAGTACCAGAACACGGGCGCCGGCGCGACGATCGTCGACCCGGCCACGCGACCTCAGCTGACCGACTCCGCGGCGACGGGCTTCACCGCCTCGAGCTACCTGGCCGGCACCGACGGCTGGAACCCGACCGCCCGATGAGCGCCTTGACTCTGCCCCGCCGCCTGGCCGCGGTGACCCTCGCGGTCGCCGTGGCCGGGAGCCTCGCCTTCCTTGCCGCTCCGGCGGCCCATGCCGACACTCTGACCGCGCCCGTTCCGGGCATCTCGGACACCTGCTCCTCTCTCGTCGTGAAGCCGAAGGGTTTCGTCGACAAGGGCGAGGTGCGGGTGGTCGTCGACGGAGAGATCCAGACCGACGGGTCGACCCAGCGTGATTCGTCGGGTGATGACTGGCGCGTGTTCAAGGGCAGCTTTCCGGGCGTCTACGACTTCGACCCGACCGTCGCACACCGCTACTCGGTCGATCTCAACTCGTTCGGCGCAGATTCAGCGGGGCGCGACTTCACACCGGGCTCAGGATCCGACGCGACCGTCTCGGGCATGACCACCCCGTGCTCGCCGGTCTCCCTCCGGGTGGCCACCACGAACTGCACCAACCCGGACCGCAGTGCGCAGCAGGGTCTCGATCTCAGCGTCGGGTCGCTCCGCCGCAGCACCACGTATCTGATCGAGGTGCTCGCCGGGGGAGAGGTCGTCAAGCACTTCGAGTTCCGTACCCAGCCGGAGATCACGAAGCACTTCTCCGGACTGACCGCGGGAGTCGACTACGTCGTGCGCGTCACCGACCAGTCGGACGACGGGCTCTCGACCGTCGAGAGCGTCACACTGCCCGGATGCGCCGGGCCGGTGAGCCTCGAGACCACCATCTCGCAGTGCACCGCGGTCGGCGGGTCGAGGTCGATCACGGCCGACATCGCTTCGCTCGTGACCGGTCGGGGCTACGACGTCGCTCTCACCAGGTCGGGTTCGGCCAGCGGTCAGCCCATCGTGTCGCTCGTCGGCGACGACCTCGACCACCGCGTCGAGTTCGCGGGTCTCGCCGTGGGCGCCTATCGCGTCGAAGTGAGCGACGACGCGGCTCCGCGCACGACGCGCAGCGCCGAGCTGCAGGTCGCGTCGTGTGCCGACGACCCCGCGCAGCCCGGTTCGCCCGCGTCTCCGGTGACTCCCGGGTCTCCTGTCGCTCCGGGCTCTCCGGTCACGTCTTCGCCGGCACCCGGTGCAAGTGGGACGTCCGGGTCGGCTGGATCCGCTGGATCCTCGAGCTCATCCGGATCGAGCGGGACGACTTCGGCGGCAGCCCAGGCGCGGCAGTCGGGCGGCACCACCTCGACGGGCTGGGCCAACCGAGCCTCTGACTCCGTTCGTTCGCACGTCGCCGTCAGCGTCGATGGCACCCCGGTCGCGATCGCCGCACCCGGTAGCGCGTCGGCACCGACCGCGGGTGCGCCGACCGCGGTGCTGGCCGCTCCCTCCGATTCGGCGCGGTCCGCGCTCCTGCCGATCGTCGCCGGTGTCGGCGGGGGCCTCGCCCTTCTCGGCGTCGGCGTCGGTGCGTGGCTGCTGTGGCGGCGGCGCCTGCCGGGCGGCGTGCTCTAGCGGCGCGACCTCGCGGCGAGGGAGGTCGCGCGAATCGGCCGACCTCGCGCGCCGCGGCGCTGTGACATCGGCCGATTCGCGTCGGGTCACCGGCGAGCCGTCTAGGGCAAGATGATCGTCATGGCGACTCCCACTCGAAGCGACCGTAGGCGACAGGCAACAGTTGGGGTGAGTGCCGTAATTGCAATCGTCGGCTCGTTCGTCGGGTCGGGCGTGCTCTTCGGCACTCCCATCGCCGAGGCCGCAGGTGGCGCGCTCGCCGCCGACGCCACACTGATCGCTCCTGGCACGGGTGCCTTCCAGATCTGGGGTCTGATCTACCTCGGCCTCGTCGCCTACGCGGTCTGGCAGTTCTTGCCAGCGCAGGCGACCGCGGAGAGGCACCGCCGACTCGGCTACCCGATCGCGTGGTCGCTCGTGCTGAACGTGGCCTGGATCCTGAGCATCCAGTTCGATCAGCTGTGGCTGAGTGTGCCCGTCATCGCGGCACTGCTCGTCTCGCTCGTCATCTCCTTCCGTATCGCCGCGACGACGAAGTCCGCGAGTGTTGTCGACGCGGTCGTCACCGACGGAACAGTCGGGCTCTACCTCGGCTGGGTGTCGGTGGCGACGGCCGCCAACGTCACCGCTCTCCTCGTCGCGGAAGGCTTCGAGGGCTTCGGCATCTCGCCCGATCTCTGGGCGGTCGTGATCGTCGCGGTCGCCGGCCTCGTGGGCCTCGCCGTGGCCATCCTCGGCCGCGGGCGCATCGCTCCGGCCCTGTCGCTCGGGTGGGGGCTCGCGTGGATCGCCCAGGCGCGGCTGTCCGGCTCGCCCGAGTCGACACCCACCGCGGTGGCCGCGATCGTCGCCGTCGTCGTCATCGTGGGCGCGACGGTCGTCGTCCGGCTGCGATCGGCGCGAGGAGCGGCGAGCACGACGCGAGCGTAGAGACAAGGATCCGCGGAACGCCTTCAAGGGTTACCTTTGAGGCGTGAACACCATCGGATCGGCGAAGCCCAGCGGGCGTCGGGAGGTCGTCGGCGGCATTTTCGCCGGCGGCAGGTAGCCCCGACCCTCCCTTCTCCGGCGTTCCCACCGCCGGCTTCCGATTTCTTGCGCCCTCGCGCGCCCTCTTCTGACTGGTGATCACCCGTGCTTCCTCTGACCGAAAAAACCATCCGCTCCTCGTTCTCGAACGCCTCCCGCAAAGAGGTCTCCGACCTGACGCTGCCGCCCTCGTTCGGCGAAATCGAGTGGGACGCCCTCGACTTCCTGGGCTGGCGCGACCCCAAGATGCCGCGCCGGGCCTACGCCGTGATCCCGTCCGCCGGCGACGGAGTCACCGCGATCCTCCTGCGGCAGGGCGACGTGGCGCCGACCGCTCGTGCCCAGTGCGCCTGGTGCCAGGACGTCACGCTGCCGAGCCCGGTCGTGTTCTACAGCGCCAAGCGCTCCGGGGCTTCGGGCCGCAACGGCAACACGCTCGGCACCCTCGTCTGTGCCGACTTCGAGTGCTCCACCAACGCCCGGCGCCGTCCGCCCGAGGCGTACCTCGGCTTCGACGCCGACGCCGCCCGTGACGAGCAGGTCGTGCGGCTGCGGTCGCGGGTGGCTGCGTTCGCTGCGTCGGTGTAGGTGCGGTTAGCCGACAGTCAGCATCGCTAACCGTTTCACGCATCGCGCACCGAATAAACGGTGGGTGATGCGTGAAACGGTGAGTGACGCGCAGCACGATGAACGACACCCGCGGCCTAGGCTGAGCCGGTGAGCACCCGACCCGCACCCGACGCCGAAGCGCGCGCCGAGAGCCTGAAGGAGCGCATCTACGTCACCTTCACGAGCCTCGCCGTGGTGCTCACGCTTCAATCGCACGCCTCCGAGACCACTCCGGGGCAGGCGGCGATCACGCTGCTCATCGCTGTAGTCGGCACCCTGCTCGCCGTCTTCGTGGCCGATCTGCTGAGCCACCTGACCGTGCATGCGAAGCTGCCGACCGCGCCGGAGCTCCGGCACATGATCGCGGTGAGCATCGGCTCGATCGGCGTCGTCGTGCTGCCGATGGTGTTTCTGCTGCTCGCGCAGCTCGACGTGTGGTCGATCGAAGCTGCGATCCAGGCGGCGGTCGTGGTGCTCATCGCGACGCTGGCCTTCGTGGGATTCCTCGCCGTCCGCCGGATCACCCTGCCGTTCTGGCAGAAGGCCGTCGTGCTGCTCGCCGAAGTCGTGCTCGGCCTCGCGGTGATCGGGCTCGAACTGCTCGCACACGGCTGACGGCGGCCCCTTCGCCTGGGCGAGGCCCGTTCAAGGCCCCGCGGGAGGTCGGCGGGTGTTATGAGGAGTCGGSGGGKGGKNCAGCACCCGGCGCATGTAGGGGCCCCAGAGCAGCGACATGATGCCGCGGAGCACGAGCCCGGCGCGCGGCCTTGCGAAGAAGGTGTAGGTCCAGTCGATTCGCGTGCCGCCGGGCACCTCGCTGTACTCCCACTCGGCGCGGGCGCCC
>NZ_JBCEBN010000014.1:0-53460 GCF_049472575.1 Frondihabitans sp. 4ASC-45 | reverse complement strand
GCGAGTCGCCGGCGGGGCGGCGGCAAGTGCCACCGAGGCACCACCCAACCACCTCCACCAACCCCCTACTCGTCCCCGTTTAGTGGAACTTACAGACTTACAGACTCCGGCACTACCGGACTCCGCAACTCACAGACTCCCGCACTCCGACACTCACAGACAGGCGGGGCGGGACGGCGACAGCGAGGCTCGAGGATGAGCGGAGGGAGGTAGGTCAGGACGAGGGCCGGGCTGCCCGGTCCCTGCCCACCTCGTGCCCTTGACGTTTTGTAAGTAGTGTGGTTTGGTTTGTGAAACCTTGACTCTTTGGAGACTGTAATGGCGGCGTTTTGGACACGGAAGAAGATGGCTCGGAAGCTGGGCGTGACCCCGCAGCGGGTGCACCAGATGCAGGCCTCGGGCGTCCTCGTCTCACCGGAGCGCGATGCTGATGGCGACGTCGAGGGCTGGCCTGAGACCTACGCCGAAGCCTTCGTAGGGCGCCGGCTCGGCCGGCGGGTCTCACAGTCGGTCTTCGGCCTCTCCCCCTCGACTGTGCCCGCCGAGCTGGTGGACGACACCGTGCTGCGCCTGCGCTCGAGCGACGACTGCACGATCTTCGCCATGCGACTCCAGCATCCCGAGGCGTCGGTGGTCTTCCTGCAGCCGCTCGCGTTCGAGCCTGAACCTGTGTTCGCCGGCGCCGCGCCGAGTGGCACCGCGCGCAGCGTCAGAACTGACGACGAAGAGATCCGCCTCGCTGTCCGACGTAGCGCCGACCTCTGGTTCGATGGCGACGTTACCCAGGCGGCCTTCGTGCTCGTGACCGAGCGGTATGGCTCTGCGTCGTTCTGGGACATCGTCGTCACCGATGACCCCACCGCTGTCGAGCAGCAGCGAGTAGCACCCCACTGGCTCGAGGTGGGCTCGCACGAGCAGCTGCCGCTGGTCGATGCCGGCACAGTCACCGCGGCCGTGCTTCGCGACCGTCTCGGGCGCCCCGTCCCAGCATTCTTGCCCGATCAGCTGACGCCCTCCGTGCTCGAGCGATGGCAGGCGAACGGCCGACAGCCGGTCGTCATCGTGCGCGACTACGGCGCGAACGATCGCGCTGTAGTGGCCGCCATGATGATCGACGCACTCGAACCCGTGCCGGAGGCCACCCGGGCCGCGATGGTCTCAGCGGTCCTCGAGGGCGTCAGGTGGGAGGACAGCGGCGCTGCCCCGTCGGAGCTCACCCCGAACATGGCCGCTGGTCTCGCCGATTGGGACGATGATCCCGCCGCCGTCGCTCAGCAACTGGTGCTGCAGCTCCCCGACTTCGCCAGCCGTGCGAGCGCTGCAGGGCTCCGCGACCGGCCGATGACGGTCCCCCTGACGCCGAGTGCGTTCACGAAGATCGCCAACGACACGCAGCGCCTCCTCTTCGACCTGTACGGGGTGCACGGCAAGCAGCCGGCTCCGCGTGTGGTCAGCGCGCTCGAGCTCGGACTCGATGCCCTCTTCCGACAGACCCAGACCGCCGCGTATCGCGCTGGCGACTACACCGGGACGGCTGATCTCTCCCCGCGAGGCGTCGCGCCGTTCTCGTTCAGAAGCTGGTCCGACCAGGCTTTCCACCCCGTCAGCATCGCGTTCGAGAACAGCTTGACCACCCCGGTGCGGGCCGATGACGCTGCGTTCCGGGCGATCAGCGCGGAGCTGCTTCGCCAGGCGGAGATCTCCGTCGACGCGGAGCAGCTCCGCGGCTTGCGCGTCGAGCTGTTCCGCGACGTCGCGGGGGTCCACGTCGGCCGGCTGCGAGCAAAGGACAGGACGTACTACTGCGTGGCAGTGCCGGTGCTCCCAGAGGGTGCGGAGGCTGCCGGCATCGTGCGCAGCTTCGCCAGCATCGTCGTGGAGCCCGACTCGCAGATGCGCCCTGTGTTCCTCGATACCTCTGCTGGCCCGACGGTGATGCCGTTCGGACGCCCCTTCTCCGGTGGGTTCACCCACGGCTACTCGGGTCATGGCCCGGGCAACCTCCAGACCTCGATCATCGCCTTCCTCGAGCGAGCCGGCGGCCGGCCAGTCCCGGACGCGACAGCGGAGCTCGTGCGCGCGGCCGTGCATGGCGCTGCCCAGGACGAACCCCTTGTCATCCCTCGAGGGCTGCTCGCACTCGGCGCGTGATCTCGAGCGGCGCCAGCGTCTGAGACGCGCGGCCGCATCAGGAGTCGGAACGGCTCACTTCGACGCTGTGCTGGCTCCAATCGAGGTCTGGTTCACCCTCCGCGAGACCCCCGTCGGCGAGCTCGTCGCAGAAGTCGATCGCCTCGCGGATGTCGGCCCGCTCGCGCAGCCAGGTGCGGCCGCTGACGGTGGGCGCGTGGGCGTACACGTCGACCCGATCGATCGCGTGCTCGTACATGGCGTTGCCCTCTGCTGCCGTCCAGGTCACCCGGAACCACGCCAAGGGTGCGCTCGAGTCGGACTCCTCGCGTCGGATGCGCGCCGTGCGAGTGTCCTCCCAGACGAGCAGGTAGCGGGCCACCCCTCAAGCCTCGCACCTCCCGACGCGCCCGCCGGGCACCGGTGGCCTCCCCCGCGGCGCCGCCGTAGCGTTGTGGCATGGGGACCGATCAGAACGCAGAACGAGACGCCATCAACAGCCTGCTCGAGGCACAGCAACGGTGGAGCGATCAGACCGACGAGATCCAGCGCCTGGGCGAGGGCGGTATCACCGGATTCACCTTCGGCCCGTGGTTCCTCGAGAACGGTGAAGCGCAGCTGCGCGTCCTCCTCCGCGCCTTCGACGTCGTCGACGTGTGGAGGTCCCTGTCGCAGCCGGCGCTTCCAGAGGGTGCCGAGGCCGAGCGTGACCACCTGATCACCACAGTCGCCGCCGTCGACGATCGGCAGCAGCTCCTCGACGACGTCGAAGTGATCGTCTCGGAGCGGCACGAGCTCCGCGCGCGCCTGGCGACCGACTACCACCTGGTCGACCCAGACATCACTCGTGCGGTCAGCGCCTCCGCCGACGCCCTGAAGGCTGCCGCCGGCGAGCTGCTGCAGGCGGTGGGCCTCTTCGCGAACCGGGTCGGCGAGCTCAACGCCAGGATGAGCATGCGGGCGTTGCAGGTCGCGGCCGATCGCCAGGGAGTGGCGTCGACGCAGATGACCGAGACCCGTGGGGACGACGGATCACTGCTGATGGGAGTCACGGTCGATCTGCAGCAGCGCACCGCAGCGCCCAGGGCGCCGTGGTGGCGGTTCTGGCGGCGGTGAAGTCGAAGGTCAGTTAGGCCTTGTCGAGGAGGTCTGCAAGTTCGCGGAGCGCCTGCGCGACCACGTGATGCTCTGTCTCGCCAGCCAGCTGCAGGGTGACTGCCCGAGGAGAGTCCGGAGTTTTGTCCTCGTCGTTGAACCAGATGTTGCCGGCGTTCGTGGCGTCGATGCGGATGCTGGTCTGTCCGCTGTTCCCGTCCGGGACGCCGAGCTTGACCGCGACCTCGAGCTGGCCGCCCAGGCTGGGGAACTGCAACAACTTGACGGCGCCAACGCTGCGCAGCGCTGATTCGCGCTGCGCCTCCTTCTCTGCCTCGTAACGGTCGTCGATATGGCGCTCTAGGTTCTCCTGCGCTGCGGAGGAGGAGCCCGCCAGTCTGTAGAGCTTCGAGTCTTCGTCTTCGTCGCGGTCCGGCACGGCAGCTCCTTCGGTTCGTGCTCCGACCGTGGTGTCGGAACGCTGTGAGGCATACATCCGCAGGTTACGCGGTGGCCTTCTCGGTGATGCGGCGGGCTTCCACGACAGTGTCTTCGACGACGCGGGCCTCGAAACGGCCAATCTTGTTGAGGCGGATCTTCTTGCCACGGCGGATCTCGCTGGCGAATGCGCGGGCGGCGCCGTTGGTTCGGCCACTGTAGATCCGGACCCAGTGGTCACCGCGGTTGTTCACGAGGATCTCGATGACCTGACGCTCGCTGGTCGGACGGGCGGTGGTCGCCGCCGGCAGGCCGAGATCGTGGCTGGTGAGGGTGTCGCTTGAGCGGAGGTCCTCGAGGAGCCAGCCGGCGGTCTTCGTGCTGACCTTGGCCAGGCCCGGCAGCTGAGCTGCGGCGCGCTCGGGCGGGATCGCGGTGTAGCCGGCGGACTGGTTCGGGTCGTAGAAGTCATCCTCGACGGCGGTGCTGCGGTGCCAGCTGCCCGTGTTGGGCAGGTAGACGAAGATCCGGTGCTCGCCGCCGGTCTCATGGGCTGCGATCCACACCAGCTTCTGGTCGCTGTCACGCACCTCGTAGAACTGGGTCATCGGCTTGTCTCCTCGGTCTCATTGTGCGCCACAGAGTAGGGATTCGGGTAGATCTTCTCGAGCAGCGGAAGGCCGCCGATCTCCGTGAGCTCGTCGAGGCCGGCGGGTGTTGGGATGCTCCTCGAGCGGATCGTCATCCGCTGGTGAGCGGCGGCGCGTTCCTCGTACGGAGTGGTGCGACGGTCGCGCTCGAGCTCGTAGTCCACGTGGTTCTCGTCCTTGACGCCCTGGCTGAGCTCGGAGTGGAACTGGACCTCCACGGGCCGCTCGTCACCGTGCTGCACGAGGACGTGGATGCCCTTGTAGGCGTTCCCGTCGACGTAGGAGTGCTCGGCCGAGACGACGGTGTAGCCGCGCTGCTGCAGGCCGCTGATGGTGGTTCTGACGGTGCCCGGGAGGTCGTCGTGGCGTTCTGTGACGGCCGTGTAGCGCAGCAGGTCGGTGAGCTTGTCGGAGGTGGCCTGTAGTCCGCCGGCGTCGCGGGCGGCGCCGCTGACTGTGGCGCGCTGGCGGAGCTTCCGGGCCAGGGATGCGGGGCTCTTCATCCGGAACTCCAGGCCATGCGGGTGGGCGCCGGCGGGGATCGCTGCAACGACGTCGCCCGTGGTGCGGCCTTCGACGGCCCGGGTCTCGGCGAGCACGGCGATGGTCTCGGTGGCGATCGCGGGCTCGTAGTCCCGCCAGACGGCCTCAGCGCCGTCCTGCGGGCCGTTCGCCGCCCAGTCGACCTCGGGGAGTCCGTCGTGCTGCTCGGGCGCGAGGTCGCCGTTGGTGAGCTGCTGGAGCCGCCGACGGTCTCGGCACCTCCGCCCTCCCTCGGCGCACGACTGGCACACGGTCAGGCCAGCGTGCCGTCGAGCAGCTGCCTCGAGCGGGCGTACTTGCTCGCGAGCCGACGTCGAGTGGCTTCGTCGAGCTGGGCAGTGCGCTCGGGGTCGGTGTTGTCCTCGATGTCTGCCCGCTTCACGGCCACCGCGCGGGAGTCCGATCGGACACGGGCGAAGTACTCCTCCGGGGGCTCCCCCACGCGCTTGGTGACCGCGTCGACGACGTCGACGACGTCGATCGGGATGCCGGCGCTGATGAGGTCGTCTCGGGTGAGATCGGTGTCCTCGAGGACGTCGTGCAGTAGAGCCGCGGCGATGACGCCCGGCGCTGCGGCGGGGTCGTGTTGGCGGACGCGCTCCGCCACCCGGATGGGATGGCTGATGTAGGCGTGCCCGGTCTTGTCGACCTGGCCGGCGTGCGCCTTCTCGGCGATCGCCAGCGCCACGCGCTCCAGCTGATCTGTGCTCATGCGTCCAAAGTAGCACGTTCCTCACATGACTTACAGACTTACGGAGTCCGTGACTTTGTTACTAACGAGTTCTGTAACTCTGTTGCTTCCGGAGTCCGGGTGTGATACATTCGTCAATGTCAGATCGAATTGGGAAGGGACAACGCATGTCGCCACGAATCATTGGGGTGGTCAACCAAAAGGGGGGCGTCGGGAAGTCGACGGTCACGATGGGGATGGCGGCCGTCTGCGCCGAAACCTCCAAGGTGCTCGTCGTCGACATCGACCCTCAGGGATCGGTCACGTTCTGGAGCGACCAGGCCGGGGACAACCTCCCCTTCGACACCACGTCGGACCTGGACCCGAAGAACCTCTCCCGCCTCCGCGAGCTCCCCTACGACGTCGTCTTCGTCGACACCCCGGGCTCCCTCGAGAACGAGCACATCCTGAACCCGGTGCTCGACGAGGCGGACTTCCTGATCCTGCCCACCGAGCCGGCCCCTCTTGCCGTGCCCCCGCTGCTTCGCACCGTCAAGCGCCTCATCGAGCCGCGCGGCGTGGACTACCGGGTGCTGATCAACAAGTACGACCCGCGCACCCCTCAGGACGCCGACGAGGCTGCCGAGCTCATCGACAACGCCGGGCTCAAGCGCTTCCAGACGCCGATCCGTTCGTACAAGATCCACACCCGGGCGCCGATCGACGGCCTCGTCGTCACGCAGTACAAGTCCTCCCGATCCGACCTCAAGGCGGCCGAGGACTTCCGCCGCGTCGCGATGGAGATGGTTTCGCTCTGGGCCAACGCCTCGACCAACAAGGGAGGCCGATGATGGCCCGCAAGAAGCTCACGTCACTCCTGGACGCACCCGCCGACCCCGAGGTCACCGAGGCGCCTGCCGAGACTGCGGCCGTCGCTGACGAGCAGGCCGCGCCTGCCGCCCCTGCCGCCGAGGAGCCGGCGCCGGCGGTGTCGCCTCGGTTCGAGGACTTCCTCCGCAAGGAGGCCCGGTTCCGGGAGGACCAGCTCGACGAGCTCTCCCGGCACGCCCGCCGGCTGCAGCGCCTCCGGACCGCTCCTGGTGAGCGCATCACCGACAACACCCTGATCCGGGTCGCGGTCGATCTGCTCATGACCCGCGTCGACGACCTGCAGGGCTCCAACGAGGACGAGCTCCGCTCCTCGCTCGGCCTGCAACTCACTGACTCTGTAAGTCTGTAACTACGGGAGTCCGTAGGTGCAGCACTCGGAAGGAATCGCGATGGATGACAGCTTCCGTCCCCGCGGCTGGACACCGAAGGAAGTCCCGACGATCTGGCTTGACCAGACGACCGGGCAAGGCGTGACCCGCGAGGGCACCTCCGTCCGCCCGAAGGTCGGCACCGGCCGCAAGAACCCGAACCTCACCGACCTACTCGACACCGCTGCCACCTACGGCGCCGAGCGGATCATGCTGACCGGCAAGCGCCCCGAGCCCGCCCCTGGTGTGCGGCACTGGCTCTTCGTGCAGACGCCGAACTGGGTGCCGGGCACCCACTGGGTCGCCGGGGGACCGCCCACCGGCCGGTTCCACCACGCCATCACCGGTCAGAAGATCGAGGTGCGCACAGCGGAGGAGTGGTTCGGCGAGGTGCCGCTGACGCCGGCACAGGCCCGCCTGGCGTGGGAGACACTCGGGGAGATCATCGCCGGCGTCGACGAGCGTGCCCGGCTGATGCTCTCACCGGCCGCGACCGGCACGAACCTGTGGGCCTGGTCCCTTCCTCGGAACGTCAACCCAATCCCCGTGTCGGCGGACATGGCGGCCGAGCTGCACGGCACCTCGGGGCAGCACCACCTCGAGCACCTGGTCGCTGGACCGAACTTCTCCGAGCACGACGACTGCGTGGCCCTGATCGACCCGGCCCAGGTCAAGAAGATCCAGACGTTCGCCCACACCGACGGCCGGTTCATGTACGCCTCCCTCGGCCGCGAGCTCGGCATCGGCCCGGGCCTGCGCCTGAACCGCGCCGGCGCGTACGCGCTGCTTGAGGAGGAGCCCTACGCTCGCGCCCGGTACTTCGTGCGGTTCAAGGTCCCGGAGAACTGGAACCACGTGGGCCTGCTCGGTGTGCGGCATCAGCGCGTCGAGGACGGCTGGTACTACCCGAACCGCCCTGGCGCGGTGGGGGAGACGTGGGCGGATTCCTCCGAGGTGTTCGTAGCCCGGAACGCCGGCTGGCTTGTGGAGCCCCTCGAGGCGGTGAAGTTCACCAAGGCCAAGCCCCTGGACACGTTCTTCGAGCGGATGAAGCGGGCTCGCGATCGCGTGCAGGAGAACCCGGACATGCCGCCGATGCTCCGGTCGGCCCTGGCGGGGGCGCTCCGAGCGATCCTGCTCTACACCGTCGGTAACTTCGCCTCCGCCGGCCGCGCGCAGACCCGCGTCGCCGAGAGCGCGTTCGACGTGCCGGCTGAGTACCAGTCGACGATGGTGCGCCAGGGGAAGGTGTTCGTCTACCAGATCCCCAGCACGGTGACCGAACGGACGCGGATGTTCTATCACCCGGAGTTCGCAGTGCAGATCTGGGGCCGTGGACGCGCTGCGGTGCTCTCGAGCTCCTCGGCTCTGGGGAAAAGCACCGCCGGCGCTCTCGCCGTTCCGGGGAACACCCTCATCGGCATCAACGGTGACGCGATCTACACGACCGAGGTGCCGTCGTGGGCGCTGCCCACCGAGCACGGTGGCGGCGACGACGGCAAGACGGGGCGCCTGCGGCTCGTGAGTGCTCTGACGGGGTCGTTCATGACGCCGGACTCGCTGCAGTCCCGCGACGCGCTGCGCAAGCGCGCCGACAAGGCCGGCCCGGCCAGCGCGTGGGAGAGCATGGCGGCGATGGCCGACTCGGACGTCGCCCCGGTGAGCGTCAGCTCGTGAGCGACGCCACGTCGCGTGAGGGCGGCTCCGCGCAGCAGCTGCTGCAGGAGCTCCGCGGCCGAGGGCTCAGCGTCTCGGAGATCGCGGGGGAGCTGCAGCGCTCTCCTCGCATGATCCGGAAGGTCCTCAACGGGGAGACCAGCGGCGCCGTCTACCGGGCGTCGCTGCTCGAGCTCGCTCGCACCGGGCAGACCACGACCGTGCCGCCGCGACGTCGATCGAGATCCGGTGACCTGGTCCGGGTGCGCAGCAAGGCCGGCGCCGCCGAGCCGACGGTCGTCCCGCAGGACACCGGCGGCCGGTACACGCCGAACCGGCAGGGTGGCCGGCTGCGAACGACGACGTACCTCGGTGGCGGTGGCCGGCAGCACGAGCTGCAGATTCCGAAGGGCAAGACCGCCAAGGGTCGCGAGCAGGCGAACTCCGAGATCCTGCACCGGGTCCGCTCCGCTGCTCGAGGGCAGGCCCGCGACACCCAGCAGATGATCAAGGCCCGCATCACCTACGCCAACGGTCGAGTGATGGAGGTCAAGGAGTACAACGCCTCGACGATGCTCAAGCGCATCAACGACCACGGCGGCGGCGCCCTGGGATGGTTCCGCGACGAGAACGGCGAACGGTACACGAACCTCGACGTCGCCGATCAACCGATCACCGGCGTGACGATGACCGTCTACGGCAAGGCGAAGACGCAGGAGTACGACCGGCAGCGCACCCGCGGCCGTCCGCGCCGCACACAGTCCGGGTGGCGCCCGAACTACTGAGCTCGGCCGACACAGCGAACGGTCCGTGAGGCGATGGGGGGATCGCGTCACGGACCGTTCGTGTTCTCCGAGTCGTGGGGGGACGACCCGGAAGCTACTGGGGGGAGCAGCTATGCACCCACGCTACTGCCGGCCGTCGTCGTCCGCACCAGACCCACCGAGTGCACGTGGCCGGCTCTCGGCGGGGCGCTGCGCCACCGCGGAGATCCCGCCAACGAATCTCGCGATCGGGCTCTACTTTGACTTTTCCCCGTGGATAAAATGGCCGGAACGTGCCCGCCAGGGCTAAGGACCGGCCATCTTCTCCCCGAGTTCAACTCAGTACCTCCGGAACTTACAGACTCCCGGACCCCGGCACTTCCGCTCTCCCGGAGTCCCAGACCTCGGCACTCCGGTCGTCCCGGACTCACGCACTTCCAGGGCTCGGCACTTCCGGACCCCGGCACTTCCGTGCTGCCGGACTCTGCGAGTCCCGAACCTCGGCACTGCCGAACTACCGGCGATCGCCCGACCGGGCCGCGGCCGATCGGGGCGTCGGCGCCGGGTCGGGCGCTGATCAGCTGCGGCTGAGGGCGCGCGCCGGCACGTACGGTTCGCGGTGTCGCAGCGACTTCGGGGGAGATCCCGCGGCGCGCACCGCTGCAAGGCCGGCGGCCCAGGCGTCCTCGCCCTCGGCTTCCATCCGAGTTCGCGCCTCGTCGAGCTCCTGCTGCCACTGCGGCACCGACCTGGTGCCGGTGAGCGACCGGGCGTGCGGCGCAGCGGCACCAGGAGCGACGTCGCGGCTGCTGGTGACGGTCTGCGCAGGTTCGGCGATCGAGGGGGTACCGGAAGGCTCTGGGGTGCTCTCGGCGGCCTTGAGGGCCTGCAGGCGGACCCAACCGTCGCGGAACGGTTCGTCGGTGGCCCAGAGCTGTTCGAGGTCGCAATGGCCGCGGAACTCCGGGGGAGTGGGGGGTACCTGCGCTGGGGTGGTCGGCCGGCGGAACGCGCGGGCCAGTCGGTGGCGGAGCCAGCCGAGCCCGTCCCGGAACCGGAAGTGCGGCTCCCAGCGCAGCACCCGCTCGAGCAGCTCGTCCGCGGTGTACGAGGCGTCGATGCCGAAGTCGTCGAGGATGCGAACCAGCCCCAGGACCGACCGTCCCTGCGTGAACCGGCCCACCACAGCACCGTCCCTGCCGATCACGGCCTGGTCCAGCTCCGCCACCAGGCGACGGAACGCCGGCGAGCGATCGCTGAGCGGCCGCATCCGCGCCCGTGTGCTTTTCACCTCACCGCGAGATCTCCCCTGCCCCGGGCGCGAAGCGTCCGTCCGCCGCGAACGCGGCTTGCTAGGTATCTCTGTAACGGGAGAAGTGCTCTTACTAGAGATGGAGCGATGTAGGTGGAAGGTGCGCCCCTTCGACGGAACCGGCTGACCCGCTGCCGCAGCCGCCCGATGCCCGGGGATGATCAACGCCGCCTCGTTGCCCACGGCCTTCTGGTAGAGCCCCCGGGCGCGGAACATCGCCTGCTCCCGACGCGACAACGGGCGCCCGATCCGGATGGTCGAGTACAGGCCCAGCTCGGTGAGGATTGCGGTGACCTGCTGCACTCGCTTCACCGCGGCCTGCACACGACGTCGTCCCTGATCGGAGGAGCTGTCGAGCTCGTCGACGTCGTCGAGCAGGCCCGCCCTCGTCGCGATCGTCTGATGCGACGCGGTCACCCCTCGTCCGGTCGCGTGGTCGGCGAACGACGCCAGCGATCGCACAATGGCCCAGAACGGCTCGTCGGCGACCCACTTGCGCGTCCACGCCTTCCGCAGCTCCCGGCCCTCCGTCGAGTTGCACGCAGCCGCGACCGCGGCGAGGTACTGCTGACGGGAAGACCACGCCGGCAGCGCCGCGTACGCACCCTCGGGCGCCGGGAGCGTCGACGAGCGCCGGCCCACGCGGGCGCTGTCGGACCAGTCAGTACCCCACGACGTCGGCGCCTTGAGCGCCACCCGCCGGCGGCCACGAGAGTCCTCGAGTACACGCCAGGCGACCCTCCAGGGCGTGCCGGGGTTCGGTGCGCCCTGAGCGATGGCCGGAGCCGAGCCGCGCTGTTCTGCCGATGCGGGGGGTACCGAACTGTCGGACCCCGGCACTTGCGAACTTACAGACTTCCGAACTTTCGGCGGCGTGGCGTGGCTAACCGTAGATCTAGGGCTTACGATGAGATCACCTCTTCCGGTCCCCTCCGGTGGGTACGACGAAGGCCCGGCTGATAACCGGAAATTCGAAGGAACGAACTCAGAACCTGTAGGTCGGCAAACTCGGCAGGTTCAGAGCCAAATACGTGGGCCCCTCGCTTCGGCGGGGGGCCTTTTGGTTTAGGCCTCGTCGATAGGCAGCTCCCCATCGGTCGACGGCACCGGGTAGGTCCACCACACCGGGACGCCACGCTCGTCGAGCTCGAGGTGCTCGACGACGCGCTCGAAGAAGACCGCGCTCGAGATCTCGAGACGGTCTGCGATGGCGTCGAACCGATCCTTGGCTGCACGCTCGACGACATAGCCCATCGGGACGGGGTCGTTGAGGGTGCCGCGAGGTCGGCGGTACGGAGCCATGCCCACAACATAGCTCTGTGCACATGGCTATTGGTGGTTGTTGTTCTGGCGTGTCGCATGTGTCAGTGCTGCTCCGGGAGGCGGGTGTCGACGCGCTCATCGACGGGGAGCGAGATCGTGCCGGGCTCGCCGGACTCGTAGTCGCGGTAGGACAGCTCGACGTAGCCCTCCTCGGCGTCGTCGTAGCCGGCGAACTCCAGGACCCCCCACATGCCGTCCTCGAGCTCGACGAGGGCGCCTTCGGACTGGAGGTACCCGTTGCCGTCCAGGAGCTCTTCGACGCTGGTCGTGGTGGGGGCCGCGTAGCCCTCGAACGGCTGCAGCTGCTCGTCGGGCTCTTCCGCCTCGATCTGGATCTGCTCGATCTTCTTCGCCGCGGGGGTCTCGAATACGCCCGCCATCTTCCGGACCGGCATCGCGTCGGCGACAGTTGCTTTGGTGATCCGGGCGGCCATGTAGTCGTTGAAGTCCGGACCGGTGTTGGTGGCCTTCTCGTCGTCGAGGTCGGGGAAGTCGTCGGGGTCGATGATCCGCTTGGTCTCCCAGAGGTCGACCTTCGGCCGCAGGCTCTGCACCAGCTCGAGGTCGGTGGGGAACGCCCACTCGGAGGGCTCGTTGGGGTCGGTCTGTTCCGGGTCCGGCGTCCAGTACGTCTGCAGCTCGACGGGGGTGCCCTGCTTGTTGCGGGCCATCCCGCGGCCCTTGCCGTTGACCGGGACGGTGGTGCCGGTGACGAACGACTGCCACATCATCTTCGCGCCCTCGGGGGAGAGCTTTCCGAGGCTGACGCGGAACCCGAAGTTGTCGCGCATGTCACCGGTCAGGAACTCCGCGTCGGGGCGCTGCAGGCCCAGGAGGAGGTGGATGCGGAGCTTCCGGCCGAGGCTGACGATGTCGGAGAACTCGGTGAGGGTCACCGGCGTCGTCGAGGCGCCCTTGGGCTTCACGGTGCGGTACCAGGCGAGCAGGGCGTTCCGGAACGTCTTGAACTCGTCCACGACGAACAGGACCGGCTCGAAGTCGTTCAACCGCACCTGACGGCTCTCGTACGCCTCCATGCGTTCCTGCATGAGGTCGTAGACCGCGCGGGTCACTCGGGCCTGGTGATCGATCCGGCCGGCGATGAGCTCCACGTTGGGGTACTCCCGCAGGCCGAGCAGCTCGATGCGCTTGCCGTCGATGCCCCAGATGTGCCAGCCCTGCGCGGCGAGGTACATCGTGATCCCGAGGATCACGACGGTCTTGCCCTTGCCGGTCTCGCCGGTGACGAGGCCGTGGGCCTGGTCCTTCGGCTTCCAGACGATCACTTCGCCGTCTTCGTCGACGCCGACCGGGACCGCCATCGAGTCGTACGTCCCCTTCGGGTCGACGACCTCCGGCGCCACCGCGGGGTTGGCGATCAGCGACTCCAGCTTGGGGCGCAGCTCGAACCGGACGAAGTCCTTCTGCAGATCCCAGAACGCACGCCACCGGCCCGAGAGCACGGCGCTGGTGGCGGTCTCGATGTGGGTCCGGACGCCCTCTCGGGTGAGACGGGGGGAGACCTCGAACTTGACGGTGATCTCGCGCGGGTCGCCGGCGTCGTCGGTCTTCGTGGACACCTGGGCGTCGCCGAAGATCTTCGCCATGTGGGTGCGCACCCGCTCGGTCTTCTCGTCGGCGTCCCGCTCGGTGGCGTTGTCGTGCTCCGCGAGCCAGACCAGGCCGCGTCGCTCGTTGTGCTTCACGACCCGGTAGACGATCCCGAACCGGGCAGCGGCGCGACGTCGGAGCTCGCTGACCAGCTCGAGGGCGTTCCCCTCGACGGATGCGACCGTGTTGTAGCTCAGTCGGATCTTCCGGGGGGTCCCGATCCAGCCGCCGCGCCATGCGCGCACGAGCACCCGAGAGCGGTCCGGTTCGGGCCAGCCGAGGACGGGGGTGACAGCGATGACGAACAGGTCGGCCATCGCCGTGCGTCGGCCGGCGCGCAGCCGGAGCGCGATCGTCGCGGCGATCAGGACGATCGCGAGGACTCCGACCAGGATCGCGGCGCCGGGACGGTCGAGGGCCGCGGCGATGCCTCCGGCGATGACGGCCGCAGCGAAGACGGCGATGACCGGGACGAACCATCCGCCGGTGCGGGGGAGCGGGCTGCCGTTGGCGACGCGGGTCATGCCCGGCTCCGCTTCTCCTGCGCTGCGCGCACCCGCGAGCGGATGACGAGCACCACGATCAGGATGACCAGCACGAAGGCACCGGCGACGACCGCGATCCGCGGCAGATCAAGGCCCGCGCCGGTACCGACGGGGATGAGTACCCCCTCGGTGGCGAGCACGTGGGCCTTGACGAGCCACGTCTGAGCGGTGGGTACCGCCGAGGCCAGCAGGGCCGGCCCGATCAGGACTACAGCGAGGATGCCGGCAAACCAGGTCCAGATGTCGTCGTTGCTGTTCTGCACAGCGTCTCCCTTCGTCGCGAGGCCAGGGGCGGCCCTCACTGGTTAAGGGGTGACGTCGACGGGGTCGACCGGGACAAATCCGTTTCGAGTCAGGGGATCTCGGGCGCGGCGTACCGCGTCGACGCCCACGTGATCGGCAGCTGGTAGGTGCCCGTGGTGGTCTCGTACTGACCGCCCGTGGGCTGCTCCTCGGGGCCAGTCGAGAACGCGTGGATGCACCACGTCAGCGTGTGATCGACGGTGGTGCTGGTGTGCGGGTCGAGGCCGGCGCAGCTCGTCGACGTCATCGTGTTCGACGCCGGCAGCGGGTCGGAACCTGGGTGGGTGGCGATCGTGAACCGGGAGAGGTCGACCGCCGACAGGTCCGCGATCGAGGAGGTGCCGGTGCCGTCCTCGTCGACGACACCGAGAACGACCAGCGACACCGGCATGGTCCAGACGGTGCTGTAGCCGGCAAGGGAGCTGCGCTGCTCGAGCACTGCACGAGCCTGGTCCTCCGGCAGCTGAGTGAGCTCGTCCATCGTGACGCGGGCGTAGACCGTCTCACCGCTCGAGGTGTCGATGGTGACCGTCGCCGGCAGGCCGACGGACAGCTGGGCGCCGGTGGTGCTGAGGCGGGTGTTCAGCAGCTCCTGCAGACCGCGCCCACTGTTCGTCTCTGGTGTGGTGGTCTCGTCGACGGGCGAGGTGGTCGAGGACGCTGCGGGCGTCGGTCCCGACGCGGCGGGACGGTGGGTGACGCCGATGATGACGGCGGCGACGATCGCGGCGACGGCGAGGACGGCGAGGAGGATCTTGCGCATCGGTCGGCCTCAGGCAGCGTAGGAGGTGCGGGCGGCGACGCTGATCCGGGACCGCACTCGAGCGAGGCGCTTGCGGACCCCCTCCGGGCTGATCCCGAGATCCCGGGCGATCGTCTGGTGAGTCTCCTCGCCGAGGTAGGCGCGGCCGAGCAGCGCGACCTCGGCGTTGGTCACGACGCGGGTGTCGACGGCCCAAGTCAGCAGGTTCGCGAGCTCGGACTCGGGCGAGGGCTCCGGCTCGGTCCAGGCGCCGGCGACGTGCTCGAGGATCTCGTCGGTGACGCAGTTGGTCAGTCCAGCGATGAGGCGATCGTTCGCGGACGGCTTCGGTGCGATCACGCTGAGGGTGCCCATCGTCAGGTTCGCCATGACGCGCGAGCGGAGGTGCAGCTTGTAGTGGCGGATGCTCTCCCACGCGGCACCGATCGCGATGTCGACCCGGTCGTTCCGAGTGAGCTCGTCCAGAGCGTGCACCCGGTGCGCCATGCTCCGAGCCGCGGGGATGAGCAGCTGCAGCAGCACCCGCTCCGAGACGCGGTCGCCGTGATGGGCGAGGCAGAGCAGGTCGTGCAGGAGCTCGTCGCGAGCATCGCCGGTCAGGTCGCGGGCACGCTCCACCATCGTCTGGACCGGCACGGCGCCGTGCTCACCGAAGACGTGCACCCGGCCGGCGAACTCGTTCTCCCACTCGCGGCGCAGCTTGTTGTCGAGCGAGAAAGCGCGGTTGGTGATGGTGCCCATGAGAACCCCCGAGGTGAGACGGACTGCGGTCTCAAACGACGGTCCTCAGCGCGGGGGTACTGCCGGGGGTACCGGCTGCGGGGATCTCGGAGGCAGGGGAGCGCTCCGCCCGCGGTCCTGGGCAAATCCGCATGACCCCGCGGATCGCAGGGGGATTCAGGCCCGGAAAATCTCTCGGACTTTTTTGTCCCGGTCGGCACTGGGGAGGGCACCCCTTAGGAGTGAGGGGCTATTCCGAGTCCCGCCATGACGAAGGGACCGTGCGATGCCCACGCACGAAGATGTAGCGCCGCAGCTGCCGGAAGGCCTACTCGGTGAGATCAGCGAGCACGCACGAGTGCTCTCCGCATACGACCAGGCTCAGGACGTCGCGCTCGAGCTCCACGAGAAGCCGTTCAGCCCCGAGACCAGGACCCGCGCCCTGGAGTACCTGCAGTCGCCGGAGTACGAGCAGGCCGCTCGCACGGTGCGCGGTCGTCGGGACGCATCATGAAGCTGCCCGGCAAGAAGCACGCTCCCGAGCAGCCGACGTCGACGCCGGCCGCGGCTCCTGACGTCGAGCCTGTCGCTCAGGCGGCCACCTGGACCAACGGCTCACGGCTCGGCTCGAAGGGGATCTCGTTCCTCATCGTCGGCGCACTCGTCTGCGGCCCCGTCGGCCTCGTCCTCGCTGCCACCAGCGGCGGCTCCAGCTCGGCTGCTCCGCAGGAGGCGAAGACCGAACAGGTGTCGCCGCTGCAGCAGTCGGCCGGATCGTTCGCGGCCGGGTACGTCGGCGCATGGCTCGGCGCGACCCAGGACGACAGCGCGGCGCTGGGCACCTACACCGACACCAACGTGCAGCAGCTCGCCAAGACCGGATTCGAGTACCGCAACGTCGCGGTGGCCTCGATCGTCAACGACGAGAACGCGCAGCTCAGCCAGGTCGTCGTCGCCGCGGATGTCAAAGACGACACCGTCGAAGAGGGCAAGGGCGACCAGTGGCCCCGTCGCTACTTCCAGGTCGTCGTCTCCGCCGCCGGCTCCAAGCTCGTCGCAGTCGGGCTGCCCGCCCCGGTCGCCGGCCCCGCCGCCGGTACGGACTCCCCTCGCCTCAACTACGGCGACTCGATCTCCTCGAGCTCCGCGGCGGGCAAGACCGTGACCGCGTTCCTCGCGGCCTACCTCACCGGCCAGGGAGCGACCGAGCCGTACACGGCCCCGTCGACGTCAATCCCGGCGATCTCCCCGGCGCCGTACTCGGATCTGACCGTGTCCTCGATCGACGGCGAGACCGCCCCTGCAGAGCAGCCCGAGGACGGCGCGACGGTCAAGGTCTACGCCACCGTCGTCGCCGCCAACTCGGTCGGCCAGCAGGCCACCTCGACGTACACCCTCGACCTCCGCGCCCGCGCGGACCGGTGGGAGGTCGCAGCGCTTGGCACCCCGCCGGCACTGTCCGACCAGACCGCCACCAGCGCCACCACCCCGACCCCGTCGCCGACCGGCGACTCACCCCAGAAAGGCAACTGACCATGTCCAGCATCACCGCGCTCACCACCATCGCCGCCTCGAGCGTCAACGACGCCAGCACCAAGTTCTACGTGCGAGCCACCGCCGGGCTCGGAGAGGCAGCCCCCCAGATCCTCGCGGGCGGCATCATCAGCACCGCGACCGACCAGCTCAACCAGTTCAAGACCCTCGTCGTCGTCATCGGCGGTGTGATCGGTCTGATCGCCTTCTTCATCATCGCCGCCAGGAAGAGCTGGGCGATCGGCGGGATCATCCAGGGCCTCTTCGTCGGCGCCCTCATCGCGTTCGCCGTCGGCGGCGGCGGAACGATCTGGCTCGGCAACCAGTTCAAGGACCAGCTGGGTAGCTGATCCCGATGGCAGAGCAGACACCGCAGGTCGCGCGCTTCTTCACCGGCGCGCGACGCATCCCCGTCCTGATCGGCAAGATCAACGGCGCCCGCATCCCGGGTGGCCCGTACACGCTGACACAGCTCGGAATCGGCGGCGTCGTGCTCTGGGTCGGCTACAAGACGGCCGACATCTGGGGTCCCGGGCTCTTCCCACTGATCCGCCTGATCGTCCTCGCGGGCGCAGCGTGGGGAGCCACATGGGCCGCCGGCCGCATCCCGGTCACCCGGCGCCGCCTGCCCGACCTCGTCGCCGACCTCGGCACGGCGATGTCCGTCCCGCAGCTCGGCAGCTACAAGGGCGCCCCCGTCCGTATCCCACGCCCCCACTACTACGAGGGCACGGTCCTGCTGCAGCTGCCCACCGGGACCGGAAGCCCCGCGGTCGCCGCAAGGAGGCCGGCGGTGATCGCCGACCAGGTCATCGTCGCCGAGATCCCCGCACCCGTCAGCCCACCGACGGCACCCGAGGCTCCCGACGAGCTGACACCGACCATTCCCACCGCGGACGAGCTGCCGGCCAACGTCATCCCCCTCCGCCGCACCTACGCGACCGGCGTCGAGCGTCTGCTCGAGCAGGCCCGCCGAAAGGAATCCAACTCATGAGCACCGAGCTCGAAACTGCACCTCTCGCCGGACCCCAGAGCGGGGCGGTGCTCTGATGGCTATGCGACTGCCCGTGGTGGCGATGACCGGACACCTGATGTGGACCCGCACCGGAACGGTGTGGGCGACCTGGCGGCTGAACGGCCTCGCGAAGGGGTTCGGCAGCTCGGACATGCGCGCCTGGTCGAAGCTGCACCACCAGAACCTCTTCCAGTCCGTCCGCGGCGAGTACCTGATCCTCGGCCTCACCGCCGACCTCGACCCGGTCTCGGTCGTCAACCGGATGCTCGAGAACGTCGACATCGACCAGAGTCCCGCGTGGGCCATGGAAACGATGCTTACCCTCGACGCTCTCGCCGAGCGCCCCCTCGGCAAGCGCGAGTACTGGCTCTCCGCACCACTGCGCATGGGGAGCGCCAAGCAGAAGGCCGGCGCCGCCTGGCGCAACGTCGACACGTCGTTCCGCGACCTCGTGTCGCTGCCCGTGAACCCGCCGACTCCCAAGGAGATCCTCGCGGCGCTGCAGACCGCCGGGAAGCTCGAAGAGCAGCTCCCCGTCGCGTTCGAGCCCCACCGGGCCAGCGTCGCCGAGCAGGTGTGGATCGCCACCCACTCCCAGACCCGCGGGCTCGGCATCGACAACGCCGCACCAGAACCCGCCGGCAGGACCCTCGGCGGCGTCGCGCAGCAGTACGGCGAAGACGACCCCTCCGACCGGTTCACCTCGCCCGCCGTGTTCCCGAACCCGCTCCTCGACGAGGGCGGTCAGACCGATCTCACCAACAAGCTGGCCAAGTTCGACCCGTTCAGCCGTCGCTACCTCAAGGTGCAGAACCTCCGCGAGGAGACGACGTCGTACCAGACGCTGATGGCCCTGGCCGGCACTCCGAAGGGCGGCTGGGAGACCCCCGCCGTCGACTGGGTCGGACGCATCGACGAGCTCGGCGTCGAGGCCGACTGGGCACTCCGCCTGAACGTCATCGCCGCCGGCGAAGCCGCACGCCGCAACAAGCGCGCCGAGACCAACCTCAACGACCAGCTCGACCAGCAGGACGGCACCGCCTCGATCACCGGCTCCGGCGGGCAGCTCGTCCAGACCGCCGCGACGCTGCAGGACTACCACTCCGAGCTCAACCGCTCGGACAAGGAAGTCGAGGTGCAGGCGACGATGATCCTCGCCGTGGCCGGCCCCACTGCCGAAGAAGCCCGCTCCCGAGCCCAGTTCCTCCAGAAGGACTTCAAGGGCATCGACTTCACGTTCGACATCCCGCTCGGCGCCCAGGAGGCGCTGTGGTGGGGCATGCAGCCCGGCGTGCCCACATCCCGTCAGGTGCGCGAGTTCGTCGAGATCACCACCGGCGCGATGTTCGCCTCGATGGTGCCCCTCACCTCGAGCGAGCTCGGCGACCGGACCGGCATGATGCTCGCCGAGAACGTCACCTCCGGCACCGCCCGGCCCGTCCTGCTCGACTTCGAAGCGCACGTGCTCGCCGACGTCTCCGCGTCGATCGCGTGTGCTGCAGAGCCCGGCGCCGGCAAGTCGACCCTCCTCAAGACGCTCCTCGGCGCCAACCACGACCGCGGCGCCCGGATCGTCGTCATCGACCGCACCGTGCTCATGGAGTACGCGAAGTTCGCCGAGTCGCTGGCCAAAGAGCAGACCGCCATCGTCGACCTCACCGACCCGATGTGGTCCCTCGACCCGCTCCGCGTCTTCGGAGCGCGCGCCGGCGCCGCCGCAGCGCAGACGCTGATGTCGGCCCTCCTCGGCATCCCCGCCCGCTCCCGCGAAGGCGCGCGCCTGTCCAAGGTGCTCGGCCCCGAATACGCCGCCGAGCACGAGCTCACCTCGCTCGGAGCGCTCTACACACACCTGCAGGAGCTCGGCAAGGGTGGCGACGTCCAGGCGGAAACCCTTTCGGACCTGATGGGGCTCTACGTCGACAAGCACTTCGGCAAGGTGCTGTTCGACTCACAGCTGCCGGCGCTGGATCTGTCCAAGCGGGCCATCGCATTCCTCACACACGGCGTCTCGCTCCCCGACGCCGACGAGATCAACAACCCCAAGCTCTTCGACGAGATGCCGATCGAGAAGCTCTTCGGCCGCGCCATGTACGCACTGCTGGTCTCGATCAGCCGGCAGGTGTGCTTCGCCGACGACGACGACCTCGCGGTGTTCGCCGTCGACGAGGTCTTCCACATCACGGCATCACCCGAAGGCCAGCAGCAGCTCAAGATCTTCTACCGCGACGGCCGCAAGCACAAAGCCGGCGTCGCCGTCGCCAGCCAGGACGCCCGAGACTTCGGCGACGAGCTCTCCCGCGGCATGATCAAGACCCGCGTCGTGATGCGGCAGACCGACCGCAAGCTCGCCGCAGGGAACCTCGAATGGTTCCACGAGGGCCTCGGCGAGGACCCGTCGATGGTGGACCTCGTCACGCAGGATCTCTCCCCGATCGGCGCGAACGGGCAGGTGGCCCCCGACCGCCGAGGCGAAGCCCTCTACCTCGACGTCCAAGGCCGCATGGGCAAGATCCGCGTCGCACTCCCGCAGGAACCCGAGCGACGCAAGACGGTCCTGTCGACGCCCTCGAGGGCCATCACCCCCGCCGAGCGTGAGCAGACAGCCCTCGCCGAAAGCGCGGTGTCCGCATGATCCTCTTCCTCGCCTCCGGCTACCGCACCACCCGCTACCGACTGCGCCGGCTCTGGGCGTGGGCCGTGCTCCACCCCAAGACCGCGATGCTGCTCCTGCTCGGCGTGTGCTGGCTCGTGTCCGCGATCATCGCCGTCCCCGCCGCCTACGCCGACGGGTCCGCGAACTCGTCGGCACCGCCCTACATGCCGCCCACCGACCTCAAGGACTCCTCCGGGGTGCCGCTGTGGCGCTACTCCGTGCTGCCGCTGGACCGCGGCGACGTCTGGCACCCCACCAAGACAGTCGTCTCGGGCATCGTCGACGGGGTCTGGATCTTCAACCTCGCCTGCCTCTCGTGGTGCCTCTGGCTGCTGTCGTTCCTGCTCGAGTTCACCTGGGTGGACTGGATCGCGACGCCCGTCGGCGCGATCGCCACAACCATGCAGTCGGTGCTGTCGCAGATCGGCTGGCCGGCACTGGCGATGATGATCGCCGGTGGAGTGTTCGGAATGGCGATCGCCCTCGGCAAGTTCGCCCGCGGCACCATCGACCTCTCCGTCTCGATCCTCTGCTTCGTCCTCGCCACCGGCGCCCTGGCGAACCCCGTCACAGCGTTGACCGGCGAGCACGGCGCCCTCACTTGGGCGCAGTCCACCGGCGCGAACCTCTCCGTCAGCGTCCTCGACACAGAGGGCGCAGACCCCACCGGCACCCCCGACAAGTCCCAGGCACAGGAGATGATCTCGCAGTCGCTGATGGGCGGGCTCATCGACGTCTTCGTCCGCATCCCCGCGCAGGAGGTCGCCTTCGGGCACTCCCTGAGCGGCGAATGCGACACCACGTTCACCAACCAGATGAAGAACGCCTCCGCCTACGACACCAGCTCCACCACCGTCCGCGACGCCGTCGGCAAGTGCGACAAGGACGCTCAGGAGTACGTCACCCACCCCAGCCCCGGGCAGGTGATCACAGCGCTGTCGATCATGGGCGGCAGTGGCACCCTGCTCCTCATCGCCCTCGCGATGGCGCTGGTGTGCCTCATCGCGGTCATCTACGCACTGCTGAGCGCGTTCAAGCTGATCGGGTACGTCTACGCAGCGATGCTGCCCGGCGTCGCCCGAGAGGGGCTCTGGAACTCGTTCATCGGCATGTACGTCGGCGCGCTCTCCGTCGGGGTGTCGATCGTCACCCTCGCCGCCTACCTGCGGATCTTGTCGTCGGTGATGAAGGCCGTCTCCGAAGGCGGCCTCCCGATCGTCGCGCAGACCGCGGTGATCAACATCTTCGTGATCGCCTTGATCATCACGCTGGTCACCTTCTACGTCCGGATGCGCAAGAAGGGCGTCCGTCTCGCCCAGTGGCTCTCCAAGCTCGGCTACGGCGGCAACGGGCAGCCCAGCTCGATGTCTCCGATCGGCAAGGAAGCCCTCCGCACCGCCGGCCGCTACGCCGCGAACCGGCTCAGCCAGCGACCGCAGAAGAAGGCCCTGCCGGCAGCGCCCGAACCGTCCAGCATCGACGGCGGCCACCTCACCGCCACCACCAGCCGCGCCGCCGGCGGCGTCGGCAAGGCCGTGCGCGTCGCGTCGACTGTCGGCCAACTCGGCGCCGCAGCTGCAACGGGTGGCACCTCCGCGGTCGCCATCAAGACCGCCCAGATCGGCGGACGAAAGGTGCTCCAGCGCCACGCCCTGAGCGCCGGGGCCTCCGCCGTCGGCAACGTCCTCGAGCACAAGACGGCCAGGCCTGCCCCCTCGACGTCTTCGTCACCGTCGACGCCCACTCTCAGCGCCCCGGCAGGACGGGCCGCGCTCACCAGCCCGAAGTCCTCCGGATCTCCCGCCGGGCGGACACCGGCGATCGGTTCAGGACCCACACCGGCCCCCACGCCGCCGGCACAGAGCCCCGCCGTCCCGTTCGGTCGCCAGATCGTCGTCGACAAGAGCGGCGTCGGGCAGATCGCTCCCGCCGCACAGAACCGCGGCGGCGTCTACCAGGTCACCCGAATGCGGCCCGACGCAGTGCAGCAGTCCCCGGTCCGAGCTGCGCTCGAGCGGGCCGCGAAGAAGGAGCTCGTCTCGTGAACAAGAAGATGCTCGCCATCGTCGCCGGCGGCGCCGCGATCCTGCTCATCCCCGCGATCGGGATCGTCGGATTCACCGCGACCTCGCTGCAGCTGCTCGTCAGCTCTCCCGTGGCCCTCGGGTGCGCCGCCCCAGGCGGCGGAGGCGCTGCGGCGGCTCCCGCCGGGGAGGATGCCACCGCGGCCGGCCAGGTCGACAGTGGCAACGGCAAGACGCTCACGCTCACCGGCGAGCAGCGAGACAACGCGCAGACCATCATCTCGGTCGCGAGGGGACTCAACATCCCTTCGCGGGGAGTCCAAGTCGCACTGATGACGGCCCTGCAGGAGTCCACGCTGCGCAACCTCGACTACGGCGATCGCGACTCGGTGGGGATCTTCCAGCAGCGCGCGAACTGGGGTTCCCTCGAGGAGCGGATGGACCCTGTGTACGAGGCCAAGGCGTTCTTCGGCGGCCCCCTGGGCCCGAACCACGGCACCCCGAAGGGGCTGCTCGACATCCCCAACTGGCAGACCCAGACCCTCGGCGAAGCGGCACAGGCCGTGCAGATCTCCGGGTTCCCCTCGGCCTACGACAAGTGGGAGACCGCCGCCGCGAACATCATGAGCGACGAGGGCGTCAACGTCACTGCCGACACCGTCTCGCAGACCACCAGCAGCGGTAGCGGGTGCGGCGGAGGGGGTTCGAGCAGCGCCGGCGGCGCCGACGCGCAGACCGGATCGTGGTCGGCACCCAACGGCAAGACCGGCGCCGACATGGTCGCCTACGCCGAGCAGTACGTCGGGAAGGTGCCCTACTCGGGAGCGTGCGGCTCTGCCGGCAGCCCGACGGCCGGCTGGTGCTGCACCGGGTTCGTCTACTACATGTACCACCAGGTGCTCGGCATCGATCTGCCCAGCCCCGTCGTCTCCGGCCAGCTCGCGCAATCGCACCAGATCCCCGCCTCCGAGGCGCAGGCCGGCGACCTGGTCGCCTGGGTCGGGCACCACATCGGCATCTACGACGGCAAGGGCGGCCTCATCCACTCGCCCGACTGGGGCCGGAACCTCACCCACGCGAAGAGCTACCAGTTCACCATCGGGGGAGTGCAGCCCACGTTCTGGCGCGTCAACGCCCTCGGCAGCGGCAGCTGGTGACGCAGGCGGTCAGCTGTAGCGGCGCTGGGACTGCCGGTCGCGCCCCACACGGGCGAAGAACGCGCATGCAAGGCCGAGCGCCACGGCGATCGCCGCGACACCGCTGACGACCTGACCCGGGGAGTACGCCGCCGGCAGGACCAGCGTCACCAACGCCACAACGAATCGGACGAGCGCGAGCAGAAACCCGACCAGCAAGAACCTCGAGGTGATGCGGCTAGAGCGCTCCGAGCTCGCCAGCCCTGCACGCACGTGCGGGATGAGCAGCGCTGCGATGTACGCCGGGTAGGCGGTCGCCAACGTCGAGTAGAGCCGGACGAGCGGCTCGCCGAGGTTCCGGGCGAGATCGGGCGCCGGGGTGCCCGTGTGCACGGCAGCGAAGATCCCAACCTCGGCGAGCATCAGGACGATGAAGACGACCGTGCCGGGCAGCCCCGACACCAGCCGCTGCGTCCGAGGGGCGTCGTAGGCCCGCGCTACCGCGCTGCCGGCCAGCAGCAGGCCAGTGAACAGCAGCAGCTTCGCGACCAGGTCGAGCGCATTCGGCACCGGGAAGAGCGGATCGAGGGCGGCGTAGACACCCGGCGTGATGAGCGCGAACGCAGCAACGATCGAGAGCGCTGACAGGACCACCGTCAGGTTCTTCCCCGTCAACACCGCCGGCAGTCGCGTGAGAGCGAGCGCCGCCAACACCACGACGATGAGATACCCGATCACCATGTCAACCCAACGTGTCCTGAATTCGTCGCGCGGCGTCCTGGTCGGCCGTCCGCCGGCGGGCACCCCGGTGGGTTCCCGCTAGACGAGCTTGCACCAGTTCGATGAGCGCCACGTCCCGAAGCCGTGAGAGAGCATGTTCCCGGGCACCCTCGGGCCACCCCGCCTCCGCGAGGGTGAGGACCCCCGCAGCGGCCAGGCCACTGGTGAGGGAGGTGTGTGCGATCCGCGCCGCCTCGACGAGCTGCCGCGGTCGGAGCTTGTTCTCCGTGATCGCCGTCGCGAGGTTCGAGGGCGAGATCGCGAACCGGTCTCCGAGCTCCTGGCGGATGGTGCCCGGATCGACGGCGTCGAGCCAGTTACGGACCGAGTCGAACTGCGGCGGGTCCTGCCACTGTCGTGCCGGCCGCAGCAGCTCGCCGTAGCCCTCCTCGCGGCGTGCCAAGAGCTCCACCATCGCGTCCGTCAATGTCACCTGTGACAGCACCTCGACCTGCAGCGGCGGTCGGACGCCAGCGCTGAGCTCGTCGTACTCATCGAACGACGACAGGGCCTCCACCGGGGAGACGCCGAGGGATCGACATGCCTCGATCACGATCGACTCTCGCACGCGCCCACGGAGCAGCTGCGCACTCAGCGTCGTCCGGTTCACGCCCGCCATGCGCGCCAGCGGGGCCGTTCCCTCAGGCAGGCCGACACTGACAGCCCACCGTTTGAACGCACTTGCGGCAACAGACATGTGCGTCCCTCCTCAGCGAAGCGGCCCCGAGCGTGGGCAGGAGAATCAGAGGATGGATGCTCAGGGAGTAGAACGAGCCGTGTAGCTCTGTAATATTGTCACCCAGAGGGGGGTTAGGTCAGGTGGGAGCTCAATGTGTCTCGGATCGCATGGATCGCGTCGACGTTGGCGGACCAGTAGATGACCGGACCGCCTCGTTCCTGTGTCACTCGGCGCTGTCGGATCACGCCGGCCTTGAGCAGAGCGTTCAGGTGATGACCTGCGGCATTGCGCGAGAGACCCGTCGCGGCCATGACGTCGATCGCTGTGACGTCGTCGCTGTCCATCACGACGCGCAGCGTGCGGACGCGAGCTGGGGTGCCCGACACCACAGTGCAAGCGTCCTCGAGCGAGGGGGCGTCGGTGGGGCCTTCGGGCATCGCCACAGTCTACGGAAGTTGTTGCCAACGTTTGGTAATTACCATAGATTGGTAAGTGAGATCAGGTGGGCGTCGTCCGCCGATCAGGGGGCCAGCCGATGGGTCCAGGGCAATTTGTCCCGGTTCGTGCCGCAGAGGGCACCTCTCATAGGTAGAAGAACTTCGGAGGGAACCACGTGGCTATAGCTACAGCAACACCGACGGCCGCACCGGCGCGAAGCGAGGACAGCTCGATCGCCCCGGTGCGCACCCGCCGTTCATGGGTGTGGAAGGCCGGCGCCGTGGCGATCATCGTCGCCGGCGCGCTGGCGGGCGTGTTCATCTACTCGTCGAGCTCCAACACCGAGCAGGTGTTCGTCGTCAGCCGGGATCTCGCACGTGGCGACGTCATCAGCCAGAACGACCTCTCGACCCTTGACATCGCCGAGGGGCAGAGCACCAAGGGCGTCGCCGTCGCCGACTCCTCCGACGTCATCGGTCAGGTCGCCACCGTCGACCTCCCCGCGGGCAGCATGGTCACGAAGTCGTCGATCGCGTCGGCCCTGAGCGTGCCCGAGGGCAAGGCCCTCGTCGGGCTCAGCCTCAAGCCCGCGCAGCTGCCCGCGCAGGCACTCGTGGCCGGCGACCGCGTCGCGATCGTCCCGGTCGCCACCGACGCCGCTGCAGCCGGCGACTCCGCGGCCGTCACCGGCGTCGTGTCTGACACGACCCACGACGACGCCGCCGGCACCACCATCGTCGACGTCTACGTCAGCGAGACCACCGCCGCCGACCTGACCAGCCGCGCCTCCGCCGGCGCCGTCGCGATCTACCTCACCCCCGAGGAGAAGTAGCCGTGTCCGTTCTCGCCTTCACCTCGTTCGCCGGATCGCCCGGTGTCACCACCGCGGCGTTCGCGTTCGGTGTGCACTGGCCGCGCCCGGTCATCGTGTTCGAGGCAGAGACGTCGAACGTCACCTCCTCCATGGCCGGCTTCTTCCGCTCGAACCTGCGCCCCGACGCCGGCGGACTCGACAAGGTCGCCGTCGCCTACGCACGCAACGCCCTCACCTGGCAGGACCTCGTCGACCCGCAGCGGGGACTCGCCATCGCCGTGCACGAGCTGCCCGAGATCGCGCAAACCCCGATCCCCTCGATCCCCAGCAGTCACCGCATGTGGGTTGTCCCCGGCTTCTACCGGCTCGGCATCGTCGACGGCGTCCGCGGCATGTGGTCCCGGTTCCCGCACCTGTTCCGTGCGCTCAGCGAAGCCGGGTTCGACGTCATCGTCGACCTCGGCCGTATCGCGCACGAGGACATCCGCCTCCCCATCCTCGACGGCGCCGACCGGGTGCTCACGTTCGCCTCGAGCACGATGGTCGACCTCAACCGGATCTACCGCCGCACGGAGCTCCCCGACCTCGCCGACCGTCTCGAGGGCGTCGGCCGCGCCGAGAAGTACCGGCTCGTGCTGGCCGGCGCACCGGCCGAGTCCGTGCCGGCAGCATCGTTCAACGACCACCTCATGCCCGTCATCGCCGAACTGCCCTTCGACCCCGAAGGCGCCGCCGTGTTCTCCCTGGGACGCCCCGACGCCAAACCGAACCGGAACTCCTACCGCCAGGCGATCCGCCGTGCGGTGAGCGCCGTCGACGAGCAGTCCCGCAGCGACCTCGACCGGAAGGCAGTCTGATGGCCGACGAGAACATCCCCCAGATCGGTATCGAGCAGCGCCCGTTCCTCGGCGACCTGATCATCCGCACCGGCACCACCGCCGACGCACAGGAGACCCCGCAGAGCGGCACCCCGAACGGGCAGTCCCACCTGTTCGCCGCCGCCACCGGCTCGTCGCGCCTGCACCTCGTCGAGGACTCGGCGCCGGTATCCGTCCCCGAGCCCGTCGTTCAGGGGTCCGCCCCGCAGGAACGCCCGCGCGCTCACGCCGCCCGCCTGGCCGTCGACGCGCACGACCACACCGCGCTCGAGGACGACGTCGACTGGATCCTCGTCGACAAGTTCGTCAAGGAGCTCAGCGTCGACACCGCGAACACCCGCAGCCGTCAGGACTTCGACGTCGCCACCGCCGCCGCCGGCCCCGAAACCGCCTACGAAGAGGCCGCGATGGCCGACATCGTGCGCCTGGTGCAGCGGCACGTCGACTGGTCCGTCATCAACCTCGGTCCGGACACGGAATGGTCCGAAGAGACCCGCAACCGCTACGTGCAAGCCGTGTTCGACTCGGCGTTCCGCTACGGCCGCTTCCAGCAGTACCTGCGCGAGCCCGACGTGGAAGACATCTCGATCGTCGGCTACGACAACGTCATGGTGACCAAGTCGAACGGCGTCAAGGAGCGGCGCCGTCCGTGCGCCAGCAGCGACGAAGAGCTCGAGCACTTCATCGCCGACCTCGCCAGCTGGCGAGGCCGCGCGTTCAGCCGGCCCAACGGCCACCTCGACCTCGACATCGGCGGCGCGCGGTTCTCCGCCACCGGCAAGCCGATCACCTCCGTGCCGAACGTCACCATGCGAAAGCACAACCACGTCGACATCGACATGCAGACCCTCGTCGAGCTCCAGACCATCAACAACAAGATGCTGGGTCTGCTCATCACCCTCGCCCAGGCCAACGTCTCCGCTCTCGTGTCCGGCTGGGCAGCGGCCGGCAAGACGACCTTCCTCCGGGCGTGGATGTCGGCCATCCCGTGGGACGAGAAGATCGTCACGATCGAGACTGAGCACGAGCTCTACCTCGGCAAGCAGAAGCACCGCCACGCTCAGGTCCAGGACTTCCAGTACCTGCCCTCGAACCTTTCCGGCAGCGACATGGTCGCCACCTACAGCCTCGAGGACGCCTTCCGGGAATCGCTGCGCTCCTCCGCGCAGCGCATCCTGTTCGGCGAGATCCGCGGCGCGGAAGGTCCCGTCGCGATCAAGGCGATGCAGGCCGGCAAGGGATCGATCTCGACCATCCACGCCCGCAATGCCGACGACGCCCTGCACCGCTTCGCGGACATCCTGATGAGCGAGCAGGGCCTCAGCGACGACACCGTGCCGCTGCGCCAGATCCTCCGGAGCATCGACATCGTCGTGCACCTCGACACCATCCCCAACGCCGACGGCACCCGACGTCGCATCGTGTCGGAGATCGCCGAAGTCATCCCGCGCCCCAACGAGCAGCTGCCGATGGCTGCGCAGCTGTTCGCGTGGGACTACGACCGCGAGGAGTACACGATGCCCGAGAAGCCCAGCGTGCAGCTCGCAACGACCCTGCGTCGCGCGGGGCTGCACACGGACTTCTTCTGGGGAGACGCGAGCTGATGGCCCTCCTCGCAGCCCTCGTCGGCGCCGGCATCATCGGCGGGATCATCCTGCTGATCGTGGCGTTCCAGCCGGCGCCGCCGAAGCGTCAGCGCGACCGACGTCCGGCCAAGACCACCGCGCTCTGGGCGCGTACCAGTCCCCGCACCCGCCTGCTGCTGCTGATCGGCGTCGTCGTCGGTCTCATCAGCGCCACCCTGTCGGGCATCATCGTGCTCGCCGTGGTCATCCCCGTCGCGTTCGTCGGGCTGCCGCTCCTGCTCGGCAAGCAGGACACCCGAGAGCGCGACCTCCTGTCCGCCCTCGAAACCTGGGCTCGCAGCCTCGCCTCGACCGCCGACACCGGCTCGTTCACCCTCCGTGAAGTCATCGCGGTCAGCCGCGCCTCCGCACCCCCGATCCTCCGCATCGCGATCGACCGGATGCACAACCGCATGTCGGGCTCCTGGTCCAACGCCGCAGCCCTCCGCGCGTTCGCCGACGAGATGGACAACGCCTGGGCCGACGAGGTCGTCATCTACCTCATCCAGGCCGCAGAGTTCAACGCCGGAGGGCTGACGAAGGCGCTCGAGAGCCTGGCCGACAACCTCGCCACCCAGGTCAAGCAGCGGATCGCGATCTACAACGAACGCGACAAGCCCCGACGCACCCTGATGACCCTCACCGGGATCGTCGCGATGGTCCTCCTGGGCATCGTCGCGTTCTCCCGCACGCCCCAGCTCGCCGCGTACTCCACCCCGGTCGGAGAGATCATCCTGACCGTCATCCTCGGCTCGTTCGTGCTGCTGCTGGTCTGGGCGAAGGCGCAGACGCGCGGCAAGCCCGAGTCGCGCATCATCATCAACCAGGCCCCGGAGGAGAGCGCATGAGCCCCGTCATCGTGGCCCTGCTGCCCGGCGCCGTCGTCGGCCTCGGACTGGCCCTGATCCTGCTGCACTTCGCCCCGCGCATCATCCACGTCGACGACGCCCTCGACCGGCTCGGCGACCTGTCCCTCACCCCCGCCTCGGCATCGACCATCACCCGGTCCGACCGGATCGGCTCCTGGGTCAGCCGGCACGTGCCGAACATCCCCGGATTCGCGGCACCGGTGAAGCAGCTGGACCTCCTCGAGATCCCCGTGAGCAAGTTCTACGCACAGAAGCTCCAGTTCGCGGCGTTCGGTTTCGCTGGCCCGCTGATCATCCCGATCTTCTTCCAGCTCGCCCTCGGGTTCTTCTTCCCGCTGCCGCTGATCCTGAGCCCCGTCCTGGCGTTCATCATGTGGACGGCGCCGGACGCGACCGTCCGTGCGAAGGCGCGCGAAGCGCAGCGCGAGTTCACCCGCTTCGTCACCGTCTACCTCGAGCTCGTCGCCGTCGCACTGCTCGGGAACACCACCGCGGACAGCGCCCTCACCAGCGCGGCGAGCGTGTCCGACTCCTGGGTGTTCCGCCGCATCCGCCGGGAGTACCAGGTGGCCGACCTCACCCGCATGTCCAAGTGGGACGCCCTCGACCGGCTCGGCGAACAGATCGAGGTTCCCGCCCTCGTCGAGATGTCTCGCATGATGCGGATGGCCGAAGCCCGCGTCGGCCTCCGCGACCAGCTGCGCGCCGCCTGCGACAAGCTCCGCACCCAGGTCGCCGCCGACGACGCAGCAGCCGCAGAGCGCGTCACCTCCCGGATGGACGTGCCCGTCATGCTCACCCTCGCGCCGATCCTCGCCATCGTGATCGCGCCCACACTGCTTCAACTGACCACCCTGTAACCCCAACCAAGGAGAACGAAATGAGCAAGATCAAAGACCGCCTGCTGAACCGTCTGGTTCGCACCGACGTCGCACTTCGCGAGCGTGTCGAGAAGCTCCGCGAGGACCAGGAAGCCGGCCTCGAGCAGGCAACCTGGACCGCCATCGTCGCCGTCGGCGGCGCTGTGCTCGCGATCGCGATCATCGGCCTCGTCACCGCGTTCGCGACCGGCTACCTCGGCAAGCTCCCCGGCTGAGACGCGAATCGTGAACGCCATCAGAAACCAGAGCGCACGGCTGCGCCGCACGCTCGGGCGTCGCCTCGGGGAAGAGGACGGTCTCGCCAGCGCGGCCATCGTCCTCCCCGGGGTGATCCTGCTGGTGTTCCTCGCGCTCCAAATCGCCCTCTGGTACCTCGGGTCCAACGTCGCCCAGAACGCCGCCGTGGCGGCCTACAGCAGCGCCCGCGCCTACCAGTCATCCGGTGCCGCCGGCCGCTCCTCCGGGGCCGAGATCGTCAACCAGACGGGTGGGTTCCTGAACTCGCCAAACGTCCAGGTCGACCGAGGCGCCACCACCGTCACCATCACCGTTACCGGCCAGGCCGTCTCTCTTATCCCCGGGGTCAGCATGCCCGAGGTCAGGCGCACCATGACAGGGCCGATCGAGCGATGGGTGCCGGCACCGTGAAGTTCATCCGCCGAGTACTCCGCGACGAACGCGGCGACATCGAGGACATGCCGAACCTGGCCATCCTCCTCGTCGGCGTCGTCGTGCCCTTGATCGCCGTCGTCGTCTTCATGGGCCGCTACGGGCTCGCCGACAACAGCGTCCAGAGCGCCGCCGCCGCCGCGGCCCGAGACGCCTCCCTCTCTCGCACCGCAGGAGAAGCCGTGCCGCACGCCAAGAGCGCAGCCACGATCGCGCTCACCGGCAACGTCAGATGCGCGAGCCTCGACGTCTCGATCGGCGGCAACGGGCTCAGCACCGGCCTGGGCGAGACCGGCACCGTCAGCGCCACAGTCCAATGCACCATCAACACCTCGGACCTGGCCTTCCCATTCATCCCCGGCTCGATGACGATCACCAAGACCGCCACGAGCCCCGTCGACCCCTACAGGGAGAGGTGACCCGGTGAAGTACACCCCGCTCATCGTCGTGCTCGCCGCGGCCCTCATGCTCATCGCCGGCATCGTCGTCGACGGCGACGGAAAGACCCAAGCGGTCCAGCAGTCGCTCACCGTCGCCGAGGGCGCCGCCCGAGCAGGAACCAACGCCGCAACCGGCAACGCCGTCAACGGCGACGCCTTCACCCTCAGCAGCACCGCAGCGGTGAACGCCGCCAACAACTACATCTCGGCCTCGGGTGCTCGAGGCGAGGCGCGCATCCAGGGCGACCAGGTCGTCGTTACCGTGCAGATGACGTACACACCGAAGATCCTCGGCACGTTCGGCATCGGGCCCCTGCCCGTCCAAGCCTCCGCCGCAGCACGACTCGTCGACGGCAACTGACCCAGCGAAGGACGAACACATGACCATCACACGCAAGCTCGCACCGCTTACCGCGGTCGCTCTGAGCGCAGTCGTCCTCCTCGCCGGATGCACCAGCACCCCCGACTCGAACGCAGGACCCACGAAGACGCCGTCGTCGAGTGCCAGCGCGACACCGACACCCACGTCGACCCCCTACGAGCCCGTGAGCGACCCCGGCAAAGTGAGTCCGCCCAAGAGCAGCGACGACGCCTACGTCGCCGCCAACCGCACGGTCAAAGACTTCGTCGCCGTCCAGTACGAGATCCAGGCAGACACCGGGGCCAAGCCTGAGCGCATCGAGCCGTTCGCCATTGGAAGCGCTCTCGAGAACGTCAAGACCGTCGCCGCCGGCCTCGCCGAGAAGAAGATCACCACCAAGGGCGCCCCCGTGTGGACCGCAGACGCATCCACCACCACATTCGGCGTCCTGACACCCTCCCAGGGCACCCCGATCGACAACGGCATCGTCTACCTCAAGGGCTGCTACGACGTCTCGAAGCAGACCGCCACCTACGACGACGGCTCGGCCGCCCCGGTCTCGGCGCAGCGTGTGACTCCGGTGCAGTTCAACGTCCGCTACGTCCCCCAGGACAAGTCGTGGAAGGTCGACGCCCTCCAGAGCATCAACGGGCAGCAAGGAGCACCGGCATGCTGATCCGACGAGTGCACGCGCTCCTACTGGCGATGGTCTTCGTCCTCGTCGGTGTGCTGGTAAGTGCCGCGCCGGCAAGCGCCAACGGCTGCGATCTGGACCCCTTCAGCCCGACCTGCGTCGTCACCATTCCCGTTCCTGGTGGCGGTGGGGGCACGACTCCCAACCCCGGCGGCGGGGGCGGCGATGACGGGGCGCCCGGCGGCTTCACGCCCGGCCCAACGACGTGCAAGTTCGACGACACCGAAGTCCCGTGCTCGAGCGACCAGGGCAGCTACAGCAACAACAGCAACTGCACCGGCTACGTGAAGCTCCAGGACCCGCAGACCGCACCGCCTGCCGGCAAGACCGCCGCGGTCGGCGCCTGGTACACCTGCAGCGCCTACTGCCCGCCCGACGCCGGCGGTGGCCGCGACTGCTACGGCGCCTCGTTCTGGTCCGACACACCTCCCGCAGGCGTTGTGAGGTACACGCCGGCGCAGGCCGCTGCCGCGCTCGTGAAGACGTTCCGGCTGCGCGGTATCGACATCGGCATGGCTCCCGAGAGCAAGACCCACTCCGACGACCCCGCCGGCACCGCTCCGTACCGCCGAACCTGGGTCGGCATCCCCGTCTGGCTCTGGGCTAACGACCCGGCGCCGCTGAACTACGGTCCGTACACCGAGACCGGCACATTCGGCGGAACGACGGTGACGGCCACGGCCAAGGTCTCGTCGGTCACATGGACGAGCGGGGACGGCCAGAGCGTCACGTGCGCCACCGGCACTCCGTTCAACCTCGCCGCGATGAAAGACCAGCTCGCGCAAGACTCGCCCACCTGTGGGTTCCGCTTCAAGAAGACCTCCGGCGCGGACCAGTTCACCGTGACCGCCACGAGCCACTGGACCGTCACCTGGACCGGTGGCGGCGCCAACGGTGAGATCGCCGTGCGCGACACTCCGAGCAGCACCACCGTCCGTGTCGGCGAGCTGCAGTCCGTGAACACCGACGCCGTGAACCCCCTCGGTTAGAAAGGACCAGCTGATGCGCAAGCTTCTCGCGGGCCTCGCCTCCCTGATCGCCCTCCTGGTGATCATCATCGGAGTCCCGGCCGTGCTGCTCACCGTGGCCGGCAACCCCTTCCCGACGGGAGGGCAGCTGCAGAGCATCGTGTCGCTCACGCCGGACTACGGCAACGTCATCCTCCTGAGCAAGCTGCTGCCACTGATCGGGTGGGTGGCATGGGCTCTGTTCGCCATCCCGATGGTGATCGAGATCCTCGCCTCCCTCGGAGGTCGCACGACGAAGAAGCGGTCGTGGGCGTTCAAGGGCCAGCAGCAGCTCGCCGCGACGATGATCGCCGCCATCCTCGTGATGTTCGCCGGGTTCGGCGGAGTCATGGGAGCGGCTCAGCCCGCATCAGCTGCCCCCGCCCCCGCGACCACCACGACAACCTCGCAGAGCGCCCAGCAGGCACCTGTCACTGCAACAGACACGGCCCCCTCTCCCGTCGCCGAGGCACCGGCACCCGTGGCCGAGGCGCCCGCTCCCGCGCCCACCATCGACGTCGCCCACACCGTCGCCGACGGAGACACGCTCTGGGATCTCGCTGAGCAGTACTACGGCGACGGCACCCGCGACATCGACATCTACAAGGCCTCCGCGGCCACGGTCCAGCCCGACGGAAGCCACCTGACCGACCCTGACGTCATCCGCCCAGGATGGAACCTCACCGTGCCTGGTGTGGCCGCCCCCGCCACGCCGGCACCGGCCCCGGCACCGGCGCCGGCCCCGGCTCCCGCCCCTTCCGACAGCGGCGCCGCACAGGCGGGTGCCGATGCAGCATCGCCGCAGGCTGACGCCCCCACCGACCAGGCTGGCGGTGCCGGCGGAAGTGGTGCCGTGGGCGGAGGCGCGACCGTCGAGACGCCCGCGCCGGAATCGACCTCGACGCCCTCCGCCACCCCGTCGACGAGTGCGTCGAGCAACGCCGGCGCCGAGCAGGGTGCGACCTCGGTCGACGAGGCGGACGACGACATCGACCTCAGCATCCCGCTCTCCACTGCCGGCGGAATCGCCGGCCTGCTCGCGGCCGGTCTCCTCGCCGCCCTCGGCCGCCGCCGCCTGCAGCAGCGCCGCAAGCGTCAGCCCGGCACTCGGATCGCCATGCCTGAGCCCGAGGTCGCCAACCTCGAGCTCGAGCTGCGGATGATCGAGAACCCGCTCGGCCTCGAAGACATCGACAACGCTCTCCGCGGTCTGCAGATCTGGGCCGAAGACACCGGCGCGGTCCTCCCCGAGCTCTTCGCGCTCCGCCTCGAGGAGCAGGAGATCGCGCTCTACCTCAGCGAGCCCGCGGATCTCCCGGCACCGTTCGTGCAGGCATCCGCCGATCGCACCGCGTGGGTCGTCGAGCCCGGAACGGCCACCGCTCCCACTCGCGAATCGGTCTCCCCGTACCCCGCACTGGCGACGATCGGCATCGACGACCACGGCGGCGTCCTCATGC
The DNA here is from genome assembly GCF_049472575.1 of Frondihabitans sp. 4ASC-45. Taxonomy (NCBI): domain Bacteria; kingdom Bacillati; phylum Actinomycetota; class Actinomycetes; order Micrococcales; family Microbacteriaceae; genus Frondihabitans; species Frondihabitans sp. 4ASC-45. Next base: position 17,719 of record NZ_JBCEBN010000014.1, on the reverse strand, counting down.
TCGACCTCGAGCAGGTCGGATCGCTGAACGTCGTCGGTGACGAAGACACCGCCCGGGGCGTTCTCAACGCGATCGCCGTCGAGCTGGCCGAAAACCCGTGGTCGGAGCAGATCGAGGTGACGCTCGTCGGCATGCCCCACGGCCTCGCCCGGGATCTCGACCGCTTCCGCGTGCAGCACGTCGACGACGTCGCCGCCCTCGTCCGGAACCTGCGCACGAGCCTCGAGGGGCGCGAAGCCTCGTTCGAGAGCTACGGCGTCGACGGCGTCCACAGCGCCCGCACCCGCGCCACCGACGCCGAGTCCTGGGCGCCGCACGTGGTCATCCTCGGGCAGCTGCCCGACGAGGCAGTCCAGGCCGAGCTGCAGGAGCTCGTCGAGCGCGTGCCACGGCTCGGGATCGCCACGGTCGCCAACGGCGACATGGTGGGCAACGGTTCGGTCGTCCGGATCTCCTCCGCCAGCAGCGCTGAGCTCGTCTCGCCCGGCGGAACCATGCCGCCCCTGCCGTTCACACCCCAGGTGCTCCAGGGTCGCGAGCTCGAGCTCGTCCAAGAGCTCTTCGCCACCACCGAGCAGGCGCCCATCGCCGCGCCGCCCACCACGCCCGTCGACATCGTCAGCACCCCGACCCTCGTGCCCACACCGGCCGCAGGCGACGATCTGACGGCCGCAGACGTCGAGGTGGCAGAACTGACCACCGAGGCAGACTCCACAGCGGAGAGCGCCGCTGAGGACGTCTCCGACGTCACTGAGGACGCCGAGCTGGCGCAGCAGCCCGTGTCCGATCTGGCCGACGAGAACGTCACCGACCAGGTCACCGATGTCTCACCTGAGCCGGAAAATGTCCCATCGGCCGGCGCAAGCGCCACCGCACCGGACTGGCCCGCCCCCTACGTGCGCATCCTGGGTCCCGTCGACGTGCTCCACCTCGGCGAGCCGGACCGGCTCCCCGGCCGAGGCTTCGAGCTCCTGGCGTTCCTGAACCTGTCCGCGCCGGTGAACGGCACCATGCTGCAGCAGGCGTTCTGGCCCGACACCGTCAAGGCCAAGGACAACCAGCGCAAGCTCGTCCGCCTCGTCCGCAACGCTCTCGGCGCCGCGCCCAACGGCGAGCAGCTGTTCCCCGAGAACAAGAACCAGGAGGGCTACCAGCTGCACCCGGTGATCCGATCCGACTGGGACGACTTCCGTCGCCTCATCGGCGACGACCTCTCCCGCACCAGCAATGAGGACCTCGTCGCTGCGATCCGACTCGTCCGCGGAACCCCGTTCGCAGGCATCAGCACCCGCCGCGGCTGGTGGGCCTGGATCTCCGTGCTGCAGGAAGAGCTGATCGCCGCCGTGATGGACGCCGCCGACGAGCTCGCCCGCCGCGCGCTCGAGATCCGCGACGGCAACCAGGCCCGCTACGCCGCCGGCGTGGCCAAGGCCGTGGAACCGCTCAACGAGGCCGGCTGGCGCACCGAGCTGCGAGCCGCGATGCAGGACCGCGACACCGACGAGATCAACCGCATCGTCGACGAGATGTACGCCCGTGTCGGCGGCGGAGATCCCGACTACGAGCTCGACCAGGAGACCGCCGAGCTCGTCGACGCGGCCACCCGATGACCGGGGGCGCCGTGACGGTTGCACCACGCCTGGCCGCCCCGCGCCCGCTCATCACCTCAGCGGCGGCCGGCGGCGCAAGTGCGCTGCTGGCCCTCGCCGCTCACAGCGCACTCGACACCAGCGGGTACAGCTGGCTCCTCACAGTGCTCCTCGCCGCCGCCGCAGCGGTGCCCGTCGCGATCGACATCCGCATCCGCAAGCTCCCAAACCGATGGGTAGCCCCGATCGCCGTCGCCGGTGCCGTCCAGGCGATCGCGGTCGCATACGCCTCGGCCGACGTGTGGCGGTTCCTCTGGCCACTCATCGCCGCGGCGATCGTGTTCGCCTTCTACGGCGCGCTCGGCCTGGCAGGCATGTTCGGTCTGGGCGACGCGAAGTTCGCCGCGGCGCTGACGATCACGGTCGCGATCTACGCCGGACCCTTCGCCCTCTACCTGATCCCCATCGCGATGGTCCTCGGCGCCGTCTACCGGCTCGGCCTGCAGCTGTCCGGCCAAAGTTCGGGACCCCGCGCACACGGCCCAGCGATCGCAGTCGCAGGCGTCTCGGTCCTGTTGCTCGCCGTCGTCTTTGGCTGAGTAGTCAGACGACTCCTGCGCCTCGGCGGGCGGCGCGTCGGTGTCGACGGCGAGCCCTACGCTCGATACGTGAAGAGATCCGTCCTCGGGAAGTGGTGCCTCGGCATCGCCGGCGCCCTCCTCGTTCTCTACATCGCCGTCATTGCGATCAGGACAAAGGCCGCTTCGGAGAGCGTTCTGTTCCCCTACCCCTGGGTGTGGTGGCTGGTGGCTGCGCTCGTCGTCATGGCCGTTCTCGGCGCGATCCTCACCGACTGGCCGTTGTGGAGCAGGACGACCAGCCAGCCTCCGTCAACCCCTGTCGCGAGCTCGCAGCCGGCCGCTGCCGGCAACCCAGCCGCGGCGACCGGCCCCACCTGCAACAACACCTTCCACGGGCCGGCCAACGTCGCTCAGAGCAGCACCGGAGTCGAGCAGACGGACGCCCCTGCCCCGTCCACGTCTGCTCCGAGCGCCCCCGCATCGAGCAATGCGAGCATCCGCGGGCCGTGGACAGAGCACCAAGGTCTTCGGTCGTCTTGGATGATCGGTGACAAGCCCCGCCCCGTCCGGTGGATCAGCAACGGCGCGAAGCTCGGCGACCTGCACCAGGCCGCCAAGGGTGGCGGCTGGGACGTCTACGACGTCGCGGGAACATACCTCGGGGGCGTGCCCACCGAGAAAGCCGGCATGGAGATGTTGAAGAAGCACGAGAGCTAACCAGGGCAGCACCCGATACGAGCGGCCGCAACGACGGAGGGTCGCCGTACGATCCCGCTCGTGGGAGTCCAAGGGCCAGGTGACAGCGTCAGGAAGATCCTCCGGCGCCCGATCCCTTCGCACCCGCTCGCCGTGCCCCCGCAGCCCGGAACGTTCGGCGTGTGGCAGGTGCGCCGAGTCAGGGATGCGCCGATCGGCTACGTCCTGTCCCGCAGCGAGGGCGGCGACACGGTCTACCACTGCTATGCCCAAGGACGAGATGCCGCCGGCGGCCGGCCCTGGCTCCGCACCATGAGCAGCCTCAACAGCGCCGTCGCATGGATGGTCCAACACGAGGGGGAGCTGAGCCACCTGACCAGCACCCTGCAGCCCGAGCCCGAGGAGTGGCCCATATGACCGAATCCGCACCCACCTGGGTCGTCCGACACCGCCCCAAGGGAGACACCACCGCCACCGCGGCGGCCGTCTCAGTTCCGGCCGTCACGCCGGCAGCAGCGATCGAACACGTCCGCTCGACTCTGCCGGCAGGCCACGTCGTGACCTCCGTCGCCCGCTACTGACTCCTCGTGTCGTCCGCCCCCGACTACCGCTGGTCCCCACCAGAGCACCCCGATCCGCCCGAAGACCGACCACTCGGGATCGACGCCGACCCCGCGGCAGCAACCGCCGACGGCTACCCACCTGTGTGGGTGCGGGTGCAGTTCACAGGGACCGGTGAGCAGCGGTGCCCCGGATTCGTCGAGCGTGCGTCAGCCGAGCGGGTCTTCGTGCAGCTGGTGCACATGGGGTTCGTGCACCACGTCTGGCTTCCGCGCGACCGCGTCACGCACCGGGAGCTCAAGCAACGAGGACGGCCGTGATGGCGCGACGTCGACGCGACCGCTGGCTTCCGCCGGCCGCCCTCTCAGTGCCGGCCGACGCTCGAGGGGGGCCGGCCCTCGAGGTGCGGCCACCAGCGCCGGTCCGCGCGTGGCTGCAGACCGGTGAGCAGCAGATGCGCGTCAACGCCACTGCGCTCTGGGCCACCCCCGACGCGGTCCTCGTCGAGTGGGGATTCGGGCAGGCCAAGGAGGCAGCCTGGGTGTGGCGGAGCGCTGTCCGCCACCGACGCGAGACCTGAGAGTCTGGCTCAGCGCCGCCGCAGTAGGCGGGCGAGCCACCCGCGCCGAACGGGCTCAGCAGCGCCGTCGACTGTCGGGCGCCCCGTGCGCGATCGCCAGGCGTCGTACTCGCGGCGCAGTGCGGCCTCGTCGCCCAGAATCGCCTGCGCCTCGAGCTGGTCGAGCTCCACGCCGAGACGGCGACGCTGCGGCCGGTTCCTGAACTCCTGCGTGAAGCGCGCGAACTCGTACCGGTCCTGGTCCATCGTCATGCTCTGTTCCCCCTGAGCGCCGCAGCGCAGCCCCGATCGTAGGCAGGCCTGCGCGACCCTGCCAGCCCGCCTTCTGGGGCAGTCGACCGTCCGGCACGCGGCCTCGCTCCTCGACGTCGGCTGCGCATCTGAACGACTTTGTCCGCCAAAACGCTCCCCACGTCACCTACTCCGGCAGAGGGGCGCGATTCGCCGCATGTCTCTCCGTCGCCGGCGCCAACGCTCGGCAGCCACCTCTCAAGGAGACACCCATGACCACCTTCGCCCTCAGCTACCTCGCCGTGATCACCGTCGCCGCTGCGCTCTGGATCTTCGTCCCTGGGCCGATTGGTGCCCGCGCCGGCGCCGTGTTCCACAGGCTCACCAGCGCGCCGCGGCAGGGGAGCGACGTCGCCGCCCTGCTCGAGGGGAAGTGAGCTAGCGGCCGGATCGCCCGCGAGTCGCCTGCTGGGTCTTCATCAGCCCGGTCTCTGTCATGCCGAGGATGAGGGCAGCGTCACGCCAGGTGATGCCGGCCGCGCGGGCGCGCTCGACGACGTCGAACCGGGTCGCGATCGCCGCGTCGAGCTCTGAGCGGAGCCGTGCGACCTCATCGGCGACCTGCTGCAGTTCGGCGCGCGCTTCTTCCCGGGAGTCCATGCCAGCACTCTAGGGCAACAGAGTTACCCAACCCGGTTGACACACCCAACCCGGTTACGTAACCTGGTTGGTATGAGGACACAGTTTGAGACCGGCCAACGAGTCGCCGGCATGTACATGGATCGCCGCGGCGCCTCCGTGCTCGACTACACCGGCGTCGTGCAGTCCGTCGAGCCCGCGGCGCTCTGGCCGCGTCTGACCATCCGCTACAGCGACGGTGAGATCCGGACGACGTCGGCGCACCCCGACTTCGTGATCCCGATGGGCTCCGCGATCGCGTACGCCCGACGGTTCCACGCAACGGCCCCTGAGGCCCCGTCGACCGCGGAAAGCGTCGCGGCGACGCTGCAGGGCCAGGGCCACCACCTGTCGATGCTCGAGCTGATCCGCGTCGTGTGGGTCCTCCGCTTCGACCCCGACGCGCTGCTCGAGGCGGGGGCTGACCAATTTGTCCCGGTCGCCGTCTCAGACGGCACCCCTTAACGAGTAGAGGCAGACGAAGGGAACCGCGATGACGATCGATCTCACCGACCTGGTGCCGCTGACGATCCATGTGCCAGCCGCCACCCTCATCCGCCTGACCGCGATGGGCCGCATGCGGCCCGATCCGGCCCAGCCCCAGCAGCTGGTCGAAGCGCTCGTCGACAAGGCGATCCACACGCCCCGCCGCACCCCTCCCGCGCCTGACATCCACCGTTCGCTCGACAGCCTCACCGGCGGCGACTCCATGCAGATGCTCGGCCTCCGCCTCTCCGGCTACACGACCGAGCAGATCGCGCACGCCCTCGGCCTGTCCCTCGGGGACACCCTCACCCACTTCGAGCAGCTCGACAGCGCTCACCACCGCAAGACCCACCGGCAGCCCCGGAACCGACAGGAGGCCATCGCATGAACCGCCCCGACGACGTGGACTTCGGCTTCGACGTCCCCACCCGCGTCGACCTTCCGAGCGCCCACTGGAAGATCCTCGACGAGTACGCCACCGCGCACGGGACGACCGTCGCCGCCATGCTCCGCTCCACCGCGGTGCACATCCTCGACGCCGTCGGCCCGGCCGTTCTCGCGGCGCCCGCACCGCGGCCGGTGCCCGTCCCTCGGCCGCGGCCCGTGCCGGTACCGGCACGGCTGCCCGCCCCGGCGCCGTTGCCGGTGGCGCCGGCACCTGACGAGGAGCCCGCCGCGGCGCAAGCCGGCCCGGCCGTGGTGACCCTCCCGAGCGTCGACGTCGACGACGTGCGCCGGCTGCACGCCCAGGGCCTCAAGGACAGCGAGATCGCCGCCGAGCTCGGCTGCACCCCTGGCACGGCGTTCCGGCTCCGCAACAGCAAGCTCGGTCTTCCGAAGAACGTGACCGGGCGCCCCACCAAGCAGCAGAGGACCGCGTGAACACCGTGACCGACTTCACCTCCCACTACCGCCGCGCCCTCTCGTGGGCCTCCAGCCACGGCGCCGACACCACCCTCGCCGACCAGTTCGCCGAGGCCTACGCCACGCTCCTCGAGGAGGCCCCCGCCAACTCCTACCCCGACCCCTTCACCCCGACACCGTGCCAGTTCGCCGACGACAACGTCATCGACTTTGGGCAGCTCGTGGACACCACCCCCATCGGCACGGTCGTCCCCCTCGGCACCCTCTGGATCGCCCGCTGCACCAGCTGCAGCTGGAACCCCACCGCAGAGGACGCCACCACGTACGAGGCCGCGGAGCACGCCGCCGCCGTGCACAACTCCGACATCCACACCCAGGGCGGCCGGCCGCAGTGGAGCGACGTCGCCGAATGGGCCGAAGCCGAACGATCGAAGGCTCGCGCATGAGCCGGCGCAGGAGCGGCCTGACCGCTCTCGTGCTCGCCGGCCTCGCTGCCGTAACGGTCGGCGCCCTGCACTACGCCCCCGGCCAGTTCGACACGACGCCGTCCATCGGCGGCGACCCAACCGTGAGCGCAGCTGCCGGCGTCACCGCCCCGCTGCAGCAGGCCGGCCTCGTCGACGGCACCACCGTGAATCCGGCAGCGGTCCGCACGATCCTCGACGAGATCCCCGCCACGACCGCCACCCCGACGTCGACCTACGACCGAGACTCCTTCGGCCCCGCCTGGGCTGACAGTGACCGGAACGGCTGCGACCAGCGCAACGACACTCTCGCCCGGGACCTCACCGCCGTCACCTACAAGCCCGGCACGCACGACTGCGTCGTCCTCACCGGCACCCTCCACGACCCCTACACCGGCCGCGAGATCCCCTTCACCCGAGGCGAGTCAACGAGTACCGCCGTCCAGATCGACCACATGGTGCCGCTGTCCTGGGCGTTCCAGCACGGCGCCTCTTCCTGGCCCGAGGAGCGCCGCCAGCAGCTCGCCACCGACATGTCCAACCTGACCGCCGTCGACGGCCCGACCAACGCCGCCAAGTCCGACCAGGGGCCGGGGTCTTGGCTGCCGTCGTCGGCCTCGTACGACTGCACGTACGTCACCCGCTTCACCTACGTGGTGCACCGCTACGAGCTCACGATCGACACCGCCGACCGGGACGCGATCGCCCGCGTCCTCGACACCTGCAAGTGAGGAGACCCCCATGGGCTACCAGGTCTACGAAGATCCCGACCACCCCTCCCGGTGGGCGGGCTACGCCGTTCCCGCCGAATGCGACTGGGTCGACTGCCGCGCAGCGATTCACCGCGGCCTCAACAACAAGTGCGAGGACCACGGCGACTACGTCCTGATGCTCGATGGGCAGCAGATCGGCTACGACCGGTTCGACGACGAACCCGACGCCGAGGAGGTGTGGGTCGAACAGGCCGGGTGCGGCCTGTACTTCTGCGAGCCCCACCGCTCCCGGACGGGCGAGCACGGATCGGTGCAACCGAAACCCGACTCTCTCGAGTGGGAAGCCCACCTCCTCACCGATGCCTCGTGGGCGCCGTGGCGCGAGGAGCACCCTGACCTGGTCAACGCCATGCGCGCTCGAGCACCGCAGATCGCCGAGGCGTCTCGGTGAAGTTCGTCCGCTGCCCCGCGTGCGCCGGCACCGGCTACCTCGACACGGAGCTCGCAACCGACGGGCCGGCCGCCGTCGCCTGCGCCCACTGCTGCAGCTTCGGCTGGTTCGACCTCGAGACGGGGCAGCCGGCCGACGTCGAGCCACCCCTGTTCAGCCTCACCGAGGAAGGAGCGTTCCAGCGATGACCATCACCACGACCACGACCACGACCACGACCACCGCCGCGCCCGAGCCGCCGGCCCCCGGCGCCCGCGCCCGGTCCGTCGCCTACGTCAACGGCCTGATCCGCCGCTACGAGCACGACCGCGACACCACCGACACCCGCACCGACCTGGGCATCGCGCACCGCGCCGTCCTGGAGCTCACGATCGCCGACTGGCGCCATCGCCTCGAGGCGATGACCGACGCCGCCTGAGGAAGGACCCTCCTATGACCGTCACCGTGTACACCAAGCCCTCCTGCGTCCAGTGCACCGCCACATACCGAGCGCTCGACAACAAGCAGATCCCGTACGAGACCCGTGACGTCTCCACCGACGAGGCCGCGCTCGAGCGCGTCAAGGCGCTCGGCTACCTCCAGGCGCCTGTCGTCGTCACCGACGAGGACCACTGGTCGGGATTCCGCCCCGACAAGATCGCCGGCCTCAGCGCATGAAGAACGTCCTCGTGCAGACCGAACCAGTGACCATCAAGCGCGGCGCACCGGTCGAGCTCGTGCGCTGGCGGCTGTCCGCGGACGGCTGGACCTACGACCTGATCCAAGGCACCTACCGCCGCCGCAACCGCAAAAGCATCACCGTCGACGTCGGCGGCCAACTCCGCAACTTCCCCCGCCGCGAGTGGCACGTCTGCACCGCCTGATCTTCGAAACGACCCCCATGAGCAAGCGCTACGAGTCCGTCCAGACCGTCATTCCTCACGAGAACGACTACGACAGCAACTACGCCCGCACCACCAAGCTCGCCCAGCGCCTCGAGGACCTGAACTCATGGGCCAAGCGTGGGTACGAGGTGCGCCACACCCACGTGTTCCAGCACGACGGCACCGAGATCTACGTCGACGACCTCGTCAAGGATCTCGACGCGCCGCTCTGACCGCTCATCGAGCCGGCAGCGGGTCCGCGTCGATCGGCCCCGGCCAGGTGCCGAACGAGTTGAAGGACACCAACCCGCCCGATTCGTTCCGCTCCGCCGGGAAGACGACCCCGTCGGCATCCACGGGTGTGCATTGGCCGTGGCCGGCATCGACGCAGAGGTGCTGAACAGCCGTCACACGCCGGTCGAGCGGCACCCGCGCCGGCGCCACCGGCACCGCGTACGAGGTCCAGTTCCTGCGCTTGGCGACGATGAACCCGTCGCCGAGATGCCATCGGCACCGCGGGCAGTGCTGCGCCACGTAGTCGACGTCGGACTTCTGGCTGTGTGCTGCTCGGTACTCCGTGGCCGTCGGCAAGGAGCTCCGTGCGATCGCCGCCCGCACCTCGCCCTGGAACAACGACTCCGGGCGGTCCGTGGCCCAGGTCGGGTACCTCACGCCGAGCGACACCGTCCCGAGCTGTCCGCACCGCGTCTGCAGCTGCAGCCCGCCAAGCCACCAGAACGAGAACCACGCGCCGCAGCGCTCGTTGTGGCACTTCGCCATCGCGGAGACGACCTCGACGGCGTCGACGACCGCTTCGTACCGCGGCCGGATCTCACTGCGGAACCACCGGGTCAAGGCATCGCGCATCGGCATGAACTCAGAGGCCTGGGCGAACCCCATCGGGATCTCCATCTCCAACGCCTCCGCCGTGCCGCACACGTTGTACAGGCCGCGATCGCGGTTCTTCGGTCCCACCAGCCACACGCAGTCAACCTCGGACCGTTGGTACCGGGCGGTCCGCGCCGCGAACTCTTCCGGCGCCTGCGAGGCCCACTGCACCTCGATCGCCACCGACCGCGCACCCGGCCGGGACACCATCACGTCCGCGATCCACGATCGGTCTGGCGCCGGCGCCTCGACGATCGCGTCCCACCCATGCTCGCGGGCGACGTCGGCAACGAGCGCCTTCGTCGCCAGGTGCTCCGGCGACTCCGGGCCGCCCTCGTGCACGTCGCACGCCGCCTTGTGCCGGAAGTACCGAGTGCCCGCCCGTTCGACAGGGCCACCCGGCTCACCGCAGGCCATCACGAGCCCCCGCTCCCGGTAGGTCGCCCGCAGCGATGCCCACGAGTCATCGTCGAGCCGCCACGCCTCTACACGCTCAGAGCCCCACACAGCCACCAACGGCACCGGCGCCCCCTCGTCTTCCGCGCTCGCCCTAACCCTAGAAATCCTCCGAGGTGAACGAAACCCCTCAAACACGCGGCATCGAGGCTTAAATCAGCCCATCGCCGGTACATTGATCAACACCAACCCGGGAGGAGCCGCGCATGACAGACCTGGTCAGCTACGCCGACTTTGCCAAGGCCCTCAACGTCTCGATCGAGTCGGTGCGCGTCTACGCCGTCCGAGACGCCGACTTCCCCCGTCGCGTGAACCCCGACACTGAACGCTCCCCGCTGTTCCGCGCCGAGCAGCTCGAGGAGTACCGACGGCAGAAGCGAGACCGCTCCCGCGGACGCGCCGGCCACCCCCCTCGCGTCCAGGACGCCTCTGAGCGGGTCTCTACCGGCCGTACGGCGGGTGACCGTATCCGAGAGCTCATGGCAGCTCCCGACGCGCCAGTGAGCGACGTACGGGCGCTGGCGGGCCTTCTGCACCTCGAAGTGCCTGCCCTCCGCTACCGGCTGCGAGGTCAGACTCGGTGGAAGCCGGCCGAGCTCAAGGCCGTCGCTCGAGTGTTCCGAGTCTCGGTCGAGAGCCTCACCGCGGAGCCGGCCCTTGTCTAAGCAGGTGCGCGTCGAGGTAAACGACCGTGAGCTGCGAAAGCTCCTCGAGCAGATTGCGCGCCAGATCGAAGAAGCCGACCAGCACTTCCGACAGACCCACACGGGCCTCCCCGTCGACGTGGTCCGAGCGGATGCTCCCGACGCCCTGCCTTCGAACATCCAGCTCACCGACGAGGATCTCGACAAGTACGCCGTAGCGGTCGCCGGCGACGAGCCGTTCGAGTTCCACCTAGGCGGGTAGCACCCCGACAAGCTGCAGCGCGTGCTGCATGACGTCGGTGCCGACCTCGGATGCTGCCGCGGTGCCGAGCGCCATGGCGATCTTCGACACCACCGCGCGCACCTGGTTGGGTCGGGCCTCGCCGTTGACCTCGGCCCGGAGCTCGTCGGTCGCCGAGGTCAGCTCGGCCCGGACCTGCTCGTCCTCGATGCGGTCGAGCCGTCCGGAGATCTCGTCGACGAAGTTCCGGGCCTGGTCCTGCCAGGTGATGTTGATCGTCTGCTGCACGTCATGACTGCCCTGCGCCACGTTCGTCGGCCCGTTGAAGTGGTTGTTGTACGTGTCGCCTGCCGGCGCCGCGTCCCTTGGAGCTGGTGCGTTCACGGAGATCCCTTGCTCGACGGTGTACCGACCCTTCGCGGTCGGGAGAGGACGAAGCGGGTCAGGGCGCTGATCGGCCCTCGGACCCTTGATGTAGCCGTGGTCGAACAGGTACTCCCCGGTGCGCTCGAGGTCGTCCTGCGTGTAGGGCACACCGAGGTAGGTGGCGCCGCTTTCAAAGAACTGCTCCGGCACCGGTGATGCGCCGTCGTCGTCCTGGTCGACGACCCAGCTGAGGTACACGTCGCGCAGCTGGAAGCGCCGAGCTCGCCGGTCGTTCCGTGCCGTGTCAAGAGCGGCCCATGCATCGCGGCCGGCGCCGGTCGGCTTTGCGCTCCACCCGCCGTTGAATCGCCAGTCGACAACAATGAGATCGGCCGCCTCGAGCGCACGGATCTCGTCCCGCAGCGCCGACGTCGCATCGTGGCCGGCCCCCTCGTGGAGGAGATCCTGGGGCAACGCCTGCGGATTAGTGGCCCGCTCGTCGGTTGCGCGGATCAGCTTGCCGAGCACGTCGAGCTGGCGGAGGTCGGTGGGGGAGTACTCGGGCACGTCAGGACCTTACCCAGCATCGCCGACGTGGCCCTGTCGTGGAGGCGGCGCGGTCCACCGATGCGCCTCCACCTCGAGCAACGCGGCACTCTCGGTCACCAGGTCGTCGACGCTGAGATCCGGGTAGGTCCGAAGCGTGGGAACGCCGGCGAGGACATACCCGACGCCGAGCGAGCTCCAGACCGTGAGGATCGTCATCGGCGATTCCATGTCGTCGTAGTGCAGCTCCTCCGGCACCCACGAGGGCGGCCACAGGAAGCCGACACCGCTCTCGTCGATGTCGTCGATCTCCCACCCGCGGCGCACGAGGACATCGGCAGCCCTCCCAAGGGCCTCCACGAGCTCGCGCACGTTGAACGGCACCGGATCACTCGACTGCGCAAACGAGGCGCGCAGAACGCCGCGGACGTCGATCGGCTGCACAGCTGAGGTCATGGTCAATCGATCGTAACGAGACACCGAAGCGCACCTCACGGCGGATGCTTGGTGCATGAGCTCTGCACGCCCCGTGGAACGCCCGCTCGAGCGGATGGCGCGCGCGATCGTCGCGCACCACCTCGACACCCTCGTCGAACGCAGCGACGACGGCACCGCGCCGGGCCAGCCTGACGGGCTGATCTACCTCCCCGACGGCGGCTACGCGCCCCTCGAGGTGGTCAGCGATCACGACGTCGCCCACGCCAAACTCTCCGACGCCCTCGATCGCCAAGGAGACACGATCACCACGTCACCAGGAGAGCCCGGCTGGTACATCGCGCTGCGCCACGGGAGCAACCTCAAGCGCATCCGCCGGCGCGTGCCCGCGATCCTCCACGAGCTCCCCGCGGCCGAGTTCCTCGAGGGGGTCGTCCCAGCCGACACCTGGGCCGCCGGCCCCGACCACGCCGACCGCCTCGACGAGCTGTCCGAGCTCGGCGTCTCCTACCTCGCCGCCTACCCCGATCAGCCAGGGCTCATCGGCATCGGCACGAAGGGCTGGTCGAGCTGGGAGGACCCCATCGACGTCGTCTCGTGGGTCTCCCGAGTCCTCGACCGTGAGGACGACGTCGCCGCGAAGCTGCAGCGCCACGGCGGCCCGGAGCGTCACGCATTCATCTGGGCAACCCTCGGCAGTGCGTGGGCGGTCAACTCCGCACTCAACTGGCACCCCGACGCCCCACCGCTCCCCGCGCCCATCGGCCCAGACATCGACGACGACCTCTGGAACGCCCTCCTCGACCCCGAGCGCATGTCCGGCGAGCCGGCCCCACTCTCCGACCCGAAGCTCCCGCCGGGGATCACCCACCTCTGGCTCGCCAGCTCGCTCTCCCGAAGAGGTGCCCTGCACTGGCGCCCGGACGGCGGGTGGGAGCGCACCGACTGGCACACGCCCCTCCACGAAGACGACATCGCCGCAGCCATCGGCTGATTGCCACAACTGCCGACCACTAGGGAGCTACTCCCTCCTGAGCCGTTGGACTGCAATGACCCATCGCGAGCCGTCTTGAGCCCACCCCTCGGTGGCGAGGCGGTAGAACCAGGACTGGAGGATGCGATTGACGTGCTCGAGGTCGTCACCGTTCTGCACGCTCTGCCACCCGGGCGGCAGCGGGGCCATTTCGTCTCGGTTTGGCGAGAACAGCCGCCACTCGTGACGGTCTTCGTCGTACTCGATGAAGGCAAGATCTAGGGACATGCCGTCACTGTAGATGAGCAAATATCGGCGCGCTCGCCGTGACCCTCCCTTGTCGCCCTGCGAGACTCCGCGGCATGGAGAACGCGATCACGTGGGCGGCGCCGAGCATGACGAGGACCCGCGGGCGGCGTCGACCCGACTTCGGTTCTGACGACGGCTTTACGGCTTCCTGGTGGGGAGAACATGCCGACTTCGGACCGCCCGATCACCAGTGGCGGTCGTACTCGCAGAACGGCGAACAGGTCGCGCGCCTGCTGCTGAGCCTCCGCTTCTCTAGCCACACGAGTCCGCCGGCCCCTGCCGTGATGGTCTGGAACTTCGAGGTGCGCCAAGACCTACAGTGCAACGGAGAGCACATCGGCACGACGATCGTCGACGAGCTCGTGGCTGAGTACGGCGACCAAGAGATCTACATCGGCCCGACCCAGGATTCGATCGGCTTCTGGAAGCGGTTCCGCTGGCCCATGTGCGACTGCGACTACTGCGGTGGCCGCGACTTCATCGTCCGGCGGCCGTAGGAAGCAGAGCAGTCCAGTGGGCGGCGGACATGAGGAACGCCCGGCCTGAAAGGAACAACTGTCAGATCGAACCTTGGCCGGGCGTCCTGTAGAGAGATTCTACGGCGAGAAGGCGGCGAGCGCCGGTAGTAGCGACGTGATGGGTGGGCATCCCACGTTGGGGGTGGTGGTTGAGTCACCCCTGGTCGTTGTGTGGTTGTGCTCCCCTGTGGTCTGTCGCTGCCACCTCCTTTCATTAACTAATGTACGCGCTTTTTGCGAGAGAGTCAACCCGGTTGGGTGTCCAGGTTGGGATATTTCAGCCCCAACCTGGACCCTGCCGGTTCTCGTCGCGGTGGTGGTGTCGGGTCAGCCTCCCTCGGTCCAGCCGGTCGGGAGGGCGACCGGGTGACCGCATCCCTCGTGCACGTAGCAGAGACCGTCGTAGTCCTCGCGGCCGTCGTAGTCGGGGCTGATGCTTCGGTGGTCGTGGTCGAACTCGTCGGCGGCGATGGTGGTCAGTCGGTCGCTGGTGTCGAGCACGGCGAGGCTTTCGCTGTTCTCGACGTCGGTGCCGCACCAGGGGCAGCGCACGCCCGCGTAGGTCTCGCCGTCGTCGGTGATCTGCACCGGGACCAGGGGCGGCAGGTCGGCCTCTCGGAGTCGCTGCTCGATGGCCGCGCGGATCGATAGGGCGAGGTCGGGGTGAGCGTCGATGAGTCGGAGGACGGGAGCGAGGAGGGTCGCTTCCGCGCCGATGAGGGCCGTCGGTACCTGCTCGATGGTGTCGCTCATGCGCGCGCTCCGTTTGGGGTCGTGGTGCCGATGCCGCACCGGGTGCACGGCAGGTCTCCAGCGCACGCGGGGGCGTCGCAGAGGTCGCAGTACCAGGTGCCGTCATCCCAGTACTGGCGGGGGCGGAACAGGTAGTCGGGGGTGGGCGCGTCAGGGCCGCGGAGCGGCAGTCGAGTGCTGTCGGTGCGGTGCTCCCACGGCAGGGGGTCGCGGTCACCGTCGCCCTCTCCCTCCCAGACCTCGCGGATGACGTGCGCGGCGGCGTCGGGCCGACCGAGGGCGTCGAACAGGGCGGCGAGGGTGAACCCCTCGGACATGTTGATGCTGCACAGCACTTGGGTGCTGTCCCAGCCGAACACCATGTCAGCGGCGGCCTCGGTCTCAGTGGTGGTCACTGGTCCTCCCCTCGGATCGAGAGGTTGGTCCAGGTCTGCCCGTCGATGTTCCCGTGGCGCTCGTGGACGGCGCAGTTGGTCTCGTCCACGTAGTGGCGCACCTGGTCGATGGTTGCGGTGGTGGGGTCGAAGCGCTCGCCGTAGAGGGCCTCCCAGCGGGCGGGGTCGATCTGCACGACGCCCTGGTAGTTGGCGGTCTCGGCGATGTCGAACACGGCCCAGGTGGGCCGGTCGGTGGTGGTGGTGGTCATGGTGTGTGCCTCCGGTGGTCGTCGGTGAGGATGGGGGCGCGAGAGGGGGCGATTTCGGTTCGCCCCCTCCCGTGCCGGTCAGTCCTCGGGGGTGAGGGTGATCGTGTCGACGAACGTCGCGTAGTCGGTGCCGTCGATCACTGCGGTGTGCGCGAGCGCCCACCCCATGTCGGACGCCGCGCGGAGTTGGTTGTCACGGTCGTTCAGCGCCGCTGTGCGGGCCTCGTTCGCGTCGTCGCGCTTGGCGATGACGGTGCGGATGGTGGTGGTCTGGTGTCGCATGTCGGGTCCTCCCCGGTTGTTCGGGGAGGGGGCGGGGATGCCGCCCCCTCCGGGGTGGCGGCTAGGCCCGGTCGGTGCTGACTTCCTCGGTTTCCCAGCTGAGCGAGACCCACGACATTGCTTCGCGGAGGTCGCTCTCGGTGAGGTTGTCGCGGGCGATGGCGTAGGCGTCGTCGCTGTCGCGGCACGTGGCCGACTGGGTCGTGGTGAACGTCACCGTGACCTCCATCTCGACGTTGAACTCGCGCTCACGCGGGACGCCGCCCATGGCCTCAGCAAGCCGGTCGTACTCGTCGCAGAACTGTTCCTCGTCTGCCGTCTCTCCGGCACGCACCCAGAAGTCGTGCAGCCGGGGGTCGGTGCCAGAGGTGATCTGGTCCGACTCGGCCGCGGTCAACCGCTGGCGGGTCTCCGTGAGGCTCCGTTCGAGCTCGGCGATCCGCTGCGCGTCGAGCGCGAACCGGGCAGCCGCCCGCGTCGGCGTCCATGCGTCGGCGGGGTTGGCGACCTCTGCGGCGGGGGTGTGGATCTGGTCGATGAGAGTCATCGTTGTTCCTTTCGTTGGTGTTCGATCTGACATTGATAAATGTACGGGCGACCACCGACATTCGAGCGGCCACCCGTACCGATCACCAGATTTCGAAGCCCCCGCTGTGCCGGACGAAGCCCGCGAACTCGCGTACGTGGTCCACGTCGAGCCTGTAGCTGGCCTGCCACGGCTCCCGGTCGCCCTTGCCGTCGCAGCCGTTGCACCAACCGCGCGCGGCGAACCCCATGCGCTGGCCGACCTCATCGGTTCGCGTGCCCGTGCCGTCGCACTGCTCGCACGTCACACGCGGCAGGGCCGCGATAGCCGCGCTACGGCGGGCGGCATAGGCATCTAGGTGCCCGGACGTGCTTGCCTCGTCGAGGGCGTCGGCCAGGGTCACGGAGTCTGCTCCGTCCAGGCCGTCGCCGTCGTTCGACCCCAGATAGGTCACCTTCGCCATGAGGCCCGGTGCGACATCACAGAGGTACTCCGCGATCGGCGCCCACCCCCAGACGCTCGCGCGGAAGTACTTGCCGGTGTCGTTCATCGGGTGCTTCCCGAAGACATCCATACCCATGTTGTTGCTCCTCTCAGTCCGTGGACTCGGTTCGATCTGACATTGATGAATGTACGTTGAGCCACCGACATAGAGCCTTTCTGTCGCCGCCGCCGTCCCGCCCCGCCTGTCTGTGAGTGTCGGAGTGCGGGAGTCTGTGAGTTGCGGAGTCCGGTAGTGCCGGAGTCTGTAAGTCTGTAAGTTCCACTAAACGGGGACGAGTAGGGGGTTGGTGGAGGTGGTTGGGTGGTGCCTCGGTGGCACTTGCCGCCGCCCCGCCGGCGACTCGCCCTGTGGTGGCTGCTGCCGGGTCGGGGGTGCTTCCGGGCACCGGGGGAGGGTCGGGCGGCGTTCGGGCGGTGACGGGCCGCGTGCGGCTGCTCCGAGGCGGCCCGCGCCCGTCCCAGCCGCCTCCTGACCGCGCCCGATCTCGGGCACCGGCCATCCCCGCTCCTCCCGGCACGCCCTAGACCCAGCCACCCCCACAGCCGCACCCACCCCGAACAGCCTCCACACGCCCACCAGAGCGCCGAACAGCACCACACCGGTACCGACACCCACCCCAGGGGAGCCAGCCCCGCACAGCACCCCCACACCACCTCGATGAGGCGACCGAGCGCACCCGCCGACACCGCCGTGATCGCGACAGCCGATCACCACCACGAGAGCGACCGAGCCCGACCCCGACGAGCCGACACCGACACCCCAGGGGAGCGACGGCCGCCGACAACGCCACCGCACGAGGGCCACGCCAGTGGCCCCAGGATCGCGCCAGCGATCCGCCCGAGAGGGCGCGCCAGCGCCCGCTCGCCGCCCCCCC
>NZ_JBCEBN010000013.1:0-68917 GCF_049472575.1 Frondihabitans sp. 4ASC-45 | reverse complement strand
CCGCCCCCCCCCCCCCCCCCCCCCTCGCCGCGCCCAGCATGGCAAAACCCGCACGCCCGGCATAAACACCAGCCCTAGGGCAGGTGTCTACGCCGATCGTGCGGGTCTGTGCCGATCGTGCGGGCTAGGGCCGAGCCCAAGGGTCTAGTGACCCGAGCCGGCGCCCTCTTCTTCGTACTTCTTGAAACCGGCCTCGACGATGGCCTCGGCCTCAGCCGCATCGCCCCAGCCGTCGGCCTTGACCCACTTGTTGGGCTCGAGGTCTTTGTAGCGCTCGAAGAAGTGCGCGATCTCGGCGCGCGTCTGCTCCGGCACGTCGTCGATGTCTTGGATGTGCGCCCAGCGCGGGTCTTTCGCGGGCACGACGAGCACCTTCGCGTCCGAGCCGGCCTCGTCGCTCATGTTGAACACGCCGACGGGACGCACCGAGACGCCGACGCCCGGGAACACGGGGTACTCGAGCAGCACGAGCGCGTCGACGGGGTCGCCGTCGAGGCCGAGCGTGTTCTCGAAGTAGCCGTAGTCGGTCGGGTAGACGAACGCGGTGAAGAGCACGCGGTCGAGGTAGACACGACCGGTCTCGTGGTCTACCTCGTACTTGTTGCGGGATCCTTTGGGGATTTCGACGACGACGTCATACGCGGTCATGGCTGCTCCTAGATAAGTGGGGAAGGCGATGGCACGCCTGCAATAACGTTACAAGGTGCCGTCCCGACCTCGCCTGACTCCCGCTATCGCCGATGTCCGCCGTGCCGTCCGTGAGGCGCTCGCCGAGATCGCCACCGGCCCCAGATCCGAACCGAAGGATCCGTCGGCCGCGCCAGCAACAACCGGCGCCTCGGCCGATGTGCTCGTCGCTCTCAGCGGCGGCCCCGATTCGCTCGCCCTCGCGGCCGCTACGGCGTTCGAGGCGCCGCGCGTCGGCTCCACGTCGAAGGAGCGCGGCGCGGGCGGCGGCCTGTCGACCCTTGACGGAGGTCTGCGCGCGGGTGCGGTCGTGATCGACCACGGCCTCCAGGCCGGTTCCGCCGAGGTGGCCGCCGCGGCCGCAGCCCAGGCGGAAGCGCTCGGGCTGTCACCCGTGATCGTGCGGCGCGTGGTCGTCGGTACCGAGGGTGGGCCCGAGGCCGCGGCGCGCACGGCGCGGTACGCGGCGCTCGCCGAGGTCGCGCGGGAGACGGGCTCGCGTGCAGTGCTGGTCGGCCACACGCTCGACGATCAGGCCGAGACGGTGCTGCTCGGGCTGGCTCGGGGATCGGGGCCGCTGAGCCTCCAGGGCATGGAGCCTCGCGCCGGACTGTATGCGCGCCCGCTGCTCGGTCTGCGACGCGAGTCGACCGAGGCCTTCTGCGCGGATTCGGGGCTGTCCCCGTGGATCGACCCGCACAACTCGGATCCTGCGTTCTCTCGCGTGCGCATTCGCACCACCGTGCTGCCGCTGCTGGAGCGGGAGCTGGGGCCGGGTGTCGCCGAGGCTCTGACGCGGACGGCCGATCAGCTCCGCGAAGACAGTGCGGCCCTCGACCACATGGCCGAGGAGCAGGCGGAAGACCTGGCCGACCACGCCGAGGCGGGTATCTCGCTGAGCGTCTCGGGGCTGCGGGCGAACCCGGCGGCGCTGCGGCAGCGACTGATCCGGCTCGCCGTCTCGAGCGAGTTCGACGTGACCCTGAGTCGGGCCCAGACCCTCGAGGTGGCGCGCCTGGTCACCGACTGGCACGGCCAGGGTCCCGTCTCGCTGCCGGGCATTACAGTGGTGAGGAGCGGTGGAGTCCTGCATTTCGAGGCCGCCGCGGACCGCCAGAACCACCCCTGACACGAAAGCACCGTTCCTCATGGAGACCAGCGACATCGAGGGCGACCTCACCTCGATCCTCTACACGGAGGAGCAGATCCTCGCGAAGATCGCCGAGGTGGCGCGCCAGGTCGAGCACGACTACCAGGGGCGCGACCCGCTGCTTGTCGGCGTGCTGAAGGGCGCCGTCATGGTCATGGCCGACTTCGCTCGCGAACTGCGCATTCCGGCGACGATGGACTGGATGGCCGTCTCGTCGTACGGCTCTGGCACCAAGTCGTCAGGCGTGGTGCGCATCTTGAAAGACCTCGACGCCGACCTGCACGGGCGAGACGTCATCATCGTCGAAGACATCATCGACTCCGGGCTCACGCTGTCGTGGCTGCTCGCCAACCTCCGCGGTCGCGGAGCGGCGAGCGTCGAGATCTTCGCGCTCCTGCGCAAGCCGGAAGCGGCCAAGGTCGAGGTCGACGTGAAGTACGCGGGCTTCGAGATTCCGAACGAGTTCGTGGTCGGCTACGGCCTCGACTTCGACGAGCGATACCGGAACCTTCGGGCGATCGGCATCCTCGCCCCCCACGTCTACAGCTGAATCTTTTTGGCGCGACGCGGGTCGCGGCAGCGGACCTCGGACAAGCCTCGGTCATCCGCTGCTGCGACCCGCGACGCGCGTATGCTCCGCATCGCGCACGGCATTACGCCACTCACGGCGGGCGCCTATTAGGCCTACGGCGAACACCCATCCGATGGCAAGGAACGGCGAGGTAGCCTACAACTCACGTTCTTTCCTGCAGAAAGGTGTCGGGCGCCCCCCGGATCTCTATGGACTTCAAGCGCTTACTTCGCGGCCCCTGGCTGTATGTCATCATCGCCCTGGTTGGCATCGGCATCGGCTGGAGCGTCATCAACGCCGGCGGCACCACCAAGATCACCACCCAGGAGGGTCTCGCCGACCTGTCCGGTGGCAAGGTCGCCTCGGCCCAGATCTACAGCAACGAGCAACGCGTCGACCTGACTCTCAACGACAAGTCGACGGCGCAGTTCTACTACGCGACCGACCGCGGTTCCGAAGTGGTCCAGGCCGTCTCCGACGCCAAATACTCCGGCTCGAGCGACAACAAGGGCTACGACGACGTCGTCTCCCAGTCGAACCCGCTCCTGTCTCTGCTCGGCATCCTCCTGCCGTTCCTGCTGATCGGCGTGATCTTCTGGTTCCTCCTGTCGAGCATGCAGGGCGGCGGAAGCAAGGTCATGCAGTTCGGCAAGTCGCGCGCGAAGCTCAACAACAAGGAGACCCCGCAGGTCACCTTCGGTGACGTGGCGGGCGCCGACGAGGCGATCGAGGAGCTCGAAGAGATCAAAGACTTCCTCAAGGAGCCCGCGAAGTTCCAGGCCGTCGGCGCGCGGATCCCGAAGGGCGTCCTGCTCTACGGCCCTCCCGGCACCGGCAAGACCCTCCTCGCTCGCGCCGTCGCGGGCGAGGCCGGCGTGCCGTTCTTCTCGATCTCCGGTTCTGACTTCGTCGAGATGTTCGTCGGTGTCGGCGCCAGCCGCGTCCGCGACCTGTTCGAGCAGGCGAAGCAGAACAGCCCGGCCATCATCTTCATCGACGAGATCGACGCCGTCGGTCGCCACCGCGGCGCCGGTATCGGCGGCGGTAACGACGAGCGCGAGCAGACCCTCAACCAGCTCCTGGTCGAGATGGACGGCTTCGACGTCAAGACCAACGTGATTCTGATCGCCGCGACGAACCGCCCCGACGTGCTCGACCCCGCGCTCCTGCGCCCGGGCCGCTTCGACCGTCAGATCGGTGTCGACGCACCCGGACTCCAGGGCCGCAAGCAGATCCTCGAGGTGCACGGCAAGGGCAAGCCGCTCTCGGCCAGCGTCAACCTCGAGGTGCTCGCTCGCAAGACGCCGGGCTTCACCGGTGCCGATCTCGCCAACGTGCTGAACGAGGCCGCGCTGCTCACGGCTCGCAGCAACGCGCAACTGATCGACAACCGCGCCCTCGACGAGGCCGTCGACCGAGTCATGGCCGGCCCGCAGCGACGGAGCCGCGTCATGAAAGACAGCGAGAAGCTCATCACGGCGTACCACGAGGGTGGCCACGCTCTGGCAGCCGCCGCGATGCGCCACACCGACCCGGTGACGAAGATCACGATCCTTCCCCGTGGCCGTGCCCTCGGTTACACGATGGTGCTCCCGCTCGAAGACAAGTACAGCGTCACGCGCAACGAGCTGCTCGACCAGCTCGCCTACGCCATGGGCGGTCGCGTCGCTGAAGAGATCGTCTTCCACGACCCGACCACGGGTGCGTCGAACGACATCGAGAAAGCCACCTCGACGGCTCGCAAGATGGTCACCGAGTACGGCATGAGCTCGAAGGTCGGCTCGGTGAAGCTGGGCAACGGCTCCGGCGAGATGATGATGGGCCGCGACGGCAGCGACCGCGACTACTCGGAGAAGATCGCCGAGACGGTCGACACCGAGGTGCGACTCCTGCTCGAGCAGGCGCACGACGAGGCCTGGGCCGTGATCAACGACAACCGCGACATCCTCGACCGCCTCGCTGCGCTGCTTCTCGAGAAAGAGACGCTCGACCACGACGAGCTCGCCGACATCTTCAAAGACGTCAAGAAGCTCCCGGAGCGCCCCGAGTGGCTCTCGAGCTCGAAGCGTCCGTCGTCGAACCTGCCTGCGATCCAGATCCCGTCGCGCATCCCGGTCGATGCCGGAGCCGTCGACGGCGGCGTCGATTCCGAGCCCGAGTCCAAGCCCTCGCTTCGTAAGCGCCCGCCCCGCACCACCCCCGGCATCGCTCCCGCCTAGGCCGTGACCGAGCCCACCCCCGACGAGACGATTCGGAGAGCGCATCGCGCTCCCACGAGTGACCTCGACCCCACCGCAGCCACGTCGCCCGATCTCCACCCCGAGATCGAGCAGACGTGGCTGCGGCCGCGTGGTGCGAAGCGGTACCCCGGCGCCACCTGGCCTCAGAGCGACACTCGTCGATCGGACCGCCCCGCAAGCCCGGCGCCCGAGGCATCACCGCCCCCGGCGCCCCGCTCGAGCGGCCGACGTGCCAACCCCGTGGTCGCCCCCGAGGCGGTGGCCGCCGAAAAGCTGGCCGCCGACCGGGCGACGGTCGCCGCTCAGGGCGAGGCCCTGCGCCGCGTGGCCCGCGGCCGTCGCGAGGCCGACGCCGTCAAGCCCCCGGCGACGATCGAGGGGGCGGTTCAGCAGAGCGTTCCCGACGATCGGGCGGCGACCCCGGGCCGCCGACTGATCGCGGGCGGGCTGTTCGTCGAACCCCTCGCTCTGCCGGGCGCCGAGCCGAGTCGCGCCCCGCAGGTCTCGTCGGTGGGCGACCACCAGGATCCTGCGCTCCCGCCTGCCACCCCCTCGCCGACGGCGGCGGCTGACGACGTCGCGACCCGCGCCATCGCCGTCGTCCGTCGCGCCGGCCCCGTGGCCGCGCCCGCCGTCGCTGATGCCCCTCCGGCACGCACGCTCGTGATGGGCATCCTCAACGTGACGCTCGACTCGTTCAGCGACGGCGGCCGGTATGCCCGATACGACGACGCGATCGCGCACGCCCGCTCGCTGGTGGCCGACGGTGCCGACATCATCGACGTGGGCGGCGAGTCGACCAGGCCCGGGGCAGCTCGCGTCGAGGTGCACGAAGAGCAACGGCGCGTGATCCCCGTCATCCGCGAGCTCGCCGCGCTCGGATTCCGCATCAGCATCGACACCATGAACGCCGCGACCGCCTTCGCCGCCGTCGAGGCGGGTGCCGACATCGTCAACGACGTCTCGGGCGGCCTCGCCGACCCGAACATGGCCCAGGTCGTGGTCGACACCGACGCGACGTACATCGCCATGCACTGGCGCGGCCACAGCGACACCATGAACTCCCGCGCGGTCTACGGCGACGCGGTCGCCGAGGTCAAGGCGGAGCTGTTCCAGCGGGTCGCCGAGCTCGTCGTGCAGGGCGTTGACCCGGATCGCCTCGTGATCGACCCGGGGCTCGGCTTCGCGAAGCGCGCCGAGCACAACTGGCAGCTCCTCGGGCATCTCGCCGAGCTCTCCGAGATCGGACTGCCGGTTCTGGTCGCGGCCTCGCGCAAACGGTTCCTGGGGGCACTCCTGCCCGAAGAGGCGGGCGTCGGCGAACGCGACCCCGCCACCGCCGTCATCTCAGCGCTCAGCGCTCAGGCCGGCGCCTGGGGCGTGCGAGTGCACGATGTCGCATCCACCCGCGCCGCCCTCGACGTGTGGGACGCCTGGCAGAAAGGCTCTCGTGCCTGACCGACTCACCCTCACCGGTGTCCGCGCGACCGGGCACCACGGCGTCTTCGACTTCGAGCGGGCCGACGGCCAAGAGTTCGTCGTCGACGTCGTCGTCGAGATCGACGCGACGGCCGCCTCGTCGGGCGACGCCCTCGACCAGACCGTTCACTACGGAGTCCTTGCCGAGCACATCGTGCACGACATCGAGCACGAGCCGGTCGACCTGATCGAGACGCTCGCCGAGCGCATCGCGGCGACCGTCCTGTCTCACCGAGCAGCCCTGCGCACCACGGTGACCGTGCATAAGCCGGGAGCGCCGATCACGGTGCCGTTCACTGACGTCTCGATCACGATCGAGCGGAGCCGCGCGTGAGGCCCCCGTCGAAGGCGGTGGTCGCTCTCGGGTCGAACCTCGGCCATCGCGACGCCACGCTGCGCCGTGCCGTGAGCGCGTTACGAGCCACCCCCGAAATCGAGGTCGTAGCCGCCTCCGTTCCCATCGAGAGCGTCGCCCTTACCGTCGACGGGCTCGACGAGAGCAAGCCGGCCTACCTCAACGGCGTCGTGCTGCTCGCGACGACGCTCGAGCCCGAGGCGCTCCTCGACCAGCTGAACCGCATCGAGAACGACGAGGGCCGGCTCCGCGTCGAACGCTGGGGAGACCGCACCCTCGACCTCGACCTCATCGCCTACGACGACGTCGTGCTCGACACCGATCGGCTCACACTGCCGCACCCCCGAGCCGCCGAACGCTCGTTCGTGCTCGAGCCCTGGCTGCAGGTCGACCCCGAAGCGGCGCTCCCAGGATCCGGCCCGATCGCCCCCCTCCTCGCGCAGCTCTCCGACCCGGTGTCTCGCGTTGCCGGGGCCGCTCGCCTCGACGCCGACCTCGCCGACTACCACACCGGAGTCACCCCATGAAGCGCACGAGCCCTTCCACCGTCGTCGCCTTCCTCGTGGTCGCCCTCGCGGCAGGCTTCGTTTTCAATGCCGTTCTCGCCTCGACGCAGCGCCCGGTGGCGGTTCCGTCGATCACGCTCGGCCTCGTGCTGCTGGCGATCGCGGCCATCGTCATCTCGCTGGCCGTGCCGGTCTTCCGCGTGGCTCGGGGCCGCACGAAAGAGCGCATCGACGCCTACTACGCGACCCGGGTCGTGCTCATCGCCAAGGCGTCGAGCCTCTCGGGCGCGCTGTTCGGCGGTTTCGTCGGCGGCATGCTGATCTACATGCTGACCCGCGGCGTCAGTGTTCCCGCGAGTTCGCTCGTGCCGACCGTCATCGGCGTCGTCGGGGGAGTGGTGCTGCTCGTGGCCGGACTCGTCGCCGAGCACATGTGCTCGATCCCGCCCGAGGACGGCGACTCCGACAAGGGGCAGCCGCAGCAGGCGCGGTTCTAGGCAGGAGCTCGCCTGGCCACAAACGGTCATTCTCAAAACCAGATACATGACATTCTGATATGTTGCTGCAAGTACATCGCCGTGACGGATAACAGGCGCGTCAAGACCTTTGCTGATCTCCGAAAGAGAATCAAGAGCGGATACCGCTCCCTGCAGAGGTGGTGCTCAGCGAATAGCTTCACTTGTGCGGTGGTGACCTCAGCCGGGGTCATTGCGCTTCAGGGTGTTTGGGCGACAGTAAAGGGCTAGTGAGTTCATGAAGAAATCGACGCAGACCTCTCGGCGTGCTTACGGTGTTCTCGTCGTGGCGATAGCTGTCGGGATCGGACTCTTCTTCGTGGGTCGGCAGACGGACGCGGCCTTTACCTGGACCTTCGGCTACATGCTCGCGGTGCTCTCTGCTGCCACAGGGGTTTTCACGTACCTTCGCGAGCGACGACACCGCTAATAGCGCCGAGGCCCCAGGGGGAGAAGGCCGGAGGGTCAGGTAGCCTGCCAGACTGGGCGGCAGTCCGACGACGACCGCCGATCATAGGCAGAGCAGCCACGACCTCAGGAGCCCCCAGTGACCGACCGACTCGACCTCGACGGTGCCAGCTGGACCCGCATCTCGCCGAAATACAAGTGGCCCGAGATGGCGAGCTACGCGCTGAGCGGCCTCGTGCTGGCGGGGGTGTCGGCATTCACGTGGTTCACGGGCCAGTGGTGGGGCTATGCGCTGACGGCCGGGATCCTTGTGGTCACGATCCTCCTGGTCGCCTTCACGCCGCGCCGAGTCCGATCGATCGGCTACCAGTTGCGCGACGACGACCTGCTCGTGCGCCGCGGCATCTTCTTCTTGCGCTTCGTCGCCGTGCCCTACGGCCGCATGCAGCTGATCGACGTCAACCGCGGGCCGGTCGTGCGCGCTCTCGGCCTGAGCGACCTCAAGTTCGTCACCGCCGCCGCGGCGTCCGCCGTGACGATCCCGGGGGTTCCCGCCGCCGAGGCCGATCGGCTGCGCGACAAGCTCGTCGAGCTGGCCGAGACGCGGCGGGCCGGCCTGTGAGCGGCTGGACGCCCGGGCCGGAACACCCGCCGGAGCCCCCGCGGCCGCCGGCCAAGCCCGGAGTGTCGGCCAAGCCCGCCGCGCCCGCCATCGACTTCACCGACGGCGAATGGCACCGGCTGCACCCGGCGACCCCGCTGCTCAAGGGCGGCCTAGCGCTCATCGTCATCATCGGTATCTTCCTGAACAGCGCACGGGAGCAGCTCGTCGAGCTCTTCCTGCCCGGGCCCGACGGCCGGCGCGGTGGCCAGAGCGACGATCCGGTCGGGTATGCCGTCGACCACGGGCTCCTCCTCTTCGTCGTGCTGGGCATCGTCGCCCTGCTCGTCGTGATCGTCGCGATCTTCTACGTCTCGTGGCGGATGAACACCTTCCGGGTCACCGCCGACACCGTCGAAGTCCGGAGCGGAGTCTTCTTCCGCACCAACCGTCGGGCTCGCCTCGACCGCATCCAGGGCATCAACGTGCAGCGGCAGCTGTTCGCCCGGATCTTCGGGGCGGCGAAGCTCGAGATCAACCAGGCGGGCAACGACGCGAACGTGCCGCTCGCCTACCTCCGCTCGGCGTCGGCCGAAGAGGTGCGGTCCGAGATCCTGCGGAGGGCCAGTGGTCGTGCGGAGTCGGAGCGCGAAGCAGCGGGGAGAGCGCAGCCGCGCATCGCGCAGGCGGCCGGTGCGAGCGGGGTGCTCGAGAAACGACTCAACGAGTTCCTCGCCGAGCCGCTCGGCGAAGGAGAGACCGAACCGCGCTCGGTCGTGCGGATGCACCTCGGGCGCCTGATCGGCTCGGCCGTACTCAGCGGCTTCACGCTCTTTCTGGTGGCGATCATCGTGGCCGTCGTGGTCAGCATCGTCACGACGGGCGAGTACTTCCTGCTCTTCGTGTTCTTCCCGACGCTCCTCGGGTCGTTCAGCTACTACTCGCGTCGTGTGGTGAAGTCACTGCGCTACTCGATCGCCTCCACACCCGACGGGATCCGGATCGGCTGGGGTCTGCTCTCGACGAGCAACGAGACGCTGCCGCCCGGCCGGGTGCACTCCATCCGCCTGAGTCAGCCCCTCGCCTGGCGGCCGTTCGGCTGGTGGGAGGTCAAGATCAACCGTGCCTCGCACTCGTCGACCAAGGGCGCAGACAACCAGGCCAACACGACGATCCTGCCCGTGGGCAGCAAGGAAGACGTCACGCGCGTGCTCGAGTTGATCCTGCCGCAGCTCGTCGGGCTGTCGGCAGCCGACGCGGACGCGGCCGAGGCGCTCGCCGCCGGGCACACGACCGCCGAAGACGTCGTCGCGGCGCAGCCCGAGCTGGCGGTCGAGAAGTCGTCCGAGACGCTGTCGCTCATCGAGGCGGGCATGACATCGAGCGGCGACGAGGGGGGCTTCACCAACTCGCCCCGCCGGGCCGCCGTGCTCCGCTGGTTCTCGTGGCGCCGCAACGGCTTCCGCGAGGCCCCGGGTGCCGTGCTGCTGCGCAAGGGGGCGATCTGGCGTCAACTGATCGTCGTTCCGCTGCCGCGCGTGCAGAGCGTAGGAATCACACAGGGGCCCCTTCTGCGCCGACTCGGGTTGGCCGCCCTGCAGTTCCACACCGTGCAGGGCCCGATCACCGCGAGCATCGGCGCGCTCGACCAGGCGCAGGCGGCCGAGTTCTTCGACACGTCGGCGGCACACGCCGTGGGCGCGGCTCGAGCCGACCAGACGCACCGGTGGCTGGAGGGGGTCGGGGATGCGCCCAGTACCTCGGGTCAGCAGTGGCCGGCGCCGGATCCTTCGTTCCGCCGTGTCGACGGAGAGACCTCGTGAGCCCGGCCGACCGACCCTCGGGGCGACTGGGTGTCGGAATCGTCGGTGCCGGCCACGTCGGGCCGATCCTCGGAGCCGCGCTCGCCGCAGCCGGGCACGCCATCGTCGGCATCTCGGCCGTGTCGGAGGCGAGCCGCGACCGCGCTGACGCGATCCTGCCCGGCGTACCGATCCTGTCGGTGCAAGACATCGTCGAGCGGAGCGAGCTCGTGCTTCTCGCCGTGCCCGACGACCAGCTCGACGACCTCGTCTCGGGGCTCGCCGCGACCAAGGCCTGGCAGGCCGGTCAGCTCGTGGTGCACACGTCGCCCGGGCACGGTCTCTCCGTGCTCGACCCGGCGAGGGCCGCGGGCGCGATCCCGATTGCCATCCACCCCGCCCTCCAGTTCACCGGCACCACGATCGACCTCGTCCGGTTGCGCGAGGCCTACTGCGCCGTCACGGCTCCGGGCCCGGTGCTGCCGATCGGGCAGGCGCTCGTGGTCGAGATGGGCGCTGAGCCGGTCGTCGTCGCCGACGCCGACCGGGCGAAGTACGCCGAAGCCGTCGAGACGGCGACGACCTTCTCGGCCGCGATCGTGTCGCAGTCGGTCGGCATCCTCCGCGAGCTCGGACTCGACGAACCCGGTCGGGTCATCGCCCCGCTCGTGCGATCCGCGATGGACCGCGCGCTGGGCACGGCCGACGGGTCGCTCGGCCCCGGTACCATCGAGATGCCGTCTTTCGACGACGACGGCCCCCTCACCTGATCTTTGGAGTTCGAGCGATGACCGACGCGCCTGCCGACCTGACAGAAGACGAGGTCTTCGAGCAGAAGGCCGTCCGCCTCGAGAAGCGCCTGCGCCTGATCGAATCCGGCGAGGGCGCCTACCCGGTCGCCGTGCCGGTCACCACCACGATCCCGGCCGTCCGCGCGCAATACTCCGAGATCGAGACCGACACCGCCACCGGCGACATCGTGGGTCTCGCGGGGCGCATCGTGCACTTCCGTATCGGCGGCAAGCTCTGCTTCGCGGCCCTGCAGTCGGGCGACGGCGAACGAATCCAGGTGATGGTGTCGCTGGCCGAGGTCGGCGACGAGTCGCTCGCGCGCTGGAAGGCCATGGTCGACCTGGGCGACCACGTCTTCGTGTCGGGTGAAGTCATCTCGTCGCGTCGGGGCGAGCTCTCCGTGCTGGTCAAAGAGTGGCAGATCGCCTCGAAGTCGATCCTGCCGCTGCCGAACCTCCACTCCGAGCTGAGCGAAGAGACGCGCGTCCGTAGCCGCTACCTCGACCTCATCGTCCGCGAGCAGGCGCGCGCCACGGTTCGCACTCGTGCGGCCGTGATGAAGTCGCTCCGCGCCACGTTCGACGAGCACGAGTTCCTCGAGGTCGAGACCCCAATGCTGCAGACGATGCACGGCGGCGCCTCGGCCCGGCCCTTCGCCACGCACTCGAACGCCTTCGACACCGAGCTGTACCTGCGCATCGCGCCCGAGCTCTACCTCAAGCGCGCGGCCGTCGGCGGCATCGAGCGCGTCTTCGAGATCAACCGCAACTTCCGCAACGAGGGCGCCGACTCGACGCACTCGCCCGAGTTCGCGATGGTCGAGGCGTACCAGGCGTACGGCGACTACAGCCAGATCGCCGACCTCACGCAAGAGATGATTCAGAAGGCCGCTTTCGCGGTCGCAGGATCCCACGTGGTCACCTGGGCAGACGGCACCGAGTTCGACCTCGGGGGCGACTGGGATCGCATCTCGATGTACGAATCGCTCAGCGAGGCCGCCGGCACCCGCATCACCGTCGACACCCCGTTGCCCGAGCTGCAGGCCATGGCCTCCGACCTCGGCATCAGCGTCGCCCAAGAGACCCACGGCAAGCTCGTCGAAGAGCTCTGGGAGCACTTCGTCAAGGGTGCGCTCGAGCGCCCCACCTTCGTGATGGACTTCCCGCTCGACACCTCGCCGCTCGTGCGCGCGCACCGCAGCAAGCCGGGCGTCGTCGAGAAGTGGGACCTCTACGTCCGCGGCTTCGAGCTCGCGACCGGCTACTCCGAGCTGGTCGATCCCGTCGTGCAGCGCGAGCGCTTCGTGGAGCAGGCGCAGCTCGCCGCCCGCGGCGACGTCGAGGCCATGCGCCTCGACGAAGACTTCTTGAAGGCGTTGGAGCACGGCATGCCGCCGACGGGTGGCATGGGCATGGGCGTCGACCGTCTGCTCATGGCGATCACCGGGCTCGGCATTCGTGAGACGATCCTCTTCCCGCTCGTCAAGTAGCGGCCCTCACACTCCGATCGGGTCGTAGGAGGCCCAGGCGGTGGCGTTGCTCCACAGCGCGAACAGCGCCTCGGCGGAGGCCCGATCGCGGGCGGCGAGCACGCCGCCCCGGGCCGGGAAGAGTGTGTCGCGCCCGTCTTCGTCGAGGACGACACCGCCCGCCTCCCGCACGATGAGGCAGGCCGCCAGGTGGTCGACGGGACCGAAGGATCCGATCACCGAGGCCGTCCCGTAGCCGAGGGCGATCCCGGCGACGGTGAGTGTTCCCGAGCCCATGATGCGGGTCGTGCAGAAGTGGGCGGCGAGCTCGTCGACGAGCCGGATGAGCCCCGGCCACGGTCGGTGCCCGGCCAGTTCGGTCGAGACGATGGCGCCACGGAGAGGGTCGGAGGAGGCGGGCGACGAGCTGGGGGCGGAGCCGAGATCGAGCTGCCGCCCGGCTGACCAGGCGCCCTCGCCGGCGGCCGCCTCGACCACGAGGTCTCTCCACGGGTCGGCGACCACGCCGACGACGGGCACGCCGTCTTCGACGAGGGCGAGCGAGAAGCTCGTCCATGGCACTCCGTTGGCGAGATTCGCCGTACCGTCCACGGGGTCGAGGTACCAGCAGGGCGCCCCGTCGGCCTCCGCTCCTCCGAACTCCTCGCCGATGAAGACGTGATCCTCGAACTGGGCGCCGATGATCTCGCGGACGCCGAGTTCGATCGACCGATCGACCTCGGTCACGTGGTCGGCCGGGTTGGCCTTCGTGTCGACGCGGATGATCGCGTGCGTCCGGACGTAGTCGACGGCCCACTCGGCGAGCTCGCGCGCGACGAGGCGGTGACGGCGGCGCTCATCGGCGGGAGAGAGGGGGATGAGTTCGCCGGTGACCTCCTGTCGGATCCTCGTCAGGTCGTTGGTCGTGATCGAGTCGACGCCGATCGCCCGGAGACGCCGGGCCTGGACCGCGTCGTCGACGGTCCAGCACGAGACGCGGGCACCGAGACGATGGACCGCCGTCACCAGCGCCGCGCCGACGACGAGGTGGGGGAGGTTGACCACGGCGGGCCGGAGCTCTTCCAGATCGTTCGCGGTCGGAGGCGTCGAACGTGACCAGGGCATCCAGATCTCGGCGTCGGGGTCGAGGCCGCGGAGGAGTCGCATGGCGTCGATGTCGCCGCACCAGGCGATGCGGGCGGAGCCGGCGTGCCGGGCGACGACCCGGTGCGCGGCCGGCGCCGGCACGTCGGAGTCCATGTCGATGAGGAGGGCGGTCTCCGACCCGTCGAACAGGGGCAGGACCTCGTCGAGGAACGGGATCCGGAGGTCGCCCCCGCCGAAGCCGCGAACGGCGTCGGTCGAGACCTCGCAGAGGGCCCGATGGTCACCCCAGAGCCGCTCCAGGGTCGCGTCGTGGAGGAGCGCGACGTCGCCGTCGGCGGTCAGGCGGACGTCGATCTCGACGATGTCGGCACCGGCCGCCAGCGCCGAGCGGATGGCGGCAATCGTGTTCTCGCGATAGCGGGAGGAGTCACCGCGGTGCGCTGCGACCAGGGTCATCGGGCTTCTCCGCTCGCCGTGAGGAGCCCGTCGCGGTAGTGCTGCACCCGGGTCAGGGTGACGTCGCCGCGATCGCCCTCGCGCGGGGCTTCGCCGGTCACGACGGCTCTCAGCTCGAGACCGCCGGCGTCGAGGACGACCTCGGTGAAGTGGCCGTGGGGCAGGATCCGGCGGACCTCGATCGGACCGCCCGGCGCTGGCCGAAACACGACGTGCTCGGGGCGCACCGCCCACGTCTCGCCTTCGGCGTCGAAGGGCTCGCCGGCGGCGAAGGGCCCGCCGGTCTCGAAGGGCCCGGCGGCCTCGGCCCGGCCGTGCCGCACCCGATCGAGTTCGGCGCTCGTGAGAACGTTCATGCTTCCGATGAACGACGCGACGAACGACGTCGCGGGGGTGGCGTAGACCGCCGACGGGGCGTCGACCTGCTCGACGCGGCCCCCGTTCATCACGGCCACCCGATCCGAGATGGCCAGGGCCTCCTCCTGGTCGTGAGTGACCATCACCGTCGTGATCGCGAGGCGCTGCTGGATCTCGCGGATCTCTTCTCGAACCCGCACGCGCAGCTGGGCGTCGAGGTTCGAAAGGGGCTCGTCGAGCAGCAGCAGGCCGGGTTCCTGCACGATCGCGCGTGCCAGGGCGGCGCGCTGCTGCTCGCCTCCGGAGATGTGCGCCGGCCGGGACTGCGCGTGGTGGGTGAGGCCGACCGTCTCGAGCGCGTTCATGACTCGTGCCATCACCTCGGCCTTCGGCAGACGCTTGACCGTGAGGGGGAAGGCGACGTTCTTGAAGACGGTCAGGTGAGGCCACAGGGCGTAGTTCTGGAACACCATCGCGCTCGGTCGCTTCTCGGGGCCGAGGTCGGTCACGACGCGGCCGTCGATCGTGACGGTTCCGCTGTCGGGCGCGAGGAACCCGGCGATCATGCGGAGGGTCGTCGTCTTGCCGCAGCCGGACGGGCCGAGCAGGGTGACGAGCTCGCCCGGTCGCAGACGGAGGTCGAAGGAGTCGACGATGGTGCGTCCGCCGAGCGACTTCGTCAGACCGGAGACGACGAGGCCCGCCCGGTGATCTGCCGAAGGGGACGCGGCCCCGAGCGGGGCGACGGGAAGTGTGTGGCGGGAGGTTTCGAGGGTCATGGTGAGGCACCTATCGGATCTGGAAGCCCTCGGCCAAGCGTCCGCCGAGGATGTATTTGCGGGCGACGAGAAGCAGGGCGACGGAGGGGATCGACAGCAGGATCGCGAACACGGCCGCCACCTGCTTGGGGTAGTTGAGCACCAGGGAGTACATCTCGGTCGGCATCGTCATGAACACCGGGGCGCCCACGAGATACGTGCCCTGCGCCTCGTCGAACGAGGCGAGGAACGACATGAGGAGCGCGACGAGGATCCCGGGAAGAGCGAGCGGCAGCGTGACGCGCAGGAAGGTCTGGAACGCTCCGGCTCCCGCATCGCGCGAGGCCTCCTCGAGCGCCCTCGGCACGGAGGAGAAGGCCGCCGCCGGAATCCAGGTCATGAACACGACCGTGCCGATGAACTGCACGATCACGATGCCGGCGATCGTGTTCATGAGGTGGAGGCCGTAGAAGAGCGACGCCATCGAGACGAAGAGGCCCATCTTCGGGAAGGCGTTGGTCGCGAAGAGACCGATCAGGAAGACGCGTCTGCCGGGGAACTCGAAGCGAGAGAACGCGTAGGCGGCGGGCAGGCACACGATCGCGGAGACGAGAACGGTGAGCGGTGAGAAGTAGAGGGAGTTCTTGACGGAGGCCGCGAGCTGGGGGTCGCTGAACACGACCGACCACCAGTGGAACGTGAGCCCTTCGGGAAGAAGGCTGGGGTACGTCCACGAGGTGGCGAAGGCGTGAGCGGCCAGCCACAGCAGCGGGCCCAGGATGAAGACCGCCACGAGGGCGAACAACACCAGAGACGTGGCGCGCCGGCCGAACAGGGAGGCGCGCATCAGATCCGGCCCTCCTTCTTCGCCGACCGGAAGTTGGCCCGCACGTAGACGAACGCGATGCCCGAGGCCAGAGCGAAGACGACGACGGCCATCACGGCGGACTCCTGCGGCCGGTTGAAGGCCTGGAAGTACTTCGAGATGTCGACTCCCAACACGGTCGGCGCATTCGGCCCGGTGAAGTAGGGAACGGTGAACTGCCCGAGGATCCCGATGGCGGTGAACGTCGTCGCGATGACGAGCGGAATACCGGCCAGGGGCACCAGGATCCGCGTCACGATCGATCTCGTGGACGCCCCGGCATCCTTTGCCGCCTCGATCATCGCGTCCGGCACCGACTGGAGCCCCGAGGTCGCCATCAGTGTCGCAAACGGCAACGAGGTCCAGACCGAGCCGATCACCACGGCGATGGTCGTGTATCCCCAGGTTGGCCCCTCCAGCCCCACCAGGGCGAAGGCCGTACGGACGAATCCGTCGGCCGAGTAGAAGGTCAGGATGGCCCAGGAGGCGATCACCACGGGAATGAAGAGGGGAACGACCGCGAGACCGGCGAAGACGGTGGCCAGACGCCCGCCTCGGAGTCGGAGGTTGAGGGCGATGGCGAGCGATGTCGCGATCACGAGGAGCGTCGAGACCACCGTGACGAAGACGGTGACCCCGAGATCTCGGAGGAAGCGGGGATCGGTGAAGACGTCGACATAGGCCTGCCCGGTGCCCCACCAGCTCGTGGCGGAGTGGGTGCCTGTTCCGATGTCGGCGATCGTCGAGTTCAGGCCGCCGTTGTGGCCGAGGCTGAAGCCGATCGCCAAGACCACCGGAATGCCGACGAAGACCGCGAGGAGAAGCACGGGAGGCAGCGCGAGCGTGAGGCCGAGGGCCCGCCGGCGGGACTCCGAAGAGACCCGCCGACGAGTGACGACCCGCGCACCTGCGCCGGATCGAAGAGCGGTCACTGGCCGGGGACCTTCTGATCCCAGAGGTTGCTCATGTCAGACGCGGTCTCGCTGTAGTACCCGGGGCGGAGGTTGTTCGGGTCGGCGCCGGAGAACTTCGCGACGGTCGACGCTTTCAGACCGTCCACCTTGACCACGGGGTAGCCGGCGATCTTGGAGGCGATCAGAGCCTGGCCCGCGGGGGAGAGGACATAGTCGGCGAGCTTCTCGGCGATCGCCGCGTGCGTGGACGTCTTCGGGATCCCCAGGTACGACGGGCTGCCGGTGAAGGCGGGGTCGGAGATCTGGGTGTACTTGATCGTCTTGGGCAGGGTCCCGCTGTCCTGGGCCGAGATGACCTGGTCGCTCCACACCGGCGCCATCGAGATGCCGCCCGACCCGAGCAGATCGATCACCTGCTGGTTTCCGTTCGGGTAGACCCCCTTCTGGTACACGGAGGAGTTCAAAGCAGCGAGCGTAGTGAAGCCCTTGTCCCACTTCGACTCGAGAGACTTGTCGTACTTCGTCTCGAGGGTGGTGCGGTCGGCGTCCGACAGGTACCGGTCGAGCACGGTGGTCACGAATGCGCCTCCAGCACCGCCGGTCGAGGGCGAGTTGTAGGCGAACTGGCCGGGGTTGGCTTTGATCCAGGCCAGGAGCGCGTCGAGAGTCTTGGGTGGGGTGCTCACCTTGGTGGAGTCGTAGGCGAGGAGCACACTGGAGGCGCGGTAGGGGATGCCGTAGCCCTTGCCCGCCGCGACGGTCGTCGACGGGACGGATGCGAGGTTCGGGATCGTCGTGCTGCTGACCTTGGTCAGGAGCCCGGAGTCGCCCGCCGCCTGGATGAAGCCGGAGTCGATGAGGTCGTACCCCGGGGCGTCTCCGGCCTTGGTGGCGCTGGCCAGCTTGGCGAGCGTCTGCGCGTCGTGTTCGCCGTGCAGATCGAGGGTGGTCTTGACGGTGGTTCCCGGGTTGGCCTTCTCGAACGCGGGGATGAGGGCGTCCTGCCAGAGGGTCTGGATGTTGGTGTCGCCCGAGATGAAGACGGTGACGGTGCCCTTGGCACCGGCGGACTGGGAATCGCCCCCAGCGGAGGCGCTTGTCGTGGGCGCGCAGCCGGCGAGGGCCAGAGTGACGGTCGCGGCCGCGGCGACGGAGAGCATGGAGCGGCGTCTGAACACGGGAGGGGCTTCCTTCGGTTGGGGGTGGGGTTCGTTCGATCGGACTCCGCGCAAGGTTGCGGGAACCGACCTTCAGGGCGACTCGGGGGGCTAATCGCACCGTTTCGATTCTCGGGAGAGGCGGTTGCGACCGTCTTAACGAAACGTTGCGATTCGGTGTGGTGCTCACGAACACGGACCACGGTGGCGAAGGCTCTCACTACAGTGATTTCGGGGGCGGCCAGAGCCGACCCCGGCTCAGTCGAGGAGAAGCGTGACGAGTACCAGACGGCGGTCCTCCGTCACGATCGCCGACGTGGCATCCCGTGCCGGAGTGTCGACCTCTACCGCCAGCCTCGCGTTCCGCACCACGGGATCCATCACGGATCGCACGCGTGCCCGGATCCTCTCGGCCGCCGGCGAGCTCGGTTACGCGGGGCCGAACCCCGTGGCACGCTCCCTCAAGAGTGGACGAACGGGCATCGTCGGGGTGGTCGTGGCGGAGAGCATCCGACGTGCGTTCCAGAGCCCCGTGACGATCGCGACCATGGACGGCCTGAGCGAAGAGCTGGACGCCCTCGACGTCGGCCAGCTGCTCGTGCCCGGACGGATCGGCGCGGGGGCGAGCTCGTCGCGCCTCCTCGACTCGATGCCGGTCGATGCTGTGGTCTTTCTCGCGCGCGGCGAGCAGTTCGACGATCTGCTGCCAGGCCTCCGGGCGCGAAGGATCCCCATGGTCGGCATCGAAGGACCGCACGCCGATGACATCGTGCTCGTCGGCATCGACGACGACCGCGGGGCGGCGGAGCTGGCGCGGCACGTCCGGTCGCTCGGGCATACCGGGGTCGGCGTGGTGATGCGCACGACCCGTCTCGGTGCGTCCGCGCCCGCGGGCCAGGTCGTGCCGATCGCATTCGAACTGGAGGCGATCGCGAACCGGACGATCCGGGGTCGCCTCGCCGCCACGGCCGAAGTGTTCCCCGACGCAGTGCGAGTCGAGGCGGGTGGGCGCGACCTCGAGGCCGGAGAAGCCGCGGCGGCCCGTCTCCTCGATGTCGCCCGACCTCCGACGGCGCTTCTCGCCCAAAACGACCTGCTGGCGGCCGGAGCCCTGCGCGCGGCAGCGGCCCGCGGCCTCGACGTACCCCGGGATCTCACGATCACGGGCTTCGACGGCGCGGACCTCCCGTGGCTCGACCGACGCCTGACGACCGTCGAGCAACCCCTCCGCGAACGAGGCCGAGTGGCCGGCAGACTGGTGAGCGAGTTGCTGCAGGGGGGCTCACCCGGCGGCGTCGTGCTGCCCGTCTCCTTTCGCGCCGGAGACACGGCTGGCCCCGTAGCGACGTCTTGGCCGACGTCGAGAGAAGGGCGCTCGGCTCGGTAGGCGTCCGGGCTTCGGCACCGTACCCTTGGGGCATGCCTGATTCCCTCGTCGGCGGGATCGTGTTCTCGATCGCCCCGACAATCCTCGTCGGCCTGATCTTCTGGTTCGCCATGCGCGCGATCTTCCGCGCCGACAAGAACGAGCGAACGGCCTACGCCACTATCGAGGCCGAAGAGCGCGCGAAGGCCGAAGCTGAAGAGGCCCGGCCGGCGGCGTAAGCGGGCTTCCGCGACGACACCCCCGCAGCAACCGACACCCCCGCACCTCGAGTGCGGGGGTGTCGTCGTGCGGGGCGGACGGTGGGTCGAGCGGCGGTGTCGCGGATCCTGGTGTCCCCCTTCTGGGCGGGGCTCTGGACATCCGAACGAAATGCGCCGGACACCTTCGTGACCCCCGGCGTCCCCCAATCGGCGAGAGCGGGGGTACGGAACCTTGGGAAATCAGCGCTATTGCCTGGGTCTGGCGTACCCCGTTGAGAGAGAACGGGTCGTACACCCGAACAGCACTGCATGTCAAAGAATGTGCAGTGGCGTACCCCACTACGCCGTCTTTTCTGGGAGCGTCCCCAAAGATTACTTGGGAACGCCCTGAACGATTTTGGGAGGGCTGTACCCGCTCGGAAGACTCGTAGTGCGGCGAAAACATCCGAGCATCGGAGCTTCACCGTCGAATCGGGGTCTCAGCAGGGGCCTGATTTCGCTAGGGATGGAGAAGAAAACATGTCGACAACTATCGATAGCAACGTCCGCGCGAACACCAAGGGCGCCACCACCGCCGCACAGACCACCACCTCCGCTGACGACGACGTCGAAGTCGAAGTCCTCGGGCAGGTGCGAGGCGCCTCGACCGACCAGGTCGGCGACTACCTCCGCCACATCGGCCGCATGCCCCTCCTCGACGCCCAGGAGGAGACAGAAATCGCCCGCCGCATCGAGGTCGGCCTCTTCGCCGAGGAGAAGCTCGCCGAGCTCGACGCCGCCGGCAAGGTCTCGGCCTCCGACCGCAGCGACTACCGCTGGCTCATCCACGATGGCGAGCGTGCCAAAGACCGCATGATCACGGCGAACCTCCGCCTGGTCGTCTCGATCGCCAAGCGCTACACGCAGCGTGGCCTCCCCTTCATGGACGTCATCCAGGAGGGCAACCTCGGCCTCGTTCGTGCCGTCGAGAAGTTCGACTACACGCAGGGCTACAAGTTCTCGACCTACGCCACCTGGTGGATCCGCCAGGCCATCGCCCGCGGCCTCGCCGACAAGGCGCGTGCCATCCGCATTCCGGTGCACACCGTCGAGCGCATCAACCGCATCTCTCGCGCCGAGCGCGACCTCACCGTCGACCTGGGCCGTGCGCCTACCGTCGACGAGGTGGCCGCCGAGGTCGCGATGGAGGTCGCCGACCTGGTCGACCTCAAGTCGCGCTCGCACGAGCCCGTCTCGATCCACACCGTCGTCGGCGACGCCGAAGACTCCGAGCTCGGCGACTTCATCGAAGACGAAGAGACCCCCTCGCCCGGCGAAGCGACCGAGACGTCGCTGCTGAACCGCGACATCCACTCGCTCGTCGAAGGCCTGCCCGACGACGAAGCCCGCGTGATCCGCATGCGCTTCGGCCTCGACGACGACCAGCCGATGACCCTCGACGAGATCTCCAAGCGCGTCCACTCGTCGCGCCAGGCCGTCTCGCGCGTCGAGTCGCGAGCCCGCCTGCGCATGTTCGCGAAGGCCGTGTCGCAAGACCTGCAGCTGTACCTGCAGTAAGAGCGTCTCCCGGGGCCGCCCCGTCCCGTTTGTCGGCGTTGTTAGGCCCGTCCGTGCTGAGCACGGGCGGGCCTTTGCTGTGGGTGGTGGGCGGTGGTCGGCCGGCCCGCCGAGTGCCGCCTAATGTCGCCTCCCGGCCTTGCCCGGCGGCATTTGCCGTCACTCGGGGTGCGCGGGTTCGGCGGCTGGTGTGCGAGTGCCGCCTAATGCCGCCGCCCGAGGCAGGGCGGCTGCAATTGGCGGCACTCGAGAACGCGGCCAAGCCCCCACAGGGAATTACGCGCCCGCATCTCTCCACAGAATTGGGTGCTCGCCGTCCGGGGGTAGCCCCGATCGCCAGGCTTGATGCATGAGATCTCCCCTCCCTCCCCTCCTGCTTGGCGCTCCCTTCGCCGTGGCAGAGGCACGCGCTCTGGGCCTCCGCCGGGCACGGATCGACGCCCCCGATCTTCTAGTGCCGCATCACGGCATTCGCGTCGCGGGGCCGGTCTCCACCATCGAAGAACGGTGTGCGGCGCTCATGCCCGCTCTGCGGTCGGATCATCTGTTCAGCCACCTCACGGCCGCCGCGTTATGGGGTCTCCCTCTTCCCAGGGGCGCAGGATCCGGCCCGCTGCACGTCATCAGCCCGAGTGGGGCGCATCCGAGCCGCCCGGGTGTCGTCGCCCATCGCTCCCTGGGTGTACGCGGTCGGTTCGTCGACATCCTCCCCGTTGTCGACCCCGTCACGTGCTGGCTGCAGTGCGCCGCGCTCCTGCCGCTCGACGACGTCGTCATCATGGGCGACGCGCTCGCCGGGCGGTGGTCGCCGTTCGAAGCCGCGAGGGAGCTCCCGGTCGAGCGCTTGCAGGCGGCGGCGCGGCGCTGGGGCAGCAGGCGCGGGGCTCGGAAGCTGCGGGAGGCCCTGGGGTGGATCCGGCCGAACGTGTGGTCGCCGAAAGAGACCGAGCTCAGGCTTTTGATCGTGCGGGGCGGATTGCCCGAGCCACCCGAGCTCAACGGAGAGGTCACCGACGACGGCGGGCGGGTGCTGGGGCACGGCGATCTCGTGTACCGGCGGCAGAAGAAGGTGATCGAGTACGAGGGCGATCAGCATCGCAGCGACCGGGGCCAGTGGCGTCGAGACGTGCTGCGCTACGAGAGCTTCCACGACGCGGGCTGGCGAGTGCTGCGAGTGACCGACGACGACTTCGGTGCGCCCAGGGCACTGATCGACCGTCTCTCTCGACACATCGGATCGGAGGCGATAGCGTGACGAGCACCGGCGGAAGACGCCCACGAGCGACCGAAAGAGGTGAAGACCATGACTGCATCGAACGAGAGCGCCATGAATCCTTCTTTCCCCGAGGTCGCCGCCTTCTAGAAGCCGCGGTGGCCTCCGTCCTGGAGACATCCGTTGACTTTTTCCGACGATTTCGTCGTACCCACCTTCACCGAAGCCGCTCTCGGCGACGGCCAACGCTGGTCGACCTGGCCGGCCACGCAACCGCTCGAACGAGGCCCGCGTCCGTTCCCCGACTGGGTCGTGACGAGCGCCGCCGCGATCGACACGGAACTCGGCATCGTCAAGTCGGGCAAGGAGGCCGACGTGTTTCTCATCGAACGCCGAGTGCCCCTCGACGTGAGGCCGAGCGACGGGAGTGCCGGATCCTCGGTTCTCGCCGCGAAGCGATACCGGGGCCCCGAGACCAGCGACTTCCACCGCGGAGCTCAGTACCGCGAGGGCCGCCGCACCCGCAATACCCGAGACGGCAGGGCGATGGCACGAGGATCCGCCCACGGCCGCTCGGTCCAGGCCGGGCTCTGGGCCTGGGCCGAATTCGAGGCTCTCTCTCGCCTTTACGCGCGAGGTCTGCCGGTGCCGTACCCGGTGCAGATCTCGGGCACGGAGATCCTGATGGAGTTCATCGGCGACGGGGCTACCGCTGCGCCGCGCCTGGCTCAGATGAAGGCCGACGGGGCGGACCTCGAGCCGCTGTACGAACAGGTGGTCGAGATCCTGCTCGGGTTCGCGAGAGCCGGGTATGCGCACGGCGACCTCTCGCCGTACAACTTGCTGGTGCACGAGGGGCGGGTCGTGGTCATCGATCTGCCGCAGCTGGTCGACGTGGTGAGCAATCCGAACGGGGTGGCCCTGCTCGAACGCGACTGCCGAAACGTAGCCGCGTGGTTTGCCCGAAGGGGGTTCGTGCGCGACGTCGAGCAGCTGTTCGCGGAATGCCTGGGGGAGGTGTTCGGCGGCTAGAGCCCAAGCCAGAGCTAGAGCCCGAGCCTGGGCTGGGAGGGGTCTGCGAGCGGGTCAGTGCTGGCGCAGGAAGCGGGCCCGGACCGCCGGGGGGACCAACTCGAGCAGTTGGTCTTCTCGGAGCGGGAGGTCCATCAGGCTCAGCTTCAGTCGGCCCTTGCGGCCGTGGCGTCCCGCGTCGAGGCGGGCCACGATGCCCGCGTCTTCGCGGAGGCGCACCTTGATGACGGCGCCCTCGCCGACGTCCGACACCACGCGTCCATCGAGCTCGAGTGCCGCCGACCGGGTGCCCGCGCCGACCACGAACTTGAGGAGTTCCTTGGGCCCGAGCACGATGGTCCGGTCGATCCCCGCCATCGGAGCGACCGGGGTCACGATCGTCGCGGCAACCGCGGGGCTGACGACCGGGCCGCCCGCGGCGTAGTTGTAGGCCGTCGAGCCCGCGGGCGTCGACACGACCACGGAGTCGGCCTTGAAGTAGCCGTAGGGGGTGCCGTCGACGAGCAGATCGGCGGTGACGACGCCCTGGCCGGGGCGGCGCGTGACGGAGAGGTCGTTGAAGGCCAGGAAGGAGGATTCGAATCCGGTCGACGAGACGACAACCTCGATTGCGTGGTGCGACTCGAGTGAGAACTCGTTCGACGCGAGCGTGTCGAGCACGCCAGGCAGTTCGGCGGGCTCGATCTCGACCAAGAATCCGACGTTGCCGTAGTTCACTCCGAGCACCGGCACGGGGCGCTGCGAGACCAGGCGCATGGCCCCCAGCATCGTGCCGTCACCACCGAGCGACACGACGACGTCGACCCGCTCGACGAACGTGGCCTCGTCGACCAGTTCGATGCCCTCCCCGACCCGTGCCGCATCGTCGGTCAGCGCGATCAGGTGGGCGCCGGCCGGCCCCTGCCATTCGCGCAGCACGTCGATCGACGGCGTGACCGGCTTCGTGGGGTGGGGGATGAGACCGACCGTGTAGTTGCCCATGACCCGAGGCTAGTGAGCGACGCTTGGAAGACCGTCACGCCGCCAGCGAACAGGGGCAGACTCCCGCCCGTGCCGTGGTTACTCTCGACATACGCGACGCCCACCCCCTCGGGGCGTCGACCGTCATATCGGTGACGTTCCAGCCCGTCACCAAGGGAGTTTGAAGATGTTCGAGAGATTCACCGACCGTGCCCGTCGCGTTGTCGTCCTCGCTCAAGAAGAAGCGAAGCTGCTCAACCACAACTACATCGGCACCGAGCACATCCTGCTCGGCCTCATTCACGAGGGCGAAGGCGTCGCCGCCAAGGCGCTCGAGTCGCTGGGCATCTCGCTCGACGCCGTGCGCGAGCAGGTCCAAGACATCATCGGTCAGGGCCAGCAGCAGCCGACCGGACACATCCCCTTCACGCCCCGTGCGAAGAAGGTCCTCGAGCTGAGCCTGCGCGAAGCGCTGCAGCTTGGCCACAACTACATCGGCACCGAGCACATCCTGCTCGGCCTCATCCGCGAGGGTGAAGGGGTTGCCGCACAGGTCCTCGTCAAGCTGGGCGCCGACCTGAATCGGGTGCGCCAGCAGGTCATCCAGCTTCTCTCGGGGTACCAGGGCAAGGAGGCGGTTGCAGTGGGCGGAGAAACGCAGGCTGGCCCGCAGGGTGGGTCGCAGGTGCTCGACCAGTTCGGTCGCAACCTGACCCAGGCTGCGCGCGATAACAAACTCGACCCGGTCATCGGGCGCGAGAAGGAGATGGAGCGCGTCATGCAGATCCTCTCCCGCCGCTCCAAGAACAACCCCGTGCTGATCGGTGAGCCCGGCGTCGGCAAGACCGCCGTCGTCGAGGGCCTCGCCCAGGCGATCGTCAAGGGCGACGTGCCCGAAACGCTTAAAGACAAGCAGCTCTACTCGCTCGACCTCGGGTCGCTCATCGCCGGAAGCCGCTACCGCGGTGACTTCGAAGAGCGCCTGAAGAAGGTCACCAAAGAGATCCGCACTCGCGGCGACATCATCGTCTTCATCGACGAGA
This sequence comes from Frondihabitans sp. 4ASC-45, assembly GCF_049472575.1. Lineage (NCBI taxonomy): Bacteria > Bacillati > Actinomycetota > Actinomycetes > Micrococcales > Microbacteriaceae > Frondihabitans > Frondihabitans sp. 4ASC-45. The sequence continues at coordinate 43,337 of NZ_JBCEBN010000013.1, read as the reverse complement.
TCCACACCCTGGTGGGTGCGGGTGCCGCCGAGGGCGCGATCGACGCGGCCTCGATCCTCAAGCCCCTCCTGGCCCGAGGCGAGCTGCAGACCATCGGCGCGACCACGCTCGACGAGTACCGCAAGCACTTCGAGAAAGACGCCGCACTCGAGCGTCGCTTCCAGCCCGTCCAGGTGCACGAGCCCTCGCTGCCCCACGCGATCAACATCCTCAAGGGACTGCGCGACAAGTACGAGGCGTTCCACAAGGTCTCGATCACCGACGGCGCGATCGTCGCCGCGGCGAACCTCGCCGACCGCTACGTCGCCGACCGCTTCCTGCCCGACAAGGCCATCGACCTGATCGACGAGGCCGGCGCCCGCCTGCGCCTCTCGATCCTCTCGGCCCCGCCGGAGCTGCGCGAGTTCGACGAGAAGATCGCCGTCGTCCGCGGCCAAAAGGAGGCCGCGATCGAAGATCAGGACTTCGAGAAGGCCGCCTCGCTCCGCGACGAGGAGAAGAAGCTCCTCGGTGAGCGTCTCCGCCTCGAGAAGCAGTGGCGTTCGGGCGATGTCGGAGCTTCCGGCACCGTCGACGAGGGCGTCATCGCCGAGGTTCTGGCTCAGGCCACGGGCATCCCGGTCTTCAAGCTCACCGAAGAAGAGACCTCGCGTCTCGTCTTCATGGAGAAGGCGCTGCACCAGCGGGTCATCGGCCAGGAGCAGGCGATCGCCGCGCTCTCGAAGACGATCCGACGCACCCGCGCCGGTCTGAAAGACCCGAAGCGCCCCTCGGGCTCGTTCATCTTCGCCGGCCCGACCGGCGTCGGAAAGACCGAGCTGGCCAAGGCGCTCGCCGAGTTCCTCTTCGACGACGAGAACGCTCTCATCAGCCTCGACATGTCGGAGTACGGCGAGAAGCACACCGTCTCGCGTCTGTTCGGTGCCCCTCCCGGATTCGTCGGATTCGAAGAGGGCGGCCAGCTGACCGAGAAGGTCCGCCGCAAGCCGTTCTCCGTGGTTCTGTTCGACGAGATCGAGAAGGCTCACCCCGACATCTTCAACTCGCTCCTCCAGGTTCTGGAGGAGGGACGTCTGACCGACGGTCAGGGTCGAGTCGTCGACTTCAAGAACACGGTCATCATCATGACGACCAACCTCGGAACGAAAGACATCACCGGTGGCCCCGTCGGCTTCCAGATCGAGGGCGACACGGCGACCTCCTACGAGCGCATGCGCTCGAAGGTGACCGAGGAGCTCAAGAAGCACTTCAAGCCCGAGTTCCTGAACCGCGTCGACGAGACGATCGTGTTCCCGCAGCTCACGCAGCCGGAGCTTCTCCAGATCGTCGACCTGTTCGTCAAGCGTCTTTCTGACCGCCTGCTCGACCGCGACATGACCGCCGAGCTTTCGCTCGCGGCCAAGGAGCAGCTCATCAAGGTCGGGTTCGACCCGTCGCTCGGTGCTCGGCCCCTCCGTCGTGCGATCCAGCACGAGGTCGAAGACCAGCTGTCGGAGCACATCCTCCAGGGTGAGCTCAACGCCGGCGACCACGTGAAGGTCGACTACGTCGACGGCAAGTTCACCTTCGAGACCGGGCGTCAGCCGGGCCGCGAAGAGGTCTTGGTGCTCGACAAGGGCGCTGAAGAGGCGTAAGTCTGAACCGCACCACTTCGAGGGCGGCTCTCCCACTGGGAGGGCCGCCTTCGGCGTTCCCGTAGGCTTGCGACTATGACGTCTGCCGCTATCACCACCCGCAAGGCGCTGGCGAGCGACGTGCCCCACATCCAACGGTTGATAGCGCCGTACGTGAGCCGTCGGATCCTTCTGGGCAAAGACAACGTCACGCTGTACGGCAGCATCCAACAGTTCCAGATCGCGCTCGACCCCGACGGGGTGCCGATCGGCTGCGGCGCCCTCAACGTCTTCTGGGACGACCTCGCCGAGGTGCGCACCCTCGCGCTCGACCCCGAGTGGATCCACCACGGCGTCGGCCACAAGCTCCTCGAGGGGCTCGAGAACGACGCCCGCTCGCTCGGCGTCGGCCGCATCTTCTGCCTCACCTTCGAGGTCGACTTCTTCGTCAAGCACGACTACCTCGAGATCGGCGAATCGGTCGTCTCGCCCGAGGTCTACGCCGAGCTCGTGCGGTCGTCCGACGAGGGCGTCGCGGAGTTCCTCGACCTCGCCCGCGTCAAGCCGAACACCCTCGGCAACACGCGCATGCTCAAGGTGCTGCCCCCGGTCTGAGCCGCGGTCGACCCGTCTGACCGGGGCTCCGCCTGACGATCCGCCGCACGCCCGCGTGACTCGCCGGGCACATCCGGGTCGCGGTACCGGCAGGCGCTTAGCCTGTGCGCATGTCGTCGATCAAGCATCCCGTCGGCTCGGAACCGAGCTCGGTGTATTGGCGTCGCCGCGCGATCGTCATCGGGGTGCTGGTGCTCGTGGTGATCATCGTCGTGTTGATCGTGGCAAAGCCGGGTTCAGGATCCGACGCGACGCCCGCCTCGACCCCGACCACGTCGGATCCTGCAGTTTCACGCACTGCCACGCCGAAGCCCGCCCCCACGGCCGCCGCCACGTCGAAAGCCACCGATGCCCCTACGGCCTCGGCCTCGAATGCCACCTGCGACGCGGATGCGATCACGCTCAAGCCCGTCGCCGACCAGGCCTCGTACACCTCGCTGGAGCAGCCGCAGATCTCGATGTCGATCACCAACACGTCGACGTCGGCGTGCTCGCTCGACCTCGGATCGGCCGAGCAGGTGCTGTCGATCACCTCCGGCGCCGAGACGTACTGGTCGTCGAAAGACTGCCAGGTCAACGGCACCCACCAGAAGATCACGGTGAAGGCCGGCCAGACGCTGACGACCCCGGCCATCGCCTGGGATCGCACGCGATCCTCGTCGTCGACCTGCAACAGCTCGCGGGCATCGGTGCCGGCCGGCGGAGCCAGCTACCACCTGTCCGTCGCCGTCGGGTCGATCAAATCGGCCACGTCGGCGCTCATGATTCTGAACTGAAACGGCACCATCGAATGGCATCCCCGAAACCTGAATTCCGCTCGGAGCAGCTCGAGCAGGCGCTCGCCGCTCAAGACGTCGCCGCGGTCGCGTTCGCGCTCCGCAACGACGTGGTGGTCGTGCCGCGCCTGGTGCTCGCCGACCGCAAAGACGAGCAGGTGCGGGTCTTCGGGCGGGAGAACACCGACAAGCGGATCCTGCTGCTGTTCTCGTCGGCCGAGACGTACAAGGCCATGGTGCCGAATGAGAAGGTGCGACTCGTGATGCTCTACGACGGGGCGAAGCTGCGCGACTTCATCGAAGCGCACCTGGACGTGCTGGAGCAGGTGTTCTTCGACATCGCCGGGCCGCACACGATGGCCGCGAACCCGGAAGATCTGCTGCGGGCGTTGCGCGCGTAGGTGCTGCTGGCGGGCCTCCGGCCTACCGAATCGGGCGATTGAGGCGCGTTGCGGGCCTAAAAGCGCCGAAATCGTAGGCTGACGGTTCAGAACTCTGGCAGAAGTAGCCCGGAGGGACGGTTCCAGGGCCCGGATCGGCCGGTTTTGCCAGACTTCTGAACGGTCGGGGCTTAGAACGCGGCGTCGAGCTCGCGGTCGCGGTCGCTGGACGCGCTCGAGAACGCCTGCCGGAGCGCTTCGCGCAGGTGCTCGGACGACGAGTCGATGATCTGCGTGAAGCCGAGCCGCGCGGCCTCGGAGGCGCGCTGCTTGCCGGAGGAGACGGGTCGGATCTCGCCCGCGAGGCTGATCTCGCCGACGGCCGCCAGGGTGTGGGGGTAGGCGCGTTCGCGGCTGGCCGAGGCGAGGGCGAGTGCGATGGCGAGGTCGGCGCCGGGCTCGGTCAGCTTGATGCCGCCGACCGTGGAGACGTAGACGTCGGCATCGCCGAGGCGGATGCCCGCGCGGCGTTCGAGCACAGCGAGGAGCATGGCGACGCGGGAGGCGTCGACGCCGTTGACCACGCGGCGAGGCTGCGGCGCCGTGCTGGAGACGATGAGCGCCTGGATTTCGACCGGTAGGGCACGGCGGCCCTCCATCGAGATGGTGATGCAGGTGCCGCTCACTGGAGCGCCGCCCCGCGACATGAACAGGCCCGACGGGTCTTTGACCTCGGCGATGCCGTCGCCCGTCATCTCGAAGCAGCCGACCTCGTCGGTCGGGCCGAAGCGGTTTTTGTGGGCGCGGATGAAGCGCAGCGCGGTCTGACGGTCGCCCTCGAACTGGCAGACGACGTCGACGAGGTGCTCGAGCAGGCGCGGACCGGCGATGCTGCCGTCTTTGGTGACGTGACCGACGAGCAGGATCGGCAGGTTGCGGTCTTTTGAGACGCGCACCAGGGTCGAGGCCACCTCGCGCACCTGCGACGGACCGCCCGCCATGCCCTCGCTGGCCGACGACGACACAGTCTGCACCGAGTCGACGATCACGAGAGACGGCTTGGTCTGCTCGATCTGGCCGAGGATCACGGCGAGATCGACCTCGGCGGCGAGGAAGAGGTTGGGGTGCATGGCGCCGGTGCGCTGGGCGCGGAGCCGCACCTGCGAGGCCGACTCTTCGGCGGTGACGTACAGCACACGAGCACCCTGCGCGGCGGCACGCGACGCGACCTCGAGCAACAGGGTCGACTTGCCGACGCCCGGCTCGCCCGAGAGCAGGATCGCGGCCCCGGGAACGATACCGCCGCCGAGCACCCGGTCGAACTCGGCGATGCCGCTCGGCCAGTGCGAGACACTCTCGGCCGGGATCTCGGTGATCGGTCGTGCGGCGCGATCGGCGGGCACCGCGATCGCGCTGACGCCGCGGCTCGAGGCGACCGCGGCCGACGCATCGACGACGGTGCCCCACGACTGGCACTCGGCGCATTTGCCGACCCATTTGATCGACGACCAGCCGCACTCGGTGCAGCGGAAAGTGGAGGTGGGGCGAGCCATGGGGCAACTCTAGGTGGTGCCACCGACACCGGCGGGTGATGCTCACAGGGGCCCGGCTGGTGCGGGTGGAGCGAGCGGGGGTGGCCGCGGATCCTTGGTTTGTTGGGTTTGGCGTTCGGCTCAGGAAGTCGCGGTGACATCGTCGTCGGATCGGGCGATCGCAGCCCCGTGAGCCCGGTCGGCGACGGCCGAGGCAACGCTCGTGACCCGGCGCGACGCGGTCACGTCGGCTGCTGCCCGTTCGGCGGCGATCCGGGCCAGGCGGGCGTCGATGGCGGGGAAGAACGCCGACGCCCACACCGTGTAGCCCCTGTCGTTCGGGTGGAACAGGTCTTTCGCAGTGTTGCGGTAGGTGCCGATGTAGCCCTGTCGGCGGGTGGTCGCATAGAGCGGGGCGACGGTCAGGCCGAGCTCCCCGGCGACACGGCGCACGATCTCGTTCGCGACGGCGACCTTCTTCTCGAGGTCGGGTAGCAGCATGAACGGCAGGTCGGCGACGATCGCGTGCGGGGGGAGGGCCCCGTAGATGGCGCGGATGTTCTTCTCGAACTTCGCGGCGTTGAACTCTCCGACGTCGTTCGAGCCGATCGCGACCGTGACGATGTCAGGAGTCAGATCGGCGAGGCGCGGCACCTGATTGATCTTGCACAGGCGCGTCGTGGAGCCGCTCACCGCGAGGTTTTTGACGCCCACTGTCGAGCGGGTGGTGCGCTTGATGTGCTGACCGATGCGGCCGACGTAGCTGCGCGACGGAGCCGACGCACCGATGCCCTGGGCGGCCGAATCGCCGAGAGCCACGTAGCTGAGCGCCCCCTGCTGGGCGAAGCGCTCGCGCCACCACTTCGAATGCACGGGCAAGGTGCTGTTGAGCACGTCGGCCGCGACCTGGCGGCGGGCCATGAAGCGGCGGTAGTAGGCCGTGCCCGCGACGGCTGCTGCGGCTGCTCCGCCGACCGCTCCGGCGATCGCCTTCGTGTTGGTCATTCCGGCACGATACGCCCTCGCGGGTGTGCGGCCGCTCGGCCGTCTGCGCCTGGCCGAAGCGCAGGATCCGTCGGCTCATCCGGGCGATTCGGCAAGCTCCCGAATCTGTACTAAACTCGCTCTCGGTACCGTGTCCGAGCGGCCGAAGGATCATGTCTCGAAAACATGTGTGGGGGTTAACTCCACCGTGGGTTCAAATCCCACCGGTACCGCCACAGGCTGATCCAGCCCTTTAGGCGGTTCGCTTCTAGCCCTTTAGAAGCGGACCGCCTTTACTTATGCGGAACTGCGCGCCCATTTCGTTCGAGCATGATGGCGCTTTTCATTCATTCCGAAATGACGCCCGGCCGTGCATTCGCGATGTTGACGGCCATTGTGGCTTGTGAGCCGCGCTTGGGCGGTCGCCCCATTTGCGGACTGGGATGACGCGCCCCTGGCCTGGAGCCGCGCGGTTGCCCGGTGCCGTCGTGGACGTTCAGACGCTGGCGGATTTGCCTCATGTCAAACGCGGGGGATCAGTGCATCGCATCTCGAAGGGCTGTATAAGAACAATCAGCCCTTGGCCAGGGCGCCGCACGCTTACGAGGAGCAGGCCGACGGCCGGACGTACGGGAGAGAGGAATGAGCGGAACTGTCGGCGAGCACAACCTCTTCCGAGCTGGGGTCCTGTGTCGTCGTGTCTCCGTCGCTCTCGCCAACGAGCAGTGGTGTGACCTTCATGTCCTCGTCCGCATCGCGAAGCGGCGCCTCTATCGGCGCTGGTTTGGATCGCGATCGGTCAGATGCTCGATCGAGCCGGCTTGGTGGAAGTCCTGGATGCCACGATCGTCCACAGAAGCCGCGAACTGAACCTGCGGCTTGCCGACGGGAGCGCCGCAGGCCCTCGCTCGAACGTCTCACTGGAGGATCGAGTGAGCAACGACGACGACCCGCATTGCCGAAGCGGGCACCGATGAGGCGCGTAGCCACGGGTTGTCGTCGACATCATCGCTCGGCGCGTCGAGGGATAGCTAGCATGCCCGTCTCACCACTCGTCGTGAGTAGGCCTGCACCGCGGTGATTCAAGACGCGCGCACGGGCGTGGCTCATGCGAGCCGTCACCCAGTTAGCGTCTCGCTCGGGAGCGGGATGCCCCTGCCGGTTCTGAGGAGCCATCCTTTCGCTGGCGACGTATCTCCGCATGCGCGCACGGTCTCGTCGTGCCGGCGAGAGCGTGCATGACTTCGTTGGCGCTGGGGTTCCAGAAGCGCTCGTCACGCGCCCTCTTTCGGCGCCTGCAACCATGCCCGAACGGTCGCTGAACTCAACTGCGCCGCGCGCGCGATCTCCCTCACGGATCCTCCGGCCCGTGCCGCCGACGTCACCGCCACTCTCAAGTTCGCGTCAGCTCTTTTCCGCAGCTCGCCGGCCGCTCGCAACCGAGAAAGCTCCGGTTCGCGAGGAGACCGCGCCGGTCGGGGACTCATCACGTTGTCCTTTGACCTCTCCATTACGTAGCAGTATTGCTACACTATAAGTACACCAGTCGGGGATTGGAGCGAACATGGTCACGGTTCGTCGGCCGCTTTCGCGGCCCGCCCCGAGCGGGGGGTCGACCGTGCGGTCGCCCATCCCATACGCTCGTCGCTGTGGGGGACACGGAAACTACCGCTGTGCGGCGACGATGACGGCGACGCTTCCGGACGAATTCGACAGTGTGTGGTCGGAGCAGAGCGGGGACCATCGGCTCACCATCGTGGAAGCGACTGGAACCGATTGGCTTATGGACGTCGCGGCGATCTACCGCGAGCTTCGGACGTCAACCGATGAGGTGCTCGACCCGAGCGTGTTCGCGGACATCGACGTCGTCGACGTCCAGCAGATCCAGGCCAGGTACTTGCGAACGATGATTCCACCGCGAGCTGGGGGCAACTTCAGCGTCATCCGGTCCGACCTCGCGGAAGCGTTGATGGGGTACCTCGGCGAGAAACTACACGGCTATCTCTACGGCTACCGGTCGACCCGCGACCGGGAACTCGTCCACCTTCCCGGCCGAGGCGTCGATCAGATCGGCGTGACGACAAGCGTCGACTCCGCAGGCCGCGACGTGGTGGTCGTCCTGATCGGCGAGGCGAAGGTGTCGGCGGAGGCCAAAAGCCCACCTGCGGTCGTCGAGACGAAAGATGATTCCCTCCGGAATCAGCACCTTGACCACATGTCCGACATGGATAAGCTGATCGGCAAGATCGCTGGCGCCTCCCGTCGGGCGCGCGGCGACGCCTTCATGTTGTTCCAGGTCGCCTTAGCGCACCTGGAGAAGGGCAATCACGACCAGGTCCACCTCCGTTCCGCCTCATTGCTGGTGCGACCCGCAGGCCACGGCGCGGAGACGGATTTCGGTTCCTTCCGGAGCGCGCCGGATGACTTTCATCCTGGCAAAGTGGACTTCATGATCGTCCGTACTGACGCGGCGGACATCGAAGCGACGATCGACTTGTTCCACCAGCTGGCATCGACAGATCCCGATGCACCCGAGGAAGGCGAGTCATGACCGACATCATCGACCGGGTGGTTCGCGCCGCCGGTTTCGATGACGTCTCCCGTGCCGCCGAAGAACGCGCGATCCGGGGCCGAATCAGCCCGCTTCGAGCGTTCGCCGAGGTCGATGACCTGCGGGGGCTTCGCCGGATGGCGCTCGTGCTGGAACTCCGCGCCCTCGACACGGAAGGTGCCGCCGCGGAAGAACTGTACGAGCAGGCGTTCACCTTCTGGCGCCTTCTTCTGGAACGCCAGGCGGAACTGGGCGAAGCAGACCTTTACGAGGCGGGTTTGCGTCTTGCGATGTCCGGCACCCTTGCCAAGCGCGTCACCGAGGTGCGTCAGGTTCTCGGGACGTCAATCCCGTCTGCAGAAGAACTCTCCGAGGTGCTGGCTTCGCCGACGGCCGTCCGGGACGTCAACTGGCGCGACCAGGTTCTTGGCGATGTGCGCCTCAGCCTGATCCTGCTCACGCGGAAAAATGGCGGGTGGGCGGACATCGCGTTGGCCCTCGCCTTGCTGCGCGGACTGCGCGAGCGTCAACAAGCTTTGGAAAGCGAATTCCTCGACCAGGTCGAGCAGCAACGCGACGCTGCTCTGGACTTGGTGGGGCTTTACCACTTGGCACAAATGGTCACCGTCGTGGGACGCTTCCTCGAAACGGGTGACGGCGTCACCGAACGCATCACGGTGCAGCTGGACCGTCACGCTAGTCGCGCCGCTCAAGCATTCGAAGCGGCCGGAGACATGGACACGGAGACCGAGACGCGACTGGTCCACCGCAGTCTGACTGCCCTCGTCTCCAATTCCATCTGGTCCCAGCTGTACGGGCTCGGGCAGTCCTTCTCCGATTTCGCCCAGCAAGTCGCCGGCCACGCCAGCAGCCCGCTTTTGGAGTTGTGGCCCAGTCAGCAGGAGGCTCTGCAAAGCAACTTCTTCGACACGTACCGGCGGGCGCTGCTCGTCCAGATGCCCACCAGCGCGGGCAAATCGCTCCTGGCCAAACTGGCGATCCTGCAAACGAACGCCCTGTACCCGACAGCGACAATCGCCTACGTCGTCCCCACCCGCGTTCTCGTCAACCAAGTGACAGACGACCTCCGGGTGGACCTGGACCCGTTGGGGATCACCGTCGAGCAGGGGGTACCCGTCTTCGAAATGGATCCGTCCGAGAACCAGCTCCTCACGGCGGAGACGAGCGTTATCGTCACAACGGCCGAGAAACTCGACCTGCTCATTCGGACCAACCATCCCGCCATGCAGGAATTGTCCATGGTCATCGTCGACGAGGCACACAACCTCAACGACGGCGAACGCGGTGCACGCCTCGAACTCGTCCTAGCGACCATCCAGCGCGACCGCCCCGGATCCCGCTACCTCCTCCTGTCTCCCTTCCTACCCAACGGGCGGGACCTGGTGCGATGGCTCGGCGGCACTAGGCAACTGGACCCCATCACCGTGTCCTGGCGACCCAACAAGCGAGTCGTGGGCGCGCTGGAAATCCGATCCGAAGGACGAGGCCGCAACTTCATCGACCTCGTCACCGCCAAGGCGGTCGAGCAGTCCAATCTGCCGGCCGGCGAACACATCGAATTGATCGCCGTCGGCAACAAACCTTCGGGTATCGGTGCCATCACTCGGTCCGCCGTCGATGCCCTGAGCCATCGCGGCGGCACCACCCTCGTGGTCGTCTACGGGCGCATGAAAGCAGCCCAGCGGGCGCAGGAGATCGCCGCAACGAAACCAGCCGTCCCCGGGTCAGCACTGCGCGACGCGACCCGTCGTTTCCTGGAAGCCGAACTTGGCGCCGGCAACGCGCTGTCTCGTGTCCTGGAGCACCGCGTCGCTTATCATCACGCCGGAATGTCCCTCGAAGCACGTCGCCTCGTGGAACGGCTCATCCGCGACGGGGAAGTGGACGTCGTCTGCGGTACCACCACCCTCGCCCAGGGCGTCAACTTCCCCATCAGCAACGTCATCGTCGAGGGACGCACGAGCGGGCGCGACGGCAAGAAGTACAGCCATGCGCAGTTCTGGAACATGGCCGGTCGCGCTGGTCGAGGACTGCATACCGACCTCGGCGTTGTGGCGTATCCGGTGCACACGGCGGAGCAACGCAAGGATTGGGTGGACTTCTTCGAGCAAGGTGCGGAGAGGATCGCCAGCCAGCTCGCAGAACTCGTCACCGCCGCCGACGAAATCGGTCAGAACTTTAACTTCGCCAACCTCCGGGACCACCCGACGCTGTCGGCCTTCTTGCAGTATCTCGCTCACGCAATGCACGTCAGCGGGGCAGCATCAGCATCTGACGACATTGAGGATCTGCTTCGCTCGAGCCTTCTTTTCCAGGACGTACAGGATCAGAATGCCGGCGGTGGTCGACGTCTTATCGAACTCTGCCGTAGGTACCTCGACAGCTTGCAGGGCAGACAAGGCCTAGTTGCTTTAGCTGACGGCACCGGATTCTCCACCCCGTCGGTCGGCCACATTCAGCGTGCCGTGACGGACGCGCCTACCGACTTCACCCCGGAGAGCTGGGAACCGTCGCGCCTCTTCGGGTCGGACGTGGCGGACCTGACGGAACGCATCCAGTTGATCGCCTCCGTGCCCGAGATGACGTTGGCGCCGGATGAGAATGCGGGGCCGTTCAACGCGGAGCGCATCGCGCAGGCCCTTCGCGCGTGGGTGGGCGGGGCAAGCATCGCGGAGCTGGGTGAAGAATTCGGCGCTCCCGGTCGCGAGGGGGAGGACAAAGTCACCATGTTCGCCTCCTACCTCTACGGCAGGCTGTCGACGAATGCGAGTTGGGGGTTGGGCGCGCTGGAGCGGGTGAGCCTGGCGCACCAAAACTCAACCGGCGACTCGGACCTGCTGCTGCACGTGCCCTCGATGGTGTACTTCGGAGTCGACACGCGCGAGGCGATCTGGATGCGCATGGTTGGGCTCCCGCGGAGTTCCGCGCGTGCGGCCGCGTACCTCTGGGAGTCTTCGCAGCAGGGCACTCCGCAGTCCTATGGGCAGCTCCGCGAATGGATCGACAGTCGCAGTCTGACGGAATGGTCGACCGCTTTGAGGTTGACGAGATCTCCTGGAGCGGCCGAAGATCATTGGCTGATCTGGAACGCCCTCACGGGCCGCGGCACCCCCTAGCGTTGTAACAACTCCTCCTGCGTTTTCCAGTACTGACGGGAAAAGCAGGAGGCGAAGCTTGGCCCCTTCCAATGGTGGGCGGATCACGCACCAGCGGGTCTACGAGATTGGTGGACGTAGGGACGAACACGGGTAGCGCCCAGGCGGAGTTTCCGACCATCTCGCCGGCCCTCTAACCACGATCCAAGCGTCGTGGCGGGACCCGGAACGGCACTAACCGCCGAAGCCGCTCGACACGTTCACATTCACTGCTCCCTCCGCCATGAGAAGTCCGCTTCGCGACGATTCGCTTCAGCCGGGCGTTCTCCGACTACAAAGCCTTCAACCGCTGCGCCTCTTCCTCTTCCAATGCCCCGTAAATCAAGCGCCAGCGGTTAAACCTCTGATCGGACACATGGAGCTTCTTGCACAGCTACGGGATGGCCAGGCCCTGCGCTTGAAGCTTTTCTGCCTCGCGCAACTTCGCGACGATCTGCTCCGCCGTAAATCTTTCAGTGGACGCCATCACGCGACTCCACCCTCATCTGCACCCTCATTATCGAGAAGACCCACGTAAGAACGGGATCAAGAACGGGGAGCCGGACGGTCGCGACATGGATAGGGTCGCCGACTGCTTTCCTTGCACTTCGGTTCATTCCTGAACCGGGCATAGTGTGTCTCCGTGGTGACAAAAAGCAGCGTTCCCAAAGTCGTTCCTTACGATTTGCCGTCTGGGGCGAAGAAATGGGAATGGCCCGGATACGGGGAACCACCTAGCCACCAACAGGTTCCGTACGAATGGGCCGTCACGAACTTTGCCGCCCGCTACTTCCGTGATCGCTTTTACGAACACGAGGATTTGCAGCAATCACGTGAAAAAACAACGTCGAGTGCCGTTTTTATGGGCGCACTTGCGGCTCGGTTTGGCCTAAGCCGGTCGAGCGTGATGAGAACCATCGATGGGACGCGTTGGCTAACAAGTGCTGATGTGGGGCGCTTTTTGAGGAACCCAGAGACGGCAATGGGTATGCGCGACGTAATCGACCATTACCGCCTGCTACACAAAAGTCAGACTCAGTCGGTCGAGTCGCTGGCTTCTTGTGTGGGTGCCGTCCGCCTGGAAATGTTGGGTCTGTGGAGGGACGAGATGACTTCTGAGGAACGTGTGGCAACGCTCGATGTGCTTGCTTCTGCCGTGGGTGAACTGCTCACGCTCGGAGCCGAACTGGAGTTGTCGATCGCCAAACGGAACGACTTCTCGCCCACCCACGACGTGAAGTGGATTCAGCTGAGGCAGTTCTTTGCCGAAAGCTTCGGGACCGAAACCGCAGCGAGTGATCTCGCGCTGAGCCACATGTCCCGAACTGAACACGTCCGGCGTCTCGTCGGAAACACGCCCACCACGGTCGCCGAGGTCTTCATGCGCATGAGCGACACGAGACCGGATGTCAATCGTGGACAAGTCGCCTCGACTCTCAGCCAGCTCTACCGGCAGAAGCAGTTGGAGCGAGTGTCGAAGGGCATCTACCGACAAAAGCGAACAACCTAAACCAGAAAGGCCCACCTGCCCCCATGAAGAGCCGCCTAAGCGGCGCAAGTAAGGCTCCTACCGATACGTGCATCTGCACGCCCAGCAAGAGCCTTCAAGCATCCAGTGCCCCCGGATGCTTCGAAGGTACTCCAGCTGTAATTGGTTCGCAAGCCTCTCTGCGTCGTACCCAGATTCCCTTTTCAACGCCCCGAGCTATTGACACTGATGGGCCCCGCCGCCTCGTCAGACGGCCTGGTCGACGGCGCCCGCCTGGGCCGTCATCCGCCCCGGGGAGACACCGTTCCCGCGGGCCCATTCCACGTCCTGCGGGAGGTGCGGCATGAGTCACAACCGCGTCCTGCTCCGGCGGGTGTGGATCTACGAGCCCGAGCAGGTGTACTCCCTGTACCGCCCCCGGTTCCACGAGAAGGGATGGTTCGTCGCGCACCGCAGAACCATCGAAGGGTGTGCGCGATCCATCAACCCGGCGACGCCGAGTGCGGCGCTGAACGCGATGGTGGCTGTGTCCTACTTCTTCCGCTGGGCTGTGGAGAACCACCTGTCCTTGGAGATGGAGGATCTGTTCCATCCCGACACTGTCGAGTGGTATATCTCCGACTACCTCGCCCGGCTTAGTCCTCTCCGGGCAACGACGCACAGGTCCATGCTGCGTCGGATCGGACCTGAGGTCACTCGACGTGCGCCGTGGAGGCCGAAGCCGGAGGCGTTCACGCGTCTCAAGCTCAAGGCGCCCTACAGTGTCCGTCAGACGACCGGCTTCGACCGAATCCTCGAAGACCAACCCACGGAGAAAGCCCGTCGCATCTTTGCCGCCATCCTCTACCTGTGCCTTGGGGCGGGTCTGCGGGGTCCGGAGGTGGCTCTGGTGCATGCGCACCACGTCACTCGCCACGACGGCTATGTCTCGGTACGCGTTGAAGGGCCCAAGCCTCGTGACGTCCCAATCCGTCACGAGTACGCCCAGCAGCTGTTCGAGCTGGCTTTGGCGTACCCGGAGGGCCCGTTAGTAGGCCACGTTCGTGAGAACGAGAAGGACATCACCTCCAAGCTCAAGCGGTGCCTCAAGGTGCCCGATTGGTCGCCGAGCTTTGTGCCTGCTCGCCTTCGCACCACCTGGATGGTGAACGTCCTCAACGGTGACGTGCGCCTTTCAGCGGTCCTCGAGGCGGCAGGGGTCGAGGGACACTCCCTCCGGGACCTCGTCCCGCACCTAACTGAGCGCGACGATCCCGATGACGAGGCTATGCGCCTCGCCGGAGGATCATTGTGAGGGGCGCAGGATTCCGGGCGCCGCGCCCGGTGAAGTCCGATCAGCCACTGATGACGATTCACACCACCCGGAAGGCGCTGAGCGTCTCCCGGACCATCATCGACAGGGCGGAGCTGGACGACGGCGCCTTGGTGTTTGATCGCTCGCGCCGCGGACAGTCCCGTCTGGTGTCTTTCCGGACTCTGCTGATCGTCGGCCTCGCCTACAAGATCCAGGATCCATGCCGAAACTGGAACCTGTCCAACATCGCTCGCTTCGTGCACACCTTCAACCGGGCAGAAAGGGCCCTTGCTGGTCTTGCTGACTTCGCTGGAACGTCTGATCACATCGAGACCGCCCTAAGAGCCATGGCCCGCTTGCTGGAACCGGAAGGCAGCTTCCATCGTGCCAACCCGAAGACCGGTGAGGTCAGGCCTCGCCCTGTGAGAATGATGACCCTCGACCAGTTCTGCAACCGAATCGTCGAGGCCAGCATCCCTCCGGTCTTCCAGCCCGCCCAGGTTCAAGCGTTGGACTCCACCGACGTGCCAACGCCGGCGAAGAAGCAGTTCTGGCCCAAGAAGCCGGATCCGGTCGTCGACAGCGACTACATGCCGCCCGCCCCGGAGCCGGAAGATGAAGAGGAACGGGGCTCCAAGGGCTGGCCGCGCGTCGGCTATGACGGGCGACTCCAGTGCTCCCTGGACCTCGATGCCCGTCTCGGGTGGCGGACGCAGACCGAAGACCATGACACCCACGCCTTCAACGGGCACGACCTGCACCTGCTGGTCGACGCAGGGTTTATTGGCTACGAAACGATCGTCTACTTCATCCGCGGCATGCTGTTCCGGCCCGCAGGAACCTACAAGGCCGATTGCGGCATCGCCCTCATCGACTCGCTTCGGTATGGGTTCGAGGCCGAGTGGCTCGCCGCTGATCGCGGCTACAGCTACTGCAAAGCCGAGAACTGGGTTCGCCGACTGGACGAGCGGGGCATCAAGTACATCCATGACCTACACGCGAACCAGCGGCGTTCCAAGATGCCTATCCGCAACAAGGCCGCGATCTGGATCGACGGGGTGCTGTTCACGAGTGCCCTGCCCAAAGAGCTGCGGAAGCTGGAGAACTTCGCCATCGACATGAGCGACGAGAACAAGACCAAGCTGCGGGAGAAGTACGAGCGCCGTATGCAGTACGCGTTCATGGCCAATGGCCCTGTGCGGCCTGACGGCAGCGTGCAGCTCAAGGGCCCCGCGATCTCGGGCCGCCTTCGATGCCCGAACGTCGCGATTTCTAGGCGGTATGCCATGAGCAAGCCCGAGACGAAGTGCCAACCGAACTCATGCGATTGCGGCTCGACGATTGTTGTCTACCCCCAGGAGAGCGCCCGGGAGCGTCAGCCGATGCCGTTCGGGACGACCCGGTGGGCGGAGCTGTACGGCATGCGGACCGCCGTGGAGAGCGTCAACTCCAACTTCAAGATCTGGCGCGGCGTCCTGCACCGGCACAGCAGCTTCGTTTTCGGCACCACGCCCAACGCGATCCTGCTTGCCCTTCAATGCGCCGCGATCAACGTCAGCCTGTTCCACGACGCCTACGACGACAAGGTCACCATCAAGACCACCAAGTCCGAGCACGTCCCGCCAAAGAGACGTCGTAGGGGCGCAGCCCGTGCGCTGCACCAGCGCAGGGCGCGCAGCAAGAAGCGCCTGACGGGACCGCAGCCCGTCACGCAAGGTCGTCGGCGCTGATCACACCCGCGGCGGKGCCAGCCCTACTCGGCTGGCACCGCCTGTCTTCCCCACCAGAAAGGTAAAGCCCTTGTCTCATCAGCAGCTCGTTCGCCCAACCATCCGGGACCCGCACATCGACCGCCGTCCTGTTGCCAATGTTGGACCTCCGAACGCCGACTTGACGCGTCAGTTGGTGCAGGTCCATGCGTCCAATCGCGACCTCATCGTTGCCGTTGCGACAGGTCGGCGCCACATCGTCGGAGTCCTCTCGTGAGCGTTGTCGAGTGGATCTACGAGGCCGAAAGCTTGGACGGCCGCCTGACCCGCTTGGCCGCAAGTACACACGGCACTTTCACGTCGGAACAAGCCCGCCGCGTCGGCCTCACCCCGGAATATCTGCGCCGCAAAGTCACAGACCAAGTTGTCGAAGTTGTTGACGAGCCTTCCATCTACCGTCATCTCGCAAGCGAGGCGCCCTGGTACGAAAGCTTCTACCGCGCGGAGTGGGCGTCGATCCATCCGGCGCAGTTCGCCGACGAAAGAACAAGCTCGTACAGACAGCCGCGAGACGTCATCACTGGGCAGTGGGCACTCAGTATGCAGGGTTTTTTCCCCTTCTATCCCCGAGGCCTCTTCCTCTTCTCCGAACCGACATCAACAGACTCCGCGTCCATCGACGTCGTTGTCCACCCCATTCAGCCAGAGGACTGGACTTGGACGGCTGGGCTCCCAGTGGCCCGCCCTGCCACGGCGATCGCGGACATGGTCCTTGCCCAGGCCGACGAAGACGCCATCCGGGACAACTTGCAAGAGGCCGTCCGGCAAGGCGACTTCGACCTGCGACGGTTCTCGGAGATCGTCGAGGCCAGCGCCTTTAGCAACCCCGCGATAGCGGAGAGCGGTGCGGAGACCTTTGGGCGGCTCTTTGGCACGGGAAACACCTGGATCACCCGTGACGACGTCGTGACCTCGACAGCATTTGATGGCCGCGACATCACCGTCACCTCCACCTACCCCTCGATTGAAAGGCCTTAGGCATGTTTCACCTCGACGACGAAACACACGTCCTCATTGCCGGCGACTGGCACAGCAACCTGAGCTGGCTCCTGAACGTCATTCCAAGAGCCCGATCGGCGTCCCCGGTGGCGCGCACACTTCTGCAGCTCGGGGACTTCAATATTGGCATGGGTCGCCACGCCAAAGCGTTCGTCAACATGGCCGACTCGCTCTGCCGTGGACAGGGTATTGATCGCCTCCTCATCACGCCGGGGAACCACGACCATTGGGGGCGCCTAGAAAGCATTGAAGGCTGGCACGAGGGGCGTCCCGCTCAGATCTCGGAACGCATCTGGGGCCTGCCCCGCGGGTACCGATTCGCAATCGGAGGTCGCACCTTCCTATCCTTCGGAGGTGCAGCTTCCCTGGATCGCCACGATCGCGTCGAGGGCAAAGACTGGTGGCCCGAAGAGGTCGCCTCGCCGAAGCAGTTCGACCAGGCTGCCGCTGGGGCTTACGCGGACGTCATGCTCACGCATGAGGCCGTCGATGGAGGAACATCCGCCACGGACGGGATCGCCGCTGGTCAAAACCCATACGGCTGGCCCGCCGACCGCCTGGCCGCCTCCGCCGAGTCACGGCGCCTCACCACCGACCTGTGGAACCGTGTACGGCCTCGGGTGCTGTTCCACGGGCACCTGCACCAGCGCGCCTCCGGAAAACTACCCGACGGTCGACGCGTGTATTCCCTGGACCGTGACTTCCGTCCGGGCAACGTCGGCGTCCTGACGCTAGACACCTTGGAATGGACGTGGGCGTGACCGGAGAGGCCACGCAGCGGCAGCGCGCGCTGGCTCCGATGGGCGATGGCACTTGCGGGACCACGGATCGCCGTCCACCATGACTTCATGGATGCTCGCGACGATCAGCCGAACGGGTGGGTCACGGACGCAATTCGTTGCCAGATCGAGGTGTCCCAGGCCGGGCCCAGGCGTTCATCCGACAATGTGGACGACCTGATGCGCGCCCTGGGTCGTCCCTCGCAAAAGCCCGCGGATGCCTAGTCGCCGACCTTGATGTCGGTCGTCCGCGAGCCTAGGGAGCAGAGGATGCCCGAGGACTCGACGGACGACCACGAGGCTGAACCCGCCACATTGGTGGCGGCCCTGGCAGGTCAGATTGCCGCGAAGAGTGCCGAGTTGAATCGACGACTGGCCGAGCCCGGCGAACCGGAATGCTAGCCGCTAAACAGATGATCAGGCGCTGGCGAGAGCTGGCATCTCGCTCCAGATGCGGCCGTCGAGGTCGCGGCCGCCGGCCTTGGGCGTGCGGCCACCCCACTGCTTGTGGAAGAAGGGCACATCGTGCTCCATGCAGTTGTCCCGAATCTCTCGCACCCATCCCGCATCAAGCGGGCGGGCATTCGGCCCCGATTCGCCACCGGTGATGACCCAATCGATTCCCGTGAGGTCCAGGGCCGACAGAGGCCCAATCAGCGGTTCGCAGGACAGGAACTTCACCGCGGCCGGCACTTGGCGGAGGTGGTCGACTCGGTGCAGGTAGTCCTCATTCTCGACGCTGACTCCGAGCCATAGATTGGTGGGCCAGTTCAGCTTGTCGGCGATGCGCGGGAGCCTCGATGACCTTTTGGTGAGAACCTGATAGGTGTGCTGCGGGGTGGCGCTGATGACGTCGAACACGCGGCTGACGAAGTCCAGGGGGACCCTCGCGTGGAACAGGTCGCTCATCGAGTTTACGAATACGGTGCGGGGAGCCTTCCACCTGAACGGTTGCGACAGCGCCTTCTCGTGCAGGGTGATACCGAAGCCGGGACCGGAAGTCACAGGGTTTCCGTCGTTCTGGTACTTCTCGGCACCCATCGCCTTCAACCGTTTCGCGAGCGTCAACGCGTAGCAGTTGTCGCACCCAGGCGACACCTGATCGCATCCCGTGGTCGGGTTCCAGGTCACCTCAGTCCACTCGATGCCGGTCTTCGCTGCCATCTCTTCCCCCTACGTAATTTCCGTTACGCGATTCCCGTAACGGGAATCGTGTAATAGGATACCCGAAATGGAGGCATATGTCGATGCTGTGCGGGAGCTGTCGCGTGCCGCTTTCGGGCAGAAGTACCGTCTGGAGTGCATGCTCGCCATTGCCGAGTCCGGCGACGGGATGGTGACGTTGAGCACACTCGCGAAGGCGTTGGATGTGTCCACGAGTAACGTCCAGGACCCGATCAAAGCGTTGCTGGCAACAGGGTTGATCTCACCCTTGGACTCGGGAGATTCCCGCAGCAAGTTTTACGTCCGGAACGCCAGTTCAGCGTGGGAGTGGTGTCGGGAGCTGGCTCAGCGCGCGCGCGAGACGGCAATGCTTCACCAGGACGAGCCGTCCCGGTCCACTTAGCCGCAGTGCTCCGGCGTGCGGTCAGCGGAATACGGGCGCCGTGCGGCGCTGAATGATCACCCGGTCAAGCTTCCCGCTCGGCGCCTTTCCGGCAGTGACTCCTTCGGCGTAGAGCTGGTTCCACGCAGCCCGCAAGTGTTTTTCGCGGCCCGCTCCGAGGGACCTACCGAGGACCAGTTTCACTTGCGATTCGACCGACAAGGAGGCGTGCTCGACGAACTGCTGCCGCAGATTCTCCTTGATGTCGGCGATGACGTCGGCATCGAATTGGACGGCGGCGGCTTGGAGAATCTGCGTCAGCTCCTCTGGTGAAGGCTCGCCGAGGACGAAGCCTTCCTTCTCCTGGCGTCTGGCTGCATCGTCGACGTCCAGTTCGCCCATGATCTTTCGCCATTCTTGCAATGCAAGGCTGACGGCCTCGTTATAAGCGTATCCGGCCAAATTCCGGGGAAAGAAAAGGGTGAGGAAGAAGATCGGCTTATGGTGGGCGCGGCGCCGAATGGGAACGCTGAAGGTCGAGCAGCCGGTGGCCCTCTGGATGCGTTTGTTGTACTCACGGGCCACGGCCGTGGCGGCGTTGTCGATGAAGTCGTTGTCTTCGGTGGATGCCGCGTCGAAGAAATGCTGCCGCCACCAGGGGCCGCCGAGCCAGCCATCGGCGCGTTCGAGGGCTTTGGTGCGTCCGGGCGCCGCATCATCTTCGAAGAGGCGGCCGCCGATGCGGCGGAGGGCATCGAGGCTGAAGTTGAGTAGTAGCTCCGTTGTGACCATGCCGGGCCGCTTAAGGATGGTGTTGATCGTCATATCCACGTCGACTGTCGCGCCGAACGGGTCGAGGAACACCAACGTGGGCACTCCGTCGAGTCTCGCCATTGCCTGCTGCAGATGGTGGGCGATATCGCCTTTCCACGCGACGGCGGGTGTGTGAGCCGTGCTGACCAGAGCGTTGAGGCGGGAGAAAATCGCAGGGTCTTTCTCGACGAAGACGCAGTCCAGCTTTCGGCCGGTTGCCAGTAGGCCGGTCGCGATTTTGAGAGCGATCTGCGGCGATCCTTCTGAGACCGTGCCGGTGCGAATGTTGACGTAGTTTCCGGGTCCGGCGTATCCGTCGACGAATCCGACTCGGTGGCCGACTAATGTTGAGCCGAGCCGCGCAGCAAAGACCGCCAGATACTTTCGAAGAATCGCATGCTTGAGGATCGCCGCCGATTTCTTGTTGACGTCGAAAAACGCATCGTGCTTGGCCATGCCCGTACCGGCTTCCCCTCAGGGGCGTGCGCCCTGTGCGGCACGATCCAGTTCCCCCTCTCACACTGTCGGTCGCGGCAGCGGGACCGTAAGGCGCTTCTGGCGCCAGCATCCTTGGATGACCAGGCCCACCCTGATATGTGGGACTGAGCGCGTCGCCGGCTGTGAAGTCCCTTCGACCCGGTGACAATGTTCTACGGGAAGTCACCACTACGCCTTTTGGGGGGCACATGAGCAAGGAAGCTATCTGGGACATTGCCGCGCACACCAGCGTCAAGCACGACCTGCTGCGCACGTACCTGGGCGCATGGTTCCCCATCCTGGGAAAATTCAACCGGCGCGTCGTGTTCATGGACGGCTTTGCCGGACCGGGCCGCTACCTCAACGGTGAGCCGGGGTCACCTGCCATCGCCCTAGGAACGTTCCTGGACCACAACTACGCCGCGAACTTGTCCGGCACCGAGTACATCTTCGTGTTCACCGAAAACCATGCGGAGCGGTTCGCGTCCTTAGAACAAGTCGTTGAGGCCGAACGTGTCGCCCGCGGCGGGTGGCCTGAGCACGTAAAAGTCATCGTCGAGAACAAGAACTTTACGGAGGTCGCCGAGGATATCCTCGGCAGTCTTGGCCACAAGGACCTCGCCCCGACCTTCGCGTTCCTTGATCCCTTCGGCTACAAGGACGTTCCGATGGATGTCATCCGCCGCCTGATGAGCTACTCCAAAAGCGAACTGTTCATCTACTTTGACATCAACAGCTTGAACAGGTTCGCTACCGCCGGCCAACAGGTGGACGTCCACTTCGAGGCGCTCTACGGCACGACTGAGTTCAAGAATGCCCCCGCGGCCGGGGACCCTGGCCGTCAACAGTTTCTCCACGACCTTTATGAGCGGCAACTCAAGAATGTCTGCGGGTTCAAGCATGTGCGAAGCTTCGAGATGCTTGGCGCGAACGGAAAGGCCATCAACTACCTCTTTTTCTGCACGAACAGCAGCGTCGGGTTTGACAGAATGAAGGGTGCCATGTGGAAGGCAGCCCCATCCGGCGATTTTCGTTTCCGAGACAGCCTGGGCGGTCAGCCGGTGCTTTTCCAACCGGAACCGGACACGGCGCCCCTCCAATCCCAGTTGCTTGAGACCTTTGCCGGTAAGACAGTGGACATAAGCACGTTGGCGGATTTCGTGGTGACGTCGACCCCCTACGTGTCGTCGCATTTGAAGACGAGAACGCTCGTGCCCCTTCAGCTCGCAGGCAAGATTTCCTCGCCGAACCAGCGGCGGCCGAAGCAGTTTCCGCCTGGAACGCAAGTGACGTTCCCCTCGTTGCCCGCGATCGCCACCGACTGATCACGGCGGCGCCCATCGGTCAAGCGCCTTCGCCGCCAAACCAGTCAGCCCGTCGTGTGAGGGGCCGAAAGGAGATGTCCGGGGGCTCGGCGGCCGTCATCCGCCGTCCGATCCGGCTAGCAAAGCCGGGGCGTTGTTCGACGGATGCGCCTCTCTTCCCTGCTCGCGACCCCGGTAAAGCCACTCAGCGATCTACTTCCGGATGCTTGCCGCGTCGAGTGAGGGAGCCGGACAGGGCGACGGACTCGGACATGACATCTATTGCCTCGACGAGACGGCGAAACACCGGTTCGAAGTCGTGAGGGGTGAACACGCGACCGTCGAGCCGAGGATCTCTGCCCGAACGGTCGGCTAGGACACTCTTGTAGCCAAACTAGACACCGGGAACGTCTGGGACGGCTCGCGTCCATACGCGATGCGGTACCTGGTTGTGGTCGTCGAGCGCGCCCCGCGCGACGAGGAGCGAGGCCAGCACTCGAGCGACGGCATCCTGTTCGTGTGGCTCCGTGTTCAGACGGAGACGCTTCCGATCGTCTTCTCGTTCTTTGCGCGGGTGGCGGCGAAGTATTGGCCGGGAACCTCGTCCTGGTGGACTCGAATGTCCAGGAAGGACGCGCAAAGCGGTGCCGCTCTCTCGTCTCAACCGGGCTCTCGACCCCGCGGGGCGTGGTTCGCCCTCAAAGTCGGCGGCTTCAGATCGTTGGACCCATTCGTGTCGAAGGCCGCCGAGTGCTGGCTCACGCACTCCTCCACCTCGCCGCTCCATATTCCGTTTGACTACGAGGCCAAGCCACAGGAGAACTCATTCTCTCCCCGAAGAGACTTGCCAGTGGGTGACGCCTAACTGCGTTGGATCACGCCAACACGCCGCGCGACCCCTGAGCCGCCCTGGGGCAGCGGGCGAAACAAATGTGACGGCAGTTCACTTTCGTGTACTGTGAAATACATTGGTTGGTGGGGACAGGGGATCAAGCGTTTGTTGCAGGACGAACTTCGCAGTGGGGGCTTGAGCGACCTTGCTGATGTTCTCGATGAGCTGGAGCGGCAGACCACGGCATGGTGGCGCGTTGCCACACAATGGGGCTTCACGGATCATTCGCATACTCACTCCCGTCGCGTGGCGAACCGCGCCGAGGAACTCATCGAGGTTTCTGGCGTCCCCGACAGACTTCAGCTAAACCTCGTCGAACGGTTCGTCCTGGTTGCAGCCGCCTGGGTCCACGACATCGGCATGCAGAACGCCGGCCAGGATGACCGTCCCGTCGATGTCCGCAGAAACCATCCCCAACGAACCCGAGACCTCCTAAAGTCGAAAGAGTTCGATTTCAAGCTGCAGGACGCGCTGCTGTTGAGTGCCATCGGCATCGTCGCCCACGCGCACGGAACTAGCTTCTATCGAGATGTTCTCGACGGTACCGACGAGGTTCAACACCTTCGCGGTGAAAAAATCCGGATCCACCTTCTCGCCGCCCTGCTCCTCCTGAGCGACGAGCTGGACCTCCACAACGAACGCGCTCTCGACTACGAAGGCCAGCCCGACCTGTCGCCCGAGTCTGGTGCGCACTGGCTGAAGCACCAGTGCGTCTCCCATGTGCACCTGACCGACGAGAGTAGCGGCGTCACGATCAACCTTGACCTCGCGTTCCCGGCCAATCTGATCCGATCAGACGCGGCCGAAGTGGAAGCCTGGATCGTCGACAAGCTCATGATCCAAATGGTCATGATCGACGGCGAACTCGACGCCGGCTACAACGGCAAGATGCAGATGAATCCCCGCGTAGCAGTCACACGACGGTGGATCGATATCCCAAATAAGCGAGTCACCGCCAATGTGCTCGCTGTAATCAAAGCCGAGAACGCCAAGACGCGCCGAGGTCTCGAACGGCTTCGACGACGCGGACGAGCGGGCGCAACGCGGCGAGCTGCTGGGGAAGCTCCTCGACACCGCCTCCGAAAGCACCATCCGGATTGTGTTCGCCCTGTCAGGCATGGAATCCTTGACGGAGCAGGATTCAGACTGGCTGATTAACAAAGCCCTGAAGAACTTGACTGCGATTGATCTCGTGTCTTCCTTCATCACCTCCCACAGCGAACAGGAGTCCTCAGTGTCTGACTCAGCTTGGACCGTTCTGAATGTGGGAAAGACGGACCCGAGAGCACTTCGCGATTTCGCCGCCCAGTTCTTTGGCCGACGAACCGACTTGCTCACCCAGTACTTCCTCAACTACGAGGAAGCTATGAAGGCAAAATTCAGTGAAGACATGAGCGAGATCGGGACTCGGTAGATGGCACTCGATCAGATCCTCGCTAAACGGCAAGCGATTGAGTTGCTGAGCGCTGTTCCCTACTTCGATTTCGACACTGGCGTCGACGTCGTGACCTTGATCCAGGAGCGTTTGGACGTCACTGTTTCTTCCAAATGGGCGGCCGACTATCTCTTCGAGTTGGCTGCAGCCGGCATTCTTGAGCCAGTGAAAGATTTGCTCCGTGTGCCGGAGTTAGTTCGCGATTCGATGCTGGAGGCCGTTCGCCAGCGAGACGACAACCTCATTGCCGAGGCGTTGGAGATCTACACGAAGAATGCGCAGGGGCAGCTCGGGAGCGCCCTCCAGGCGATTGTTGGACCTCGGGGAACCCGGGTCCTTTTAGAGAGCCTTGCCGTCATTGCGGCACCGGAGGACTCGACGCGGTTTGATCAGCTGATCGAGACCGTCCATCGATCGTCGCGGCTCGGACGGCCCCACGATTCCGCTTCGGCCGCTGTTTTGCTTCGACGTTTCTCTTCAGCTGACGACCGCAGCTTGATGTTCATCGAGGGTCTTTCATTGTGGCAGGCCGGGAAGCGACGTGAGGCAGCTCCCTTATTCGAAGGCGTGCTCAAGACCAAGTATCGAGACAAAGCCGAAGGGATCGCGGCACACCTGTTGGGCGTTCAAGCTCACGAGTCGGGACGTACACAGGCCTTGCAGCTATTTCGACGCGCGGAAGCGGCCCTTCAGCGAACGCATGACAATCGTGGTCTTGCCATTACTCGTTCGTCCCACGGGCGGGTGCTCCGTGATTTGGCTCGCTCCGAGAGTAACCCTGAGCGTCTGACTGAATCTCTTAGCCAGTACAGGAGAGCAGAAACCTCGCTGGAGAAGACACCTGCTGACGATTCCGCTGATTATGCCAAGTCGCTTGGTCGCATCCACCTCGGCATGGCGCAAACTTATTTCGATCAGGGAGACCACCCGGCAGCTCTGGAGTATGGTCGGCGTGCCTTGGACGCATTTGGTTCGGCCTCCGACGAGAAGCTCTTCGCCAGAACAGTTCTGGCCCAGTTCTACAAAGATTTAGATCGAATCCCCGAAGTGCTCGATGTTCTCAATGAGAAAGTCATCGGAACTGGCGGGATCGTTTCGAGGCGCGACGAACCAGCTGCTCTGGCTTTGAACGTTTTGGCCAGTATCCAGAGGCGAAATCGTGACCTGCCGGCGGCGCGCCGAAATGCCAAACTTAGCGTGTCTATCGGTGAGAATTTGGGTATTCGCAAGCACATTGCTCACTCGTTGGTGACTCTCGCCCGCATCGAGATCGATCTGTTGCCCGCAGATATTAGTTGGGATGATCGCAAGGTCCGGAATATTCGCTCGTTGCTCCACAGGAGTCAGGGAGCTTCAGGGCCTCGACACGACGTCAGAAGAGCCGTCGATGAGCTTCTCCTTCTGTTGCCACAATTCTCTGACCACGAGCAAGCCGCTACTTATACCGGACCTGCGAAGATCGCGGCAGCCGAAGGTGTATCCCAGCCGGGTACTGACGGCGACACCGACGAGGGCAGAGGCGTACCAGCGGACTAATGGATCGCCGAGCGCACCACGCGGATCAAGACGCGCGAATCCTCCATGGCATGCGCTTATCTGTGGACGGGCAACAGGTCCGCACGAGCGGAGCAGGACAGAGGAGTGGTGGCGAGCCGCGGTGTCTGGTCTACTTTAGGGTCTGCGCGCGACGCTGGCAGTGTGATGTCTCCGGTCATCGGTGATGTTTCTGCGTCGAGACATCGGTGACGGTTGCTGTGTCAGGACTTTGGTGACGGTGCGGTCCCTGGGCCGCGGGGTCGACCATTGCTGGTGTGGGTGACCCCTCGGGCCGGCAGGGGATGCTCGACGACAAGTTCGCCGGTCGCGACGAGGTAGAACGCGATTATCGTCTCGTCTCGTCGCGGACCACGGCCACGAGTTGGCAGGAGAGGTCGCTGCCGATCAGAAACTGGTAGAAGTGTCTGCTTCCCTTAGGAGGACAAAATGAAGACGAGCTATATAGCCGAACCCCAGGATGACGGCACAATCGAGGTCACGGCTCGGCTCGACGGTCGGACCGTGGCCGTTATTCACGAATCCGCTCCCGACCGATGGGCGACCGAGATCATTCGCTCTGGACACATCCCCGTCGACAGGCATTTCGAGTTAGCTGCGACATGGCAGGAGGCGGCCCAGGCGGTGGCCGCCTGGGGCAACAACAAAGTCGAGATTGTCGTACCCGAGGTGTAGGCCCCTGGGCCTTCATGATTCCTCACGAGTCGGGAGCTTGTCCGACGTGCCCGTCCAAAGTCTCCGGGCGATATTCCAGCTTGGTGGGCGGCGTTTAGCCGGGTTACTGAGCCGCCCCGTCCGCTCGCATCGACCCCTGTGGCACGAGCCAGGAAAGGCCCGCGGGCAGCTGCCGATGCCCTTGCCGATCTCATTGAGTAAGCCCGAACAGAGGCCGGAACGTCTCGACAACAGCTCGCCATTGAGGCCGAGCTTCTATTGTCAGCATCCGGTAAATCTGAATGAAGCGCAGCCCAGAACTGGGCTTTCCTCACTCGCCGCGCTGAATGGACTATTCGTCCGGACATCCAATAACGCGAAGCCCCGAAACTGGAAAGCGGCTTGCAGGCTTCCTGCTCTCGCTCGAGCCCGCCCCCAAAGAGGCTAGCTGTGCTTCTTGCGCCAGCGATATGTGCTGAGACCGACGTTGCGGGTCTTGACGAGGTGCGTTTAATCAGGGGTTTTCGGAAAGGGCTTGCCAAGCCTTTGGCGCGCAATGGCGAGGCCTGCCTCTTGCGATGGTGGCTCCCATAGGGTTTCCTGAGATGACGAGCTTTGCGAGTGGGTTGCTACAGCGCTCCTGGGCTCAGCATTGCAAACATCGTGTCAAGACTGATGTCGACTTGACCTCATAATTGATCGCAGGATACCGCCGAAGACGGGATGTTGAGGTCCTGTTTCTTAGCCACCGCCGCAGACTCTCGGCGTCGCTGAGAATGAAGCGCTCAGCTGATTTCCCTATCTATGAAGAGTGGTTAGTTACGGTTATGTTTGAATTTTGGCAATCGAACGAGTGTTCGTCGCCGGTTCCATCTTCAGTCATGCTGAAGGATGTTCCATCAGAGTCGACGGAACTCACCACCCCGGATATTAGTCCTCCGCGGTTCGGTAGCTCTACTTCCACGATGTCGCCCACATTAACTTTTGCCATTCTGGAACCCTACTCCCCTTGGGCCTGCAATAAGGTAGGCCACCTTCTTGTTTTCTGTTGCAGTGGGATGAAGGTTCTACGTAGGACCGTGTGATCAGACGTACACAAGCAATGTGCCGCCACGGGACGTCCTCGTGGCCGAGCTGCGGGCACGGGGCGTGGATAACGATGCCGATCAGATAGCCCGAGCCCATGGTATTCGCGACTAGCGGGTTGGCATCGAAGTACTACCCTCAGGATTCGAGGTCAGGTCTGGCGAGCTGCGCAATCCAATCGAACCCTCGGGTACGAAGAGGATTAAGTAGGGCGAGATCGATGGTTCAGGTGATGGTGTGTTCGGACGAGAGGCCCGTGTAGGCGTTCGTCAAGTCGACTAACGCCACGTCGCTCCTCTGCCAGCCTCAAGGCCGCGTGGCGTAACAAGCGCAGTTCTGCGGAAGCCAGTGGCACCGGGTAGATAGAGATGATCATCTCTCTGTCGTGGTTAGGAACCGTGGACCATGCGACAGGGTTTCTCCTGACAACTTCGCCAAAACCGTGCGACTTGACAACTTCGACGTGTGAGTCGTTCTCGGTCATGCGCCCGTATTGCCTCCTTGCGGTGCCGCAGATGGCAATAGTGCTCGGGCTCGGGGGTTAATCCCTGGCTTCATCTTCCATCTCGAGATCCGTTCCCCCGCCTGTAGTCCGCTATGACCTGGACGGAGCCGACCTTTTTTTGCAACGCGAGTCGACAGACTTGACGGCAGTCCGCCTAAACGGTGATTACGATTTCGAAGTCCCTCGAGCCTGATGGCGATTCAAAGTCCTCTATCTCGTCTCCCATTTCGATCTCTTTACCTATTGCGGTCCCCAGGAGTGCAATCTGCTCACGAGCCATGTCGACAGCGTCGTCGAAGTTCGTGATTTCGCGATCAGGCCCGAATTCGATACTGAATAACACGACGTTTCTGGCGTTGAAAACGGTCAACGAAGCGCCGTCAATCTCGATCTCGCTACCTATCTGATCGACCTTCAGCGTGACACGCACGAAGGCTCCCTCATTCATTAGAAGATCTGGCGCGTTCGAGGGGTAGGCGGGCGTGCGTTGAGGTTTCATGGGTGCTTCTAACGGCAGCTAATCTGCAAGCGTTAGGAAGTGGTGATTGATCGTCGGGTTCACGGAAGACGGCACCGTCTCGCAAAAGCCAAACCAATTCTGCGGTTCGCATGTGATTTTGACTTAATTCACAGGTTCTGCCAATGTCTAAGTGTTGGCAGTTGAGGCGGACTCCATACGTCTCCTGACGATGTTTGATCTGCCCCGATATGTCGTGACCTCCCGGTGGGGGACGGTCGTGTTTGAGGGGAAACAGGGGTCAAAAATGCGCGCTATTTCTATGCGCTCTCGCGTGCTTGCAGCAGTCGTTGCAGGGTTGCTTCTCGCGTTGGTCGGGCTGTCATACGGCCCCTTGAGAGCGTCGGCGGCGGATCTTCTGCCGTACACGGTCACCAATAACTCGGGTCTGACCGATGCGACGTATGTCTACATCATGGCCAAGGACCAGGCCACCGGTGCGCAGGGCTACGTCGACGCGGCCGGGACCTGGCACAAGTTCACTCTCCCCACCAGCGTCCCTAGTGGCACGGCGCCGCCGGCTGCTCCTGACACATCGATTGCGGGCCCCGCGACGGGTGGAACGAAGACGCTGCAGCTGCGTTCAGGTCTGATTGCCGGGCGCATCTACATGTCGTTCTCGACAAAGTTGAAGTTCTTCCTCACCCCCAAGGGGCTCGTCGAGCCTGCTGGATGGGTCAAGACGGACCCGAACTACGGCACGATCTACGACTGGGTCGAGTTCGCGCGCGACGGTTCACGGATCTTCATCAACACCACCATGGTCGACATGTTCAGTGTCCCGATCTCCGTGAGCGTCACCAACGCTGATGGCTCCAATGAAACCCAGGGGCGTCTCGTCGGCAACGGCCGGAACAAGATCTTCAACGCCCTGAAGTCCTACGGGTGGGGCAACCTGATTCAGTACCGCGCTGACGGAAAAACCCCGGTTCGGGCGATGGCGCCCATCCATGGTGTCGAGGCCGGCACCATCTCGGCCAGCTACATGGCGCAGTACGTCACCGACGCTTGGACGTACTACACGTCCAAACCCCTGACGGTGGTCACGGCCCTCGGTAAATTCACCGGCAAGGTGAAGAGCGGGAAGTTCGTCTTCACCAACGCGGCTGGTGCCACGGTCGGCACGTTTACCCAGCCCACGACCTCCGATCTGCTGGCGTGCCAAGGCGCGACCCAGCCGACCGGTCAACCGAACCAGGACGCCGCTCTCGCGATCGGCGCGCGCCTCTGTGCCGCGTTCAACCGCGGGACCATGTCTACGGCTGCGATCAAGGGCTCCGACACGCAGGCGACCTATGACGCCACCGCGTTCTACCCGCCGGGTGTGAAGTCCAACCTGTACTCCAAGGCAATGCACCTCGCCGAGAGCAACGGCAACGCCTACGGGTTCGCCTTCGACGACGTCGCCGAGTTCAGCCCCAGCATCAACGCCGACAGCCCCCGTAGCGCCAACATGACCGTCGCGCCCTTCAGCGGCTCGACGGACGCGTCCGGCAAGCCCATGACGACCTCCGTCGACTCGCTCTTCGGGAAGGCCACTTTCGCCGGGTACTCCGACGATCCGGTGAACGTCGCCACGGGTAACTACACCGACGACGAAGACATTCTCGACTTCGCGGACGCTTGGTCGCCGCGGGTATCCCTCTCGTACAACTCCAGGAACACAACAGCCGGGTCCTTTGGGACGGGCTGGACATCGCTCCTTTCCGAGAGCGTCACCGACCAGGGATCCGGAAAGGTCCTGGTCCGCTGGCCGGACGGGTCCACTGCCCAGTACGTCCAGAACGGAACGGTTTACACCGCGCCCAAGGGCATCACAGCGGCGCTCACGCAAGGCTCCACCGGATGGTCGGTCTCTCGTCAGGACGGCAGCACTGAGAAGTTCGATGCGGCAGGCCGAGTCACGAGCTTCACGGATGCCAGCAACCGGACCCTCTCTATCGCCCGCGATTCCGCCAACAAGCCGACTGGGTTGACCGCGTCGGACGGGCACTCCATCAGCCTCGGCTACACCGGGTCGCAGATCACCACGGTGCAGGGATCTGATGGTCGCGTTGCCACCCTCGGCTACGACGCCACCGGTCACCTCACCTCCATCACCGACCCGAGCGGCGGCAAGCGAACCTTCGCTTACGACACCACCGGGTACCTCACCACCGCCACGGACGCCGACGGCAAGACCATCGTCACCAACCGGTACGACAAGGATGGGCGCGTTCTCGAGCAGCTGCGTCCGGGGGATCCGACCGAAGAGTTCGTCTACGACACCGCCCACGGCGCCACCGATGTGACCGCCGCGGACGGCACCCCTCAGATGCACTACGAATACGACGTGCTGGGCAGGCTCACGACCGTCACGGCAGCCGATGGCACCACCGCCACCCGCACCTACGACGCGTCCGGATTCCCCACCCACACCACCGACCGTTCCGGCGCCGCCACCGACACCACCTACACCGCTGCCGGGCTGGTGTCGTCCGTGACCCGGAACGGTGCGACGACGAAGTACGCCTATGACACTGCCGGGCGGAACACGAAGATCACCGGCCCTTCCGGCGAGGTAGTCAGCTACACCTTCACGGGAACCTCTCGCATTCCCACCGGCGCTACCCTGCCGGACGGATCGACGACATCGTTCGATGTCTCCGGCTCGAAACTGAACGCAAGCACGGACGCTGACGGGAAGGTCAGCAAATACACGTATGACCCGAACGGCAACGTCGCATCGATCACTACCCCGACCGGTGACGTCACCGCCTACACGTATGACAGCTCTGGCCGGACTAAGACGGTCACTGATGGTGCTGGCAAGACGACGACTTACGGCTATGACGATTCCGGTCGTCAGACGTCGGTGACGGACCCCCGCGGGGCGATCACCAAAACGGCATACACCCCCGCTGGGCGGGTGGCGTCGACTACGGACGCCGATGGTCTGATCACGACCTTCGTCTACGACACCGCCGGGCGTTTGGCCACGACCACCGCCCCCGGTGGTGCTGCGACCACCTATGGCTACGACGCCAAGGGCGACCTCACCAAGGCAACCGACCCGACCGGGGCGGTGACCACACTGACCTACGACGCATTCGGTCGCGCCGCCACATCCACCCTCGACGGGAAGACGACGACCTACTCGTACGACTCCGCTGGACGCCAGACGGCCTCAAGTGTGGGCGGCCAGGTTGATACGCAGCAGTACGACGACGCGGGACGCCTGATTTCGTCCACCGACGCCGACGGCGACCTAACTAAGTATGTGTATGACGCTCTTGGGCGTTTGACACGAACGGTCGCTCCGGACGGAACCACCGTGTCGACCGGGTACGACGTCAACGGGAACGCCACCAGCACGAAAGACGAACTGGGACGCGCCTCCAGCGCCACATACACCCCGTCCGGTCTCCTCGCGACCTCCACCGACCCGATGGGGTACGTCACCAAGCTTGGCTACGACGCGTCCGGGCACCTGACCACCAAGACCACCCCGGGCAACCACGTCTGGTCCTACGCCTACGACGCGGCGGGCCGGCAGAAGAGCATCACCAGTCCCAACGGGCTCGTGACGCAGTACGGCTACGACGCGGCAGGAAACCAGACTTCCGTTTCCCAGCCGGGTCAGGGGACTGTTGCAACTACATACAGTGCCGCCGGGAAGGTGACCTCCGTCACGGACGCGACCAAGGGCACCAGCACGTACACATACGACGCATCTGGTCAGATGGACTCCGCTACCGATGCCGCCGGAGGGAAAACGAAGTACGGCTACGACGCCGCAGGTCGAATGACCAGCCAGGTCGATCCTCTCGGGAACAAGACCACATACGCATACGACCCGTCGGGGCAGCTCACCGCCAAGACAGACCCCCTGGGGCGCAAGACCGCTTTCACATACGACGCCAGCGGAAACGTGCTGACCTCCACCGACCCGGACAACAAGCAGACCTCCTACGGATACGACCGCACGGGGCAGCTGATCTCCCGGACCGACCCGAGCGGCAAGAAGGTGTCGTGGACCTACGACAACCGGGGCCACCGCACCGGAATGACCGACAGCACCGGCACGACCAAATACACCTACGACGCTGCTGGCCAGCTCACCAAACTCGACAACCCGAACGGATCCACGTTCGCGTTCACCTACGACGGCGACGGCCGACCCGCCACCATCAACTACCCCGACGGCACCGTCGTCAGCTATGGGCGAGACGCCGACGGGAACCTGGCAGCCGTCTCCGACAACCACGGACACTCCCTGACCTACTCCGTCGACCCCGACGGGAAAGTCACCCGCGAGGGTTCTGCCGCGGGTGCCGTTCGCACCTTCACCTACTTGGACGGCCAGCTGTCGAAGTACACCCAGCAGCTCAACCCGCAAGCAGACACCGCGACAACGGACATCACCCGCGACGCGGCCGGGCGCATCAGCACCCTCGCCACCTCCGCTGGAACTACCTCCTACGGGTATGACGCAGCCGGCCAGCTCACATCAGCCGACGGCCCCGGAAACAACGACAGCACCTACGCCTACGACGCTGCCGGCAACCGGACCGCGAGCACCGTGGGGGGCACGGATCAGGGCTACACCTATGACGCCGCCAACGAACTCACCGGCATTAGTAAAAGCGGGCAAGCAGCGGCGACCCTGGCCTACGACGGTGCCGGACGCCTGACCAACCAGACGGGCACGGATGGCACCGCGCTAAAGCTCGGCTACGACGGCGGAACTGCGCCCATTCGAATCGAGCGGACCGACAAGGCCGGTAACCTTGTCGCCGCCCTCACCCGCAACGGTGACGGCGACCCGACAACGATCGCCACCACACAGCAGGCCGCTGGCGCCACCACCAGCACACAGAAGACGTCCAAGCTGAACTGGCTGAGCTTTGAAGGCCTGAGCCAGGTCGCAACACTGGCCCCGGACACGAGTGGTGCAACGCCTACGGACTTCTTCTACGGTGACTCCAGCACCCGCCTTCAGTCTCAAACAGGTACTGCTGGTACGGATCTGTCTCGCGACGCCCTCGGCTCAAGCCTCGCTAGCAGCGGCACCGCGCAGATCACGGACGCATCCTCCTTCGACGCCTATGGGGCGGGCGCTGATACCGGTGCCACGAGCAACCTCGCGCTGGCGTTCGGATACAGAGGACAGCTCACCGTTGCCGGCCTGCCGCTCATGGGGGCGCGAGCCTACGACCCGCAGACGGGCCGCTTCGCTGCCACGGACCCCCTCGACCCGGTGCCCGGCGATCCTGCCACGGCCACGCCTTACCCCTACGCCAATAACAACCCGCTCAACCTCATTGACCCCCTCGGGCTCCGGTCTGTCAGTGACAACGCGTTCTCTGACTTCCTCTGGGGAGCGGCCGATGGACTTACCTTCGGGCTGACGCGCAGCGGCCGTCAGGCGGCTTCGAGCCTGTTCGGTTATCAGGACACCGTCAACTACACCTCCGGCTGGTACAAGGGCGGAACCATCGCCGGCGCCGTCACCGGAACTGTCGTTCTCACTGCCGCCACGGGTGGACTCGGGGGAGCCGTAGCCGTCGGCGCCTACTCAGGCGCTGCCTATTCATACGCGGCACCGGCCGTCTTGGAGAATCGTCAAGCTAGTGCAGGAGAGATTGCTTTCGGTGCTGTTGCGGGC
The DNA here is from genome assembly GCF_049472575.1 of Frondihabitans sp. 4ASC-45. NCBI lineage: Bacteria > Bacillati > Actinomycetota > Actinomycetes > Micrococcales > Microbacteriaceae > Frondihabitans > Frondihabitans sp. 4ASC-45. The sequence continues at coordinate 8,971 of NZ_JBCEBN010000013.1, read as the reverse complement.
GCCGCGGGCGGGGGAGCCGTTGACGTCATATCTTCTCGGGTGGTTAGTGGAGCGGCCGGTACCCTTCTTCGAGCGGGTGGAGCGGCATCCGCGAAAATGTTTGGACGATTTTCAGGCCTTGAGTTGAGGCAGGCCGCCCAGGCAGCCGACCGGGCCGGTTTTACACAAGCGGGACGCGCTCTTCAGAAACACTCCGACCGTGTAGGAAGCGTTTTCCGGGGTCTGTCAACGGGAACCACTCCTCAACGCAACCAACAAGGGCTTGCGCTCTTTGATGAGATCCTGAATGACGCGCAGCGAACAGACACCCTTACCAACGTCATCCACGTCTTCGATTCCCGAGGGAGAGGTCTTCGATTCAAAATCGACGGTAGTTTCATGGGATTCTTGGAGCCATGAGCGCCGTAAGCGGGTACCACATCCTCCTGGCCAGCTCCGTCGGGGAACGAGACGGTATGGGACTTGAGTTGCTTAGTGACGTGGATGGTGAGCGCGTAGCGGAAGTATTCGAGGACGGCGACACAAAAATTCGTACATTCTCGGCCTTCCGGGCGGAGGCGATACCGTTGACGACCTTGATGTGGTTCCTCGAGAAGGCCGAGGAGCGACTTTGATGCTTGGGCACTTCTCAAAAATTTTGGAGAGAGGCGCGACGCGGAACTGGCACCAGCCGATGCCGGACCCAGGTGTGCACGTGCGTGCGCTATGCGTTTAAGCCACTGACGTGCCCACTGTTTCATCTACCCGAAATGGTCTCTGGTCGGGGATCTCGCGAGATGCTCCCGCCTGCACCAAGTCGTCGCTGTCGTAGGCGAGTTCAGCGAGAAGATCGTCGTCATTGTGGTCGCTAAACGATTCAAGCCGATGTGTGGACTCTGTGGGCTGTCCTTCGGAACATGGCCCGCTATGAAGGATTGGATGAGCCCCCCGCAGGGCGCCAACCTCGTTTCTCTCAGGCATATGAAGCCTCATCTCTTCAGCGCAGCCCCGTTGCTCGCTTGCTGGAGACCTCGGTCGGAGAACTCGAATACGTGATTTGCGCAACGCTGAATGCGGAAGAGAAGCCCGCGGCGCTGGCGCACCTGAGGCACCTTCAAGCAGAGGCCTTGAAACGTTCGTCAGGATGCAAACGTCTCTAATGTGCATCCCATGACAAAAGGAACGGGCCAGACGGCGGCGGAGATCATGGCAGAGCTAGAGGCGAACCTGCAGTTCGTCGCTGAGGCGAAAGAACCTGAACTCGAGAGGTTCCGTCAGCGAGCCGTTTGGGCGGATGCCGAGAAGGACATCGTCAGCGAACTGCGCAACATTGGCTACGACATCGAGTCCGTATGGGATTTGGTGCCGCGGGCTGAACCTTACCCGGAGGCCTTGCCGGTTCTGCTCTGGCACCTGGAGCACGGGGACTATCCCGCACGAATAGATGAGGGTCTAGCGAGAGCAATGGCCGTCCCGGATTCGCTATTTGCGTGGAAGGACCTTGTAGCGCTCTACTCTGCGTCGAAAACGCGAGACCGCAGGGATGGGTTGGCTGCAGCGCTTGCCGCCATTGCCACAGCAACCGAAGTGCATGATCTCATTCAGCTCGCGGACGAGCCGCGAAATGGGGAGTCGCGAGTTCTGTTCCTGCGGCCCATCCTGACTCTGGGTGGACAAGACGCTCGCGCTACGGTCGAGAGGTACGTAGAAGACGAGGAGCTGGCGCGCGAGGCGCGGGCTCTACTGAAGAAATCCATAGCCAAAAAGCGCGCTAGATAGAGCAACGCGCTTCCTCGTCCGGAGCTTTGGGAAGAAAGCTGAGTCACGTGGAGTCACCCCTCGCCATCGGGGCCGTGTTCGGAGACTCCGACTCTCAGAGCCTGCTGTGGCAGCCAATCATCGGGAGGCTCCACATGCGTTCTCAGGAGATCGGACGCGGCTTGCGCTCCCCCCTCAGTCTTAATGTGGTCTTCCATATGACAGGGCGGTTGTCTCAACCCGAGTTTGACGGCGTACGAACAGGATCGTTTTTCAGGGCCAAAAATCTGCAGGTTATCCAAGCCGCCATTTGGGACATCAGCGTGCCCAATAAGGGGAGCGTCCTCTCCGGACTACCGCACGATTCCGTGGATGCAGCGGAGAACAAATTTGCTACACAGAGTGAATCGCTTGATCTGACGGTTTTGCGGACCCTCATCGCATCTATCGAAGGTGACTCAAGAATCTGACGCAGCTTCACCTACGGACACCTGACATTCGTAGACTCCTGGCCGGCGCATCATGTTGTCAACCGTCTCGAACGACTCCCGATGGCCGGACTCGGCCTCGATCTGTTCCGCCAGCCACCTGGGCGCCTTGCGTAAAAGCCGTTCCTAGCGTCCATGTTCCGCGCGAAGGCAGCGACGCGCAATGGGCGACACTCGGCTCCATGCCCATCCCGGTTCAACAATCCGCGGTGATGTATGCCAAACATGCTTCCGGAAATATGCTCCACCGCCTTCGATGTCCTCAGGCATGCCTATGAATGCGGGGCTAGGTACTAGGCCCGGATCAGCCGCCACAGAAAGCCCCCGTTCAGACGGGGGTTTTCTTGTTTTGTGGGTGTCTGGTGCTTCTGGGGTTCAGCTTCCGGCCTGTACGGATCGCACTCCTATCGGGAGCGGCCTTCGATCTGTCGTCGGCAAGGTGGTTCCGAGGGCTGAGGTCGAACCCCTGACGCCGGCGGGAGAGCACTCTCTTGCGTTCCCTAGCCCGTCATTAGCGAACGCCGCTGACGAACTCGGATGACGATAAGTGCCACAGTCGCCGCGGCCGCTGGTATCGCGAAGACACCACACGCTCCGCCGAGGATGAGGAGGGTTCTGGCCGGGGATGTATCTGGCGCGTGACTGAGGAGTACGAGAATGCAGGCGGCCACCGCCACGGCCAGGAGCCAGGAGACGACGACGGCCCATGTGAGCGCGACGACGCTGCCGTCCCGTCGCTGACTTCCATTCAACGTGTGTCTCATGTTGCGAGCTAATCAGAGCCGACTTGCGGATACAACGGGGAAACCTCGCCACTCTTTCCGGCGCGTGGTCTAGCCCGTCAGTTATTCGGACACCCGAAGACGCGGAGGGGCGTGAATCGATCTGGAGCTGTGGTTCTCTGGTGCGGCTCCGGGAGAGCGGTCCTGTGCGCTGATCGTGTCTCGACAAGCTTTAGGAGCGCTTCAACGTCAGCAAATCCGTCCAGACAACATTTCAGGACAGTCAGTGATCCCTGACAGCCGTGCAAGTGCGGGGGAGTGGCTGTGCCAATCAGATGGTCACGGTGATCGCTTGGGACGTCTCCGAAAATAGTGTTTTTGAGACGCCCTTCGAGGGGAGTTTGACCTCCAGTGCCGGCTGACAAAGTCCGTCAGGCTCACATCCCCGAGGACTTCACCGCAACTATTGGCCGCAGCGATTGAGGACTAGAACGAGGCGTCACGCCGGAGTGAGCTCGAACTCCCGCAGGCCAGCGGAGATGCCGTTCACGAGCAACTCGATCGCGTGGACGCCGGGGTAATAGGTGCGAGTTGTGATGACTCGGAACGAGTGCGTCTTCGTGACGTCGAAGTGCTCGCCGGGCTCCAACATCCGAACCGCGAGCTTGAAGGTCTTGCCGGTGGTCAGGCCGTTGGCCTTGCGGTGGTGGACGACGTAGTCGATCGATAGACGTGCGGGCTCGTCGCCCACGTTGGCGACGACCGCAGCGAACATAATGGCCTCCCCGATTCTGATGCTCGGGCGGTCAAGCGTAAAAGCGGTGACGTCCACGTGCGCCGGATGGAATCCGAGGAGGCCAAGAGCGCCCGCGTCGCCGCGCTTGACGAGCGTGCGCAGGGCGCGGCCGACGAGACGAGGGGTGTTCTCGTCGGCGTTCTCGAGCCACGCGGCGGCCGTCTTCACGACGAGGGTGGCGTGATCCCGGCTCAGGTCATTGAGATGGTTGGCGACGGAGCGGCGGACGTACTCGCTGTTGTCTCGATAGAGGGCGTCAAGGATTGGAACGGTGGCCGCGGGATCCTGGAGAAGACCGGGAACGCGCGTGGCCCAGGGCAGGTAGGCGCGTGTTCCCTCGGAGGCTAGTCGGCGGATATCGACGTCATCGGATCCAACCCAGTCGCGCAGAATCACGGCCAGCGCCCGGGGGAGGTCGTGCCTGAGGAGGGTTCTGACGGCGAATTCCGACGAAAGCCGCGACGTGAGCTGCGCGAGTAGCGCCAAAGCGTCATCGAAGGCGGCGTCGCTGCCGTCCTCGACGGCGCGCGCCGCCACCGCGCTGGTCACGGGCCAGATGAGCCAGCCGGCGAAGTGGGCAGAGCCTGCAGCCGCCCGCTGTATCACCGCCACGAACGCCGGGTAGGTCGTGTCCAGGTCGGTGAGAAGGGCATCCCGGAGGAGATCGCTACGTTCGCGGAGGGCGAGCGGAGCCAGGAGCGAAGGCGTAGCCCGAAGGGCAGTCAGCGGACGGTCGGGCGCGGCGACCTCGATGGCATGGATGAGCGCAAGGGCGGTGTGCGTTCCGATGAGTTCGTCTGCGAAGGGCATGGGCCCACCGTGGCAGACCGGGGCCGCGACCGCGTGGCCGGGTGAGCCGGGGTGCGACGCACCTAGAGAGGATTACGGCGAGAGCCGTAGCGTGGAGGTCATGACGGCGCGCGCGGTGAACGAACTCGGCGACTTCCTGCGAGCCCGCCGGGGTCGGATCGAACCCTCGGAGGTCGGACTGCCCGGTGGTGGCACCCGACGCGTCGCGGGCCTCCGGCGCGAAGAGGTCGCCGTGCTCGCCGGTGTCAGCTCGGACTACTTCGCACGCCTAGAGCAAGGGCGGGAGACGAACCCGTCGCCGCAGGTCATCACGGCCATCAGCCGTGCCCTCCGTCTCGACGCCGACGCTCGCGGGCACCTGTTCCGCATCGCCGGTCTCAACCCGAGCATGGCGCCCGAAAGCGGCCGCACCCTCGTCCACCCCGCGCTGCTGGGTCTTCTGGACGCCTTTCCGACGTCGGCCGCTTACGTCCTGAGCCCCTCGTTCGACGTCCTGGCGACGAACGCGATCGCAGCCGCTCTGTTGGCGCCTTTCGCCGGCACGCAGAACATGGTCCGCGTGCTCTTCACCGACCCGGAGTCGCGCGTCGTCTTCACCGAGTGGCCGGTCGTCGCGAGCTCCACGGTCAGCGCCCTGCGCCTGAATTCGGGGCTCTACCCGGGCGACAGGTCCATCTCGACGCTCGTCGCCGAGATGCTCGAGGTGTCGAGCGACTTCCGCGAGGAGTGGGAGAACCAGAAGGTGGGCGGCCTGACCCGCGCCTTCAAGGTCTTCGAGCATCCGGAGGCCGGGCGCATCGAGCTGACGTACCAGACTTTCGACGTGCACGACGCACCGGGTCAGCAGCTGCTCGTCGGCACCGCAGCGCCTGGCAGTCGCAGTGCCGACTCGCTCGCTTTCCTGGCGTCGCTCGCCGCCTGAGCAGCCCCGGTCGTCCGCGCGGCCAGCTTGACGCCGCCGTTCGCTGCGGCGAAAAAGACCCGGCGATGGGTGCATAACCCGTGCGCCGTTCGCACATGTTCCGCAGCGCGGCAACCGTGTGATGGAGGGTGTGCCGCACCCCCCTTGTCGCGACCTTCCTCCGATGTTGCCGAGCCCGAAGACTCGTCTCAGCGAGCCATTCGCCACAGCAAAATCTTCGCCCGTGCCCGACGACAAGAAACGGCAATCGACATGACGACCGACACGTTCCCCTTCCCGCCGACCACCGACACCATCACGACATGGGTCGACTCCTACCTTCTCGCCTGGAGGAGCAACGAGAAGGCGGACATCGAAGACCTCTTCACGGAAGACGCCGAGTACCACGAGGCACCGTTCGACACGGAGTGGATCGGCCGCGACGCGATCGTCGAGGGATGGCGCGGCCGCTGGGACTGGCAGCAGGGCGGATGGGACTCTGACTGGTCGATCGCCAGCATCGATGGTCCTACCGTCCTGATCACCGGAATCGGCCACTACGTCGAGCTCGGCGACTTCGACAACGTCTGGACGCTCCACTTCGACGCGTCCGGGCTCTGCAGCAAGTTCAACATGCTCAACACCGAACGGAACTGACACTATGACCGAAACGCTCGAAGTCACCACCCTCCGACTGTCCACCGGCCTCAGCACAGCGGACTTCGTCGCGGCGAACGCCGACATCGACGAGTACCTGAAGCGACAGCCCGGGTTCGAATGGCGACGCATCATGGAGAGCGCAGACGGCACCATCATCGACATCGTCGCCTACGACAGCATGGAACACGCCCGCTCGGGAGCCGCCGGAATTAGCGACGAAATGGCGGCATCGCCCGTCCATGCCAGCATCGACCACTCCACCGTCGACTGGAAACTGACGACCTTGGCCCACGGCATCGACGCGAGCTGAGATGTCTGAGGCGGCATCAACAGCCACCGGTTTCGCGTCATCCAACCGGGCCACACCCCTGGAACTTTTCTTCGACCTCGTCTACGTGTTCGCTTTCACGCAAGTCACTCACCTGATGGCCGACGGCGAGAGTGTCCGAAGCGTGCTCAGCGGGCTCGCCGTTCTCGGCGTTCTCTGGTGGTCGTGGGCGTCTCATGCCTGGCTGGCCAACCAGCAGATCGCCGACCGCGGCGCCGTCCGGGTCGGGATCCTCGTCGCAATTGCCATCGTGCTGGTGCTCTCGATCGCCATCCCCAAGACCTATCCCCACACGCTTGAAAGCAGATCCGGTGCTCTGCTCTTCGCCATCGGCTTCGTTCTTCTCTCGCTGGCCTACACGGCTGTGAATGTCGTGGCCGCGCGACGCGACTCTCCCCTTCGCAGGCAGGTCATTCGCACCATGGGCGCGACTGTCGGCCCCGTCGCCGCGGCACTGATCGTGGGCGCCCTCGTCGGCGGGATCCCGCAGATCGTCCTCTGGCTTGCAGCGGTCGCCCTCGAGGGCATCACCGTCTTCGCAACCTCCCAGGGCGGCGCGTGGCAACTGCCCTCGGCCGCTCACTACGCCGAACGTCACGGACTCGTCGTCATCCTCGCCCTCGGAGAGTCGATCATCTCGATCGGCCTGGCGGCATCGGGATTGGACCTCACCCCGAGCACCGTGCTCGTCTCCCTGGCTGCAGTGTCCGTCTCCCTCGGAATGTGGTGGATCTACTTCGGCCGCGTCTCCAGTTCGGCCGAGGGTCATATCGACACCCTGGTCGGCAATCGGAGGACGGCCATCGCAACCATCGGCACCTACCTGCACTTCGGAATCGTCGCTGGGATCCTGCTCGTCTCCCTCGGGCTCGGTGGCGTCATCGAACGCCTTGGGAGCGGCGAACCGCCCGGATCCTTCAGCTGGATCTCCGCGGCCGGAGGAGCCGCGCTCTTCCTCGCTGCCACCACGGTCTACGCACGAATCACCCGCACCACCTACAGAAAGAAGAAGTATTCATGACTGCAACGACCACCTCGCACGACGGCGCCGTCCTCATCACCGGAGCAAGCAGCGGCATCGGGGAGGCCACGGCCAGGCACCTCGCTTCCCTCGGTTATCCGGTGTTCCTCGGGGCCCGACGCACCGACCGCCTCACGACCATCGTCGATGAGATCCGTGAGGCCGGCGGTCGCGCCGACTCGCGTCAACTCGACGTCACGGACATCGACAGCGTCCGAGCATTCGTCGGCGCCGCCCGCGAAGCGAACGGCACCATCGACGTGCTCGTCAACAACGCCGGGGTCATGCCCTTGTCCACGGTGAGTGCGCTACGGATCGACGAATGGAATCAGATGATCGACGTGAACCTGCGCGGCACCCTGCACGGAATCGCAGCCGTGCTGCCCCTCATGGAGGCGCAGGGCCACGGGCACATCATTAACGTCGCGTCGGTCTCCGGCCTTCGCGTCGACCCAACCGCGGCCGTCTACAGCGCCACGAAGTTCGCCGTACGAGCTCTGTCGGAGGGGCTGCGCCAGGAGAGCACCGTCGTCCGCGTCACCATCATCAGCCCCGGCTACACGATCAGCGAACTCGCCGACCGTGGCGGAGACGAGACCACTCGAGCCGCCGCCCGCGCCGCGTCCGAGCAGCTCGGCCTGCCAGCCTCGGCCGTCGCAGAGGCGATCGCCTATGCCGTGACGCAGCCGTCGTCCGTGGACGTCAACGAGATCATCGTCCGTCCCACCCTCCAGGGGTAGCTTCCCTGCGAGACGACATCGACCCACCACCGGGCAGCACCGAACGAAGGACTCACCATGAGTACCCCCATCCATTTTGCTGGCTACTAGCGTCCCTCAGCACAGGCCGTTCAACGGCGAGACCGACTATCGGAGACGAGAGGCGTGGGGCGTCGTCGAAGCATCACGACCGCCACGATTCCGCCTAGGGCTGCCAGCCCTCCGGCCGTGAGAAGCGCCACGGAGACGCCGGGGAGGAACTTGCCCGGAGTGGCGTGGGCGGCGTAGACGGAGACGACGACGGCGATTCCGAGCGAACCGCCGAGTTGCTGCACCATCTGAAGCATTCCGGATGCGGCCCCTGCATCGCTGTCGGCCACGCGGTCCATGGCCGCAAGCGTGCCGCCGGTGAATATCAGAGCGACGCCGAAGGCGTGGACGAGGAGCGGCAGGAGCACGCCGATGTAGGTACTCGTGCTGCTTAAGGAAGACCAGAGCATAAGGCTCACGGTGACGAGCACACCGCCGCTGACGAGGACGAGGCGGCTGCCGAAGCGATCCACGAGTCGCGGGACCCACCTGGTGAAGATGAAGACGGTCAGAGTTAGGGGCAGGAAGGCGAGTCCTGCCAGCAGTGGGCTGTAGTGGAGCGTCCGCTGGAGGTAGAGGGCGATCATGAACAGCATGGCGAAGTGCGCCCCGGTCGTGAGGCCCATGTTGATTAGGGCGCCGGTCCGGAAGCGGTCGGTCAGGAGGTGGATCGCGACGGGGGGGGGGGGGGGGGGGGGC
>NZ_JBCEBN010000012.1:0-70376 GCF_049472575.1 Frondihabitans sp. 4ASC-45 | reverse complement strand
TCGGATCCGGATCCCGCCGGTCACGACCGCACCCTCACCCGCGTCATCCCGGCCCTGGGTCGGGTCCTCTCGCTCGGGGGCTAGAAGACTCGGAGGCKGCMRCACCCSCCGACCCTCAACGACACCCGCCCACTCCGACCAGCACCGGCAGCACCCCGAGACCACGCGACATAATGGCCCGATGCCCGAAGAACAGCGCGACGAGGTCGACCGGATCGTCGCCAGCTGGAACCGCGAGCGCCCCGACCTCGACTTCGAGCCGCTTCACGTTCTGTCGCGCGTGGGCCGGCTAGCCAAGCACCTCGACCGCGAGCGCCGCGCTGCGTTCACGGCGAGCGATCTCGAATCGTGGGAGTTCGACGTGCTGAGCGCCCTTCGCCGCGCCGGATCGCCCTACGCGCTCTCGCCGAAGGCCCTACTCACGCAGACACTCGTGTCGAGCGGGACGATGACCAACCGGATCGACCGCCTGGTCGGGCGGGGTCTGGTCGCGCGGAACACCGATCCGAGCGACGGGCGCGGGATCCTGGTGTCTCTGACAGACGACGGTCGCAGTGCTGCCGACGCTGCCATCACCCGGCTCGTCGAGGCCGAACGCAGCCTGATAGGCGACCTCTCACGCGCCGACCGCGAGATGCTCGCCGGGCTGCTGCGCTCGCTGTCGCTCACCCTCGGCGCCTAGAAGCCGGGCCGAAACCGAAGGATCCGGCCCACCCCCGCTCAGCCCTCGAGCTTCTCGCTCACTGCGAGCCATGCCAGCTCGAGCTCGTCGGCCTTGACCTCGATCGCGGCCACCTTCTTCTGCAGCTCTCCGAGCCCGACGTAGTCGTTCTGGTCGTGGGCGGCGAACTGGTCGAGCAGCGTCTGGCGCTCGGCGGCAGCCTTCTGCATGCGACGGTCGAGCGAGGCGCGCTCCTTCTCGGCGTTGCGCTTCTCGGCACCGCTCAGCCCCGAGGCCTTGGCCGCCGCGGTGACGGTCGCCGAGGCTCCCTGCGTCGCGGTGGGCCGGTCGGTCGCCTCGCCCGCGCCGCTGACCGCGATGCGGCGCAGCTCGAGGTACTGGTCGACGCCTCCGGGCAGGTGGCGCATTTCGCCGCCGAGCACCGCGTACTGCATGTCGGTGACGCGCTCGAGCAGGTATCGGTCGTGGCTGACGACGAGGAGCGTGCCGGGCCAGGTGTCGAGGAGGTCTTCCATCGCCGCGAGCATGTCGGTGTCGAGGTCGTTGGTGGGCTCGTCGAGGATCAGCACGTTCGGCTCGTCGAGCAGGATCAGCAGCAGCTGGAGACGGCGCTTCTGACCACCCGACAGGTCTTTGACCGCGGTCTGCAGCTGCGGGGTGGTGAAGCCGAGACGCTCGAGGAGTTGACCGGGCGTCAATTCTTTGCCGCCCGAGACGTATGACGAGCGGTAGCGGGAGACGACCGTGTTGACGCGCTCGTTCGCGAACTCGTGGAGGTCGGCGAGCTGCTGGTCGAGCACGGCGAACTTGACCGTCTTGCCGCGGGTGACGCGACCCGTCGTCGGCAGAACCGCCCCGGTGACGAGCTTCAGCAGTGTCGACTTGCCGGCGCCGTTGACGCCGAGAATGCCGGTGCGCTCGCCCGGAGCGATGCGCCACTCGATGTCTTTGAGCACCTTGCGCTCGCCGTAGTCCACCGACACGTCGATGATGTCGACGACCTGCTTGCCGAGGCGCGACGTGGCCATCTGCGACAGCGAGACCTTGTCGCGCACGGGAGGCTCGTCGGCGATGAGCGTCTCGGCCGCCTCGATGCGGAACTTCGGCTTCGCAGTGCGCGCGGGGGCACCGCGGCGCAGCCACGCGAGCTCCTTCTTCATCAGGTTCTGGCGCTTGGCCTCTGAGACGGAGGCCGATCGGTCGCGCTCGACGCGCTGCAGCACGTAGGCCGCGTAGCCACCTTCGAAGGGCTCGACGATGCCGTCGTGCACCTCCCAGGTGTCGGTCGAGACCTCGTCGAGGAACCACCGGTCGTGAGTCACGACGACGAGCGCACCTTCGCGGGGCGACCAGCGGCGCTTGAGGTGCTCGGCGAGCCAGGCGACACCCTCGACGTCGAGGTGGTTGGTGGGCTCATCGAGGAAGAGGACGTCCCAGTCGCCGACGAGGAGGGCTGCGAGCGCGACGCGGCGGCGCTGGCCTCCCGAAAGGGCGCCGATTGTGGAGTCCCAGGGGATGTCGGTGGCGAGGCCCGAGATGACGTCGCGGATCCGGGCGTCGCCGGCCCACTCGTGCTCGTCGCGGTCGCCGACGATGACCTCGCTCACGATGGAGTCGAGGGGCAGGATGTCGCGCTGGTCGAGCACGCCCATGGTGATGCCGCGGCGTCGGGTGACGCGGCCGGAGTCGGGCTCCATGCGGCCGGCGAGCAGCGACATGAGGGTCGATTTGCCGTCGCCGTTGCGGCCGACGACGCCGATGCGCGAGCCCTCGTCGATTCCGAGGGTCACGCCTTCGAAGATCACACGGGTGGGGAATTCGAGGTGAAGCGCTTCAGCGCCGAGAAGGTGGGCCACCCGTCAAGGGTAGGCGGTGTGAGCGCGAGCTTCGACCGTCAGACCCGCACGATCGGCGTAAACACCTGCCCTAGGAGCGGTGTTTACGCCGGCCGTGCGGGTCTGAGCCGAGCGTGCGGGTCTGAGCCGATCGCGCGGGTCTAGCCGAGAGACGCCACCCACTCGCTCGTGCCGTCGGTGAAGTCCTGTTTCTTCCAGATGGGCACGCGGGCCTTGATCTCGTCGATCAGCAGGGCGCACGCGGCGAACGCCTCGGCCCGGTGCGCGCTCGAGACCGCGGCCGCGAGCGCGACGTCGCCGATGCCGAGCGGCCCGGTGCGGTGCTCGACTGCGATGGCCACTTCGGGATGAGCCCGCGCGATGTCGGCCGCGACCCCTGCGAGCACGTCACTCGCGCTGGGGTGCGCCTCGTATTCGAGCGCGGCGACCCCGCGGCCGTCGTCGTGGTCGCGGACGACGCCCTCGAACGTGACGACGGCACCGGCCGTCGCCTCGTGCACGAGCGCGGAACAGGCCGCCACGCTGAGCGGGTCGGCGGTCACCCGGGCGAGGAGCACGCTGGGCTCCAGGATCTGACGCACGTCGTCATCCATGCCCGCCACCGCCGAGCTGGTCGAGGAGGTGGTCGAGCACACCGCCGAGAACGTCGAGGCCGTCGCGCACTCCCCCGGGTGATCCGGGGAGGTTGACGACGAGAGTGCGGCCGGCGATTCCGACAAGCCCCCGCGAGAGGAGTGCAGTGGGAGTGTGCGCGACACCTCGGCGCCTGAGCTCTTCTTCGAGCCCGAGGAGACGCTTGTCGAGCAGCGGCGCAGTCATCTCGGGAGTGGCATCGGTGGGAGTCACACCCGTGCCGCCCGTCGTGATGATGACCGAGACGGGCTGGGCGATGCCGCCGATGAGGGCCTGGCCGACCGGCTCGCCGTCGGCGACGACCGCGGGGTCGTCGAGAGTGAACGAACGCTCGCGGAGCCAGGCGGCGATGACCGGGCCGGTGCGATCCTCGGCTTCGCCCCGGGAAGCACGGGTCGAGGCGACGATGACGAGGGCCGTCCGTGGCACGACGACCGGAGCGGAAGCCGCAGAGAGTGGGTCGGTCATTGCGCACCCTTCGAGTCGCGAGCCCAGTCGCCGCTCTTGCCGCCGGACTTCTCGAGCACCTGGATCGCCTCGATCACGGCGAACTTGTCGACCGCCTTGATCATGTCGTACAGGGTCAGGGCGGCGACGGAGGCGGCGGTCAGCGCCTCCATCTCGACACCGGTCACGCCTCGCGTCGACACGGTCGCGAGAATGCGCACCGACTCGTCGGCCGGTTCGAAGTCGATCGTGACGGAGCCGATCGGGAGCGGATGGCAGAGCGGAATGAGGCTCGACGTCTGCTTGGCCGCCATGATTCCGGCGACGCGGGCCGTGCCGAGCGCCTCGCCCTTCGGAAGGGAGCCGTCGGCGATCCGCGCGACGACGTCGGATCGCGTGCGAAGCACGGCCTGTGCCGTCGCCACACGCTTGGTCTCGGCCTTCTCGGTCACGTCGACCATGTGGGCGCTGCCGTCGGCGCGCACGTGCGACAACCCTGAATCACTCATCGAGGGCCCACACTACGACCTCGTCGCCCGGCTCGACCCGTGAGACGCCGACCGGGATGTGCGCGAGCACGGTGGCCTGCGCGTAGTGGTGCAGCAGGTGAGAGCTCGGGCCACCGACGAAGTGAACCCGGCCGTCAGCGTCGAGCCTGGCGCGACGGATCTGGTGCTTGCCGGGCGGCGAGTCGGCGGCCTCGGCGAGAGGCGCCCGACGATCGCGGTCAGCGAGTGCGGCATGCGCTCCGCGGGCGAGCGGCACATGGAGAAACGCCTCGAAGGAGACGAGTGCGCTCACGGGGTTGCCGGGAAAGCACACGATCGGAATCGAGCCGTGCCCGGTGTCAACCGCGCCCCAGCCCTGCGGCCCGCCCGGCTGCATCGCCACCGAACCGAATTCGACGCCGCGGTCGTGAAGCGCCTCGCGGACGACCTCGTACGCGCCCGCGCTGACACCGCCGGTCGTCACGACGAGGTCGATGGCGGCACCGTCGGCGGTCGCAGGGTCGGCCCCGTCGAGGCCTTGGATGAACGCGAGGAAGGCATCGACGTCGTCGGTCGCCTGGTAGGTGGACACGTGCACCCCGAGGGAGGCGATCGCCGACCCCAGGGCGGCCGTGTTGGCGTCGTGGATTTTCGCCGCGCCAAGGTCGCCCGGGCCCGTCGCCAGCTCGGCCCCCGTCGAGACGAGCATCACGCGAAGCGGGGCGATCACCTCGACCGTCTCGACACCCGACGACGCGAGCACACCCCAGTGCGCCGGTCGCAGAACCGTGCCGCGCTCCAGCAGAACAGAACCGCCCGGCAGATCGGAGCCGCGAGACCGGACGAACTGGCCGGCGGGGACCGGCCCCGGCAGAGTCACGGAGACCGGACCGGCCACCTCGTCGAGAAACCGCGGCGGATCGGCGAGCTCGATCTGGACGACGGCGTCGGCGCCGTCGGGAATCGCGGCGCCGGTCATGATGGGGGCGGCCGTACCGGCAAGAAGCGGTGGCGGGGCTACGCCGGCCGGGATCCTTCGCCCGACGGTCAGCGCCCGAGGCCCCGCTGCGAGGTCGGACGAGCGCACCGCATAGCCGTCCATCTGGGAGTTGTCGAACGGCGGCAGATCGAGCGGCGCGATCACGTCGTGCGCGAGCTCGCGCCCGCGAGAGGCCGGGCCGAGCGACAAAGACCCGGAGGCAGCCGCCGTGACAGGCAGAAACTCGGTGCCCCGCGACGCGAGAGCCGCCTCGACCAGCTCGGAGATCGCTCGCTGATGCTCTTCGATCGTGCGCACTCGCACCTCGCTTTCACTCTCGGACGGGGCTGTCCCAGTAGTCTCGCATTCATGTCGCAGGCACCTCGGGAGTTGTCCACAGGCGCGCTTCCCCGCGTCGACGTCGCCGTGATCGGCGGCTCCGGTCTCTATTCACTGTTCCCGCGCGGGGCGTCCGACGAGGTCATCGTCGACACCCCGTACGGCCCCACGTCGAGCCCCGTCTCGATCGGCGAGCTCGGCGGCAAACGCGTCGCCTTCCTCACCCGGCACGGCGGCGACCACTCGGTGCCGCCGCACCAGATCGGGTATCGCGCAAACATCTGGGCCCTTGCAGCTCTCGGCGCCAAGGCGATCGTGTCGTCGTCGGCCGTCGGCGGCGTGCACCCCGACTACCCGCCGGGAACGATGGTCATCACCGACCAGTTCATCGACCGCACCTGGGGCCGTGCCGACACCTTCTACGACCAGGGATCGGTGCAGCACCTGTCCGCTGCCGACCCGTTCGACCCGACCCTGCGCGATCTCGCGGTCGACGCGCTCGCGAAAGAACTCGGATCCTTCGCCCCGTCCGGCACCTGCGTCGTGATCCAGGGCCCGCGGTTCTCGACCCGCGCCGAGTCGCTCTGGTGGCGGCAGGCCGGGGCCCACACCGTCAACATGACGATGGTGCCCGAGGTGCCTCTCGCCGGCGAGCTCAACATCGGCACCGTCAACCTCTCGTTCGTCACGGACGCCGACGCGGGGCTGGCCCCGAGCGACGACGACGCCGAGGCGGACGTCGAGACGGTCAGCCACGGGCTCGTGATGACCCGCCTGGCCGAGGCGCAGCCGCTCATC
Source organism: Frondihabitans sp. 4ASC-45 (assembly GCF_049472575.1). Classification (NCBI taxonomy): domain Bacteria; kingdom Bacillati; phylum Actinomycetota; class Actinomycetes; order Micrococcales; family Microbacteriaceae; genus Frondihabitans; species Frondihabitans sp. 4ASC-45. The sequence goes on along the minus strand of NZ_JBCEBN010000012.1, from coordinate 64,154 downwards.
GTCGCGGCGATCGAGCGCATCGTCGCGTCCATCCCGAGCGACTTCACGCCTCGCCAGCTGATCCCCGCCGAGGCGGTCGACGCGGTTCTCGCGCGTCCGGTCTCGGGCGATCCGAGGCTTCCCGAATGACCGAAGGATCCGCGCCCACCGCCCCTCTGCTCCTCGTCACCGGCGGTGCCGGGTTCATCGGCTCGGCCGTCGTCGATGCCGCCCTCGAGCGCGGCTGGCGGGTGCGCGTGCTCGACTCCCTGCGGCCGGACGTCCACGGCGGGCCAGCCCCGATCGACCCTCGGGTCGACTTCCGTCGCGACGACGTCCGCGACGTCACCGCCGTCGACGAGGCTCTGCTCGGCGTCGACGCGGTGTGCCACCAGGCCGCGAAGGTCGGTCTCGGCGTCGACTTCCAAGACGCCCCCGACTATGTCTCGTCGAACGACCTCGGCACCGCCGTGCTGCTCGCAGCGATGGCTCGCGCGGGCGTCGACCGTCTCGTGATCGCCTCGTCGATGGTGGTCTACGGCGAGGGCGCCTACCGCGGCCCCTCCGGCATCGTGCGCCCCGCGCCTCGCCGCATCGCCGACCTCGATGCCGGCATCTTCGATCCGCGCGACGACGCCGGCGATCTGCTCGCACCCGAGCTCATCGCCGAAGACGCCCCGCTCGACCCGCGCAACGTCTACGCCACGACGAAGCTCACCCAGGAGCACCTCGCTACGGCGTGGGCCCGCAGCACCGGCGGTCGCGCCGCCGCCCTCCGCTACCACAACGTCTACGGCCCCGGCATGCCGCAGAACACCCCCTACGCCGGAGTCGCCTCGCTGTTCCGCTCCGCACTTGAACGCGGCGAGGCTCCCCGTGTCTTCGAAGACGGTGCCCAGCGACGCGACTTCGTGCACGTGCGCGACATCGCCTCGGCGAACACCGCCGCCCTCGAGTGGACGCGAGACCAGGATCCGACGGCTTACCGAGCCTTCAACGTCGGCAGCGGAATCATCCACACCATCGGGGAGATGGCTGACGCTCTTGCCCTCCACGCGGGCGGCCCTTCCCCGATCGTGACCGGCGAGTACCGGTCAGGAGACGTCCGCCACATCACCGCCTCCTCGGAGCGACTCCGCCGGGAGCTCGGCTGGGAACCGAGCGTGTCGTTCGACGAGGGCATGCGCGAGTTCGCGACCGCCCCGTTGCGCGCGAGCGTCTAGCCCCACCGGCCTCTCCGGCGACGCTCGATGCCACGCACGCCTAGCCGGTGACGAGCAGCAAGTCGTCACGGCTCACGAGTGCGCCGTGCCCGGCCTGAACCGGTAGCCCACGCCCCAGACCGTGAGCAGGTGCGTCGGCGAAGCGGGATCGTCTTCGATCTTCTCGCGCAGACGCCGCACGTGGACGGTGACCGTCGAGTAGTCGCCGACCTCCCACCCCCAGACGGATCGGAGCAGTTCGTCTCGGCGGAACACCCGATCGGGGTGCGTGATCAGGTGCGCGAGGAGGTCATGCTCCCGAGCCGTCAGAGAGAGGGTCGTGTCGCCGACCGTGATCTCTCGGCGAGCTCGATCGAGACGGAAGCGCCCCGCCTCGATCATGGCCGGGGTCTCTTCGGGTGACGAGGTGCGCCGAAGAACAGCCTCGACCCGGAGCAGGAGCTCGCGCGGGGCGAACGGCTTGACGAGATAGTCGTCGGCTCCCACCTCGAGGCCGGAGATGCGATCGTGCTCCTCGCCCAGGTCGGCCAGCATGATGATGGGCACGTCGTCGAGCAGGCGGATTCGCCGGCAGGCCTCCAACCCGTCGATGCCCGGCAGCATCCGGTCGAGCAGCACGAGATCGGGTCGCGTCTCGCGAACCGCCTCGACGGCGTCGATCCCGTCGACGACCAGGCGCGCAGCGTGCCCGTTCGCCCGCAGAGACGAGACGAGCACGTCGGCGGTGACGGGATCGTCTCCGACGACGAGAATGCTCCGCCGAGCTGGGCCCGATGAGCGAGAGGCGGGCTTGAACGAAGGCGCGAACATCGATGAATACGACATGTTTCACATGTTACAGATCGGTTACCGAGAGGCTTCAGCCTCATTGTTTCGTTCGACTTCTGTAATACCTCGAGCGGCCCAAGACCCCCGCCGCCCCGTACTCTCAGGGAATGCCGTTTTCTGCCGTCGACGTCGTCTTGCCCTGCCTCGACGAAGCTGCCGCCCTTCCCGGCGTCCTCTCACGGCTGCCCGAGGGCTACCGCGCGATCGTCGTCGACAACGGCTCGACCGACGGTTCAGCCGACGTGGCCCGAGCCCATGGGGCACTCGTCGTGACCGAACCCCGGCGCGGCTTCGGGTCGGCGGCCCACGCCGGCCTCCTCGCGGCAACGGCACCACTCGTCGCTTTCTGCGATGCCGACGGCTCGATGGATCCGGGCGATCTCCCTCGGCTCGCCGCCCCCGTGCTGGCCGGAGAATTCGAACTGACGCTCGGCCGCCGCCGCCCGACCACCCGCGGGGCCTGGCCTCTCCACGCGCGGTTCGCCAATCTCGTTCTCGCCCGCCTGATGCGCAGGGCCTCCGGTGTGGCGCTCCACGACCTCGGCCCCCTCCGAGTCGCCTCCCGAGAGGGGCTTCTGGCCCTCGACCTCCAGGATCGCCGAAGCGGCTACCCGCTCGAAATGGTGCTCCGCGCCTCCGAGGCGGGCTGGCGCATCCGCGAACTCGACATCGACTACTCCCCCCGGGTCGGGCGCAGCAAAGTCACCGGAACGGTGCGTGGAACGATTCGCGCAATCGAAGACATGTCGAGACTCCTCCGCGAGGCACGAGCATGACGACGCTGGTGGTGATCGCAAAGGAGTGTCTTCCCGGCAAGGTGAAGACGAGGCTGCACCCGCCCCTGACGCTCGAGCAGGCAGCGGAGGTGGCCGCTGCCAGCCTCGGTGACACCCTGCTCGCTACCGATTCGCTGCCGGCGAGCCGTCGGATCCTGCTGTTCGATGGCAACCGACCGCCGGTCGGCTCCGAACAGTTCGATGTGATCCCTCAGACGACCGGCCCTCTCGACGAGCGGATCGCTGCGCTCTTCGACCTGGTCACCGGGCCGACCGTGCTCATCGGCATGGACACCCCTCAGCTGGTCCGCGACGACCTCGCCCCCGCCTTCGACGGAGAGTGGCCGGACGGCGTCGACGCCTGGTACGGCGCCTCGACGGATGGCGGGTTCTGGGCCCTCGGCCTGCGCGACCCCGACGGCTCACTCGTGCGCGGCGTGCCCATGTCACGAGACGACACCGGGGCTCACCAGCTGGCCCGTCTCACCGATGCCGGACTCCGGGTGAGCAGACTCCGCACCCTGACCGACGTTGACCACATCGACGATGCGATCGCCGCTGCCGCAGCCGCTCCCGACGGCCGATTCGCCGCCGTGCTAAACGACGCGCTCGGGAGCACCGAATGACCATCGCCGAACTGGGCCGCGAGGCCACCTTCGGTGCCGGCGGCGCCGAGCCGTACGCGCACGCGCTGCGCCGCGAGGGGCGCCTGACTCTCGTCCGTTCCGATGCGGGCGGCGAGAGTTCAGGATCCCACGGCGAAGGATCCACCGAACCCGGCTCGGGCGACTACGACCTCGGTCGCTGGATGGCAGCCGCCGACGACGTCGACCGTGCCCTGCTCGCGGCCGAGCGCGGCCCCGTGCTCGACATCGGCTGCGGGCCGGGTCGCATGGTCGAGGCCGGAATCGCGCTGGGTCTCGTCGCTCTCGGCATCGACGTCTCTTCGGCCGCCGTCGCGGTCGCCAGGAACGCCGGTCTCCCCGTGCTGCGCCGAACGGTCTTCGAGCGCCTGCCCCGCGAACGTCACTGGGGTACGGCCCTCCTGCTGGATGGCAACATCGGAATCGGCGGCGACCCCGTGCGCTTGCTGAACCGCTGCCGCGAGTTGCTGTCTGCGACCGGCGCCGTCATCGTCGAGGCCTCCCCGCGGGACGAGGCCGACTCCGTCTTCTCGGCGCACGTCGTCGACGATCACGGTCGCGCCTCCTCGGACTTCCCCTGGGCCGAGGTCGGCGCCGACGCCATGGCGCGCCATGCTGCCTCGGCCGGCCTGCGGGTCGACCAGGAGTGGCGCGTCGACGGGCGCGTGTTCGCCCGGCTCGTTCGCGCGTAGGCGCCGCTGCTCCTGGGGTGTGGAGGCGTTCTCAGCTGCATCGCCTCACGCGAGCCGGAGTCGGSGGGKGTTATGAGCAGTGGGCGGGTGCTCCAGCACCCGCCCACTCTCAATAACACCCGCCCACCTACTCGAAAGCGGCGAGCCCCCACCACGCCAACCCTCTACGACCGAACGATCCGATCCCGCTGAGCCCGCCGGCGCACCACCCGCAGGTAGACCACGATGGCGAGCGCAGCCAGCACGGCGATAACCGCCCACAGGACCGCCAGCCGGTTGGCATAGTCGAACGGCAGCACCGTGACGTTCTTCGGGCCCTTGGCCTTGCGGATGATCTCGGGCACGACGACGAGGGTGAAGATCGAGCCGACGACGATGGCGCCCTGGATGATGCCGATGACGGCGGGCCGGACTCTTCGACCGCGTTTGCGCATCGCGATGCTGATGGCGACGACAGCCGGCGAGATGATGCCGTCGTGGATGATCACGGCGCCGATCAGCCAGGTCACCAGGCCCCAGATGTTTTTGGGCTTGACCGTGTCGACCATGACGTAGGCGCCGAACAGGATCGCCGCCGCACCGAGGCCGAGAAGGACTCCGCGAGCGATCTTCACGACAGCACCTCCAGTCGGCTCAACCATTTGGTTTGAAGCACACCGGGGCGGCCGGGAGCGATCATGCGGGCCGGATACCCGTGCTCGATGTCGAGCCGGGCGCCGTTGAGGTGGAGGGCGACCAGGGTGTTCTCGTCGCGCACGTATTCGGCTCCCATGAGGGTCACCCGGTAGCCGCCCTTCTTCTCAAGGCTCGTGACCCGCAGGCTGTCGGAGTCGCTCGCGCCGACCAGCGCGACGATGTCGCGCAGTCGCGGGCCCCTCCAGTCGGCCATCTGGCTCCAGCCCTCGACGCAGGAGATCGGCAGCGCGGCGTCGTGCTGGGGCAGCGCCTGGAGGTCGGCGAGCGAGAACGTGCGAGATGAGGATCCGCGAACCACCGTGAGCTCCCACCCCGGGTCGGTGGCGGTCTCGAGCACCTGGGCGGCCGCCGCGGTGCGGTTGATCGGCAGATCGTTCGGGCCGAGGCCGTTCTTGCGCGGCGCGAAGGCGTTGATCGGTGAGAGCGGGGTGGCCGACTGGCCCGCCGTCAGAGCGACGAGGCCGGCCGTGGTGACGCCGACGGCACCGAAGAAGGCACGGCGAGAGGTCTTCGGGTCGATGGTGGGAGTGCGGTCGATCCACTCGAAGACGCGGCCGATGAGACCGGACGGGGCGCGAGCGGCGACGACCTCGCGGGTGACGTCTTCGGGCAGCACGATCCGCGGATCCTTGAGGTCGTCGGGGTCGACGCCCATCGTCGCGAGCTTCTCGCGGGCCACCCGCTGGGTCGTGGGCGGGACCTCGTCGACTCCGACGCTCTCGTCGACGAGGAAGCGGCCCTCGGCGTCGTAGCTGTCGCGCCCCCGCCAGTAGCGAGCGATGATCGGCAGTTTGACGCCGATGTGCACCGCCAGCGAACCGATGATCACGTACGAGAGCGCGTAGTGCACCTGCTTGAACGGGAACGGCCACGGGTAGTACTGGAAGGTGTTCAGCAGACCCGTGAAGATCTGGATGAGCGACGCCGCGACGAAGAGCGCGATCGAGGCGCGCTCGAGGATCTGCACGGGAGACGAGATCGGCGGGTACTTGAACAGCTGCGGGAACACCGCGTAGAGCTTGCCGAACAGCAACGGGAAGCAGGCGATGCCGGCGGTGATGTGGATGCCCTGAGTCCAGCGGTAGAGCGACACGGGCCTCGTCGGGAACGACATCCAGGCCGCGGGCTCTTGGAGGAAGTGGCTGTAGAGGCCGGTGCCCAGGCAGATGACGAAGGCCAGACCGAGGAGCCGGCCCATCACCACTGCCGTCCGCGCGTTGCGGTTCGGCGAGGTCATCGACCGTCGGAGCCCGTAGAGCAGTTCTCGCATACTGAATCTCACCATGATCGGGAGGAGCGGCGGCCCGTTTCAAGCGGATCGGCTCGAGATGTCACAGTCGCGTAAGGGGTTCGGACCGGAACGCCCTTTGGTTCGGGCAGAGTAGAAGCGTGCGCACCTTTCTCGCCCTGCTCGGCTCGGCCGTCGTCGCCGCGACCATCGCCTGGGGCGTCGTGACGCTCGGCTTCTACAAGCCGGGAGTGGGGCACTCGTTCCAGATCTGGACCGTCGTCTGCTGGTTGCTGTTCGTCGGCGCGGTCGTGCTTCTGCGACGGGTGCCCGCGCGCTCCGCCACGGTCGTCGTGCTCATCGGATCGGCGCTCATCGGCGGCGCCGCCATCGCTGGGCCGCCGAACACGAGCACCGACTCGGCCCGATACGCGTGGGATGGCATCGTGCAGAACGCCGGCGTCTCGCCCTACGCCCATGCGCCCAACTCGGCTGCGACGGCCCGGCTGAAGCCGGAATGGCTGTTTCCGACGCCGACGACCGCGTCCGACGGCACCCAGCAGTGCACTGGCACCCGCATCATGACCACGCACGAGAAGGGGTCAGGAGACCTCCTGTGCACGGCGATCAACCGACCCCGGGTCTTCACCATCTACCCGGCGGCGGCCGAGCTCTACTTCGCCGCCGTGCGCGCGGTCGTGCCGGTCGAGGCCGAGTACTGGCCGCTGCAGGCATCAGGGCTGCTCATCAGCCTGGCGATCACCGCGGGGCTCCTCGTGCTGCTGCGCCGCTGCGGCCTCGATCCGCGCTGGGCCGCGCTCTGGGGGTGGTGCCCGCTCGTCGCCTCCGAAGCCGTCACGAACTCGCACGTCGACCTGCTCGCCGCGGGGCTCGGTCTGCTCGCGACGGCCCTGGTGGCAACCGAGAGCGTCTCCCGGCTCCGGCGTTGGGGCGGCGGGGCGGCGCTCGGAGCGGCCATCGCCGTCAAGCTGATCCCCGTCGTCGCGGCTCCGGCCCTTCTCCGCCGCAAGCCCCTGCCGGTGATCGCCGGTTCGATCGCGGCGTTCGTGCTCCTGTACGTGCCCTACATCATCTCGACCGGGCCGAAGGTCCTCGGCTATCTGCCGGGCTACCTGCAGGAGGAGGGAGTCAACGACGGCTCCCGGTTCGCGCTCGTCTACCTCCTGGTGCACGGCACGGCGACGACCGTTCTGGCGCTCCTCATTCTCGCGGCGGTCGCCGTCATCGTGTGGCGGACCTCCGACGTCGACACCGTCTGGCTCGGGCAGCTGGTGATGATCGGGGCGTTCCTCTTCGTGCTGAGCCCCCGCTACCCCTGGTACGCCCTGCTGCTGATCCCGTTCGTCGCCATGACCGGACGCATCGAGTGGCTAGCGCTGGCGCTGGCCATCTCGATCCGGCAGTTCTGGCCCTACAACTACGTGCGCGCCTCGACCCTCGGCGTCGCCCTCGTGCTCATCATCGTGGTCAGCATCCGGCGATCCGGGCCGGGCTGGCGGGGCAGGATCCGCGACCGCGCCGCGAGTGAATGGCGCCTCCTGGCGCGCCGCCCGCCGCTCGCCGCGATCGGCCGCACGCCCGGAGAGAACACCCCGTAGGCTCCGCTCATGCCCCAGCTCAGAATCAGCGAAGCGTCTCGCTACCTCGGCGTCTCGGACGACACCCTGCGGCGGTGGATCGACAACGGCACGCTCGAGGCATCGAAGAACGAGTCGGGCCGCACCGTGGTCGACGGCCTCGCCCTGGCCCAGTTGGCGAAGAAGAACGCCCTTCTACCGGACGATCCGTCGGGCGTCGGCCGGTCGGCGCGCAACCGGTTCATGGGGCTCGTCACCGACATCAAACTCGACACGGTCATGGCCCAGGTCGAGCTGCAGTGCGGGCCGTTCCGCGTGGTCTCGCTGATGAGCTCCGAGGCGGTTCGCGAGCTGGGTCTCGAACTCGGTTCGGTCGCGATCGCCGTGGTCAAGGCCACCACCGTGCTCGTCGAGACGCCGTCGCGCTGACACTCTCGAAATGAATTCTCACCAAACCCAAACCGATGCGGCGAGGACTGCGAACCCTCTTATAGCGCCGTCCCTACAACGGTGCTCGCTCTCTGCCAGGCGAGAGACCCGCAGCCTGGCATCAGCACACCGGATCGGTGAAACGCCCGGGGTCCCGCAGCGAACAACTCGCGTTGCGGTCTCCCGGGCGTTTGTTCTGCCGGGGGCCTAGAGGCCGCCCCAGTCGCTGAGGTGTTTCTTCTTGCACGCCGGGTCGGCCGCCTTGAAGGCCGGCGTCTCTTGGTCGATCCCCTCCCACGAGATGGTGCCCCGCGCCGCCTGGCTTTCGTCGAACCCGGTGATGCCGGCCTCCGCCATGCAGGCGATGTAGCCCTGCGTCTGCTTGGTCCAGGTGTCTTTCTGCGCGGTGCTCGCGCCCTTGGGTCCGCCGCAGCCGGCGGAGGCCTTCTGGAAGGCGTCTTCGTCGATGCCCTCGGGAATCCGGAGCCCGCCGCTCGCCAACTGGGCGTCGGTGGGGTCTTCGATTGAGATCCCGGCATCACGCATACAGGAGCCCCATTTGGCCGCGGCTCCGTCGGCGGACGGTGTCGGAGAGTCGGACGCCGGCGACGAGCAGCCGACGAGGCTCGCGACGAGGGCGGCTCCGAGAGCGAGCGCGATGACTTTCGGGCGGATGGTCGATGACATGGGATTGCCTTTCGTAGTGGGGTGGGTCAGGCCGCGGCGAGAGCCGAGGTCGGGGGAACGGAGGCGGCTCGGCTCGCCGGGTAGATTCCGGAGAGCCCGCCGATGACCACGGTCGAGCCGAGACCGCCGGCGACGGCCCAGACGGGAACGGTCGGCGGCCAGCCCTGGGCGACGGCGAAGATGACGGTCACGACCGCGCCGAGCACGACGCCGCAGGCCCCACCGAGGAGGGCCAGGAGGAGCGACTCGATCAAGAACTGGTCGCGGATGTTTCGTCGGCGGGCTCCGAGGGCACGACGCACCCCGATCTCGGCACGCCGCTCGAGCACCGTGATGACCATGGTGTTCGCCACGCCGATGCCGCCGACGAGCAGTGCGACGAGTCCGAGGCCGAGGAGCAGCCCTGTGAACGACGCCTCGGACGCCCGCTGCGCCTCGAGAGCGTCGGAGGGACGCGACACCGTGGCTCCGGCCTCGACCGCGGGGTTGGCGGCTCTCGGAAGGAGGGTGCGGACGCCGTCGAGCCGCTCGGGGTCGGCGCGGGCGGAGATCTGCGTGGGAGCCCCGTCGAACCCGAGGCGCGAGGTCGCCGCCGCGACCGGGACGAAGGCCGAGGAGTCGAGATCCGGCGCCAGGGTCAGCGGCTCGAGGATTCCGACGACGCTCCACCAGCTGCCCCCGATCCAGACGCGTTCCGCTCCGGTCACGCGGTCGATGCCGAGCGCCGTGGCAGCGCCGTGACCGAGGACGACCTCGGAGGGCGACCCGAAGGATCCCGCCGTCGCCGCTTCGCTCGGCCCCGGCTCTCGCAGCCAGCCCCCGGAGACGAACCTCGCCCGGAGCACGCCCGGGAGGTCGCCGAAGGCGGCACGGACGTCGAGGCCCTTCGTCTGGAGCGTCGGGATCTTGTCGGTGCGATAGACGTGGGCGCCGACGACGAGACCCGTTCCCGCACTCTCGAGGACGCCGGGCACCCGTCCGACCTGGCCGACCGCCGTTGCGGGCAGCGGGATCGTGTCGCCCGTCAGCGATTTGCCGGGCGAGACCGCGAGCACGTTCGTCCCGAGGCGATCGAGGACTCCAGTGAGCTGCGCCCGGCTCGACGAGCCCAGGCCGACTACGGCCACCATCGCGGCGATGCCGATCGCGATGCCGAGTGCTGACAGGAGGACGCGAGTGGGGCGGGTGCGCAGACCGAACAGTCCCAACCGGAGGAGGTCGCCGAAGCGGACGCCGGTGCGTGGGCCGGTTGCGATCCGGTTGACTTTTGCCGCGGTCATCGCGGGAGTCCGGTGGGCTCGAGCGGAGCGGGCGAGAGGTGCCCGTCGAGCATGCGAACACTCCGCGGGAGCGCTCCGGCGAGGTCGCGATCATGCGTGATCACGACTACGGTCGTCCCGTCGGCATTGAGCTCGCGGAGGACGGCGAGTACGTTCGCGCCCGACGCGCTGTCGAGGGCGCCGGTCGGTTCGTCCGCCAGAAGCACGCTCGGATTGCGGACGATCGCTCGGGCCATCGCCACCCGCTGTTTCTCGCCGCCCGAGAGCATCGGCGGCCGGTGCGTGAGACGGTGCGAGAGGCCCACGCGCTCGAGGGCTTCTGCAGCGCGGCGCCGACGCTCGGCGCGCTCGACGCCGCTGTAGAGAAGGCCGTCTGCGACGTTCTCCACCGCCGTGGCTCCGGCGGCGAGGTGGAAGTGCTGAAAGACGAAGCCGATATGGAGGGCGCGGAGCTCGGCGAGCCCGTCGTCGGAGAGATGGTCGACGCTGTGCCCGGCCACCGAGAGGCTGCCGGAGGTGGGACGGTCGAGCGTGCCCATGATGTTGAGCATCGTCGACTTGCCGGAGCCGCTCGGGCCGACGATCGCGAGCATCTCCCCTGCGGTGACCGTGAGATCGATCGAGTGGAGCACCCGGGTGTCGCCGTACGACTTCGAGATCTGTCGGAGGTCGAGGACGGGGCCGTTCACGAGGGCACCACGACCTCGAGTCCCTCGACGATCCCCTTTCCGCTGACCTCGACCCGGCCCTGCGCGAACAGGCCGACTTTCACCCGAAGGTGGGTGTGTCCGGAAGAAGACCGGGTCTCGACCTCGTAGCCGCCTTTCGGGTCGACGACCAGGGCCGCGACGGGCACCGACAGGACGTCCTTCCTCGACGCGCCCGGCACGAGCACGTCGACGGCCTGCTCGCCCGTCTCGGCGTTCTCGAGGGCCGAGCCCACCTTCATCGTGACGTCGACGGTCGAGTCGGTCGACGACCCTCCCGTCGAGGGTTCCGGCTCGGAACGCGAACTCTGCGCCGAGACCTTGGCCGCGACCTTCGTGCCGTCGGGCAGACCCACCTCGACGCGATTGCCGATCGCGAAGGCGGATGCCTGCCGCGCGGTGACCGTGCTGGTGACGACGCGCGTGGTCGACGTGTACTCGAGGATGGGGCCGGAGGCGCTCGACCCCGCGGGCGCAGTGACGCCGGCGATCTTGACGTCGCCCGGCACGAAGGCGATCTGGTCGGCCCCGATCAAGCCGGTCGCGGCGTAGCCGTGTGCCCGCTGCCAAGCGCTGACAGCCCGTGCCGTCTCGCGTGTGAACTCGTTCGAGGCGGGAACGGCGGTGTCTCCGAGCGCACGGAGGCTGGCGTTCAGCTGCTGCACGTCGCCGCCGGCCATGCCCCACGACATGGCCCGGTAGACGGGCAGGCGCCCATGGAGAGCGACGACGGGGCGCTCGTCGACCGTGTAGAGGGTCTCGCCGAGCTTCACGACCGAGCCGAAGGCGGCGACCGACGTGATGGTGCCGGAGGCCGCGGCGACCAGCGTCTCGGGCGACCCGTAGCCGAGCGTTCCGGGATACAGCGTGCTGTCGACGAGGTCGCCCCGCAGCACCGGCGCGGTAGCGGTCGCAACGCTCGACCCCGCCGAACCCGCTGACGCCGGAGACTCGGTCGCCATCGCGACGACCCCGATGCAGGAGCCCCCGACGACGAGGGCGGTCGCGGCTGCCGTGATGACGAGTGTGCGCCGCCACATCACAGCACCCGCCCTTCGAGTCGGGGAGCGGACGAGGGGGTGGTCGTGAGCATGCACGGGCCTTTCGTGTCGGAGCCGCGTCGGTCGACGCGTCGAGACCAGAAGACCAGGGCGCCTGTTTCGCCAGCGTCTCCCGACCGGAGAGGTCTGCGAAACACGCAGCGTCGTAGTGTGCTGAGAGACGTGCGTCCGCCGGAGAGAGGAACCCATGCGACTGCTCATCGTCGAAGACGAGGTCACTCTGGCCGATCTGGTGGCTCGGGGGCTCCGGGCCGAGAACGTCGCCGTCGACGTGGCCTATCGCGGCGACGAGGCCGACGAGCTGCTGACCGTGAACGACTACGACGTGGCCGTGCTCGACCGCGACCTCCCCGGGCTGCACGGCGATCAGGTGGCGCGACGGATCTCGGAACGGGGCGACAGCACCAGGATCCTGATGCTCACTGCTTCAGGAACCCTCGCCGACAGGGTGGCCGGTCTCGACCTCGGGGCCGACGACTATCTGGCGAAGCCGTTCGAGTTTCCCGAACTCGTCGCCCGGGTGCGGGCGCTGGCACGACGGTCGGCACCGGCGTTGCCCACGATGCTGACCTCGGGAGACATCGTGCTCGACCCCGCCCGGCACCGGGCGACGCGCGGTGGTCGACCCCTCGATCTGACGCCGAAAGAGCTGATGCTGCTGCAGGTGCTCCTCGAGGCGCAGGGAGCCGTCGTCAGCGCCGAGGTGCTCCTGGAGAAGTGCTGGGATCACAACGTCGATCCCTTCACCGGGGCAGTCCGGGTCGCCCTGAGCAAGCTCCGCGGCAAGCTGGGCGAACCCGCGGTGATCACCACCGTCCAGGGGCGGGGGTACTGCCTGTGAGGCGGAGGTCGGCGCCATCCCGACTCGGGTTACGGGGCCGGACAGCCCTCGTCTTCGCGGTGGCGTTCCTCGTTCTCTCGGGTGGCGTCCTGGCCGGGATCAACGTGTTGACCGCCCTCGGCGTCAGCGCCCAATCGGGCGCCTCGATCACCGCCGATGTCTCCGGCACCTCGACCGGAGCCGGCACGGGCGTGGCCACAGTGGGCGTCGATGAGATCGCGCGCCAGCAGCTCTTGCTCTGGTCGCTGATCGGACTCCTGGCCGCCACCGTGCTCGCGGCCGCCGTCGGCTGGGTCGTCGCCGGCCGCATGCTGCGTCCGGTGCGGATGGTCACCGAGGCCGCGAGCCGCATCTCGGCCGAAGACCTGCACGAGCGCCTCGACCACGAGGGGCCCGACGACGAGCTGAAACGACTCGCCGACACCTTCGACGCCCTCCTCGCCCGACTCGAGGTCGCGTTCGACAGCCAGCGACGCTTCGTCGCGAACGCGTCACACGAGCTCCGCACGCCCCTCGCGATTCAGCGGACGGCCATTCAGGTGGGTCTCGCCGACCCCGCACCCGAGAACGTCGCCGCGACCGCCGAACAGCTGCTGGCTGCCAACCGTCGAACGGAGCGACTGCTCTCCGGGCTCCTCGCCCTCGCCACCGGTCAGCGCGGTCTCGAGCGGACCGACGCGGTCGATCTCGACGCGGTCGTCACCGACCAGGTGGAGGTCCGTCGAGCCCAGGCTGCGCAGGAGCACACCGAGCTGCGGGTGCGAGTCGACCCCTCGGTGGTCTCGGGAGACGCGGTGCTTCTTGGGCAGCTCGTGGGCAACCTGCTCGACAACGCCCTCGAATACAGCACGAAGCCCGGAGTCGTCGAGGTCGACCTCGACCCCCGCCTGCTCCGCATCGGCAACACGGGCGCCGTAATCGACCCGGATGCCATTTCGAGGCTGTTCGAGCCGTTCGTCCGCCTCGACGGCGACCGACACAGTGCCGGTGCACACGCTGGCCTCGGGTTGTCGATCGTCCGGTCGATCGCCGACGCGCACGGATTCACGGTGAAGGCGCAGGCACCGGCCACGGGTGGCCTCGTCGTAGAGCTCGCACTGACATAGGGTCGAGGAATGAGCATTTCGCTGGGCATGCCCACCCTGCCGGGTCAGCAGGATCCTGCGCGCCCGGGTGCCGTCTCCCGCCCCGCGGGCGTGCCGGGCCTCCTCGACCGTTTCAACCGGGTCGCGACCGACCTGCGGGTGTCGTTGACCGACCGCTGCAACCTCCGCTGCACCTACTGCATGCCGGCCGAAGGCCTGCCCTGGCTCGATCGCGAGCAGGCCCTCTCCGCCGACGAGATCGTGCGGCTCGTGGGGATCGCCGTTCGCGACCTCGGAGTGCGCCAGGTGCGCTTCACCGGGGGCGAGCCGCTGCTGCGCGCCGACCTTATCGACATCGTCAGCCGCTGCGCTGCACTCGAGCCTCGACCCGAGATCTCGCTCACGACGAACGCGATCGGCCTCGCCTCCCGGGCTCAGGGCCTCGCCGACGCCGGGCTCGACCGGATCAACGTCTCGCTCGACTCCCTCCACGCCGAGACGTTCGCCGCACTGACCCGGCGCCCCTTCCTGCGGCAGGTGATCGCCGGAGTCGACGCGGCCGCCGCAGCCGGGCTCGGGCCCATCAAGATCAACGCCGTTCTGCTGCCGGGCGTCAACGACCACGAGGCTCCCGGGCTGCTGCGCTGGGCTCTCGAGCGCGGCCATGAACTCCGGTTCATCGAGCAGATGCCCCTCGACGCCGACCACACCTGGAGTCGCGACAGCATGGTCACCGCAGCCGACATGCGTCAGCTGGTGGACGCCGAGTTCACCCTCACGGTCGCCAGGGAGCCTCGCGACGGGGCGCCCGCCGAGCGCTTTATAGCGACCGCGCGCGACGGCTCCGGGCTCACCGGAACCGTCGGCATCATCGCCAGCGTGACCGAGGCGTTCTGCGAAGACTGCCGTCGCACCCGGCTCACCGCCGAGGGCAGCGTGATGAGCTGCCTGTTCTCACACGAGGAGACCGACCTGCGAGCCTCGCTTCGCACCGGTGGCTCCGACGACGACATCGCCGACCTCTGGCGGGGCGCGATGTGGGCCAAACCGAAGGGCCACGGCATCGACGACCCCTCGTTCGTGCAGTCCGACCGTTCGATGAGCGCGATCGGTGGCTGAAGCGATGTCGACCACCGTCACCCTCCGCTTCTTTGCCGCCGCTCGGGCTGCCACCGGCCTCGACGAGCTCGCCTGCGTGTCGGCGCGCGAGCCGACCATCGGCGAGCTCGTCGACGGTGTGCTTCCGGCCAGTGGCAAGGATCCCGACGAGCTCGCCCGGGTGCTCGGCCGGTGCGCCTTTCTCGTCGATGGCGTCTCGACGCAGGATCGGTCGCGGGTTGTGCCGGCCGGTGCGGTCGTGGATGTCATGCCGCCCTTTGCCGGAGGCTGAAGGCTGGCACGGTGGCCCTCCTGCAAATTTGAAGGAGAAACGCGGCGGGCCGAGCGCAAACATCACGATCGGCGGGGGTCGACGCGAGGTTTCTCCTTCAAATTCGGAGCGGGGCCGGGCGGGAGCGGGGCCGGGCGGCGAGGCGGGGCGGAGCGGCCTACGAGTGCAGGTTCGGCCGGAAGCCATCGGGGTCGATGTCGCCGAGCGGCAGCGGCACCCGTCCGGTCGCACCAGCACCAGCGGCGAGCGCGCCCGGCCGCAGGTTCCAGCCGAGCATGCCCCGGGTGAGCACGGTGACGTCGTACCCCTCTGCCGCCAGCAGCTCGGCGGCCTGTCGTGACCGCGGCTCGCGCGCGCAGTACACGACGACGGGCACGGCCGGGTCGAGCGGCGGGTGGTCGGCGCTGGTCGACCCGAATCCTGCAGCGAGGATCGACCCGGGGATCGCCTCGACGTCGTGCTCCTGCCGTTCGCGCACATCGACGAGCGCGAAGTCAGCGCCACCGTCGGCGCGAGCGGCGAGGCGCTCCTCGAGGGCGTCGGCTGTCAGGGCCGGAACGGTGACAGGCGGGCGGGCGGCGGCTACCGGGCGGTGCGCCGGATCCTGCCGTCGTTCTTCGGCCCGTTCGGGCGACCGCCGCAGTCGTGATTCGCGCCAGCCGCCGCCGAGCGCGTCGATCGTGACGACCCGGCCCAGCAGCGACTCGCCGGCGCCGGTCAGCAGCTTGATCGCCTCGGTGGCCATGACCGAGCCGACGAGGCCGCACAGGGGTCCGAGCACGCCGACATCGGCGCACGATTCGTCCCAGCCGTCGGCGGGGGCCTGCGGGTGGAGGTCGCGGTAGTCGACGGCGAGTCCGTCGGGAGCGGCATCCCAGAAGACGCTGACCTGGCCGTCGAAGCGAGCAACGCTGCCCCAGACGACGGCGAGCCCTCGGGCGGCCGCCGCATCAGCGACCAGGTAACACGTGTCGAACGAATCGCTTCCGTCGACGACGAGGTCGTAGTCGTCGAGGATCCGAACGGTCGCCTCATCGAGACGGAACGCGTGAACGCGCACGGTCACCTCGGCATTGGCCTGCCGCACCCAGTCGGCGGCTGCGCGCGCTTTCGGCAGCCCCACCTGATCGGCGCGGTAGAGCACCTGCCTCTGCAGGTTCGAGAGATCCACAGCATCGTCGTCGACGATTCCCAGGGTGCCGATGCCGCTCTGCGCGAGATACTGGATGATCGGGCTTCCGAGCCCACCCGCTCCGATGACGAGCACTCTCGCGTTATGCAACCGAGACTGACCGCTCAGGCCTATCTCAGGCAATCGGATAGTGCGTTGGTAGCGTGCGAGGTCGGGTGCTTTCGCGCCCTCTTCGCTGTGTCGGGGGAAAGCACCCCCGCTCGAGCCTTTTTGTCCGTCACCCACCAGAGGAGGAAGCGCCACCATGACCAACCTCCTCTCGTCGTCGACTGCTGCGATTCCTACTGTACGGCCCTCTCAGACGGGCCCGATCGGTCTGCTTCGACGTCTGCGGGCACACCCGGGCGGCGACCCCGCGATCGCTGGTCTCTTCGGCTTTCTCGTCAGCGTGGCGTTTTCGTGGGTGCCCTCGGTCTGGTTCGACGAGTCGGCCACCGTCGTCTCGGCGACCCGCTCGTGGAAGCAGCTCTTCGCCGAGGTGCAGAACGTCGATGCCGTCCACGCGACGTATTACGCGCTCATGCACGGCTGGTTCGACCTCGTCGGCTACACGCCCTTCACCCTGCGGCTGCCGAGCGCTCTCGCGGTGGGAGTGGCCGCCGGTCTTCTCGTCGTCCTCGCCCGAGAGCTCACCACGCGGCGAACTGCCCTCGTCGCCGGCCTTCTCTTCGTGGTACTGCCACGGGTCACGTTCATGGCCACGGAAGGGCGTTCGTACGCCACGGCGACGGCCCTTGTGGTCGCCCTCACGCTCGTGTTCGTGCACGCCTCGAAGCA
Organism: Frondihabitans sp. 4ASC-45; assembly: GCF_049472575.1. Classification (NCBI taxonomy): domain Bacteria; kingdom Bacillati; phylum Actinomycetota; class Actinomycetes; order Micrococcales; family Microbacteriaceae; genus Frondihabitans; species Frondihabitans sp. 4ASC-45. The sequence goes on along the minus strand of NZ_JBCEBN010000012.1, from coordinate 47,041 downwards.
GACCCTGAAGAATCCTTCCCGCTTCGTTCGGTGGTGGCTCCTCTACGGAGTCGTGGCCTTGGCCTCCGGCGCGGTCTTCCTCTACACGGTGCTCATCGTCGTGGCCCACGGCGTCACCCTTGCGCTCTGGAGCCTGCGCGGGCGCCGCGCCGGCCGGGCTCAGGCCTGGCGTTCGCCCATCGGCGGCTGGTTGGTCTCGTCGGCGATCGTGGGCGCCTGCCTGGTACCGCTGGCCCTCCTGTCGAGCAGCCAGTCGAAACAGATCAGCTGGATCTCGAAGCCCGACTTCTCCACACTCGTCAGCCTCTTCACCTGGCCGTGGTTCATGCAGAACCTCCCGATGGCGGGGTTCGGCTGGGCGCTTGTCGCGGTCGGCATCATCGCGGTCGTGCGGCGGCGATCGCGTTACGACGCTCCCAACGTGGTGCAGATCGCGGTGCCGTGGATCCTCGTCCCCGTTGTCGGCCTGATCGTCGCCTCGACCGTTCTCAGCCCCCTCTACTCGCCGCGGTACGTCGCCTTCGCGGCCCCCGCTGTCGCGCTGCTGATGGCGGCGGGCCTGACGTCGCTGAAGTTCCGAGCTGTGATCGGTGCGGGCCTCATCGCCGCGATCGCCCTCACGGCCCCGAGCTACGTCGAACAGCGTCAGACCGAGGCCAAAGACAGCTCGTCGTGGTCGGAGGTGGCCGCCCTCATCGCGAAGGAGCGCGCCCTCGAGCCGAGCGGAGCCGCCGACGCGATCATCTATGGCCCCATCCGTCGGCACCCGGCTGCATCGGCCCGGAACATCGCCTACTCGTACCCCGACGCATTCGAGGGCATGACCGACGTGACGCTCAAGACGCCCGCCGCCGAGACCGGCTCGTTGTGGGAGACCCGCTACCCGCTGTCGGAGACGATCGACCGCGTCGACGGGCACCGGTACGTCTATCTCGTCACGAGCAACAGGCAAGACCTCCGCCCGAGCGTGACCTCGGCCCTCAAGGCCGAGGGCTACGAAGTCGATCAGGAGTGGAGCCTGACCTGGGTGAACGTCGTCCGGTACGAGCGCTAATACTTCTCTGGCAGAACGAAGTCGGCACCGGGGAGTCCTCGTCGGTCGCTCTCGATCGGCCTGAATGCAGGGTCAGTCGGCGATGAGGCGGGCGCCGTGAACGGGCCCGGTCGCCCGCACGACCTCGAGCTTGGTTGCGCCGAGGGCAAGTTGCAGTTCGAGCGCCGCATCGAGATCGGGCGCGAGGAACGCGACGGTCGGGCCGGATCCTGACACCATGCCCGCGAGGGCTCCGTTCTGCTCGCCCAGCTCGAGAACGGCCGCGAGCCCCGGCTCGAGGTGCAGCGCGGGGGCCTGCAGATCGTTGTACATGACGTCGGCGAGGCGGGCAGGATCACCGGCGCGGAGAGCCTGCAAGACCGCGGAGTCGACGCGGGGTGAGCGCACGACGGGGCTGATGTCGGCCTGGTGCCGCAGCCGGTGCTGGTCGAGTTCGCTGTAGACGGCGGGGGTCGAGAGGCCGAAGTCGGCCAGGGCGAGCACCCACTGGAAGGTGCCCTGGGCCAGCGCCGGGCTCAACTCGTCGCCGCGGCCGGTGCCGATGGCTGTGCCGCCCATGAGGGCGAACGGTACGTCGGCGCCGAGCTGGGCCCCGAGTCGCTGCAGTTCGTCGCGGGACAGACCCGTGTTCCAGAGGGTGTCGCAGGCGAGAAGGGTCGCCGCGGCATCGGCCGAGCCGCCACCCATTCCACCGGCGACGGGCACGTTCTTGTCGATCGAGAGTTCGACTCCCCCGCGGTAGCCGGCCGCCTTCGCGAGTAGTTTCGCGGCACGGATGGCCAGGTTGGTGTCGTCGACCGGCACGCCGGAGAGATCAATGCCCGCGGTCGTCGAGGTGAAGCGCACCGTGAACTCGTCGGAGTCTCGGGCCCGGACGTCTTCGTAGAGCGAGACAGCCTGGTAGGCGGTGGCCAGTTCGTGGTAGCCGTCGTCTTGCAAGTCTCCGACGGCCAAGAAGACGTTGATCTTGCCCGGGGCGCGGGTGTGCACCACGGTCGAGGGCGCCACAGACGTCATACGACCAACCTACCTGGGTGCGACGGCCTCTCGTACCGACGTCGATTCGGCCCGCACGAGGGGAATGACGTCACGGGCGAACCGCTCCATCTCTTCGACCTGCGGCGAGAACTGGAGCAGCAGCGTGTCGACGCCCACCGCTTCGAACTCGAGGATCCGGTCGGCCACCTGCCGCGGAGTGCCGACGAATCCGGGCCGGAGCCCCCGGTTCGACACCGAATAGTCGCGAAGGTCGGGCTGGTGCTCGAGATGCGACTGCTTGATGAAGTCCTGATACGACTCGTAGGCGGCCCCCGAGCTCACGTCGGTGATGCGGGCGAGCTCCTGCTCGGCCTCGGCCTCGGTGTCGCGCACGATCGCGTAGGCGGCCATGCCGAACGCCTCGAACGGCGTGGCACCCGCCGCCTCGCGCTTCACTCGCATGTCGTCGATCTTGACCCGGAGCTCGTCGACGGTGCCGCCGTGCGTCAGATAGGCGTCGGCGAACCCGACGATCGCGGCTTTGCCGGCCGGGCTCTCGCCGCCGGCGTAGATGCGCGGTTGCACCCGCGGCTTAGGCTCGAGGTGGGAGCGGGTGAGGTCGTAGTAGTCGCCGTGGAAGTCGTACGGCGTCTCGTTCCACAGCCCCTTGAGGATGCTGACGAACTCGCTGGTGCGCGCGTAGCGGTCGTCGTGCTCCGAGAAGATGCCGCCGTACTGCCGCGACTCCTCCTCCCACCAGGCGCTGACCACGTTGAGAGTGAAGCGACCGCCCGAGACCTCGTCGATCGTCGCGGCCTGCTTGGCCGTGACGGCGGGCAGGTGGTAGCCGGGGCGAACCGCCGCCATCAGCTCGAGCTTGTCGGTCACCGCAGCGATCGCGGCCGTGAGCGACCACGCCTCGAGTGAGGGCGCCGCGACGCCCTTGATGTCGTTGAGGTTGAGCTCGGGGATCAGCGTCAGGTCGAAGCCGACGCGCTCGGCCGTCTGCACGACCTTCTTCACGTAGTCGAAGGTGACGGGCATCTGCTCGTCGTCGATGTTGCGGAGCCAGCCGCCGAAAATCGGTGTCCAGAAGCCGAACCTCATGCGAGGGCCTCGACCTTCGACGACTCCGGGTACCGTGCTTCGAGCAGGCCCCCGAGGAACTTCGCGATCTCGCGCGGCCCCGACTTCGGAGCCGCAGCCTCGACATCGGGGTTGTAGTTCGTGTTGGTGTTGACGTCGTAGACGACCGTGCGGCCGTCGGTCGTCTCGATGAACTCGATGCCGGCGATCTCGATCTCGTTGGCCGCCAAAAACTCGGGAAGCCGCTTGATCAGAGGGTGCTCGGCGATCGGGTCGCCGTTCGCCGTCCGCTCGCGCAGGGCGAAGAGCGGGGCCTGGCCGGGAAGCGCGCACGCGTCGGCCGGGCAGAATTCGAAGGATCCGCCCGACGTATCGACGCGCACCGCGTACACGAAATCTCCGCCGACGAACTCGGCCCGCGTCACGAACGACTCGGCGCCGACGAGCAGCTCCTGGATGAGCGTGATGCCATCCGGCGACGATTCGAAGTCCGGGCCATCGACCCAGGCCCGGAACTCGTCGATCGAATCCCAGCGGCGGACGCCGAGGCCCTTGCCGCCCTGGTTGTGCTTCGAGATGAACGGAGCGCCGAACGCCACCGCGGTCGCGACCAGATCGGTCGTGCCGAACACGGCCTTCGTGCGCGGCACGTCGAAGCCGAGCGCCTGCAGAGCGACGTGCTGCTGCACCTTGCTGACCTCGAGGTCGATGACCGTGCGGCCACCGACAGTGCGGCGACCCGCGGCCTCGAGCCACGACAGGGTCGCGCGCGTGAACTCCTTCGAGAACTCGTTGCCGCGCGTGTGGGCGCTCGCCGACATGCGCGACCAGTAGACGCCCTCAGCGGGTTCGGCCGTGAGGTCGATGGCGCCGTCGGTGAGCAGGAGCTCCTCGACGGGAACGCCTTCGGCCTCGAATGCGGCGCGGAGCGGGGGGAACCACTCGGGGTTCTCGTGGATCACGTAGACGGTGGGCTGATCGGTCACCGCCTCAGCCTAGGCACTCGCCTGGGTGCGCGCTGAAGTGTTGCGCCCCGCTACGCGTCCGTCGCACCGCGGCAGCGACACAGGCACACTGGAGCAATGGCACGGATGCAGCACTTCGGATGGTTCTTCGGCCGAGGCTTCGGCCCGCAGGGCTGGCTCCGGCCCGACTGGCACTGGAACCTCCGCTGGGATCGCCCCGACCTCTATCAGCAGTCGGCGCGCGAATTGGAGCGCGCCGGCCTCGACCTGCTGATCATCGAAGACAGCCTCTCCCCCGGCCCCCGTGAGCAGCTCGACCTTCGCGTGCGCGGCGCCCTCGGCGCCCCGAAGCTCGATCCGCTCCAGCTCACGCCGTACCTCTTCGCCGCGACCGAGCACCTCGGCGTCGCCCCGACGATCAACGCCGGCGTCTTCCCGCCCTACCTCGCCGCACGCCAGTTCGCGACTCTGCAGCACCTCAGCGACTACCGCGTAGGCCTCAACGTGGTGACCGACGTCAAGGGCAGCCGCCACTTCGGAATCCCCGAGCTGGCACACGATCAGTCCTACGACCGTGCCGAGGAGTGGATGCACGTGGTCCGGCAGCTCTGGCACAGCTGGGCCGACGGGGCGATCGTCGAAGACACCGACACCTGGCGCTACGCCGACGGATCGAAGCTCGACGCGTTCGAGCACCGCGGCGAGTACTTCTCCCTCGACGGCCCGCTTAACGCTCCCCCGTTCGACCCGGCGGCCGGCGGCGGAGACGGCGACCCGGTCATTGTCTCCCCGGGCGGCTCGGGTCGCGGCCTGGAGTTCGCCGGGCGCAACAGCGACGTGCAGCTCGCACTCGCCAAGCTCGACGTGGAGACCGTCCGGGCATATCGGGCGAAGATCCACCGAGCGGCCGAGGCCGAGGGGCGGAAGGCGACCGCCATTCGGATCCTTTTCGTTCTGACCCCCGAGATCGTCGCGAGCGAGGAGGAGGTCGACCGGATCGTGGCCGCCTCGGCCCACCCGAGCGATGCCGATCTGCACGAGGTCATCGAACGGCAGTCGATCATCACCGAGACCGACCTCACGGGGCTCGACCTCGACAGGCCGCTCGACCCGGCGGTCTTCGGTCAGCACGTGTCGACGGGCAGCATCGGCGGACTCGTGGGCGGCGCCGACCCGGCCACTCCGTTGCGCGAGCTCTTCGTGGCGAAATACCGCAAGGGCCGGATCAGCGACGGATCCGGGTTCGTCGGCACGGTCGAGCAGGTCGCCGACTTCATCGAACGGCTCGGCGACGACGCCGACAACGACGGCTTCATCTTCAACGGCGACCTGCACCCGGTCACGGTGCACCGCGTGCTCGACCGGCTTGTGCCCGAGCTGCGGAAGCGCAGGATCCTGCGCTCCTCGTTCGGTACCTCCGGTCTGCGCGGCAACCTCACCGATTTCTGACCGGCCCCGAAACTGCCCATCGCGTTTCTCGACAATTCGAAGTAATCTCGGGAGTGTCGTTGCCACGGCCCGACACGGCTACCCGAGCCACCTCCGCGTCAACCGCTACCCGACCGGTTTGCCCTCCCCCAGGCGAACTGGTGCCAAGACGCTGATCCAGTACCACGCACTGAAAGCACCCCTTTGTTCCTGTCCCGAAACAGGAGACTCGCCGCCGCATCGGCAACCGTTCTCGCGCTCGTCGCGGGAAGCCTGGTCGTCGCCGATGCCGCGCTCGCGGACTCCGCACCCACCGCCCCGACCAACCCGAAGACTCCGGCCACCGTCTCGGCGGTGTCTCTTCCGACGCCTCAGATCAACGGCGTCGTCTGGACCCAGACCGTCGTGGGCAACACCGTCTTCGTCGGCGGCAAGTTCTCGACCGCGCGACCAGACGGCGCTCTGCCCGGCCGGTCGACGGTCAAGCGCTCGTCGATCCTGGCGTATGACATCCGGACGGGCGCTCTGATCGCGAAGTTCGCGCCCGTGCTGAACGGCCAGGTCAAGACGATCGTGCCGTCCGCCGACAAGAAGCGTCTCTACATCGGCGGTGACTTCACGACGGTGAACGGCACGACGAGGAACCGGATTGCCGCGATCTCGCCCGCTTCGGGCAACGTCGTGTCGTCGTTCCGCGCTTCCGCGAACAAGCAGGTCAGCGCCATCGCCGTCTACGGGTCGACGGTCTATGCCGGCGGAGCCTTCACGACGATGGACGGCCGGTCTCGAGTGAAGGTCGCCGCCGTGTCGTCGAGCAAGGGCGCTCTCACCTCGTGGGCCCCCAAGCTCAAGGGCGGCGACGTGACGTCGATCGCAATCGCGCCGCGCGGAACACGGGTCGTGCTCGGCGGAGCCTTCACGTCGGTGAACGGCTCGTCGACCTACGGCTATGGCCTCGCCTCGCTCGTCCGCACCACCGGTAAGACCACGCGCTGGGCGGTCGACCGCGTTGTCCGCAACGCCGGGGCGAACTCGGCCATCACGAGCCTGACGGCCACGTCGACCGGTGTCATCGGCACCGCGTTCCGCTTCGGAACCAGCGGAAACTTCGAGGGGGCGTTCCGAGCCGACTGGTCGACCGGGGCTGTGCGATGGCTCGAGACCTGCCGGGGAGACGTGTACTCCGCGGCCGTCTCGGGCTCGATCGTGTACACCGCCGGGCACGCTCACAACTGCGACTCCGTGGGCGGATTCCGCGAGACCAAGCCGGTGACCCACCGCCGCGCTCTCGCGTTCACGCTCGCCGCGACCCAGAAGCTCAATGACCGAGGATCCGGGCCGAACGCCGCTTTCACCGGCCGCCCTTCGCCGAGCCTGCTCAACTGGTACCCCGAGCTCACCCCTGGGACCTTCACCGGCAAGCAGCAGGCGGCCTGGAGCGTCGCCGCGACGTCGAAGTACGTGCTGTACGGCGGGGAGTTCACGGCCGTCAACGGACGCCCCCAGCAGGGTCTCGCGCGGTTCGCCGCACCGGCCTCCGCAGCTCAGTCGACCGGCCCCGTGTCGAACGGCGCCGGGTTCTTGCCCACCGTCACGTCGACGGTTCCGGGAACGGCCACGGTGAGCTGGAAGTCGAACGCCGACCCCGACAACTCGACGCTGACCTACCAGCTCTACCGCGACAGCCTCAACGACGCTCCCCTCTACCAGGTCAAAGCGGACTCGAGCGTCTGGTACCGACCCCGGTTGTCGTTCACCGACACGGGACTCACCCCCGGTGCCACCTACTCGTACCGGATTCGGGCCATCGACCCGTACGGCAACGCCGCGCTCGGCGACCGCGTCTCGGTGACCATCGCCTCCTCTGCGCCACCGGCGTACGCCGCGTCGGTCCTCGCCGACAAACCCACGTCGTTCTGGCGGTTCGGGCAGGCGAGCGGAAGCACCGTCCGCGACGAGACGGGACTCGCTCCGTTGACCGTCTTCGGAAAGCCCGTCCCCCGGGCCGCGGGCTCCAGTGCCGACCGCACAACCGCGACCCAGTTCACCGGCGCGACGTCAACGTACGCCGGCACCGCGGAGCCGTCGACCACGACAGCGGGAGCCCAGACCATCGAAGCGTGGGTCAAGGTACCCAAGGGCAAGGGTGGCACCGTGGTCGTCTTCGGAGACTCGATCGGCCGGACCTCGGGAGCGACCGACCGGATGCTCTACGTGAGCTCGAAGGGCCTTCCGGGCTTCGACCTTCGATCGTCGACCACCGGCGACTTGCTCGGCAGGAGAAGCATCGCCGACGGCATGTGGCACCAGTTGGCGCTGACGGCCACGACGAAGTCGGCACAGCTGTTCGTCGACGGCAAGGTCGTCGCCTCGAGGACGGCTGCCATCTCGCTCCCGTCGCGCTGGGGCTACTGGCGAGTTGCCGGCGATCGATCGACGATCGCGAAGCCGTACCTTACCGGCACCGTTGACGACGTGTCGCTCTACCCGCGCGCGCTGTCGAGCAGCCGCATCGCGGCGCACTTCACGGCGTCGAAGAAGGCACCGGCCTCGAAGTAACAAGGATCGGCCATATCGACGCGGTTCGCCGCGTCGGTATGGCCGATTTGCGTCGGTTCGCCTCTCAGACCGGAGGCCGAGCGGCGACGCGCTCGATGGCATGCTCGAGGCGACGACGCAGCTCGGGCACGCGTTCGGGCAGCCGGATCCTTGATTCTTCGATCGTGACCGCGCACCGCCCCTCGCGAGACGCGCCCACACGAGCCTCGAGCCGGTCGCCGCTCTCGAGCAGCCACACGGCGACGGAGCGCTCGGGTTGGCGATGCACCTCGGCTGGCGCGGCACCGCCGATCGTCGCGGCCTCGGCGATCGCGCTGTCGAGGAGATCGGTCTGGGTACCCCGGATGCTGCGGCTCGCCGCCACCGCGAAGGTCCCGTCGGGCTGCTGACCGGGCAGCGCGATGCCGTGCGCCTGCTGATACCGGACGGCCACCGACTCGGCACCCCAGTCGGGCGCCTCGTAGACCTCGACGAGCAGGTCGACGATCTGCGCGTGCGAGAGACGCGTGGCGTCTTCGGCGTCGAGGATCTCGAACCACTCGGCCACGCCTCGGCCCGATCTCGCGGCGAGCTTGGCATCCGTGGGGCCGGCCGCCGCTCGGCGCGTCGCCGGGCTCGTGGCTGCACTCGACCCGCTCGGTGCGCTCCCCGCCACCTCGGGCCGTCGCCTCCGCTTCGGAGACACGACTACTCGGCCCGGTCAGCCAGCCGCACTCGGGCGATGGCCAGGAAGTCGTCGACCGTGAGCTCTTCGCCGCGACCGGTCGCCGCCAGGCCCGCGCGCTCGATCGCGTCGGATGCCTCCGCCGACGAGCCGAACACGACCGACAGCGACTGGCGGAGCATCTTGCGGCGCTGCTGGAACGCGGCGTCGACGAGCTCGAACGTGGCGGCACGCTCGACCTCGGTGCCCTTCGGTTCGCGCTGGTCGTAGGCGACCAGAATGCTGTCGACGTTCGGCACCGGCCAGAAGACCTGGCGGCTGACCTGACCCGCCGTCGACCAGATGCCGTACCAGGCCGCCTTGATGCTCGGCGAGCCGTAGACCTTCGACCCGGGCGAGGCCGCGAGACGGAGCCCCACCTCGGCCTGGACCATCACGAGCCCTCGCGTCAGCGACGGGAAGTGCTCGAGGAAGTGCAAGAGCACCGGAACAGAGATGTTGTAGGGCAGGTTCGCGACGAGGTGCGTCGGCTCGGACGGCAGCTCGGTGACCTTCATCGCGTCGGCGACGACCACGGTCAGGTCGGCGTCGGGCTGCAGCAGGCGCACGGTCTCGGGCAGCTGTTCGGCCAGCCGCTTGTCGATCTCGACCGCGGTGACCGAGGCACCGGCTTCGAGCAGACCGAGAGTCAAGGATCCGAGACCCGGCCCGATCTCGACCACACGAGTCTCGCGTGCGACCTTGGCAGCCCCCACGATCCGCCGCACGGTGTTGCCGTCGTGGACGAAGTTCTGGCCGAGCTTCTTCGTCGGCTGGATACCGAGGAGGTCGGCGAGGTCGCGGATTTCGGCGGGCCCGAGAAGCGTGCTGGATGCCACGTCAGGCCTCGATCCGGATGGGGTCGGACTCCCACGTGCCGTAGACCAGCTCGGTGGTCGACGTGATCTGCGCGGCGAGCATGCCGACGTCGGTGCCGAGGGTCTCGGCCATCGAACGCAGGGTGTGCGGGATCAGGTACGGCGAGTTCGGGCGGCCGCGGAACGGGCTCGGCGTGAGGAAGGGCGCGTCGGTCTCGACCATGATGAGACTGCGCGGGGCCTGGATGAGAGCGTCGCGGAGGGCCTGCGCGTTCTTGAACGTGACCGTGCCGGCGAACGACATGTACCAGCCGTTCTCAGCGCAGACGGTGGCCAACTCGGGGCCGCCCGAGAAGCAGTGGAAGACCGTGCGCTCGGGGGCGCCGACGCGCTTGAGCGTTGCGACGACGTCGTCGTGGGCGTCGCGGTCGTGGATCTGCAGGGCGAGATTGTGCTTCTTGGCGATCTCGATGTGCGCTTCGAACGACTCGAGCTGCGCGGCACGAGCGGAGTCGCGGGTGTCGTCGTCGGGAAGCCGGAACCAGTCGAGGCCGGTCTCGCCGACGGCACGCACGCGGGGCCTGGCGGCGAGTTCGTCGATCACGGCCAGCGCCTCGTGGAGTTCTCCGGCGGCGGCGAGCTTCGGCGCCTCGTTGGGGTGCAACGCGACCGCCGCCAGCACGCGCGGTTCACGGCTCGCGATCTCGGCCGACCAGCGCGATGTCGCCACGTCGTTGCCGACCTGCACCACTCCGCGGATGCCGACGCTCGACGCCCGGTCGAGGTGCTCGCGGTAGTCGAGGCCCTCTTCGCCGTCTTCGATCTCGAGGTGGGTGTGATTGTCGTAGACCGGAACCGTGAGGGGCTGCGGCAACGGCGGGTAGCTCAGATCGCGCTTCTGGCCGCCCGATTCGTCACTGCGCTTGCGGATGTGGGTCGCGCCGGCGTTCTGGTCGTGAGACGGGGGCATCGTCGCTCCGTCGCCGGATTCTGCGTCAGTCACGCTGTGGCCGGCTCCGGCTGCTCGATGCGCGGGAACAGCGTCGAAGGAAGCGGCTGAACGTTCGGTGCCGACGACCACTCCGGAGCGCGGTCGACGTTCTGGCTCGTCAGCTCACCCTGGCCGATCGACGCCCACAGCTTGCGCGTGGCATCCGGGATGAAGGGGCTGAGCAGCACGGTCAGCGTGCCGAGACCCCGAAGCGCCGTGTTCAGCACCGTCGCGAGACGATCGCGCTTGGCTTCGTCTTTCGCGAGAGCCCAGGGCTCCTGCTCGGTGATGTAGCCGTTGAGGGCATCGACGAGCTCCCAGATGGAACCGAGGGCCTCGTGGATCGCGAACCGCTCGATCGCCGCGTCCGCGGCGGCGGTCACGCGCACCTCGGTCTCGCGGATGGCGAGGTCGGCCGCGTCGAGGTCGCCGGCGACGGGCACGGTGCCGTCGAAGTAGCGGGTGATCATGGCGATGATGCGTGACGCGAGGTTGCCGAATCCGTTGGCGAGCTCGGCCTGGTAGCGCGCCGAGATGTCTTCCCACGAGAAGTTGCCGTCGTTGCCGAACGTGATGGCACGCATGAAGTAGTAGCGGAACGCGTCGACGCCGAAGGTCTCCGTGATCTGCTGCGGCGCGATACCCGTCAGCTTCGACTTCGACATCTTCTCGCCGCCGACCAGGAGCCAGCCGTGGCCGAAGACATGCTTCGGCACGGGCAGACCAGCGGCCATCAGCATGGCGGGCCAGATGACGGCGTGGAAACGCGCGATGTCTTTGCCGACGATGTGCGTGGCGGGCCAGCGGCGGTCGAACTCGGCCTGCTGATCGGGCACGCCGTAGCCGACGGCGGTGACGTAGTTGAGCAGGGCGTCGAACCAGACGTAGACGACGTGCTTGTCGTCCCACGGCACCTTGATGCCCCAGTCGAACGAGGCCCGCGAGATCGAGAGGTCGCGGAGACCCTGCTTGACGAACTGGACGATCTCGTTGCGGACGCTCTCGGGCTGAATGAAGTCGGCCTGCGACTCGTACAGATCGAGCAGCGGCTTCTCGAAGTCGCTCATGCGGAAGAAGTAGTTGCTCTCCTTCAGCAGCTCGACGGGCTTCGAGTGGATGGCGCAGACCTGCTGGCCCTCGAACGGACCGGTGCCGTCGACCAGGTCGGACGCCTGCTTGTACTCCTCGCAGCCGACGCAGTAGAAGCCCTCGAACTCGCCCTGGTAGATGAAGCCGTCGTCGTAGAGCTTCTGCAGGAAGGTCTGCACACCGGTCTCGTGCCGCTGGTCGGTGGTCCGGATGAAGTCGTCGTTGGCGATGTTGACCGTCTCGAGGAGCGGGATCCATGCCTCCTCGACGAGCTTGTCGGCCCACTCTTTCGGCGAGACGTCGTGGCTCGTCGCCGTGCGCAGAATCTTCTGGCCGTGCTCGTCGGTGCCGGTGAGCAGCCAGGCGTCGTCACCGCGCTGGCGGTGCCACCGAGCGAGCACGTCGGTCGCGACCTCGGTGTAGGCGTGCCCGATGTGGGGCACGTCGTTGACGTAGAAGATGGGCGTGGTGATGAAGAAGGCGTCGCCGGCGGGCATGTCGTCCATCCTAAAGCCGCGCGGCGGTGCGTTTCGGCGTGTGGGAGGGTGTTCCCCGCCGGTCGGCGGGTGTTGTTGAGAGTCGGCGGGCGCTCCCCGCCGGTCGGCGGGTGTTGTTGAGAGTCGGCGGGTGCTCCAGCMCGGTCGGCGGGTGTTGTTGAGAGTCGGCGGGTGCTGCAGCACCCSCCCACTCTCGAAAACGCCCGCCGACTCAGAGACCCGGCCCGAGCGGGCGCACGCCGCCGAAGTGCGAGCTACGTCAGCGCACCGACCGACGCGAGCGCAGTCCGCAGCAGAGCACCGCGTCCACCCTCCATCTCGGCCGCGACCTCGGCACTCGCGGCGGTCTGGGGGCTCATCCAGGTGATCTCGAGGGCGTCCTGGCGCGGTTCGCAGGTGCCGGTGACCGGCACGACGTAGGCGAGCGACACGGCGTGCTGGCGCTCGTCGGTGTAGACCGAGGCCCCCGGGAACGGGAAGTACTCGGCGACGGAGAACGGCACCGGCGACGGCGGGAGCTGCGGAAAAGCCATCGGCCCGAGGTCTTTCTCGAGGTGGCGGAACAGCGCCGTGCGGAGCGACTCGCCGTACATGACGCGCCCGGAGACGAGCATCCGCGTCATCGTGCCCTCACTGTCGGCACGCAGCAGCACGCCCACCTCGGTGACGACCCCCTGCCCGTCGATGCGCACGGGCACCGCCTCGACGTACAGGATCGGGAGGCGCTGCCGGATCTGGAACAGCTCCTCCTCGGAGAGCCAGCCGGAGTTGGGGTCGGGAGTCTGAACGGAAGCCATGCGCCATTCTTACCGGTAGGGCCTGGCTATTCGGGGCTAGTACCCCTTCGTGTTGCGGTTCGGCTGCGCGCTGCCGAAGCCGAGGATGGCGGCGCGAGGCACGACCGATCGCACCAGGGTAGCGGGGCGTCACTACGCTGGAGCAATGGTCTCGATCGATCCCTCCGCCGTTCAGTGGTCCCTTCCCGAAGAGGAGCGCCGCGGCAAGCCGCTCGTGCTGCTGCTGCACGGAGTCGGCTCACACGAGGGCGACCTGATCGGCCTTGCACCGCACCTTTCGCCCGAATTCGTCTACGCCTCCCTGCGCGCGCCGCTCCCGTGGCCCCAGGGCCCGGCCGGTGGTGCCTGGTCGTGGTACCCGCTGTCGCTGCCGGGCGCACCCGACCCGGCACCGGTCGATGCCGCTGCCGACGCCGTGCTGGCCTACGTCGACTCGTTGGCCGACGCGCATCCGACGGTCGGTCTCCTCGGCTTCTCGCAGGGCGGCTCGCTCTCGCTGCAGCTTCTCCGCCGCCGCCCCGGCTTCTTCGACTTCGCGGTGGTGCTGGCGGGGTTCGTGGTGCCCGGCGCCGATACGGCGGTCGATGCAGCGGTGGCCGCCTCGGATCCTCGGGTCTTCTACGGTCGGGGCGATGCCGACCCGATCATTCCGGCTGATGCCGTGGAGCGCACTGAGCAGTGGCTCCAGACGAACGTGCCGGGTGCGACGCTCTCGGTGTACCCGGGCCTCACGCACGGCATTTCGCAGGAGGAGCTCGGCGACGTGAACGCGTTCCTCGCCGAGGTGCACCCCGCCTGACCGGGGCGTTGGCCGGCCCGCCGCATCGGGTCACATCTGGATTGTGAGGGGCAGGATGACCCCATGAGCACATTTGTCGTAGCCGGAAATGCCACCCGCAGCCATCCCGCCGAGCGCGGCACCGTTCATGTCAGCATCAGTTTCACCTCGGCGGACCGCATGACCGCTCGCTCTCGCGCCATCGAGACCCATAACGCGGTGGTCTCGGAGGCGAAAGAGCACCAGCTTTCGGGCGCCGCCACCTGGTGGAGCTCCGACCGCGTCGTCGTCGACACCCTCCGCGAGTTCGTCAAGAACAGCGATACCACCATCTCAACGGTGGTCAGCTATCGCTCTCGCTCGAGCATCGATGTGACGTTCAGCGACTTCACCGCCCTTGCCGAGTGGGTAGGGAGCCTCGGCGAATACGAAGGGGTCAGCATTGATGGCATCGATTGGGCCCTCACCGTCGCGTTACGCGCCGAGCTCGACCGTGAGGTGAGGATCGCCGCCGTGCAAGACGCCATCACGAAAGCGGGCGACTACGCCGCCGCGCTCGGCATGGCGGGTCCGTCACTCGAGGCCGTCTACGAGGAAGGACTACGGCCCGGCCTCTCAGAATCCGGCGGCCGCTGGCAGGTGCAGTCGGCTCGCATCGTGAGGGCGGTCGATTACGAAGGCGGCTCGTTCGAACTGAAGCCCTCCGACATCGACGTGATCGCGTCGATCAGCGCCGACTTCACGATGTAGCTACTGAGCCCGGCCCGCCGCACGACGTAGTGCGGTCAAGCCAACGCGCCGCGGCACGTCTGCGAGTCCGCACGACGTATCGCGGTCAGGCCCACGCGCCCGCGGCAGGCGCCCTAGGGGACGAGCGCGAGCTTGCCGCCCGGGTGACCCGTCGCGAGCAGCTCCAACGCGGCCGGCGCCTCGGCGAACGGGAACGTCTTCGCGACCGGCACCACGAGGTCGCCCTTGCCAGCGAGGGCCACCAGCGACGACCGGATCTCGTCGCGATACCGCGCACTCTCGGGCATCGCTCCGCCGATGACGCGGTAGCCGTCGCGCTCTGCCCGCCCGAACGCCGCGATGCTGACGATGCGCCCGCGATCCTCGACCAGTGCGAGCGAGACGTCGATCGCCTCGTCGGTGCCGACGCAGTCGAGTGCGGCGGCGATGCCGTCGGGGGCGAGCGACCGAACGCGCTCCTCGAGCCCGTCGCCGTAGACGACGCCGGTCGCGCCGAACTCTTCGACGACACCGAAAGTGCGCTCGGACGCCGTGCCGATGCAGCGGATGCCCCAGAGTGCCGCCTGCTGCAGCACGCTCACGCCGACGGCTCCCGACGCCCCGTGCACGAGGATCGACTCGCCCGCCTTCGCGCCGGTGACGTGCAGCATCTCGGCGGCGGTCGCCCCGGCGAGCAGCAGGTTCGCGGCCTCCGGCCAGCCGAGCGACTCGGGCTTGGCGAAGACGTCTTTTGCGGGCACCGTGAGCTCGGAGGCATACCCGCCGGTCACCCGAAACGCGATGACCTCGTCACCCGGTGCGAACGGTGCGTCGGCCCCGGCGGCGGTGATGATTCCCGCGACTTCGTAGCCGAGGGGCGTCATGAGCGAACCGGGATCCTCGGCGGTCAGAATCGTCTTGACGTCGACGGGGTTCATACCCACGGCCTTGACCTGGATGGTGACCTCGTCCGCTTTCGGTGCGGGCGGGTCGACGACGATGAGCTCGAGGCCGTCGAGAGAGCCGAAGGTCGAGACGATCCATTTCTGTGCCATGGAGACAGATAACTCCCCCGCACCTGAAGGGATCGAAGGCGTGGGGGACTACCCCTGCGCGACGGGCGAGAGACCGAGCTTGCGGATGATGTCGGCCACCTCGACCGACGGCTCGCGGCCCGCGTCGACGATAATGTGCCGCTCGTCGTCGCCGAGGGGTTCGAGGGTTGCGAGCTGCGAGGCGAGCAGGGTCGACGGCATGAAGTGGCCGGTGCGATGCGAGATGCGCTCACCGATCAGCTCGGCCTCGCCCCGCAGGTGAACGAAGACCACGTCGGGCCCCCGCAGCACGTCGCGATAGGCGTGCTTGAGCGCCGAGCAGGTGACGATGCCCGGGCGACCGTGTTCGGTGTGCCCGCGGATCCACGCCGCGACCTTCTCGAGCCACGGCCACCGATCGTCGTCGTCGAGGGGGATGCCGGCCGCCATCTTGTCGACGTTCGACTGCGGGTGCATCGCGTCGCCCTCGGCGAAGTCCCAGCCGAGCTTTGTGGACAGCGCCTCGGCGACCGTCGACTTACCGGAGCCGGAGACCCCCATGATCACGAGAATGGGCTGCTGCATCGCTGAATCGGTCATCAGAGGAACACTCCCAGGAGAGGGGCGCCCCGCGCAACCCGGCCGAGCCCCACGCCGCCACGGCTGCCGCCTCACACACCGGATCCGACTCGCGAGACCTCAAAATCGACCACTTGTGAGCGGATTCGGTGGTCGATTGTGAGGTCTGACAACTCAGGATCCGCCTACCGGCAGCCCCTCGACCCGGCGCCGCCGGTGCCAGCGGACACCTGCAACAAGCGCCACCACGACCGGTAGCGGCGACAGGGCTGCAACGACCCCGAAACCGGCGTCGGGCGGCCCGGCTTCGTCGACCACCCCGCCGATGAACGACCCGAAGGCCATGGCCCCGACGACGAACGCCGACACCCACGCCAGCGCCTCGGTGAAGACCGTCGGAGACACCGCGTCGTGCACCACCCGATTGGTCGAGATGGTGAACGGCGTGATGGTGGCACCGGCGAACAGGCCGATGGGAAACAGCCAGTAGGGGTTCGGTGCAAGCGAGAGCGCACCCCAGAAGACCCCGAGCGCGAGCGACGAGACGACGAAGAGGCGGTAGGCCGGGATCCTGCCCGGAACCAGCCCCATCAAGAAGCCGCCGGTGACGCTGCCGATCGAGTAGGCGGTGAGCACCAACCCGGCGATCTGGGGTGCCCCGATGCTCGTCGTCCACGAGACGACCGTGACGTCGTTGACGCCGAAGATGACGCCGACGGCGGCGTTGGCAAGCAGAACGCCGACGAGACGGCGCGAACGCCAGGGGCGGAAGGCGTGCCGAGGGCCACTCGCAGGAGGCGGGATCACGGCCACGTCGGCACCGCGCAGCAGCCAGATCGCGCCGGCCGTTCCGAACAGAGCTGACAACACGAGCCCGGCCGACGGGCTGATGGTGCCGGCGACGAGGGCGGCGAGAGCGGGGCCGAAGACCCAGACGAGCTCATCGGCGATGGCCTCGAGCGAGAACGCGACCTGCAGGAGCGGGGTGGCGCCGAGCTGCCCCGACCAGCGCGCCCGCATGAAGGCGCCGACCGGCGCGATGGACCCGCCGACGCACACCACGACGACGCAGACGAGTGCGGTGGGCGCCCGCCAGACGCCGAGGCAGATGAGGAGCGCCACCATCACGGGGTGCGCGACCGCAGCCACGATGAGTGCCCCGCGCTGACCGCGCCGATCGGCGATCCGCCCGAAGAGCGGGCTGACGACGGCCATCGCCGCTATCGCGAGCCCGGACGCGAACCCCGCTGCGGCGAACGAACCGGAATACGCCTGCACGAAGAACAGCACGCTGTAGCCGACGATCGCGAGGGGCACACGCGCGACCACCCCGGCGACGAACAGCGCGCGGCGGTCGACGGGCCCGAGCAGTTCGCGGTAGCCGGCGAGACCCGACGAAGGATCCGGCCCGCCGCCCGCCTCACCCGACTTGGAGGGCGCCTCGCTCACCAGCGGTGGTGCACGGCCGCCCGGAAGTACCGGTCGTAGAGCCGCTCGGCGCGATCGTGGAACTCTTCGCCGAGGTCGAAGACCTGACCGGCTTCGGCGTTGGAGCGCGCCTGCTCGACGTTGCGGGCCCCGGGAATCACGGTGGTGACGCCGGGCTGCTCGATGATCCATTTGAGGGCCGCCTGCGCGGTGGTGACGCCCTCGGGCACGAATTCGGCGAACGCGAGCGCGGCCTCGACGCCGGTCTCGAAGTCGACACCGGAGAAGGTCTCGCCCTGGTCGAACGCCTCGCCGTGCCGGTTGAACGAACGGTGGTCGTTCGGCGCGAATTGCGTCTCGGCGGTGTATTTGCCGCTCAGCAGACCACTGGCGAGAGGCACTCGGGCGATGATGCCGACGCCGGATTCGACGGCCGCCGGCAGCACCTCGTCAAGCGGCTTGAGCCGGAACGCGTTCAGGATGATCTGCACCGTGGCGAGGTGCGGCCTCTCGATCGCTTTGAGCGCCTGCTCGGTCTCTTCAACGCTGACGCCGTAGGCCGCGATCATCTGCCGCTCGACCAGCTCGTCGAGGGCGTCGTAGACGGCGTCGCTGGAAAAGACGGGGGTCGGCGGGCAGTGCAGCTGGACGAGATCGAGGGTGTCCATGCCCAGGTTGCGGCGTGACCGGTCGACCCAGGCGATGAAGTTCGTGCGGTTGTAGTTCGCGGCCTCCTGCGCTTCGCGCCGCCCCATCTTGGTGGCGATGGTGAGCGGGGCGTCTTCGTTGCTGCGCCGCCACTTGGCGATCGTCTGTTCGCTGCGGCCGTCGCCATAGACGTCGGCTGTGTCGAAGAAGGTCACGCCCGCCTCGCTCGACGCGTCGAGCACCGCGAACGCATCGCTCTCGGGCACGTCGCCCCAGTCGCCGCCGAGCTGCCAGGTGCCGAGGCCGACGACGCTGACGTCGCGGCCGGTTCGTCCGAGTGTGCGCTGTTCCATGTCGGTCACACTACGGGCCGCGACCGACATCGGGAACGCGGACCGCAGGATCCTGCGCGACCCGCCTCAGCCCAGCCGCTTGGCCGCGGCCACGGCCCGCTCGTGCCCCGCCGCCAGCTCGGCGTCCTGCTTCTCGACCTCGCCGCTCGGGCCCCCGAACCGCCCGGTCAGCGTGCGCGTGGCGACGATCGTCTCCACCGTCATGCCGAGGGCCGCGCCGAGCACGATCGAGAGCGCCGGAACCGCGTGGTCGTCGTATTCGCTCGGAGTGCCCGCGTCGTAGGCGCCACCCCGCGTCGACATGAGCACGACCGTCTTGCCCTTCATCGGCTGGGTCGGGTCGTCGCCGAACGGCGCCGTGACGGTCGGCACGTGGATGTGGTCGACCCACGCCTTGAGGGTGGAGGGCATCGAGTAGTTGTAGAGGGGTACGCCGATCACGACGACGTCGGCGGCGAGCAGCTCGGCGATGACCCCGGCCTGGAGCGACTCGGCCGCAGGATCGACGTGCGATCCCGCCGGGCGGAGCGCCTTCGGAAAGTGCAGGTCGGCGTCGGCCAGGTGCGGCAGCGGCTCGCGGTGCAGATCGCGGTGGACGACCACGTGATCTTCGCCGAGGGCGGTCCAGGCGTCGGCGAAGGTCGCCGTGAGGGCACGCGAGCGCGACGTCGTGAGGTCGGCGGACGAGTCGAGCTGCAGGAGTGTGGGCATGCGTTCACGGTAGCCCTCGGGCCGGCGGAGGTTTCGAGGGGGCGGGTGTTCTGAGGAGTGGGCGGGTGCTGCAGCGCCCGCCCACTCTCGACAATACCCGCCGACTCCGAGAGTGAACGAGCCCGATGTCAGTGGGTGGGGGCAGGATGGCCTGACCATGACAGACGTCCTCGACCGCTTCTCGCCCGCCACCGCCACGTGGTTCCGCGGGGCGTTCGCGCGTCCGACGCACGCCCAGGAGGGGGCGTGGGAGGCCATCTCGGGCGGGCAGAACGCACTCGTCATCGCGCCCACCGGCTCCGGCAAGACCCTCGCGAGTTTTCTCTGGTCGATCGACAAGCTGGCGTCGTCTCCGCCGCCCGAAGAGAAGCAGCACCGCACGAGGGTCCTCTACATCTCCCCCCTCAAGGCGCTTGGCGTCGACGTCGAGCGCAACCTCCGCTCTCCGCTGGTCGGCGTCACGCAGACTGCACGCCGCCTCGGCACCGAGGCCCCCGAGATCACGGTCGGCGTGCGGTCCGGCGACACCACGTCGTCCGATCGTCGGCTGCTCCAGCGCACACCCCCCGACATCCTCATCACGACGCCCGAATCGCTCTACCTCATGCTCACGTCGGCCGCCCGCGAAAACCTCAAGGGCGTCGAGACGGTCATCATCGACGAGGTCCACGCGGTCGCCTCCACCAAGCGGGGCTCCCACCTCGCCGTCTCCCTCGAACGTCTCGACGCCCTGCTCGACAAACCGGCGCAACGGATCGGGCTCTCGGCGACAGTCCGCCCACCCGAAGAGGTCGCCAGGTTCCTGGGTGGCTCGAGCCCGGTCACGATCGTGGCTCCCCCGTCCGAGAAGAAGTTCGACCTGCGGGTCGTCGTGCCGGTCGACGACATGACCGAGCTCGGCACGGCCACTCCGCTCGAGGGCTCTGCAGCGGGCGCAGCACCCCAGGGGTCGATCTGGCCCCACGTCGAAGAGGGCATCGTCGACCTCATCCTCGAGCACCGGTCGACGATCGTCTTCGCCAACTCCCGCCGCCTCGCCGAGCGCCTGACCGCCCGCCTCAACGACATCTACGTCGAGCGCACCTTCGGCGAGGCAGCCGAGGCCGGCGAGCAGGCCGAGACCGAGCTCGTCGAGGTCGGTTCGCACACGCAGACATCCCAGACGATCGAGGGCGCAGGATCCCGCCCGACCCCGCTCACACCCGCCCCCGCAGGCTCCTCTCCCGCACAAGCTGTGCCCGCCCAAGCTGTGCCGGCTCAAATCATGGGCGGCTCCGGCCAGACGACGGGAGCCGAGCCCCTCCTCGCCCGAGCACACCACGGCTCCGTCAGCAAAGACCAGCGCGCCCTGATCGAAGACGACCTCAAGAGTGGTCGTCTGCGATGCGTCGTCGCGACGAGCTCGCTTGAGCTCGGTATCGACATGGGCGCCGTCGACCTCGTGGTGCAGGTCGAGTCTCCGCCCTCGGTCGCGAGCGGGCTGCAGCGGGTCGGCCGCGCCGGCCACCAGGTCGGCGAGGTATCGCGCGGCGTGCTGTTCCCCAAGCACCGCGCCGACCTCATCCACTCGGCCGTCGCCGCCGAGCGCATGGTCTCCGGGCTGATCGAAGAGCTCCAGATGCCGGCGAACCCCCTCGACGTGCTCGCCCAGCAGACCGTGGCCGCGGTGGCCCTCGACGAGATCGACGCCGACGAGTGGTACGACACGGTCCGCCGCAGCGCGCCCTTCGCGAACCTGCCGCGGTCGGCCTACGACGCGACCCTCGACCTGCTGAGCGGCAAATACCCGTCCGACGAATTCGCCGAGCTGCGCCCCCGCATCGTCTGGGATCGCGTGCACGGCACGCTTTCCGGGCGCCCCGGCGCGCAGCGCCTCGCCGTCACGAGCGGCGGCACCATTCCCGACCGCGGCCTCTTCGGCGTCTTCATGGTGGGCGAGAAGGCCGCCCGCGTCGGCGAGCTCGACGAAGAGATGGTCTACGAATCCCGGGTCGGCGACGTCTTCGCTCTCGGTGCGACCAGCTGGCGCATCGAAGACATCACCCACGACCGGGTGCTGGTGTCTCCCGCCTACGGCCAGCCGGGCCGCGTCCCCTTCTGGAAGGGCGACGGAATCGGGCGTCCGGCCGAGCTCGGCCGCGCGATCGGCGCCTACACACGTGAGCTCTCCAATTCGAGCCTCGCCGACGCGACGGCGCGCGTGGTCGCTGGCGGGCTCGACGAACGCGCCGCGAAGAACCTCCTCGCCTTCCTCACCGAACAGCGCGACGTCGCGGGGCACGTGCCGACCGATACCACGCTCGTGGTCGAGCGGTTCCGCGACGAACTGGGCGACTGGAGGCTCATCCTCCACTCGCCCTACGGCATGCGCGTTCACGCACCGTGGGCACTGGCGGTGAGCGCACGAATCCGCGACCAGCTCGGCATCGACGGCTCCGCGATGGCGGCTGACGACGGCATCGTGGTGCGCATCCCCGACACCGACGCCGAGCCTCCCGGAGCAGACCTCTTCACGTTCGAACGCGACGACCTCGACGCCATCGTCACCGAGGAGGTCGGCGGCTCCGCCCTGTTCTCGTCGCGCTTCCGCGAGTGCGCAGCGCGAGCTCTCCTGCTCCCCCGCTACAACCCGGGTCGCCGCTCCCCGCTCTGGCAGCAGCGCCAGCGGGCGTCGCAGCTGCTCGACGTCGCCCGCAAATACCCGCAGTTTCCGATCGTGCTCGAGGCGGTCCGCGAGGTGCTGCAAGACGTCTACGACCTCCCGGCGTTGATGAGTCTCACCGATGCCCTCGCCCGGCGAGAGATCCGAGTCGTTGAGGCAGAGACGCAGATGCCGTCTCCCTTCGCCCGGTCGCTCCTCTTCGGCTACGTCGCGGCGTTCCTCTACGAGGGCGACTCGCCCCTCGCCGAACGGCGAGCCGCAGCCCTCTCGCTCGACTCATCGCTGCTGGCCGAGCTTCTCGGCCGGGCCGAACTCCGCGAGCTGCTCGACGCCGACGTCATCGACCAGCACGAGCGAGAGCTACAGAAGCTCGTGCCCGAGCGGCGCGCCCGCGACATCGAGGGCGTCGTCGACCTGCTGCGGCTGCTGGGGCCACTCGCCACCGACGAGATCGTGGAGCGGAGCTGGCTGGCCGAGGGCGCGGCCGCCGCACCCGACGCACTCGATGCGGCGCGACGCGAGCTCGACACGGCGTTGGGTGAGCTGGTGCGGTCGTCTCGGATCCTGCGCTTTACCCACGCGGGCGTGGAGCGCTGGGCAGGCATCGAAGACGCCAGTCGCCTGCGCGATGCGCTCGGCGTGAACCTGCCTATCGGCGTGCCCTCGGCATTCGTCGAACCCGTCGACGACCCGCTCGGCGACCTCGTCGGCCGATTCGCGCGGACGCACGCGCCGTTCGGGCCCGTCGAGGTGGCGCAGCGACTGGGGCTCGGCACGGCCGTGGTGCTCGAGACACTCCGACGCCTCGGCACTCAGCGTCGGGTGATGGAGGGCGAGTTCCGGCCCGACCGTCAGGGCAGCGAGTGGTGCGACGCCGAGGTGCTGCGCCGCCTCCGCAGTCGTTCGCTGGCTGCGCTGCGCCACGAGGTCGAGCCGGTGTCGCACGACACGCTCGGCCGCTTCCTGCCCGCGTGGCAGCACGTCGCCACCGGCGTCAAAGGGTCAGGGCTGCGCGGCATCGACGGGGTCGTCCAGGTGATCGACCAGCTCAGCGGCGTCGCACTTCCGGCCTCGTCGTGGGAGACGCTCATTCTGCCCTCGCGGGTCACCGACTACTCGACCGGCATGCTCGACGAGCTGACGGCGACGGGCGAGGTCATCTGGTCGGGTGCTGGTTCGCTGGCCGGCAACGACGGCTGGGTCAGCCTCCACCTCGCCGACGGGGCCCAGGTCACGCTGGCGGAGCCCTCCGGCGACGAGACCACCGAGCTGCAACGCGAGATCCTCAGCGCACTGGCCGGGGGTGGCGCCTACTTCTTCCGGCAGCTGAGCGACTCGGTGGGTGCCACCGCATCATCACCCCTGCTCGACACCGACCTCGTCACCGCCATCTGGGATCTCGTCTGGCAGGGCCAGATCACCAACGACACCTTCGCGCCGCTGCGCACCCAGGTCAGCGGCAAGGCGCCGCGCACCCGGACGCCGACCACTCGCTCCCGCGCCTCCTATCGCGGACGGGTGCCGCGCTCGGCGATGCCGCGCCAGGCCGGGCCTCCGACCGTGGGTGGGCGCTGGTCGTTGCTGCCCCTCGCCGAACCCGACGCCACCGTCCGCGCCGCCGCTCAGGCCGAGATGCTGCTCGAACGACACGGAGTGGTCACCCGTGGCGCTGTGATGAACGAGGGTGTGCGCGGCGGCTTCTCGACGGTCTACAAAGTCCTCTCGACGTTCGAAGAGACCGGCCGGGCGCGTCGCGGGTACTTCGTCGAGGGCCTCGGTGCCGCGCAATTCGCCACCGGCCCCACTGTCGACCGTCTTCGCGCGTTCGTTCGCGACGACGACCGCGAAGGCTCGGAGGCACTCGCCTCCGCGGGTCGAGGCGACGCCGTTCCCGTCGTCACCCTGGCCGCGACCGACCCCGCCAACCCGTACGGCGCCGCACTGCCGTGGCCGACCGCACCCGACGACGCGGCCGAGGGCGCGCCCCGGGGCCACCGGCCCGGTCGCAAAGCCGGGGCGCTCGTCGTTCTCGTCGACGGGCGGCTCGTCGTCTACGTCGAGCGCGGCGGCAAGACCGTGCTGACCTTCGGCGTTCCGACCGAGCGCGATCTCGCCGTGGCCGCTGCGTCGCTGGCCGGTGTCGTCCGGGCGAGGCTCGGCAAGCTCGCGGTCGAGCGGGTCGACGGGGAGTTCGTTCTCGGCAGCCGGTTCGGCGACGCGCTGCGGGAGGCCGGGTTCGCGCCGACCCCGAGCGGCGTGCGGTTGCGGTCGTGATGGGCGCTGCGGTCGTGACGGGCCCTGCAGTAGTGACGGGCCCCGCGGCCGAGATGGGCCCCGCGGCCGTGACGGGCCCCGCAATCCGACGCGGATCGGCCAATCTGACCCGGCGCGCCACGTCGTCATGGCCGAATCGCGTCGCTTCGCTCGCCAGCTCCCCGACGCCGACCGCGCCGGCCACCCCGACCGGAGCCCACCGTGCCTGAGGGCGACACCGTCTACCGCGCCGCCAAGAACCTCGACGCAGTATTGCGCGGGCAACGGCTCACGAAATCCGACTTCCGGGTGCCCGAGTTCGCCACGATCGACCTCGCCGGCGAGATCGTCGACGACGTCATCAGCCGCGGCAAGCACCTGCTGCACCACATCGGCGACGTGACCTTGCACACTCACCTCAAGATGGAAGGATCCTGGCACGTGTACCGGCACGGCACCAAGTGGCGCCGCCCCGCGTACCAGGCCCGAGTCGTGCTCGAGACGGAGGAGTGGGTCGCTGTGGGCTTCGACCTCGGAATCGTCGAGCTCGTTCCCCGCGACGACGACGACAGCGTCGTCGCCTACCTCGGCCCCGATCTGCTCGGCCCCGACTGGAACGCCGAGATCGCCCTCGCCAACATCGAACGCGACCCCGCCCGCGAGATCGGACTCGCCCTGCTCGACCAGCGCGTCCTCGCCGGCGTCGGCAACGTCTATCGCAACGAGCTCTGCTTCTTGCGGGGCGTGCTTCCCACCCGGCCGGTCGGCGAGGTGCCGCAGCTACCCAAGATGGTCGACCTCGCGCATCGGCTGATCCAGGCCAACAAAGACCGGGTGGAGCGCACCACGACCGGCACCCTCCGCGGCACGACCGACTGGGTCTACGGCCGAGCCGGCAAGCCGTGCCTCCGGTGCGGAACGAAGATCAAGCGGGGCGAGCTCGGCGAATCCGAGCTGGAGCTGCGCGAGACGTACTGGTGCCCCCACTGCCAGACCTGAAATCCCCCGCCTGACGCCGACCCGCACCAGCGAGGGGACGCGAATCGGCCGACGTCGCGCGCCGCGGCGCTGTGACATCGGCCGATTCGCGCGAGGTCATGCCCGGCCCGAACGCCCGGCCCGAACGCGCAGGCCGCAAGCAAGCCAGCGCCAGCTACGCCCCGGCCTCCTGCGCCATGATGTACGCCAGCAGGTACGTGCGCGAGTTGCCGTTGTCGATCGCGGTCGACGGCAGCTTCTTCGCCGCCGCGAGTGCCGAGGCCGCCGCATCCTTGCCGGCGAGCGACTCGTACATGAGCACGTAGTCGATCAGCGTCTCGTCTGCACCCCCGGTCAGTGCTGCCGCGACCAGCTTCTTGATGTGCGAGGCGCCCCCGCCCGCCGACGACCCGAGGTACGTCGACACCGGGCTCATCGGGATCAACTGAATACCGATGATCGCGCTGGGCGCCGCCGAGAACCAGGTCGCGTAGTCGCGCTTGCCACCCCAGTTGAGCGACACGAGGTCATGCGAGAAACCGTCGAACTGCGGCTCGTCGAGCGACGGGTTGACGTAGTAGGCGAGCGCCGACGCGGTCTCGCCGCTGAGCAGCCAGTTCGCCTCGCCCTCGAGGGCCGCGTCTCCGGAGGCCTTGCCCCAGAGGGCGAGCCCCGTCCACGCGTTGACGGCTTCGGACGACGACTCCTGGTTGTTCCCGTCGGCGAAGGGCGAGTAGCCGGACGCCCAGCTGTGCGAGAAGTACGGGTCGTAGACGCGGGTGTCGGGAAAATATTTGCCCGAGCCGTCGCCGGTGTTGGTGGCGATGTCGGCGGCGAGCAGGTTCATCACCGGTGCCCACTTGGCGGCGAGCGACGGCGTCGACTGGGCGACCACGCCGGCCGCGTAGAGGAAGTACCCGTAGTGGAAGTGGTGGTCGTTGTCTTCCTCCGACCCGAACGAGTTCGCGAGCCCCACGATGGTCTTGAGCTTCGCGTCGTAGACGAAGCACTCCTGCGCGCGCGTCGTGCAGCCGCCGGGTTCCATCCACTTGTCGATCTGCGTGGTCAGAGCGGTCGTCAGCGTCTTCTCGGAGGCGTCGTCGCCGAGCTCGCGGGCGAGCTGCAGCAGCATGGCGGCGCGGTAGAGCGATTTTCCGCCGTAGTAGGTGTCGGTCGCGAAGGTCGGCAGCAGCTTCACGTCGACTTCGAGCTGCGACTTCAGCACGGCCTTGTTCGACGACGAGACCTTCGCCAGGTCGAGGCTCGACGTGGCCGCGATCGTCGGCGTGGTGAACGACAGGCCCGACGAGATGCAGAGCGGTGTCGTGCCGTAGAGGCCGGCATACGAGGCGGAGGTGCAGCCGGCGGATGCATCTGCGCCCTGGTGCGGCAGCGGCACGACGAGTGTGCTGCCGGGGGCTTTAGTCGTGCTCGCCGCGGTCCGGTAGGCGAGCTTCGTCTTCTGCCCGGCCGACGTCGACGCGTAGGTCGTCGTCACGCCGGTCAGTGGCGAGGCCGCGGCCTTCTGCAGGGCGGTGAGATCGGTCGCGGAAGTCCCCTCGGGCACGGGGAACAGGGTCAGCGAGCCGCCCTTCTGCAGCGTGACCTCGGGGCCCGCGATGGTGGCATCACTCGTCGCCACCGACCACTTCTGGCCCGAGACCGTGAGCGTGCCGTCGGATCCTGAGGTGTCGATCGACCCGTTCAGGGTCACCGAACCGGCACGCGCCGCTGTATACGAGACGAGCGGCGAGCCCTCGGCGATGGTGACGTGGCCGAGGATCCGACTGCCCGACAGATACTCGATCGTCACCGAGACGGAGTCGTACGCGCTGACGATCGCACTGTCGGCGCCGAGGTCGGCTGAGACCTGGGTGACGGCTTCACCGAAGACGGTGTTCTCGGTGCCCGTGACGGTGGGCAGACCGGTGTCGAACCCGGTGGCGGTCTGCTGGAACGACAGCGGATAAGGGAAGACGGCCATCGGGGTGTCGCCGAAGACCAGGCCGGAGAACCACTTGTTCGTCGGCGGGGTGAGCCACTCGGCGAGGCGCATCTTCGGCGTCGCCGCGATCGACCTCGTCACGAGCTTGTCGAGGAGCGGCCCGACAGTGTCGTCGCCGAGCACCTTCTGCCCGGCGCCGAACGGCACCGATGATTTCGACGGAGTGGGGTCGGCGGTGGGCCCCGCGGATGTGCACCCGGTCACCACGAGGGCGACGGCTGCGGTGAGGGCGAGGAGGGCGGTGGCACGAGTGCGGAACGCGATGGCTACAGGCCGATCTTCTGGACGAACGCGAGCATGGCATCCTGCGCGCCGGCGAACATGCCGTCCTGACGCAGGGAGAGGGTGGCGGTGATCGGCGTGCCCGGGTTGACGAGGCCAGAGTAGGCGCCCTGCACGAGGTACTTGCTGGCCACCTCGATCTCGGTCTCGGCGTTGCCCTCGGTCGTCTGCACGGAGACCTTCTTGACCGTTCCGTCGACCGTCGTCTGGTTCGGCAGCATGAGCTCGACGGTGGCGCCGTCCTGGATCCGCTCGTAGTCGCGCGGCGTCAGCGTGTAGTCGCCGAGCACATACAGGCTGTCGGCCCGGTCGATGGTGGCGAGGTCGGCGCCCGACTGCACGAAGCCGCCCTCTTTCGTGTCGATCTTCGAGACGATTCCGCTGACCGTCGCCAAGAACGTCATGGTGCCGTCAGGGGTGACGGTGTAGCTCGTGCTCTTGTAGCTCAGCAGGTCGGACCGCACGTCTTGCAGCACCGAGAGGCTCTTGATCTGGAAGAGCTTGTCGCCCTTCGAGACCTTGTCACCGACCTCGACGAACTGCTTCACGATCGAGCCCGAGTAGTCGGTGCCGACCTCGTACTCCTCCGCCTGGATGCTGGCGCTCGTGGAGACCACCTGCGACTGGCGCTTGGTGAAAATGACGGTGAAGGCCGCCACGAGAACGATCACGACGACGATTCCGGCGAGGAGCTTGAAACGGCTGGACCAGGTCATGACGCGACCCTTTCGTCGGAGGTGGCGCTGCGGCGACCGGTGCGGGTGGCGAGGATCTGCTCGCGGGGAAGGGTGTCTTCGAACGTGGCCGCGAGCAGCGCGACCTCTTCGGGCGTGCGCGGCGCCGGCCGGGAGATCTGGGTGCGCGTCGGGGTCGTCGTGATGTGCTTCGGCGTGGCCTGGTCGAGGTTCGCCGAGACGACGAGGTCGCCACTCGCGGCCAGCTTGTTCGCCTTGCGGATCTCTTTGGCCTCACGGCCGGCGACGATGAGGAACGACAGCAGGATCCCGGTGTTCAGCAGGTTCCAGAAGGTCGCCAGGGTCCACACCCCGTTCTGCATGTCGCGGTAGATGGCGACGACGCTGGTGAGCGCCAGGAAGACGAAGAAGAGCACCTGCGGGATGATGAAGTTGAACGGCGACTTCTGCACGTTCTTACCGCCCGTCACGTGCCATCCGACGTCCTTGCCGGTCATGACGTTCCAGAACGCCTTGACGTAGATCGGGAACGACACCGTCGCCAGCATCAGCACCTCGTACCGGAACGATCCCAGCGTGTAGAACGCCAGCAGGATCTGCATCAGGTAGAAGCTGCAGTAGTAGAGGATCCACTGACCGAGCGAGATCGTCAGGTTCATCGGGCGAAGGTCGAAGAAGATCTCCATCGGCGGCACGAGCAGAAGCAGCAGCGGCGCGATTCCAGTGAGGTAGTTCGTCGCGGTGACCATGTACTGCAGGCGCTGGTCCATCGTCAGGGTGCGCTTCGGCGACAGCGGGTTGTGCTGGAACAGGATCTCGAATCCGCCGGAGGCCCAGCGCAGCTGCTGCTTCGAGTACGCCTCGATGGTCTCGGGGGCGTCGCCGACCGCAAGGGTCAGGGGGATGTAGATCGAACGCCAGCCGGCCTCGTGGAGGTGCAGCGAGGTCCAGACGTCTTCCGACTTCGAGTCGGTGACCATGCCGCCGATATCGTCGATGGCGGCACGGCGGAAGATCACGTTGGTGCCGACACAGAACGCCGCGTTGAAGCGGTTGCGGCCCGGCTGGATGAACTTGTAGAAGACGGCCTGCATGTAGCCGGCACCGCGGGAGACGAGCGAGGCGAGGTTGCCGTACGCCTGCGGCGTCTGCACGAACGCGACCTTCTCGTCGATGAAGAACGGCACGGTCTCGTGCAAGAACTCGGGTTTCGGCACGAAGTCGGCGTCGAAGATCGCGTAGTAGTCGCCCTTGGCGAGAGAGAGCGCGTGGTTGACGTTGCCGGCCTTCGCTCCGTGGTTGGTCAGGCGGCGCACGTAGCGGGCGTTGTGGCGGGCCGCGAGGTCGCGCACCTCATCGCTCTTGCCGTCGTCGAGGATCCAGGTGCGGTGCTCGCCCTGAAGTGCGATCGCCGCGGTCAGCGTCGCCTCGATCTTGGCGATCTCTTCGCCGTAGACCGTGATGAAGACGTCGATGATCTTCCGCTCGCCGTCGACCAGCATCGGCCAGAGGTGCGGCTGGTCGCGGATGTCGAGACGGTCGATCGCTTCCTCGTCGTACAGGGTGTCCTGCGTGTTGTGGAAGTCGAAGTCGCGCGGGTCGGCGCCTCCCGAGAGGATCGTCCACATCGCCAGCAGTGCCTGGATCACGACGACGGCCTCCGCCACGATGACCATCGTGTACGGCAGCAGGTCACCGCGGTTCGCCGGGTTGAGGAGGAACTGGCCGTAGACCAGGATCCCCAGCGTCGAGACGAGCACGAGCAGCACCATCACCGGAGAGTGGGTCCGTCCCTCGGGCCGTCCGCCCGCGGTGATGTGCTCGGTGGTGTGGACCTTCCGGGCCTTCACGGGCTTGCGTTCCGCCCGCTCGGCCTCGAGGCGACGGCGCTCCGCGTCGAGACGCGATGCGTCGTTCTGGGCGCTGCGGCGGGCAGACCTACGGTCGCCGGGCATGGTTCGGGACATGCGGGGGTGTTCTCCTGGTTCGGGTTCAGGGGAGGTGCCGCGTGTCGAGGGCGTCGTGCGGAAGCGGCCATCGAGACGAGACGATGTCGGCTACGGCGGCGACTGAGTGTGCGACGCGACGGGAATCGCGCCACGTGTGCTGGTGAAGCAGCAACCGGCTGGGTAGGCCGATCTTGTGGGTGTCAACAGATTAGGGGACGGTCCCCCTTTCGGAGGGCCCCCGTTTGGGGTGCAAAAAAGGATGGGGTATGCCCGGTTCCCGATTTTCCGGGCCACTCACCCGCTTCGATCACCCGTCTCAGGCGGTTTTACGCGCGAGGACGACACCATTCGGGGTACACGCGTCGAATCTCAGGAGACCTGCGTCAGCCACTCCGCCAGTAATTCCGCGCCGGCCTCATCGTGGATCGCCCCGGTCGCGCTGGTGCGGATCGGGTAGGCCTTCTCCGGCACGCCGTCGCCCGGCCGGACGTCGACGTGCTCGACCTCGTACCCACCGGCGTGCAGCCAGTCGGCCATGGCGTAGTCGCTGCGGGAGTCGCCGACCGTGCGCCACGCCAGTGGCAGCTCGCCGTCCAGGGCGAGGAGTTCGAGTGCTCGACGGGCACCGAGGTCTTTGCCGAGCAGCACCGATTCGATGTCGGTCGAGATGATTGTGGGGTCGATTCGCCATTGCACGTCGCCGTGAGCGTCGGGCCGCACGTCGTCGAGACGGCGCACGCCGAAGCCGCGCCGCGCGAGCGCCTCCCGGGCGACTTCGTCGAAGAGCGGCTGCATGGCGAGATAGGTGGAGTTCTCGATCGAGGTGAGCTGCTCGACCGACACCATCGCCCGCTTGGTGCGGTCGAAGAAGACCCGGTCGGCGAATCGCTCGGCGACCACGGTCTCCATCTCGGCTGCGAAGTCGGCGGGCATGGCGAGCGACTCGTCGATCTCGAGCTCACCCATACCCCCGTCGAACCGCGGCCCGATCGAGAACCACACGGCGCCCTTCTCGCAGACTCCGTGCACCCTGGCGTGATCGGGCAGGCCCGCAGCGATGAGCGGCCCGACGACCTCGTCGCGGATGAACGCGTCGGAGCGCCCGGTGTTGAAGACCAGGGGGATTCCCGCGTCGGCGAGCGCGACCAGATCGCGCCTGATGGCCGGGAGGTCGATGGTGCGGGTGATCGGGCTGGCGATGGGGCCGTCGACGTCGAGGAGCAGGCCGAGGGCGGGGGCAGAGGTCGAGGGCATGCCCTCGATCATTCCAGGTCTTTGCTACGCGTCGACGAGCTCGTCCACAGGCACGACCGACTGCGAGAAGAGGAGCTCCTGGTAGGCGAGCTCTTCGGCCTGCTTCTGCGCCTTGCGCAAGCGCAGGTCGCGGCGACGCGCCGGCTCGTTCACGGGGGCGTCACCCGCGAAGAGCGGTCGCAACTCGTCGACCCGACGGGCGATCCGATCGCCCAGCTCGCCGAAGAACTCATCACGGCCCGGCATGTCGAGGAAGCGACGCTCATCGGCCGCTCGCCAGAGATCGCTGGCGAGCTCGCCATACGCGTTCATCTGCCCCTGCTTCATAACCGAGCCCCCGCTCCGTCAGTCGTTCCGTGTGACTAGTCCACAGCACCCGCCGAGAAGGTGCATCAGCCTCAAGACTGATCCTTCGAACTATCGGTCGGCACGCAGGTACCACTGAACTTCGTGAGAGACCGAACACCAGGATCCCACCACCCGCCAGACGAGGCCGCCAGCGGTCGAGATCGACTCTAGGCCGAGCGCCCGTTTCCGTCGTGGGCATGCTCGAGCACGGCGCGCGCCGCGACCTGCAACACGTCGTGTGCATCGCAGCGGCGTTGCTCGGCGACCGCGCCGCTCAGGCCGGTCGTCATCGCGGCACTCGCCCCTGCCAGGGCGCTCACGACCTCGGCTTGACGTGCCGAGAGCGGCTCGTCGCTCAGAGTGTTGACGAGCTCGATCAGGCCGCGTTCGCTGGACTGCTGAGCATCGTCGCCACCGTCGAGGGAGGCCGTGGCCACCGCGACGAGCGCCAGCGCCAGCGCGGCTGCCTCGCGTTCGGTCAAGTGGTCCATGCCGTGCACGGTACCCCGCCCGGCCGTGCGGGGCCGGAGGCGTCTCCCAGGTCGAGGGCCCTGACACCGCAAATCGGGCCGAACTCCATCCTTCGACGGTGTCCGACCCGATTTGTGGTGTCACGCTCGAGAGGCGCTAGAGCGACGATCCGATCGCCGAGAAGACGCCGACGATCAGGGCCGTGAAGGCGATGATGTTGATGACGACGATCGCGATGCTGATCCACAGCGGCAGCAGGCCACGGCCCGAGCGACGGTGCACGACGACCGAACGGCCGATGATGTACACCAGCGGCGTGAAGAGCGCGAAGAACGACCAGGCCCAGTGGAACGGCCTGACGACACCCTGGCGCTGCAGGGCCTTCCAGTCGAAGTAGGCGAGCACGACCGTCGCGGCGGCGATGAGGAGCCCGAGGATCGAGGTGAGCCCGGAGCTGGCAGTCGTCGTTCCGAAGCCCTGCGCCGAGTTCGGGTTCGCCTCGATCTGGCGGATGGCGTCTTCAAGGACCGGCTGCAGGCTCGCGAACGACAGGAGGCTGATGATGAGCGAGATGATCGGCAGGCCGACGATGACCCAGATGAAGATGTTGGTGACCTTGGCGTCTTTCGGCGCCTTCGGGATCTCCTGGCCGTAGCCATACTGCTGCTGGCCGTACTGGTTCTGGCCGTACGGATTCTGCTGCCCGTAGGGCTGCTGGCCGTTCTGCTGCTGACCGTACTGGTTCGGTGCGTACTGGTTCTGGCCGTACTGGCTCTGCTGGCCGTAGGACTGCTGTCCGTACTGTGCGGGCGCCTGGCCCTGCTGCGGCTGCTGACTCTGCTGTCCATACGGCTGCTGCTGGCCGTACTGGCCGTACTGGCCGTACTGGCCCTGCTGTCCGTACTGACCCGGCTGCCCCTGGCCCTGCTGACCGTTCGGCTGCTGCTGACCGTACTGCCCCTGCGAACCGGCCGAGCCCTGCGCGCTCTGCTCGGGCGCCGACCCCGGCGTCTGGTACCCGGGGATCCGCTCGCCGTAGGCGGGCCGATCGCGGTCGTCTCGAGCGGCGGGTGCCTGAGGTTCGGGCTCGACGGCCGAGCTGGGTGCGGCTACCGAAGCGGCCTCCGCCTGCGGTTCGGGCCGAGCGGCCTGCTGCGGCGGCGCGTCGTGCTGGTGCAGCGGCGCCTGAGGTTCGGGGCCGCGGACGTGCTCCGTCCAGGCGCGGCCGTCCCACCAGCGGTAGCCGGGATCACCGGACGGGTTCGGATACCAGCCGGGCTGCGGCAGTGCATTTCCGGTCGAGTCGGTCACGAGGGTTCCTTTGCAGTAGTGACGCAGCTGCAGTAGTGACGCAGCGTGGCGTCGTCGTCAGGTCGACAACGGGGTCGTTCGTCGCCCAGCCTAGGTCGAGGATCCTTGCAGCGACCAGAGAATGAACCCTCAGACAGCTAAGCGGCCCCGCCGGCGAACGACTGCCGTCCGACGACGGCGAGCAGATCGAGCTTCTCGGCCGACTCGCTCCCCGGCACGGCGGTGAAGACGAGCAGTCGTTGCGAGTCGTCGTTCGGCGTCAGGATCTGGCAGTCGACCGCGATCACCCCGAGCTCCGGGTGGACGATGCGCTTCTCTTCGCCGCGCCGCTCGGCCACGTCGTGCTTCTGCCACAGGAGCCGGAACTCGGGGCTCCGCTCGAGGAGGCTGTCGACGATCGCGTGGGCGCGCGGATCCTTGGCTCCCCGTCGTGTCACCGAGACACGCAAATCGGCCACCTGCACCCGACTCTGGTGATCGTGGTCTTCGGCCGGGTAGACGTCGCGGCCCTCGGGGTGCGTGAACCAGCGGTGCACCTGGCTGCGGTCGAGCCCCTCGTAGCGGAAGTCGTTGCCGAGGAGCGCCTGCGCGGCGGGATTCTGGGCGAGGGTCGTGCCGAGGTCGTCGATCACCTGGGCGGGGGTGTCGTGAAGACGGTCGAGGATCCGAAGGAGCGTCGGGTGCACATGCTCGCTCAGCGCCTGCCGCTGCGGCGGGTTGTGGCCGGCGAGGCGATGCAGGTGGTCCCGCTCGTCCACCGTCAGCCGGAGCGCCCGAGTGATCGCCCCGAGGATCTGCTCGGACGGCTGGGTGGCGCGCTGCTGCTCGAGGCGACTGACGTAATCGACGCTCATACCGGCGAGCATCGCGACCTCTTCGCGGCGGAGGCCCGGCGTTCGGCGGCGGGCTCCGGCGCCGAGCCCGACATCGGCCGGGCTGAGCGCCTCGCGGCGGCGGCGCAGGAAGTCGGCGAGCTGGGCGCGGTCCATGTCCATGCGTCGATTCTCCGCCCGTGCGGGGTGCCGAGCCAGGGATCGCCGCTCCCCCGCCCTGCTCGAGCCCCCTTCGCTAATTTGCGAGCGATCGGAAGACAGGGCCCGAAGTCACGCGTGACGGGAGTGACTCGGCTTCGGTTTCGCTCGCAAAATTGCGGGACCGACGGTCGGGGCAGGCGGGTCAGCGCCGGGCGAATCGCTGTTCGACCTCGACGCGGAAGGGGGCGACGATCGGGGCGGCCACGACGATTGGCTCGCGACGGGTGTGAGCGAGAGCGGCGTTCTCGCGGCGCCTCTCGTCGAAGATCGTCTTCAGCACGCGGATGCCGTCGCCGATGGCGTCGAGATTCGACTCGCTGTGGACGCGGTGCTTCTCGAACGACGGCACCTCGACGACGCGCAGCTTCGCGGCCGCGAAACGGCAGGTGAGGATCGTGTCGATCTCGAAGCCGTCGCCCCAGAGCATCGCGCCGTCGGAGGGAGCCTCGACCGCCGAGTCGACCAGCTCGAGGGCGGGGAGCACGTCGCGCCAGAACGCGTTGTAGCCGTAGCAGAGGTCGGAGTAGCGGGTGCCGAGCAGCACGTTGCAGATCAGGTTCAGGCCGAGATCCCGACCGGAGCGGAAGAGGTTCAGGTCGGCGGAGCCGCCGCCCCTGCGGAACCGCGAGCCCTTCGCGACGTCGGCGCCCTTGACGAGAGTGTCGACCAGGGCGGGGATGTCTGCGGGGTCGGCTGTCCCGTCGGCGTCAAACTGGACGATGATGTCGCCGGTCGCGGCCTCGAAGCCGCAGGCGAGAGCATTGCCCTTGCCCGTGCGGGTCTGGTGGACGATTTTGATCCCGGGGAGGACGCGGAGGGCGGTCTCGACGGTGCCGTCCACCGAGTCGCCGTCGACCAGGATGACCTCGTACGCGTCGGGGAGCTGAGGCAGGATCACCTCGAGGTTCGCGGCCTCGTTGCGAGCGGGAACGATGATCGAGATCGTCGGGTTCGATGGGCGCGGGGCAGTGCGGAACGTCATGTCGGGGAGCCCATTCGGGTAGGCGGTGCGTTCGGGAGTGGTGCAGACGCTCCTCGGCCTGGGTAAGACCTCGGTGCGCCGTCGGGTACGGCACAAGCTAGCTTCGAACGCTGGCCTGCGCGAACCCCCCGCTTGGGGGGTCCGCACGCGAACGGGCCCCCTGCGAGACCCCGTTCGGGCGTCTTTTTGTCACCCGATGGAGGGGGTGATGCCGAACCGGAGTCCTCGACGAGGAGGACACGCCTGTACCCCGAGCCGCGCCACGTCTGCATCGGGAGTCCTCCATTGTGCGGACGCGCGCGAACCCTGTACCCCTCGACCCTCGAGACGACCGCACCGAGGATCCGCCGCCCACGCCTCTCGAACCTGCCTTTCTGACCCCTTTTCAGCCGCGCCCCACCCCTCCCCCGGCCTCTCGTTCGAAGTGGCTCTGTCACCCGAACTGGGGGCACGTTTTCGTCTCGTGCAGCAGCGGCCGATTACGCAGGTCGACCACTGGGCATCCCACTACCCTCGACCCATGACCACACGATCGCCGCTCCGACTCTTGATCGCCTCGGCGGGAGTGGCGGCGCTCCTCGCCCTCGCCGGCTGCTCGAGCGCGGGCGGCCCGGCGAACACGGCGGAGATCCCGACCGGGGTGGCGTTCGAGGGCTACGCCGTCGCCGGCGATTCCGCCCTGAAAGCTCTCACGAGCGACTCCGGCGCCCTCGACACGGTCGCCATCTCGGGCGTGAGCCTCACATCGGAGGGCGGCGGAGTGGCGGCGTCGTCGAGTGACGCGCTCGCCCTGCTCGCAAAGGCGCACTCCGCGAAGAAGAAGGCAGAGCTCGTCGTCGACAACATCGACGCGAGCAAGGGCGTCTACAGCCAGGCGATCGCGACCAAGATGCTCTCGAGCGAGTCGAACCGGCAGTTCGTCATCGCCGGCCTCGCCGGAGAAGTGGAGCACGGCGGCTACGACGGCGTGCAGCTCGACTTCGAGAGCCTGTCGGCGTCAAACTCGGACGACCTCGTCTCGTTCGCGAGCGAACTCCGCGAGACGCTTCCGGCGAAGGCCACGATCTCGATGGCGCTGACCGCGCAGACGTCGGCGAGCGGCTACCTCGCCGCCGGCTACGACCTGGCGAAGCTCACGGCGTCGATCGACCGCTTCGTGCTGCTCGCCTACGGCGAGCACGGCAGCTCGTTCAGCGAAGCCGGCCCGGTCGGCGGGCTTCCCTGGGCACAGCAGGCGCTGGCGGCGCTCCTCACTCTCGTTCCGGCGAAGTCGGTCGATCTCGCGGTGGCGGGTTACGGCTCGACCTGGCCGACCACTGGCAAGGGTGGCGTGATCTCGCCCGCCGAGGCCCGCGAGCAGGCCGGAAGCCGCGCCAACTGGGTCTCCGCCCAGGGGGAATGGACGGCCAAACTCGCCGACGGCACCGTGCTCTGGTGGTCTGACGCGAGGTCGCTCACGGTGCGCGCGAATGCCGCGAAATCGGCCGGCCTTCACGGCGTCGCGCTGTGGCAGATCGCGACGGCCGACCCCGTGGCGAATGCGTAGCGACGGGCTGGCGGATCCTGGTCCTCGAAATCCGATTGGCGAGTCGTCGCTCGACGACGTAGAGTCCCGGTAATCGAACGTACGTTCGAATGAGAGGGGCGAGGTGGACGTCATGACCCGGGTCGACGAGGAGGTGTCTGTGTGGGTGTCCGAAGAGGGCATCCCGCAGCGGATCGTGTGGAAGGCCGAGCGATTTCGGGTGAGTGACACCCCGACACGGCTGAATCCCACGTATCCCGGCTGGCAGACCGAGGCGGCATTCGACCCCGCCTTCACGCACCCGCCCGAGCCGCGCGAATCGTGGCGGTTCCAGGCCACCGCCGAGAGCGGGCAGACCATGGTCTTCGACGTGAGCCGCGAGCCGTACAACTCGCGCTGGCGGCTGCTGCGCACCTACGACTGAGCGGGTCGGGCCCGCTTGCCGCCTGCCGCCTGCCGCCTGCACCGAATTTGAAGGAAAAACCGTGGCCGGGGGCCCGCCGATCCGCTTGTCCTCGTCGGGCGGCGGCGGTTTCTCCTTCGAATTTGCAAGAGCTGCGAGCTGCGAGCTACGCGTACGGCAGCCGCGTCCAGGTGCCGCCGTCGCGCCGTGTCAGCGCCACCCGCTGCACCTCGGCGAGCGCCGTCGTCGCCATCGCGACGAGGTCGGCCACGCGAGCGGCTTGGCGGTCGGCATCCGCCGTGAAGCGGACCACCAGTCGGGCCTCGCCCCGCACGACCGCGACATCGCGCGCCTCGACGGTGACCTCGGCCGCCGCCGCCTCGGCTGCGCGGGGCAGAACGGCGTCGGGAGCGACCCCGGGTGCCAGCCGCCCAACGGTGAGGGTCACTCGATACGAGGCCATCAGGCGTGCCCGGCGAGACGCTGAGTCAGCGATTGCCGCACGGTCGGCCATTCGCCGTCGATGATCGAGAAGACGACGGTGTCGCGGATCGTCCCGTCCGGCCACACCCGGTGATTGCGCAGCACTCCGTCTTGCTTGGCGCCGAGGCGTGCCACCGCGGCCCGCGACTGCTGGTTGTGCCAGTGCACCCGGAATTCCACGGCGATGCAGCCGAGGCTCTCGAACGCGTGCCCGAGCAGCAGCAGTTTCGCCTCGGTGTTGATGCCGGTGCGCTGCGCCTCACGGCCGAGCCAGGTAGAGCCGATTTCGAGCCGGCGGTGTTCCGGCTCCAGGTTGAGCAGCGTGGTGATGCCGACGGCGCGACCGCTGCGGGTGTCGATCACCGCCCACGGCACCTGCGTTCCGGCCCGATGCAGTGCGAGCCGCGCTCGGATGTCGTCCGCCATGTCGTCGGGCGCCGCGATGTGTGTGGCGTACCAGGTGCGCCAGAGGTCTCCGACGGCGACGGCCTCGGCGAGATCGGCGGCGTGGGTCTCGGCCAGCGGCTCAAGCCGGACCCGCTCGCCGACGAGGGTGGGAAGCGCGGTGAACTCCATGCGTCGACCCTATTGGCGCCGCCGCGTCACTGCGGTGCGGCGGCATTGCGGTGTGGCGTCGCTGCGGTGTGGCGGCCGCCGAATTCGAAGGAGAAACCGCAGGCCGGGGCCCGCCGTTCCGCATAACTTCGTCGAGCAGCTCGTGTTTCTCCTTCAAATTCGAAGGGACCGCCAAATTCGAAGGGACCGCAGGATCCGGCACGCCGCCCTCACCTCAGACCCGCTGCGCCACACGACCCCGCTACGGCCGGATCAGCGCCGGCAGCAGCTGCGACGCCTCCACATACTCCGGCGCCGCGATCCCCGAGATCAGGATCTCCCACATCTCGCGGACCCTCATGAACAGATCGGGCCCGTGCCCAAGTGAATTCGAGACGAGATTGACCCCGACAAAGGCTCCGACGACGAATCGCGAGAGCTTCTCCGGATCGAGGCCGGCCCGGAGTTCGCCGTTCTCGACGCCGCGCCGGAGGAGGTCGACGGTCAGGTCGGTCCACAGGTCGTAGGGCGCGCTGATGTCGAGCTGGGCGACGAGCTCCTCCGTCGTCAACTTGACGCCGGCCGCGACGACGGCGTCATCCACGATCTGCGCAGCGAGGTTGCGGTGGAGCCGGATCATCGTCTCGATCACGGAGTAACCCGCATCGAGGGTTTCTTGCGCCCGCAGCGCGGTCAGCCGCGTCTCTTCGGCGATCACGGCATTCGCAAGCTCGCGCTTCGACGAGAAGTGGAAGTAGAGAGCGCCCTTGGTCACCCCCGCCTCGACGGCCACCACGTCAAGGGTCGTCCGGGCGTACCCACGCTCGGCGAAGACGGTCGCCGCCGCCTGGATGATGGCGCTCTGAGTCGCCTGCGCACGCTCTTGGCGCGGCTTGGGAAGAGCCGGGGGCGTTGGTCGGTCGCCGTGCCCCTGCCCGTTGTTCGTGACGCCATCGTCATCACTCACGATGTCACCGCCGTCTTTTCTCATTGGCAGTCTTCACACGGCCTGACCCGTGCGTGCTCATGCTAGACCGCGACCGAGCGGTCTACGGCGCTGGGCTCGAGATGGCGTTTTCGGGATAGACGTGGGGCGACGGCTGTGGGGAGGTGGGACGGCGGGGCTGGGGCAGGGGACCGTAGGGTCAACCCATGAGGATCGTCATCGCCTGCGACTCGTTCAAGGGCTCGGCCACCGCCGCCGAGGTGTGCGCCGCCCTCGGTCGCGGCTGGCGGCGGGTGCGACCGGCCGACGACATCATCGTGCGCCCCATGGCCGACGGGGGCGAAGGCACGCTCGACGCCTTCGAGGCCGGCGTTCCCGGTGCGGTCCGGCATCCGATCCGGGTGGCTGGGCCTCTCGGCGAGGCCCACGAGGCGTCGTTCCTCACACTGCCCGACGGCACCGCGGTCGTCGAGCTTGCCTCGACCAGCGGCATCACACTGGTGCCGGAGGGTGGGCTCCGGCCGCTCGACGCGACCACGACGGGATTTGGGCAGGCGGTCGCGAGCGCCCTCGGGGCGGGGGCCGTCCGTGTGCTGCTCGCCGTCGGATCCTCGTGTTCGACCGACGGCGGCGCCGGCGCCCTGACCGCCCTGGGCGCGCGGTTCTCGAGAGCCGACGGCACACCGATCGCCAGTGGGGCCCGAGGCCTCGCCGACCTCGCCTCGGTCGATCTCGACGGGCTCCCGGCACTGCCCGCGGGAGGAGCGGTCGTGCTGTCGGACGTGACGAACCCGCTGACCGGGCCGACCGGGGCCGCCGCGGTCTTTGGTCCGCAGAAGGGCGCGACCGCCGACGACGTCGCGCTCCTCGACCGCTGGCTCACCCACTATGCCGAGCTCATGCCGGGCGACCCGGGGTCAGCGACCGCGCCGGGTGCCGGTGCGGCTGGCGGCACCGGGTTCGGGCTCCTCGCCTGGGGAGCCACGATCCGAAGCGGCGCCGGCTTCATCGCCGACCTGCTCGACCTGCCCGGAGCGATCGGGGAGGCCGACGTCGTCATCACGGGCGAGGGCCGTTTCGACGACCAGTCGGCCGCGGGCAAGGCTCCGTCGGTCGTGCTCGACCTCGCAGAACGGGCCTACGTGCCCGCGCTGCTCGTCGCAGGGTCGATCACCGCCGATACGACGCGATTCGCCGCAACCGTGTCGCTCAGCGAACTGGCGGGCGAGACGGCGAGTGCGCTTCAGGATCCGACGCGCTGGCTCGAGCGGGCGGGCGAGACTCTCGCTATGGCTCAACCGGCGACCTGACGCGAATCGGCCGACATCACAGCGCCGCGGCGTGCGATGTCGGCCGATTCGAGCGAGGTCAAGCCCGAGCACCTCGTGACGCGGGCGACGCTCTACGCGTCGGCTCGCACCTGCAGGCTCGGGTAGTCGGTGTAGCCCTCGGCGCCCGGGCCGTAGAACGTGCCGGGGTTCGGCTCGTTCTCGTCGGCCTCAGCCTGCCAGCGCTCGACCAGGTCGGGGTTCGCGATCGCGAGGCGGCCGATGGCGATGGCGTCGGCGTGGGCCGACTCGATGAGCTCGGTGGCCTCGGCGCGGGTGGTGACCTGCCCGAAGCCGGAGTTGACGACGAACGCGCCGCCGAACCGCTCGTGCAGGTCGGTGACGAGTGCCCCCTCGAGGTCGGCCTGCAGAATGCTCACGTAGGCGAGGTCGAGCGGTGCGAGGGCGTCGATCAGGATGCCGTAGGTCTCGTGCACATCGGCGGGATCGGTCTCGGCGATGCCCTGGATGTTGTGCGCCGGCGAGATGCGGAT
Source organism: Frondihabitans sp. 4ASC-45 (assembly GCF_049472575.1). Lineage (NCBI taxonomy): Bacteria > Bacillati > Actinomycetota > Actinomycetes > Micrococcales > Microbacteriaceae > Frondihabitans > Frondihabitans sp. 4ASC-45. The sequence goes on along the minus strand of NZ_JBCEBN010000012.1, from coordinate 5,858 downwards.
GCCGGTGCGGCCAGCACCGATCGCCTCGCGGACGGCCTTGACGACCTCGATGACGAAGCGGGCGCGGTTCTCCGGGCTGCCGCCGTACTGGTCGTCGCGCTCGTTTCCGCCGGGTGCCAGGAACTCGTGCAGCAGGTAGCCGTTGGCCGAGTGGATCTCGACGCCGTCGAAGCCGGCGCGGATCGCGTTGCGGGCTCCGACCACCAGCTGCTCCTTGACGTCGGCGAGCTCGTCGATCGTCAGGGCGTGCGGCACGGGGAAAGCGACCTTGCCCTCGGCGGTGTGGGTCTCGCCCTCGATCGCGATCGCCGACGGGGCGACGATGCGGTCGGTGCCGGTGATGTCGGTGTGCGAGACGCGGCCGCCGTGCATCAGCTGAAGCACGATGGTGCCGCCGCGGGCGTGGACGGCGCTGGTGACGACCTGCCAGGCCTCGACCTGCTCGTCGGTCTCGATGCCGGGCTGGCCCGGGTAGGCCTTGCCCTCTTGCACGGGCCAGACGCCCTCGCTGACGATCATGCCGAACGAGGCGCGCTGCGCGTAGTACTCGACGACGAGGTCGCCGGGAACGCCGCTCTCACTGGAGCGGAGGCGCGTAAGAGGCGCCATAGTGACTCGGTTGTCGAGTCGGAGGTCGCCGAAGACGGCGGGTGTAAAGAGGTCCATTCCGCCGAGTTTAGGCCCGACGACAGGCAACTACCGTCGCCCGCCGACGTATTCACGGTGCAGTGCGGTCTGCGACAGCGCCGACCACAACTGAAACCCGCTGAGATTGTCGAAACCCGCAGTCCAGGTGAGCTTCGAGGCGATTTCCCAGATCGAAAGCGAAGGATCCGCGGCCACCGTAGCCCGCACCTCCGCCGTCCGCCGGAGGTGATGCTCTGCCGTCTCCGCCGCCCGCTCGGCCACCCCTGTAAACCGGAAGCCGTGCCCCGGCAGCACCTCGACATCACCCGGTCGCGAGATGCGCTCCAGCCCCTGCAGATAGTCGGCGAGCGGGTTCGTCGTCGACGCTCCGCCGAGGCCGAGGCCGCTGAACACGGTCGGCAGCAGGTGATCGCCGCTGAACAGCAGGCCGCGGCCGGTGTCGCGCAGACACAGGTGACCGGGCGTGTGACCGGGTGTGTGCACGACGTCGAGCGCGAAGCCGGGCACATCGAGGCGGTCGCCGTCGGAGAGCAGCAGGTCGATCGCGGGGACGATCACGGGCGGCATGGCGTCGGCGACGGCGACGAGCTCGGCCGAGCGTTCGACGGGGACTCCCCACTCGCGCGCCTGCTGAGCGGTGCCCTCGCGGGTCGGCGGGTGCTCGGCCAGGGTCTGCAGGGCCGCCGCTTCGGCATGGTGCAGGGCAAGCGTGGCGCCGGAGGCGTGCTGGATCCTCGTCGCCATTCCGAGGTGATCGGCGTGCAGGTGCGTGACCGTCACGGAGCGGATCGCGTCGGGTCGGGCGTCGAGCGAGGCCAACGCGTCGACGAGGCGGCCCCAGTTGTCGTCGCCGTCGGTGCCGGGGTCGATCACGTGGAATCCGCCCGACGAGTCGCGGAGGAGATAGAGGAGCGACGCCGGCAGATGCTCGCCCGGCATCGGCTGGCCGAGAGCCCAGACGTCGTCGCGCACCTGTTCGAGGCCCGGCACACCGAACGCCGCGCTCGCGTCGAACTGGGCTGCGCTGGTCGACTCCATGCCGTCAGCCTACGAGCGTCGCGCCATGCGGAGCGTGACCGCGAGGGAGCGCGCGACCAGCACGGCCGAACCCCCTGTACCCCGCTTCGCTCACCGGACTACCGTCGGGCCCGGATACCCGTGCTCCGGTATCTCCCGCGACAGCGAAAGGCACTCCATGGCTCCCGATCAGTACGCATTCGAAGACCCCAGCAAGAAGTACGAGATGACCCCGCCCGAGCAGTATCTCGAGGGCGCCGGCAAAGACGAGGATCTCGCGATCCCCGCCGACCACGGCGAAGAGATCTACCGCGGCAGCGGCCGGCTCGAGGGGCGCAAGGCGCTCATCACCGGCGGCGACTCCGGCATCGGCGCGGCCGTCGCCATCGCGTACGCCCGCGAGGGCGCGGACGTCGCGATCAGCTACCTCCCCGAAGAGCAGGAGGACGCCGACAACATCGTCGCCCTCATCGAGAAGGCCGGGCGTAAGGCCGTCGCCATCCCCGGTGACATCAAAGACGAAGCCTTCTGCGAGCAGCTCGTGAAGACGGCGGTCGACGGTCTCGGCGGCCTGGACATTCTCGTGAACAACGCGGGCAAGCAGCAGCACGTCGAAGACCTCCTCGAGCTCACGACCAAGAACTTCGACGACACGTTCAAGACGAACGTCTACGCCATGTTCTGGATCACGAAGGCGGCGCTCCCCCACCTCACGCCCGGTTCGAGCATCATCAACACGACCTCGATCCAGGCGTACAGCCCGGCCGAGTTCCTGGTCGACTACGCGTCGACGAAGGCCGCGATCAACACCTTCTCGAAGGCGCTCTCGCAGCAGCTCGCCCCCAAGGGCATCCGGGTCAACGCGGTCGCTCCCGGCCCGATCTGGACCCCGTTGCAGCCCGCCGGCGGCCAGCCCGCCGATGCCCTGCCCGAGGTGGGCGACGAGACGCCGCTCGGTCGCTGGGGTCAGCCGGCCGAGCTCGCTCCCGCCTACGTCTTCTTGGCGTCGGGCGAGTCGAGCTACGTGATCGGCGAGACGCTGCACGTCAACGGCGGTATGCCCACGCCGTAATCCGGCGCTGCCCTTGGCGCCTTGCGCCCGTCGTCCCGCTCAGGCGGTGACGGCGGGCACAGTGCCGAGGGCGACTTCGCGCTGCACCGCGAGAGCGAGTTCGCGAAGCAGCACGAGGTCGACACTGTCGGCCGGACGCGGCCGCGAGTCGATCACGCAGAGCGCACCGATCCGGATTCCGCCGGGCCCCTCGATCGGATAGCCGGCGTAGAAGCGTGCCGCGGGGTGTGTGACGAACCGATCGTCAGCCCAGAGGTCGGGCACGATGAACGGCCCTGACCCCTTGATGGTCTCGGCGCACATCGCTCCGCGCAGCGGAATCTCGCTGGCGTAGGCACCGGCGATCGCCTTATTCCACACGCGATCGGACCCCACGATCGAAAAGGCCGCACCGGTCGCAGCGAGAAGGATCCGCGCCCGCTCGACGATGTCGTCGAACCGTCGCTCGCGCTGCGAGTCGAGGATCCCGAGGTCGTAGATGACGCCGAGCCGTTCGGACTCCGTCTGGGGCGAGTCACGGAGCGGACAAATCTCTCGCCCCGCCGCGAACTGCTCGTCAAGGGGCGCCCGGAGGCGTGCCGCGAGCATGTCGGCCACGGCCCGATAGACGTCCGACGACTTCGTGGGTGCGGCATGTGCGTCCGACGCCTGCCCGTGGGGAAGGGCGACGAAACGCACTCCCGGCAACTCGTCGCAGAGGTCGGCGGCCTCCGCGTTGAGTCGATCGGCGTGCTCGTCGAGGATGCTGCCCGGTGTGATGTCGAAGAGGCTCAGCGTCGAGGGTCGATCGATCTCGAGCACGACGATCTCGGCACCGTCATGGCGGTGCGCAATCGCCCGGGCGAGCACGGCCGCCAGCGACTCGCGGTAGCGCGCGACCGACGTCATGCGCAGGGCATCGCTCAGCCCGAGCACCACGACAATCGCGTCGTACGCGCCGAGACGGCCCAGAGGCAGCGCGGCCGCCGCGGAGGCGATGGTCATCGTCGGGTCGGCCAGAACGTCGACGTCGGTGCCACGCCCGGTTCGCAGGCTGACGCTCCGGGCGAGATGGCCGGGCAGCGCCAGGTCGTGACTCCGTACGCCCCAGCCCACGGCCTCGCCGTTGCCGAAGATCAGAATGCGGTCGGGATCGATTCCCGGAGCGTGGGCCCAGGGGGCGTCGTCCGGGCGAGGGAGCGTCAGCCGAGCGCCAAGGCCGGCGAAGCGCCCGCGGAAGAACGGGAGGGCAAGCGAATGCGGCAGAGAGGGCACGGTGGTTCCGATCGGCTTGCGGGTGAGGCGCTGACACAGGTGACTGTTGACTATCACCCGTGCGTCACCCCTGAGGCTAGTCCCCAGATGCGGGGGTGATCCGATCGGTCTGTGGTTCGGGGAGCGCTTCGAACCGCGATTCGGCGAGCGCCACGAGGTCGTCGAACGACCCGGCGAAGAGGTTCTCGTCGGACGCCGCGACATCGCCCTTGGTGCGGTTCGTGATGCCCTTGTAGCGCGACCCCGTGCTCGTGTACTGCCAGATGGTCCAGCCCGGCCAGCCGTTCGGGAGGTCGATCGACCCGCCGCTGACGTCGTCGACGTACCGGGCCAGGAACAGCGGGTACGACGTGAAGTCGGTCGACCCTCCGGTGCAGGTCTTCCACCAGTTCGCATTCGTGTAGATGGCCGGCACGCGCCCGGTGAGCCCGGTCACGGTGTCGAGATAGGCCGACACCCACCGCTGCATCTGCTTCGGCGTGAGGCCCCAGCAGGAGTTCGTGCCGTCCGACGCGGCGTAGGGGTTGAACTCGAGGTCGAGAAGCGGCGGCAGCGTCCAGCCGCCGTCGACGCGGCCTCTGCCTAGCTCGCCGAGCGACGCCACGAAGTACTCGGCCTGCTTCACCGCGGTCGAGGTATTCGGTTTCGCGAAGTGATAGGCCCCCCGGATGAGACCCGCTGCCTTCGCGGTCGTGTATTGGTTGGCGAGACGCGCACTCGTGTAGGTGTCGCCCTCGGTCGCCTTGATATAGACGAACCGTGCGCCCCGGGCATAAGCCTTTCTGAAGCTGACGCCGTGCTGGTAGGCGCTGACGTCGAGGCCCGGGACGGTCTGGTCGGGCAACGCCGAGCCCGCCGAGGTGAAGGGCGCGGCGGCGGCCACGGGCGGTGACCCCGCTCGCGACGGGCCTGGATCCTGAAGCACCGTCGAACCGGCCACGCCGAGCACGATCAGACCCGCGATCAGCGCCGCCGCTCGGCCGTGGGGCACGCCTACTTCTGCTTGGGGATCAGGATCCAGAGCGCCAGGTAGAGCAGGAACTGCGGCCCGGGCAGGATGATCGACACGACGAACAACAGCCGCACGACGAAGCGGCTCCAGTGGAAGCGGTCGGCGATGGCCGCGCAGACACCCGCGATGACGGTGCCGCGCTTGGGTCGGACGAGGTGATGAGCCATGCCACGAGTGTGCCCGACCTGCCTGATCCCACCATGAGTGCGGGCCAACCCGGGTCGGGTGTCGGCTCCGAACCCCTGTCATGAGCACAACGTCGTCGTCGACCGCCTCCGCCCACGGTGTGGCCCGCTCGGGTCTCGAGGCCACGTGGGACGTCAGCACGCCCCTCACCCCCGTCGGCTTCTACCCCCGCTCCGGCCTGCTGCCCGCCGTCGTCGAAGTGCGCGACCAGACCGGCGGGTGGGATGCTCCGGGCCAGACCCGTCAGCTGATGCTGTCCGACGGCGGAAGCGTGGTCGAGCACACCGTTCTCGTCGATCGGCCCGGCCGGTTCGTGTACGAGCTCAGCGACTTCCAGAAGCTCTTCGGAGTGCTCGTGTCGGGCGCCCGCGCCGAGTGGGAGTACAGCGAGGTGCCCGGCGGCACGCGAATCGACTGGACCTACACCTTCTTCGCAAGGCCGCGCGCCGGGCTCGTGCTCCGCGGCATCGTGTCGCTGCTCTGGGGCCCCTACATGCGCCGGGTGCTGCCCGGGATCATCGCCGAGGTCGAACGGCAGGATCCGGCCCACAGCCGCTGAGGTCGGCGTCGCTCGCGCTCTGCGGTGCCCGCTCCGCTCGGCCCCGCGCGGCTCCGCTCGGCTCCGCTCGGAGTCGGCGGGTGTAGTTAGGTGTCGGCGGGTGCTGGAGC
>NZ_JBCEBN010000011.1:0-71337 GCF_049472575.1 Frondihabitans sp. 4ASC-45 | reverse complement strand
GGTTTTGCCGGCGAGGGCGCCGGTGGTGCTGACAGGGGTGGGGACCGCGGCGTTCGTGGTCGTGCCAATACCCAGCTGGCCCGAGGTGTTCAGGCCCCAGCCGTAAAGGGTCCCGTCCGTGGTGATGCCGAAAGTGGACTGACCTACTGCGCCGCCGAAAATGTTGGCAAACGACATGCCGTTGACGGCGACCTGCACGGTCGCGCCTCCACCAACACCGCCCTCCTGGACGGCTGCGGTCGCTGCGGACACACCCGTGAACATCAACCCGGCAATAACGGCCGCCGTGATCGCGATTTGGCCCGGCTTACGGCAAGACCGAAGGCCAGCACGGAAGGCGCTGCCCTTGGGAAGTACTTCGTTGTTCATGATTCTCCTGAATGAGCCGAGAGTGTGGGAGTGCCGCACCAGCAGGGACAGCTCTCGGGAGGCTGAATAAGCGGGTGGACCCTTTGGGGGACCAGGCGACTCACTTATTTAGTCAGAACTTCGTCCACATTCAAAGTCGTTTGCAGTAAAACCCTCCGTTTTGGGGGCATTTGGGTACTCCGACCCTTCCACCCCCAAAATGGGGTAATTCGCCCACTGACAGGGTTTTTCCTGGCCTTCGGGTCATAGGATGACTCGATGTGTGGGAGACAACACGAGGTGGATCACTAGTGATCCACGTCAGAAAGGCACGAAATCGCCCACAGCGTTTTCGTGCCTTTCTTTCCTGCGTATTTAGGACAACCGTCCCTGAATTTCCTGGGCGCGTTTTAAGCCCTCTTCGTAGCCCGATATGCCAATGTTTAGGCGTGGATCCGCTTCGAAGGCGTCGATAAGGCCCCTAAGAGCTGCCGAAGCGGCGAATAGTTCAGAAACAGAATCGTGAAAACCGTCTTCGTTTGGAGACATTGCTCCAAGATTGTGTTGCAGGCTGCACGTCATCTCGAACACGGCCTGCAAAATGGTTGCGGGCTTTTTGGCAACTAGGGCAACGTAGTCGCTGTACCAGCCGAGGGGCGCCGAGCTCGCCGAGACGGATTTTGATTCGTCAAACACAGGGAAATCCATCCGAGAGAATTGTCATTCGTGGCAACTGGGGTGAAAATGGGGAAGTTTGAACCCAACCGATATTGGGTTCGCGTCGAAGTGGAAGGTGGGTGAGGATCCTGTAGGTCAATACGGACTCGCTTCTCCCACCTAGAACGGCCCGCGGGAACAGGGCTACCCGATAGTTTCACCATTCCCGCGGGCCCACCATCCGGGCCCGAACCCGTGTGGCTTGAGCCACTCATGCGTGGCCCTTCCGCAGGACTTAGCAGCGGCCTTCCCATAGGCCCACCGGATCACTGCGGAAGCTCAAGTGCTAGCTAGCAGTCGAAGACCGACTTGTGATCAGCCGCACCGGTTGGTAAATCACAGTAATTCGACCACAAACAGGCACAGGGATATCTAAGCACAGAGAAATTTCGTTTGGGGAATTTATTGCCCCTTTTTTTGACCCCCGTTGGGGTTAGCCGCAGTTTTAGGCAGAACCCGTACCCCGGTCTCGCCACAAGTATCTAGGAGGCGTAATGAGCGATCACCTCGATCAACTTTTTGCACCGTTTTCCACTCATCTCTCCGTTAGCAACCTCGCCACCGTTCTTGGCGTGTCCCAGAAAACCGCTTACGACTATCTCCAGACGGGGGAGATCCCCGCGTACCGCATTGGAACGAAGTGGATCATTCTTCGCGACGAAGTCAAGGATTTTGTCGCCCTCTCGTCTATCTCGCACAACGAGACCACACCCACTCCGGACCAAGCTCCCTGACCCGGGCCGGCCCGCGGCCGATTAGTCGGACCCCGCTCGATGCAACGTACGGGTCAAGCTCCCCAGGAACTTGCGAGCCAATGCCACATCGTGGCCGCCGAGCTCGACCTCCAGAGCCCTTGCAAGCAGGTCGTGCAGCTGCACTGCATCTCGACAAGAGTCCGTCGCCTGAATGAGCAACATGCGCCCATCGAGCGGCGCCGGGAACTTCTCGACCAGACCACGGCTGAGTAGACGGTCGATGGTTAGCGCCAATGTGTTCTCAGAGAACGGAAGGACGCGCCTCAGGTGGCTCAGGGTCGACGGTGGTGCATGGATGAGGTGGAGAAGGATGCGGGCCGCTGTGCGACTGACCTCAAGATCTGAAGCAACGCTCTCGATGCACACATGAAAGCCGAGCTCGATGATTCGCACAAGATGGTGACTCATGTCTCGACCCACCTCGTTTGAGGGCGTCAGGAAAAAGTCCGAATAACGGATGTTGGGTAATTCGCTCGACACGTGGGCTCCTGGAAGTCGCGGCCCACAACCCCCGACCGCAATGCACAATTGTGCATGAATTACCCCATTCGTGCCAAAATAACCATGCGCTCGACCGTCTGTGCGCTCGAGAACCTGTTGCCCAAGCGCTCTCGAACCGCTTAGGGCAGTCAGAGGGAGCGCTCAAAACCGTGGTCGATCTCACCGTGCTTTCTATGAGCTACCCCTGGTTCCGAGTAGCCATGCTCGTCACCATCAGCGCCGCATCTCTCCTCGCCACCAGCGACGTACTGTTCGTTCTCGCCAAACGCGCCACGTCACCTTCAATCCGCCCCGACGCAGTCCAGGAGCACCCGCTCTATGCAGTGGCCCGCCATAACCCTGCAGTCATGACCGCCGTGCTGGAGGAACTTCAGGAGCAGGACATTCACGCTCTCCTCCGATTCGAGAAGCGCGTTCGACGCCTCGACAATTGGAGAATCGGTTGCCGAATTTTCGGGCACCTAGGCCTTGTCTATGCTGCAATCCTCGTGTTCTGGAGCCTTTCCAGCGCCTACCTGGGACTCAATGTCCATGTGGCATGACGAACCTTGACGCCTAAACGCCGATAATATTTATTATGTCAAGTAATTCAGGCAGCGGCTGAAGTGGCTCCAGCAGCATTTCTCTCTCGGGCCTCTGCACTCACCAGGGCCAAATTTAGAGCCGCTTCCCCGTCGGGATCTTGAAATCCTGTAAGCAGCTGAATAAGCCGCGCTCGAGCGTGGGTTGTCCGCATCAAGCGATCAGCGTTGATCGCCAGTTCGCTCGTAGATTCGATCGGCGTTGAGGAAATTTCGAGCTGCAACGCTGCAGCCGAATCAACCAAGGCTCGAAGAATAGTCGCCGGAAATAACTCCGCCACGAGGTCCAAAACCTCCTCGCGCCACTCGTCTGAATCGATTGTCGGGATGGAACGAGTCGCGAAAACCACTTTGAACCTCCAGGCATTTACCCGTCTCGGGTAGAACGGGTACACCCGTTGTACCCCATACATGTGGTTCTGTCACATTCAAATCGGGACTTGACACACCACCAAAATCCGCTAATGCATGGGGATGCAACCGGTTTTAGACAAGGCGGAGTCACCATTTGTGAGCACCCGCGGAGGTTCCAGGTCGCTAGACGGTTAACCAGTGGGACGGTTAGACATCTATGAACAAATAGGTGCTTTTGCCGCGAAGTGTGATTAGGGTTGTCCTCAGTCGAGCTGGTTACTCGATGCGCGATGCCGCTTCCGCCTAACTGATTCAGGCGGCGGCAGCTCCTGCACGCACCTTGGCCCTATCCCCTGGGGTCAAGGTGCCGCAGCAGCTTTACTCAAGAGGTGTCGCCGCAGCAGCGACCGCCATCAGCCGGCATCGGACTCAGCCGTGCGCAACAGCTCCTTGATTCCCGCCCTTTAAGGCATGCGTCGCTTTCCAAGGGTCTTCTTCGGCTCGCGGAAGGTGCGCACCCCGGCTACTCGGCCCTGCCTCCGACTGATCGACCTCGAGGCTTAAGCCACCGCCGGCGCCCGGCACGGCTCTACACAACCACTTCCCACAGTCCCGAAGTGGGGGTTTATGTCCGCGAATTACCTTGTTTTACTCATGAAGGGTATTTGCAGCGTGACCTTCTTGCGCTCCCCTTGATCACGCTTACCGGGTTCCCGGGAGTAGGAGCTCTTATGTCGTCCCGTCGCCTTATCCGCGTCACTGCGTCCGCAACCGCTGGCATTGCCCTTCTTGCCGGGGCTTTCCTTTCCTCGCCCGTCGCAACAGCTGCCACACCGGGGCCAACAACCATTCCCAGCACGTCATCGTTCTCAGCGCCGGACCTCTCCCACGACGAGATCATCGTGCCGAAAAGCCACTTGGTGTCGCCGCGATCTTCCGGCATGAAATCGCTCGGAACTGCTCGAAGCGAGGCGGCTGCCTCGACTGTGGTGAAGCATGCGGTGTGGGTCAGCGTGGCTGCGGTGACCAGCAAAACGTCCGACGACCAGTCGAAGCCTCTCAGCGCTGCAGCCATTAAGGCTGGGGTTGCCGCCATGCACGACTACTGGTGGCGGGAATCAGGCCACCGAGTCAACATCGTTCTCGGCGGAATCGAACGAATCTCCTTGAAAAAGTCCACCTGCAACACCAACACCGTCCTGGCGTCCGCATCCACGGTTGCGTTCAAGGGGGCGTTCGCCAAGTACAAGTGGGTTGGCAAGAACAAGCACCTGGTTGTTCTCAGCCGGGAGAAATGCGGAGCGCAAGCGTTCGGCACGGTCGGTGCCGACGGCGGCGAGATCTTCAGCGGCAACGGCATGAGCGCCTCCCTGGGTGTTCCAGTCCTTCTCCACGAGTTCGGCCACAACCTCGGATTCCTCCACGCCGGCTCGGGGATGTGCCACAGCACCACCGACTTCGACAGCACTCTCAGCAACTACGCCTACCCAGACGACTCACCCACCGCCACCTGCCCCGTCGAAGCGTATGGCGACTTCCTCGACATCATGGGCTACACCATGTCGAATGCCCGCCCGCATCTCTCCAGTGTCCAACGGATCCTCTCGGGCTACATGAGGGACTTCACCACCGTGTCCACACCCGGGACGACCAGCACCGTCACCGTGCACGCCCTCGGCAGCACGACATCCGGTCAAGCCGTCCGCATCCTGGACCCGATCAGCAAGACTTATTACTACGTGGAGTACCGCACCCGGGCGGGTGCCGACGCCGGCAGCGCCGAATTCAACGGCCACCAGAGCACCTGCGTAGACACGGGGTCCGGGTACAGCAAGTGCTCCTGGACCAGCTTCGCCAAAACAGGCGCCGTCCGTGTTCTTCGTGCCTTCACCCCCGCCGGTGGCGGCACCCAGAACGCAACCGCTGTCCTCGCCGCGGGTACCTACGGCACGAGAGATGCCCACACTCGAGATACCCACCTGGACGCTGGGGAATCTTTCCGCAATTACGGCAACGGTTTCACTGTGGCTGTCGTCTCCCTTAGCCCCACCAATGGAGCTGTTCTCAAAATCACTCTGAACTCGACCAGCCAGCCCGAGCCGACTCCGGCGCCGAGCCAGTAGCGGCGACCGACTCGATTGACCCCGCCGGCTTTTGAAGAAAGGTCGAAGACCTCAAAGGTGCGAAACCCCCAACTCAAGTAGCGAGCTGCGCCTCAACCAGAGACGGTCAAATCCGACGTGCCCGCATTGAACGGGATTGGTTAGCGCGGCCCACCCGAGCCTCAGTACATCACAAGCGACAGGCGGACAACTTGCGCGACAACTCTGAACCCGGTGTCTTCACAACACTTTGACCCATAGAGCTTGGCTGCAGACGGGCTGATCCCTTCACGCAGGGCAGAGAGTTTTCGCCGACCCGCTTTCGTAGCCTCTAGGCACTCGCGTCCCTCGTACAGACAGTCCGAAGCTGCAGCTCAGCCGTGCAGGCGGTGCCCTGACACGAGCGGTCGAGGATTGCAAGCGGGGTAAGTAATTAACCCCCAAAAGACGTCAATGTTGGTGAAATGCCCCTTTCTGTGCGCAAAACTGGCTTACTGGGAGGCAGTGCCTGGTCCCCCAAAGGGTCCACCCGCTTATTCAGCCTCCCGAGAGCTGTCCCTGCTGGTGCGGCACTCCCACACTCTCGGCTCATTCAGGAGAATCATGAACAACGAAGTACTTCCCAAGGGCAGCGCCTTCCGTGCTGGCCTTCGGTCTTGCCGTAAGCCGGGCCAAATCGCGATCACGGCGGCCGTTATTGCCGGGTTGATGTTCACGGGTGTGTCCGCAGCGACCGCAGCCGTCCAGGAGGGCGGTGTTGGTGGAGGCGCGACCGTGCAGGTCGCCGTCAACGGCATGTCGTTTGCCAACATTTTCGGCGGCGCAGTAGGTCAGTCCACTTTCGGCATCACCACGGACGGGACCCTTTACGGCTGGGGCCTGAACACCTCGGGCCAGCTGGGTATTGGCACGACCACGAACGCCGCGGTCCCCACCCCTGTCAGCACCACCGGCGCCCTCGCCGGCAAAACCATTACGCAGGTGTCGTCCAGCACTGATGCCACGGTCGCCCTGGCCAGCGATGGCACTGTCTACACCTGGGGAAGCAACGCCTCGGGACAGCTGGGTAACGGCACCACATCGACGACCGTCTCTTCAAGCCCGGTCGCCGTGTCCACCAGCGGTGTCCTCGCTGGCAAGAAAATCGTTCAGGTTTCTACCGGTGAGAAGTTCATGATCGCTCTCGCCAGCGACGGTTCCATTTATGCCTGGGGCCAGAACACCGGCAAGCTCGGAAATGGTTCAACCGCGGACTCGTCCGTCCCCGTGGCCGTGACCACCTCTGGCGTCCTTGCCGGGAAAACGATCACCCAGATCGTTGCCGGATACAACCACGCCGCAGCTCTTGACAGCAACGGCAACGTCTACACCTGGGGCGAGTCGTTCTCGAACGCTGGAGTTCTCGGAAACGGGACCGCTGGTGGTTCAACGACGCCCGTCGCCGTCACGACCGCGGGCACCCCAATGGCAGGTAAGACGATCACGTCGATCGCCCTCGGCGGCGCGGCGTCTTACGCTCTCGCCAGCGACGGCACCGCCTACTCCTGGGGCTTTGGTGGCGACGGGCGCCTTGGAACAGGCAGCACGGACAACCAGTCCACCCCTGTCGCTGTCACCGCAACCGGTGTCCTCGCGGGCAAGAAGATCTCCCAGCTCGTCGGCGGCGGCAACTACGCCATGGTCCGCACCACGGACGGCAACCTCTACGGCTGGGGCAACGACGGCTTCGGCCAGCTCGGCAACAACTCCACCACCTCGTCCTCCGTTCCCACGGCCGTGACCTTGACCGGTGCCCTTGCAGGCAAAACGATCTCGACCCTCAACGCCGGCTGGCAGACCGCCAGCGTCATCGCCACCGACGGCACCGTTTACGGTTGGGGCAACGACGCGGCCGGCAACGTCGGCGACGGCACCGCGACCTCCGCCGGAGAACTCGTCGCCAGCGCATCGATCATGCCCACGGTCTCCGTGAAGTTCGGTGGCACCTCGGCCACCGGCTCGATCGCCCGTGTCGACGCGACACACGTGTCCGCGGTCTCACCCGCCCACTCCAGTGGAACTGTCGACGTCGTCGCGACCACCGGCGGAGCCTCCTACAAGCCGGTCAGCACCACCACCGCGGCCAGCTTCCGCTACAACGCCAACCCGGCCATCAGCACCACCTCGCTCCCCGCCCCCGTCGTCGGCCAGGCCTACAACGGCCAGGTTGTCGGAGGCACGGCCGCCGCCGGAACACTCACCTACGCCGTCTCGTCCGGATCCCTCCCCACCGGCCTGTCCCTCGACAGCACCACCGGCACGATCTCCGGCACCCCCACCACCGCAAACACCGCCACCTTCACCATCACCGCCACCAACGCCTCCGGATCCGACAGCAAAACCTACACACTCGCCGCACTCACCCTGCCGAGCATCTCGACCACCAACCTTGGTGACGCCGGCCTCGGTGGGGACTACAACGCAACCGTGTCCGCGACTGGTTCGGGACCGCTTAGCTACGCCATCAGTGCTGGCGCCCTGCCTGCAGGGCTCGTTCTCGACCCTGAGACCGGCATCATCTCCGGCAAGGCCACCGATTCCGGCAGCTTTACCTTCGGTGTTTCCGTTAGCAACTCAGCTGGATCGCAGTCCAAGGCATACAAGATCAGTGTGGTGAACGCACCGTCGATTTCGACGACGACCGTCCAAGACGCCGTTGTTGGCTCGGCCTACGTGCAGCCTGTTGCTGCCGCAGGCTCAGGAGAGGTGACTTACGCTGTCACCTCTGGTGCCCTTCCGGACGGCCTCGCGCTGGACGCAAACACTGGTGTGATCTCCGGAACGGCTACGGACGCGACCTCGAGCATCTTCACGGTCACGGCCACCAACGCTCAGGGTTCCGACTCGAAGCAGTACACCCTTGTCACGCGCGCCGTGCCGAAATTCACGGGCACCGCGTTCAACGACGGAACGGTAGGACAGAACCTCACCGCTCAGCTGGAAGCATCCGGCAGCGGCACCCTGAACTACAGCGTCTACTCGGGTGACCTTCCGAGCGGTTTGACTCTTGACCCGGCCACCGGAATCATTTCCGGCACCCCGACCACGTCAGGCAAGTCCCTCTTCGTTGTGCGCGTGTCCAGCGCCTACGGATCGGACCTCCAGGCCTTCAGCGCAACCATTCACACTCCCCCGGCCATCACCACCGGCACCCTCGCCGGTGGGACGGTAGGAAAGGCGTACTCGGCCAAGGTCGCCGCAACCGGTGAAGGAACCCTGCGCTACACGATGTCGGCGGGCGCGCTCCCCGCAGGCCTGAAGCTCAACACCGTCACGGGTGCCATCACCGGCACCCCGACCGCCTCGGGCTCGTCGACGTACACCATCACCGTTGTCAACGCTTTCGGTTCCGCGTCGAAGACATACACGACGACGATCGCGGCCGCGAAGATGACCGTGTCGGTGCCCGCCGGAAAGTTCAAGGCAGGCAGCAACGTCAAGGTCACGGTCAAGGGTCTCGAAGTTAGCGAGACTGTCACGATCAAGCTCGGCGCCACGTCCTACGGCACGGCCAAGGCCACTGCCGCCGGTAGTGCGACCAAGACGATCAAGCTGAACGCAAAGCTGAAGACCGCGAAGTACACCCTCACGGTTACCGGCTCCAAGCACGGCGCCGTCAAGGCCACGGCCGTCATCAGCGTCACCAAGAAGTAAACCCTCACAGACAAGCGCCCCGCAGGTCCCCTGCGGGGCGCTTGCCTGTACAGCGAACCTCCTCTTCGCCGACTACTTAGCCCTCGACAAGACAGCGCCCACCATGAAGAAGCACCCTCGCTCTCGACAACCGTCCGAACGGCCGACATTCCTCGTGCTCGGCGTCGTCCTTGCCAGCATCTGCACGCTCATCACCTGGTTTGCGGCCTCAGGGATTGCGACTCTCACCAAGAAGGAGATCAGCGGGTTTCTCCATGCCATCGTCGGCATCGCCGCTCATCTCAGCTCGGCCGAGAACACCAAACGCATCGCTCCAGAGATTGAACCCGGAAACGAAGGGTTCCCCTTCATTCTCTTAGTAGCCGGGATCCTGTTCGTCGTCACCGGGGTTGCGTTCCTCATCGTCTCCCGCCTCTTCGGCACCCGCCGTCCCGGACGAACGGGTCTCCGATTCTTGCGTCGAGCAAGATCGACCACCGCACGACGGAACCTTCAGCCTGCCTTCCGACGTCGTGGTGAGCTGATCGAGGACGGCAACATGCTGTTGCCCGAGTGGCCTCCGCCAGCAGCGCTCACACGACTCCACAACGAGATCGAAGTCAGCACCCCTGGAGCGTTGTCATAGCGAATATGCGACCGGCACAGCAACTAACCCTTTAGTCCTTCCCGAGAGTCCCCGGGCGCCAAAATTTGGGCCATTCCTACTGACCTGGTCCATGCGCCCCACGAGCGCCGTCTAACACGCATCCCGGCCGCGAGCTCCCAATGGCACCCGCGCGACACGGCCGGCGGGATCCCGTGCTTGCGGAAATTCGGCCGACGGACGACCAGTCCGTCTATCGGGCAGCAGCAGGAGACTTCCATGCATTCACCAAACTCGTGCGCCAGCCCTGCCTCGCCATGAAGGGCATCGTTCGCGGAGTCCCAATGTCCTCGCCCGGAAACAAAGACGTCGTTCAAGACCCCGTCAGTAAGCGGCCTCTCTTGAGACGGCGCTGACCGCACGTGGTTGGCCATCGCCGCAATAGGGAGAGCTCCTGATCAAACTCCGGACGCGTCCAGTCCATGTCCCATTGCATGTCGGTGAATCAACCCTGACATGACCCGATCCAGCCGTCTCGGCTACCCGCGCGTGCCCAGCATGAACGGCTGATGCATGCGCTGTCGCCGTGACTCCTCGCGCAGCGAAATGCCTGGACCTACCGACACCTACTCAGGTACACCCATCAGCAAATTCCGTGAACGAGACTTGCCGGTCTTCACTGTCCGCGGCTCCTGCCTCGCTCGCGGAAGAGAGTAGCTGACACCCTGGCCGCGAGAGCGTAACCGCCCTCGGGATAATCAGTAGTCGGCAAGAACGGAATGGTTGGTAGGTCGCCGCTTACTGACCGGCGGCGTAATGGTTCAGGACTTGCGCTGGGGTGAGGACACTGGTGTAAAAAGCGGCGAAGCGCAGGGACCCGCTAAAGAAGAACTGGGTGCCGCTCCCCGGCCAGTTGGCGGTGTTGTCGTACCCGATGCGCACGTAGCCGGCGTAATTCTCCCCCGCCGTGTACGAAACATTCGAGGCGACGAGGTCCCCGTCGAGGTAGAGCCGCATCCCGGTGGCCGGCGACATGGTCGCTGCGACATGGTGCCAGTCCCCGTCCGTGTACGTGTCGGGGCTCGTGATCACCTGGGTGGCGCCGTTGTAGGCACCGAACACGATCTGCCCGGTCGTGGACACGTACACGTGCCGGTCGTTCTGGGTCGACGACCCGGTTTGGGAAGAGCCGAAGCCGATGATCTTTCCCCCGGCGACGGTGGTTTTGAACCAGGCCTCTTCGGAGAAGACGGTGGGGTTGGTGATCCTGGTGTTAGTGGAAACGTAGCTCGAGGTGCCGTTCAGGACGTACGCGCTCCCGGTGTCTCGGGGGCACGCCATCGGGGCCGTGGTGTTGGTGCGCATCGTGCCCCGATAAATGCCCGTGTTCCCGGCGCCGGAACTGTCGGTGACGAACAGGGATCCGGACGTTTCCCGGAGCGCATATTGGAAGACCGCAGTGGACTTGTCGGCGGCGGCAGCGGCAGTGCAGGTGAAATAGGGGGCGGTCGCGGCCGTATTGGCGCCGTTGGTGATCCGGGACACAAACCCTGACGAGGTTCCAGGGATGACGGCGGTGACCACCGCAGCGACGGCAACAACGGCAGCAACGAGGGCAGTCGACCTGCGCGGCCGCGGATCCGTTCTGCTCATTCGTCGCCCTCTTCCGGGGCGGGTTGTGGCAGCCCGACAAGGACGGTCCAGAGGAGTGGGAGGGAGCAGAACACGGCAACGATCCCCCATCCCCACCAGGGCAGGTCGAGGGCTGTGGCGAGCTGGTACCCGGACCCATGGGTGGGGGTTGCGGCAGAAAGGTTGGTCAGGGTTCCGGCCGTCAACCGGTCACTGGAAGCATTCCCCAAGGTGACCTTGATGGGCAGGATCCCGGTCGACACGACCGAGGCGTGGGTGAAAGATGGTGTGGTGGAGGCGGTGACAACGACTGCCTGGCACCACGGGCGAAGAATTGACGCGGTCACCGACACGGTCGTGGCGACACCGACAACTCGGGCGGCGCTTCGCCTTGGCGGGGACCGGAACCTGGTCGACACCGCCCAGGTCAGCAAGAAACCGGCCAGTAGATACGGGGTCGCGCGGAGCAGCCATCCAAGACCCGGCACGATGATGCCTACTTCCCCGATGACGTCGCTAGGCGACAGTCGCCACGGGTCCGTGGCACCGTTCAGGTCGCCCTTGGTCGTAATGAGGCCTTTGTCGCTGATGGCGGTGATGCGGTGTGTGTAGGTTTCCGTTTTCACCGTCGGCGGGTGAAACGAAATGACCTGACCCACCTGAAGAGCGCTAGGCGTCACGGGGTGGGCGATGACAAGGGTCCCAACGGGGGCGGTGGTTGCCATGGAGGGTGTCTCCACAACGAACCAGCGCACTCCGGACGTCCACAGGGCTACTACCCCGGCAAGAACTGCCACGAGGACAAGCAGTGCCGTCAGCGTGATGACCGGGAGCCTTCGGCGTTGCCCGCGGTGCCGCTGGGGAGCTCGCGACATTGGCCCGGGTGCGGGGGCCTGCTGGGGGCCGTGTGGGCGATCAAGAAGAGAGGTCATGGGAAAACCAGGAGGGTCGTGCCTGATGGTCAGGCACGACCCCAAATTTGGTGAGTAAGGGTCTAGCTGGCGTAAGCCCAGGTGAGCGGGAGCGATGCCTGCAGCCCCTGGTAGGTGTTACCGGCCGTGGAGGCAAGCGTCACCGCGAACGTGAAGCCGGTGCTCGCGCCGGCCGCTGCCGCCGGGAGGGTAATGGCGCTCGAACCGGCCAGAGCGGTAGCAGTACCCGAGTAGACGGTGGTGCCGGCGGTGGTGTTCGTGATGACCACATTCAGCTTCGCGCACAGGTCAGTTGCCGACCCATTCGCGGCGCCGTTGTTCGACTGCGTGCAGCTGGTGCCCGGGGTCAACGTGAACGTGTTCGCCGCCACAGTGCCGGTGTTCTTGATCGTCACGGTGCTGGTCACCGTCTGCCCGGGGATCATCGTCGTCGATCCACCGAACTTGTTGATCGTCGAACACGTGGCCGTGTTCGTCGAGATCGTTCCACCATCCGTGCTGAGGCACGTCACCGGAGTCGTCCCCGAGCTCTGCTCCTGCATCACGAGCGAACCGGTCGCCGCCGTGTTCTGGCTGTTCGTAATCGACGCAGCAAAACCAGACAGGGTTCCCGTCATCGACGCCGACAGCAGCACCGCGCCCAACACGCCAGTAGCCAGAGCAAGAGGGGCCAAACGTACACGCTTAGGCCGGGACAAAGAACGAGACACAACGACTCCTGGGTCGACAAGAAAAACGGGCAAAAAGGGGGGATGTCCGCCAAGGAGAGAGAGCCCCTTGGCGTAGTCCCTCTAGTGTCAAACATCTCTTTAGATAAACAAACCCCCACAAATGGGGCATATTATTCACTTTTCAAGAAGATCATTCCAATTTACAGTCTTGGTACGCCCCTTGAAAGGAAAGCTGACTGTGAGTGTTCTGACTGCCCTCCCCCTTCCCCACACCGATGATGACCTGTGTGGCGACGCCCCCACTGTCCGTCTCGCTGCCGCGTTCCACGAAATGGATCGAGCCCATCGGCGCCTCTACCGGCAGATCTCCAAGGACCTCGGCTTCAGCCAGATCGAGCTCACGGCCCTGATGGCAGTTGGCGACAGCCTCCTGTTGACCCCGAAGGCGCTGTCCGAAGAGACGGGGCTCACTACGGGCGCGATCACGGCGATGGTCGACCGTCTCATGAACGCCGGCTATGTCTTCCGGAAGCCCAACGTCCGCGACCGCCGCAGCATCATCATCTACCTCACCGATCGAGGCAAGGAGACCCTTGACGTCGTCCGTGACCGCTACGAACGAGCCTTGTTGACGGTCCTTGATGAGGCGCCATGCCTGGCAGGTGTTCATACGTCTCAGTGCTTGAGGAGCGCCGCCCACATCTTGCTGACCGCCTAGTAGGGGTTTAGTGACTCAGCGCACCCGGCTTTTGCACCGCTACCTCGGTGCCGTCGCAACAATTGCGATGGGGGTGGCCGCCGGAGTGTCTGCGACTGCCGGCCCATCGTTCACACTCTCTCCCGAGCCTCACGCGGATGCCCCTTTAGAGGCCCCCGTGACGATCCAGAACGAACCCACGTCGATGATCTTCGAGGGCGGCCTCTACCGCGAAAAAGACAGCCTCGCGGCTCGCGCGGCGAAGAGCCTCCGCGACAAGGGCAACGATCGTGCCGCAGCAGCCGCCGACGAGATCGCGCAGACGCCGGTCGCGATGTGGCTCGGCGACCAGTACAGCGTCGCGAAGGTGAAGAAGGTCGTGAGCGCGAACGTGARAGCGGCCGARGCCGAGGGCACCACCCCGGTGTTCGTGCTCTACGCGATCCCGAACCGCGACTGCGGCGACTACTCSGCCGGCGGCTGGAGCGCCGAGGAGTACCCGATCTGGACGCAGGCGATCGCCGACACCCTCGAGGGCCACCGTGCGGCCGTGCTCATCGAGCCCGACTCGCTCGCGATGCTGAGCAACTGCCCCGACGAGACCGACCGGCGRCTCCCCCTCATCAAGAAGACCGTCGAGCAGTTGAAGGCCGCGAAGATCCCGGCCTACCTCGAYGCCGGCAACTCGAACTGGGTGCAGCCCGACGTGATCGCCGAGCGGCTCGACAAGGCCGGCATCGAAGACGCCCGCGGCTTCTTCACCAACGTCGCCAGCTTCTAYGGGGTCGACGACGAACGCGCCTTCGCCGAGAAGGTGTCGGCACTGACCGGCGACTCGCACTACGTGATCGACGTCTCGCGCAACGGCCAGGGCTGGAAGGGCACCTGGTGCAACCCCGACGGCGCAGGGCTCGGCCAACAGCCGCACGCCACCGACGGCACCACCGGGCTCGACGCACTGCTCTGGGTCAAGACCCCCGGCATCAGCGACGGCAACTGCAACGGCGGGCCCGACGCCGGCGTGTGGTTCGCCTCGTACGCCGAGCGTCTCGTCCGCAACGCGGCCGGGAGCTGAGCGCCCTCGACCGAAGCCGGAGCGGCGAACCGCAGGTCCGACGGTCTCGCACACCCAGCCTCGGGTAACCGCTTCTCGAATACCCCCAAGAGTGCCTTGGAACAAAGCACGAGATGCTCTAGGGGAAGACAGGACCTCCGGTCGTCTCGATAGCCGATCGGCTATCGAGACGGTCACGCCCCCACATCTAGGCGGCTAATTAACCGGCGCTGCCGGGCACCTTCAGATTGAACGAGCCGAGGGACCATCCAGTGATATCCGCCAGTGCGCCTCGCCACAGGCCTACCTCCTGGTAGTTCGTGCCAGTAACGATGCGGGCGTTTTTCATGTGCAGAAAACCGCGAGCCAGCGCGGGGATCTCCAGTTTTTCGCGTCGATCGGCTCGCTCCAAGCTGTCCTTATGGCCGAACTCGAACACTTCCCTCAGGCCGCCCGAACCGTTGCCGCCGGTGATGTTCTGTTCGTACTGGTCAAGCACGGTAGCCAGCCACTCCGTGCGGCTGATCGCAAGGCCAGAAACGATTGCGCCGTTAGAGGTCACAGTGAGACTAAGGATCCCTCTGCGCGATCGTCCTTACGCCCAAGGGCCATGTCGAGCAGGACGTCGAGGTACCAGTCTTTCGGCTCCACATCCTCAAAGGTGAGACCGTCTGGATCTGTCTCCGGGCTCCATGGTGTCGGGGTTTTTTCGGGGCTGGGAGTTGTGTCGGCTTCGGTCATGATGTTCTCCTATCGGGTTGACCGAGACAGTACCGGCGAGCCTTAGTTATTAGTCAGTGTCGGGGGTGCCTCTTACGCTCCCGTCGTGGGTGTTCAGGGATCAGGAGAAGCCGCCGCCAAGATTCTGCGCCGGCCGACTCCCTCCCACCCTCTCGCCGTCCCGCCGGCACCCGGCACGTTCGGGGTGTGGCAGGTGCGCCGCGTCCGCGACGCACCGCTCGGCTACGTCCTCAGCCGCACCGAGCACGGCGTCGTGGTCTATCACTGCTATGCCTACGGCCGCGATGATGCCGGTGGCCGCCCGTGGCTACGCCGCACGGACAGCCTGAACAGCGCTGTCGCGTGGATGATCCAGCACGAGGGCGAACTGTCAGCCCTCAGTAGCTCCCTGCACCCCGAGCCTGACGAGTGGCCGGCATGAGCGCGGGTAGCGTCGACCTCGTGACCTGGTTCGTTCGACACCGCCCCAAGGGCGACGCCACCGCCGACGCGGCCGTCATGGAGATTCAAGCGGCGACGCCGGTCGACGCGATCGCGCAGGCCCGCGCGACACTCCCTGAGGGCCACGTCCTGACCTCTATCGCCCCGTACTGACCATTCACGTCCCGTGTACTGTCCACGTCACCGTTCTCCCCCCAGGGCGGTAGGGCGCCGCCAGTGACCCCCCTCATGCGGCGGCATGTAGCCCCCGACTCGTAGCCCCCGGGCTCGTCGGGGGCTTCGCTCTGCCCGGGACCGCACTCGAGGCGGGTCTTTGAGAAGCATGCCGGCAAGCCGGCAGGTCGCTGCGCTCCCGGATGGAGCAGCGGAGCTGCCCTGTGAGGCCCTTCGGGCCTAGTTCTTATTGCCGTGAAGCCTGCGGCATCGTATGTCCGTTCGTGGGCCGTTCAAGTGGCTTCGCCACCGGTTCCCCCGACAAGTGCGGCCGCGGTCGCAAGCTCCCTTATTTCGGGCCGAACTTCTCTCCTCCACCGCCCTGCGGGTTGCACAACCCCCGCCCGTCCAGCTCGACACTTCGTGCCTTCACGGCAAAAAGAACGAGAGGGAGAGGAAGAGCACATGCAGAAAATCACCACAGTCACCACGACGGTTCCGACCGGAGACGACGACGGCCCCATGCGCGGAACTCAGTTGGCGCAGCGGGAACAGGACCTAGCCGCCCACGGTCGGGCCGGGTACTCACTTCACAACACCCAGACGGTGACCGGTCAAGAGCGCGTGACGTTCGTGGACACCCTCACCCGCGACGACAGCGAGTGACACCAGGTGGGAGGGGACAACACCTAATTGCCCCCTCCCGCCTCTCATCCTCACCGATCCAGACCAAGGAGCCAAGACCATGACCACCGCCACCGCCACCGCCACCCGCACCAAGAAGACCGCCACCCGCAAGCCTGCCAAGAGCATCGAGGAGAAGAAGGCCCAGGCCGAGGCCCTCCACGCGTCGATCGCGACGCAGGTCGAGCAGCTGCGTGAGTCCGACCGCTGGACCGCGTTTCTGACCTTCGCGCAGGCGTTCCACGCCTACTCCCTCAACAACGTGTTGCTGATCCTCTCCCAGAGCCCTGAGGCGTCCCGCGTCGCTGGTTTCCGCAAGTGGCAGGGGTTGAACCGTCAGGTTCGGAAAGGGGAAAAGGGCATCCGCATTTTCGGGTACTCGACCAAGAAGGTGACCGAGGAAGACGAGAACGGCGACGAGGTAGAGAAGAAGATCGCCCGGTTCCCCATCCTCTCCGTGTTCGATATCGGACAGACGGAATTGATCGACCCCGAGGCGGGTGACCCCGGCACCATCACGGCTCAGCTCACCGGCGCCGACGACCACGGCATCGTGGACGCCCTCAGCACCTACCTCGAAGGCGAGGGGTGGACGGTCGAGCGTCGCGCCATCCAGGGGCAGAAAAACGGCTACACGCTCCCCGAAGAGCTGACTGTCGTTGTCGATTCCGACCTCACCCCTGAGCACGCGGCGAAAACCCTCATTCACGAGACCGCCCACATTCTTCTTGACCACACCGAGGACATGGAGGAATACGCAAGCCACCGCGGGCTCATGGAGACCGAGGCCGAGAGCGTCGCCTACGTCGTCGCCGGGCTCGTCGGGTTCGACACCGCCGCCTACTCGGTCGGCTATATCGCCGGGTGGGCCGACGGGGATACCGACCTCATCAAGTCGACCGCCTCGCGGGTGCTCCGCACCGCGCACCAGGTCGCCGGAATCCTCACCCCCGAGGACGAGGCCACGGACGACGAAGACGACGCCTAACCCGTGTGCACCCAGCCTGAGTAATTAGTCCAATGGCGGCCGAGTCTTCCGCAGTTGGTAGATGACCATTCCTGCACTCATGAGGCCGATCGCAACGAGAACCCAGCCTATGAGACTGCCAATAAGAATGATGATCAGGCCGCAGATAAGCGACACGAGCGCGCCACCAACTTGCCATAGTGCGTCACGTGTACTCATGCGGTGATTCTCGCACCCAGGAGCCAGCGACGGAGCGCCGCCGAGCTGACCCGCCACGTTCCCCAGGGGTGAATGGCCGGCCCCGCCCGTGACCGGGCGGGGCGAGGTTCAGCCCTCGCGCTCCTGCGCCGCGCTGCGGCGTAATGGAGCCGGTGACGGAGCGCCGGCGCTGTGTCGGCCCCTGCCGGGGCCTCGTGTTTTTACCGTGAAGCCTTCGGCAGCATACGGAGGTCCGGGCTCCGCGCAAGCGGCAAGCCGCCAGCTCCTCCGACAACTTCGGCACGCGGTCGCAAGCTCCCTTATTTCGCGCCCAACTTCTCTCCCCTGCTGCCCTTCGGGTTGCATTACACCCTCCCCTCCTGCCGGCGATTTCATCGCCTTCACGGCAAAAAAACGTGGAGAGGATGAGGAGCAAGAACCGACCACCATCGACACCGACACTGCACAGGCTTTCGGAGACACGTTCAACGACGGGCTACTCATGAATCACGTCGGGCCACGGCTTACGTGCACAGAGGTCGAAGCCCTCGCCGGGATGCTCCGCACCATTGGATCAGGCCACGCCGCAGACCGATGGGTCGCCGCTCACGCAGTCGAAGACGAGGAGGGCGATCTGCACTACGAGGGTGATGCTGTCGGGTATGTCTGCAAATCGTGTGGCGGTCCTTCCCCGGTCGGAGTCGGATACGTCAGTGACGAGCCGGGAGCAGCAGAGGCGTCCGCGGAACTCACTCAATGCCGATGCGGTCAAAGCCAGCTCACTACAGAAACCAATTAACTAAATGCCTAGCCCCCCTCGCGCTTAAGATACTAGGGGGACTAATCTATTAGTACAACGAAAGACAACCGAGGGGGTTGGGTCGTGATTACCGTTTACTCAAAGCCGAACTGTATGCAGTGCAAAATGTCCTACCGGGCGCTGGATGCGAAGGGCCTCACGTACCAGGTGATCGACGTGACCGAGAGCGACGCCGCTCTCGAATACGTCAAGGAGCTGGGCTACCTCACCGCCCCCGTCGTCGTCGTGTCCGAGCACGACCACTGGGGAGGATTCCGCCCCGACCAGATCAACCGGGTAGCTGCTGGGGGAGCGGGCGAAGACGAGACCGTGGGAGCGTGAATGATGGACTCGACCTCATGGGCGGAAGAGGAAACACCCCCGCCACCCACTGACGCGGACGCCCCCTCAGAGCACGAAGACCCCGCCGAGGGGATCAACCCGTGGGAGCTCACCGAGCATGAACGGCACATCTACGAAGCCGGATTCATGGCCGGGTACTTCACCCGAGACCCCGAAGTCGCCCAGCTCGACCGTGAAGCCGACCGGCTCTACCGGGCCGCGTTCGATCACCGTAACTGTGCCTGCTGGAAAGGGCACCGCGGCATCATCCCCAACGTCAACCCCTGGTCGAAACAGTCGAGCCATTGAGGCCCAACAACTACTGGCAATAAAGAGACTAGCCCCACTTGTATTGCAGCGACTAGGGGGGCTATACTAGTCTTGTGCCGAAACCGCAGAAGTACCGAGACGTGGTGAAGTTCTTGAAGACCCAAGGATGGGTTTTCCTGCGGCAGGGAAAGGGCAGTCACGAAATGTGGGGCCTCCCGGATGAAAGCGTGAAAGAGATCATTCCCGCCTATGGGGAAGTGTCCGCAGGAGTCGTCGGGCAGCTGATCAAGAAACTACCGAGCAACCCGACCAACTGGCGATAGGAGCCACCGATGACTGATGTACGCCGCCTAGAAGCGACCGCCCGCCGAGACGGCAAATGGTGGTTTATCCAGATTCCCGAACTCGACACCGTGGGCCAGGCCCGCCGCTACAACGAGATTCACGACGTCGCCGTGGAGGTCGCCGCCCTCTACCTTGACGTGCCCGAGACCGGCGTCGACGTGCACGTGACCGTTCACGCCTCCGAGCAAGCCCAAAAGCTTTGGGAGGACGCCGCCCAAGCCGAAGAAGAGTCTCGGCAGGCGCAGCAGCGTTCCGCGCAGCTCCGACGAGAAGCCGTCCGCCTCGCCCGCAACGAGTCGTACACGTACGAGGCGGCCGCGGCCGCGTTCGGTATCTCTCGCGCCCGGGTGCAGCAGCTCGAAAAAGACACCGCCCGAACCTCAGTCGCCTCCTAAGTCAGAGCGTCGACGATGGGGGAGAGCGCGGTATTCCACAGCAACTGCCTCCGCCCTGCAGGAACGACGAAAGAATTACCCGAGAGCTGCTCAAGCGTGTCCTGTTTCTCCGGAACGCCGTTTATTCTCGGGTGCCCCCGACCGGGCGGTACCCGGCCGCCCGTGGACGTTCGGGCACGGGGGTTAGTCCCTGGCACACCTCAAGCTGGTCGTTTCAGGTAGCTGAGCATGCGAAGCGGGCCTTTTCTTAGTCAGTGCGGACGATGCACCAGGCGCGATCAAAGGCGCGAGCTTCGAGGTCGTTTTTTCTCATCCACACCTCGAGGGGTGAGGCGTCCCCAAACCATCCCTCGAGCGTCGTCCAGCTTTCAATGTCTGCGATCAGGCGGTACTCATCCCCAGGTATCTCGAGTGGGAGGCACCGAGGCAGGATCTCGTGCAGGGGGAGTTGGTCACCAGCTTGGCTGTGGCCGTACAGATGAGTGACGGGCAGTGGGATCGCCTGAGGATCCTGCGTTCGCTGGAAAGACCAGGCCCGCTGAAACTCCTCGTTGGCCTGCTCCGCTGCCGCGAATGCCCTGTCGGTGGCCCCCATCACGTCGCTTGATGCTGGGATCGAGAACGTCGCTAGGGGGTCAATGACCTGACAGACGGAGGATGGAAGATCAAGGTTGTCGGGTCCGTCGGTCAGGTAGTCGAGGCTTGGGTCCGGCAGCCACTGAACGAGCCATCCGCCCGATAGTGCGTCTTCGGGGTCGTATCCGTAGGTGAGGGTGAGGTCGTGGAATATCTGGAGGACGCCCTCGGTCGGTAGGCCGTCTTTCAGGATGGGCCAGTCGGCCTGCTCCGGGAGGTCCAGTTGGTCTGCGGCTTGTAGATGGAAGGTGGCGACGTGCGCGAGGGGAGTGCCGTCAGTTCTTCGTGGCCACTCGTCGAGGGTGATGCCGGCCGCTGGCCCACCAAGCCACGAGGGGCCGGCCATACCTGGCCAGAGATCCTGGCGTAGCTCACGGTCCCCGGGGGCGAACGGTTGTTCTGTGTAAGCGACACTGAATTCAAGGTTCTCAACGAGAGGGGCGTCCCTGAATTGCGTCCCGCTGAGCCATTGAACGACAGCAGGCCGGTTGAGGTGGATCGGAGCCTGGTGGCTCTCACTACGAATCATTCGAGCGACTTCCTTAGCGGTGCAGCGCTGCTAAACGCAGGAGGCTTCAGCGGTCGGGAATCAGTATCGGTCCAGACGGGTGCGCACCCACTGCATTCCGATGCGATTGAAGAGGCAAACGCTAATAAAGGGCTGTCTGGCCGGAGGCTGACCGCGAACCCACACCCCGATCGTTCTGGATTCTGAGGGCACGCCGATTGGAGAGACCTTCCTGATTCGGCAGCGCCGACAAGCTTCACCTCAGGCAAATGGGCGACGATATCCAGAACTTGACATAACATAGATTATCGGCGGTCTTTAGTTATTTGGTCAGCGACGTTGCGGCCGTGTGTCGTCGTTGTTGTCCGGAGTTTTAGTCGGAGCGCGCCCCTCGTCCTTGAGGCGCGCGCGGATTTATTTCAAAGCTGAAGCAGTCTGAGTAGCAACGATGTCCTTAATGATGTCTGAAATAAATTCGGCTACGTTTTGGCAAATCCAATTAGAGATAGCTTCCATAACAGACCTCCCTTCTTCTGCTAGCCCGAGGGCGTGGATGGTGGTGATTGCTGCGCAGATGGAGACAACGAAGATAATGCCCCTAGCTAGCCAAGAAGCGGCACTAACCGTTCTCAACCAGGGTCGGATTCGAACCGACCACATGCTTCGCACACTTGTTTAATTTTTTTAATCGTAGCATACGCGTATTTCAATGTCAAGTGATTGAAGCAAGCTTGCATGTGCGGCGGCGTGGCTTGACGGGGCAATCCGATCCGTTGGCATTGTGATTCTTATGTCCTCGCGATCTACTGCTGTGATCCTCGGCGCCGGCTCGTCAGCTGACGCTGGGCTTCCTCTCACTAGCGCCCTTGCTGAACGTATTGTTCGGCAGAGTAACGAAAGCAATCTCGGTCGTAGCTGGTCTCGAAACAGCGGAACGGAGCCGGGCGCGCCCTGGGTTCAAGCCCTAAATTTCGTTTACGGATCCATGGTCGGCTATGTCGCCGATTCGGGGCAAAATCCGCTTTCGGCTGTCAACATCGAACGACTTGTCAGCGCTGTGAGGCTTCTTCAAAACCGTGAAACTCATGAGGCCGCGCCGTTTGTGGGCACATGGAAGCAGGGCGCCTTGGGATTTGGGCCTCAGGCTAGGCGCGGCACCGGGAACCGGCGGCTGAAGGACTCGGTTTCGGACATTCTCGTCGGAAAACCTTTCTCTGATCAACGCTTACACGACGTAATAGCTGACATCGCGCGCGACGTCACGAGCGGCTCGCCAGACGTGTTCCTGCAGGTCGAGACCGAGATCCTAAAGGGCATTAAGCGGAACCTTGGCTCTCCGGAAGACGTGTCTTACTTGGCTTCTATCGCCGACTTGTCGAGGGAGCAGAGAGGCGTCGATGTTGTGACCTTGAACTACGACACGACTGTCGAAATGGCATGTGCATCGGTCGGAGTTGACGTTGATACAGGAATCGATCGTTATCGACCTGGTGTGCCCCTCCGGTTTGATCGCCGAGACTCGGTCGTGAACCTTTACAAACTTCACGGATCCTTGACCTGGACAACCCAACCCGAGACTTCAAATGGCCGGGTGGGTCAACAGTCGAGACGGTCATCAACTCTCGCCCCAGAAATTCGCGTTGTGGACGTAACAGGTGACGAGCTTCCATGGATCGTCGTTGGTGATCGGGAGAAACTCTCGACCGACGGGCCAACGCTATCGCTGATGCGCGCTGCCGAGGAAGCTTTGAACCGGAACGACAATCTAGTCGTAGTCGGGTATTCGTTTAGCGATGCCCACATCAACCAACTCATTCGAAACTGGATGCTCTCCGACGATGGCCGGAGTCTTGTGGTTCTCGAGCCGCACTGGGCAGTGAGCAACAGCGGTGAGGACACCGGGGTTCGCTACGACTTCCTAAAGGAGTACAACGGATCGCCCCGCGGTCGTGAGATGGCTAGTGCCAAGCGCCGATTCACGCCCGTTGAAGGGTATGCGGCCAGCAGCCTTGCGATTGCCCTTCGTGCTCGCCCCGAAGAAGACCCAACCATCTGGCTGACTGCGAGCCGGGATGCAAGCACCGAGAACAAAATCATTGTCCGCAACGTAGGGCCAAGGCTTGATCGGATCCAGATATTTGGTCGAGAATCTCAGACAAATCGGACCGTCAGCATGGCCTCGTCTTTTGAAGCGAGCCAGCACCTAGGGCCGCCAAGTAACTATGCATCGTCCGCATCATTTGATGCCCTCGAGCCCGGGGAGTCAGTAGCGGTGTACGGGCCAACTCAGATGACGGATCCAGTGGCAGGCTTGCAGATCTACGCCGCGACGATCATAAGAGATAGTGAGTTCGAGGTGCCTGTGGAAGCACCAAGAAGTGATTGAGGCTATCCGGCGTGTGCGTCGATGGGATCGACCGTGACGGCTAGAAGCGAGGGTGATCGGTTTTGGTCTCACGTGGTGAGAGGACCAGCGGCGGATGACTGCTGGCTTTGGACGGGGGCGATCTCGGACGACGGCTATGGCCGGTTCTGGGTTCGGCGTGAGGCGGGTCAGCAGGCGGTGCGCCCACAGAGGTACGCGTACGAACTCGCCACCGGCGAACCGCTTCCTACGTCGACGCTTCTTTTGCACTCGTGCGACATTCCAATTTGCGTCCACGCATCGGCCGACCTGGACGTGTCACATGTGGCTCCGGGAACGCATCGGGAGAACATGCTCGATCGTGCGCAGCGTGGCCGCTACCGGAACCGGCACACGCTCCGGCTGGGGGAACTCCCCCGCCAAGTGCGCGTGCAACGCTCCCTCGATCTCCGCGCTGTCATTCTCGACCACGGTTGGCAACCTGAGCTCATCAGCGCCGCGCTTCTCGGGGTCGAGATCACTCACCCACGACTGTTCTGACTCCGCGCCAGCCAAACTCACCTAACGGTTACGCGGGGCTGCGTACCTCGTCGTGCTCGCTAGCCATCACCTTGGCACTGTCTGACGACGGCGCCAGAGTGGTCGATGACGCGGCAGTCTTCCGTGTGGTGGAGGTTTTCTTGACATCGCGGGTGGGAATACCGAGCCGGTCGGCAACCTCATTGCGGGGCACGCCTAGGTCGAGCATGTCTGCAATCACCCGGTCGGCTTCAGCCCGAGACGCGGCAAGGCGTTTGTCACCGCGGGCCCGCACAGCAGCAAGCTCCTTCTCGATTTCTTCCTGGATGGTCTCGAGGCCGTCGGTCGCGACGAAGTAGTCGACGGCGAGCTGTTCGAGTTTGTCTTGCTTTTCGCGGAACGCGGCCGCTTTTTCTCGGGCTCGCTTGCGGGCGGCGGTCTGGGTGGCGGATTTGCGGACTTCAGTCATAACGGTTCTCCCCTGATCGAATCGGCCCCTCCAGTATGCCCACCGGACGGAACGATTCCGGTCCGCGGCGTGAGCGGTGCAGCCCCTCCCCCGCTATCGGTGGTGATAAAACCGGTTCGGTCACGGAACGTCGACTGCACATCGGCGACTTCGCTCGTGCCTCGCTACATCTCCTCACCCGTGCAGTCTCTGTCCCGTGACCGCGTGATCTCATTCGATCACGGCCGATCGATCCCTCGTTCCTCGCTCACTAGGTCGTCACACCTCTGGCATTACGAATCAGTGAGGTAATCTGACCCAGTGATGACCATGCATATCCTCTCCGCGGGAGACGGGTATGCGTACTACACCAGCGAGACCGCGACGGCCGACATCAAGCGCGATCCCGGCCGCGAGCTGGGCGACTACTACACCGCGGACGGCAACCCTCCCGGCGTGTGGGTCGGGTCCGGACTCGACGCTCTAGGTGTCACGGGCACTGTCTCTGAGGAGCAGATGAGGGCCCTCTTCGGTGAAGGTCTCCACCCGGACGCCGACCGGATCATTGCCGACGCGCAGGCGTCAGGTAAGACCGCCGACGAGGCGCAGGCCATGGCAAAGCTTGGTCGCGCCTACTACTCCTACGAGCAGGGCGGGACGGGTCTTCGCGCTGCCATTGACGAGGGGTACGCCCGGTTCCAGCGGACGGAACACCGCGAGCCCGACGTCGAGGAACGGCGCGCTATCCGTGTCCGTGAGGGCGCGCAAGCGTTCCGGCAGGCGAAAGGCCGGCCCCCTGCCGACAAGGAGGAGCTGGGGCGATTCATCACCGCAGCGTCCCGCCCGACGCAGCAGGCCGTGGCCGGTTTCGACCTCGTGTTCTCCCCCGCTAAGAGTGTGTCGACGCTCTGGGGTCTCGGGGACAACGACACCCGGAAGGTGATCGAGGACGCCCACGAGGCCGCTATCGCCGACACCGTGAAGTACCTCGAAGACGAGGCCATCGCCACCCGAGCCGGTACGAACGGTGTCGCTCAGATCGACGTCGAAGGCGGTCTCATCGCGACCCGGTTCCGCCACTACGACTCCCGCACCGGAGACCCGCAGCTTCACGATCACATGGTCGTCGCGAACAAGGTCAAAGGCTCCGATGGGAAATGGCGCACCATCGACTCCAAACTCCTTCACCGTCAAGGCGTGGCGGCCTCTGAGTTCTACAACCAGCGCGTCATGGACCGCGTGACCGAAGATCTCGGCGTCACGACCGAACTCCGCGAGGTCACCCGGGGCAAGCGCCCCGTGGTAGAAATCGCGGGCGTGGACGACCGCCTGACCACGGGGTTTTCCACCCGGTCGGCGGGCATCAAAGACGCCATGAAGAAGCTCGAACAGGACTACCGACGCGACCACGGCCGGCAGCCCGATCTCAAGGCTCGAGTGCAGCTCGCTCAACAGGCGACCCTCGACACCCGCCCCAAGAAGGAGACCGCACGCTCCCTGGCGGACCTCCGTGCCGCCTGGCGGGAGCGTGCCACCAGGACAGTCGGCGCTCGTGTTGTCGACGGGATTCTCCGCGACGCCAGGGCAGCCGTCCAGGGCGACAACACCGGAGCCGGCACGGCCGAGCGTGTGTCGATCGAACAGGCGTCCGCCCGGGTTGTCGAGACCGTCTCGGAGCATCACGCCGTGTGGGGGCCGCACATGATCGAGGCCGAGACGCGCCGCTTCGTCCAGGCCGAACGGTCCAAGGGGAACGTGGTCGAGGGCACGGTGGAGCAGATCACCAAGCACGCCCTCACCACCGACTCGATCGCTGTTACCCCGCCCGCCCCGCACGGAGCGTTCCAGCCCCTTACCCGGAAAGACGGGGTGAGTATTTACGAGCACAAGGGTTCGCAGCTCCTCACGTCTAGGACCGTTCTCGTCGCAGAAGACACCCTCCTGGGCGCCGCCCGAGACCGGACCGTGCGGCCCGTCAGCCGGGAAACGTTCGACCGGATCGCGGAGGCCGAGGGCAGACACCTTGACGCCGGGCAGCGCGCTTTGGCCGGGGACTTTGCGACGTCCAGCAGCCGCCTCGTCGTCGGTACCGGCCCTGCCGGCACCGGCAAGACCACCGCCCTGCAAGTCGCTGCGCGAGCCGTCGAAGCCGAGGGCGGCCGCATGATCGGCCTCGCGCCCTCCGCCGCCGCAGCGGACGTCATGGCCGACGCTATCGGCATCGAGGCAAACACCATTCACTCCTTCACCCACGGCAAAGGCACCCTGACCGAACTCCTCCACGGACACGGACCCCTCGAGGGCGTCGACCTGACACCAGGAGACGTGATCGTGGTCGATGAGGCCGGCATGGCCGGCACGACCAACCTCGCGAAAGTGACCCGGATCGCGGAACGCCACGGCGCACATGTGCGGCTGATCGGTGACGACAAGCAGCTCTCCGCGGTCGAGGCCGGTGGGGCGCTGCGGCTGTTGGAGCACGAGGTCGGATCGGTGAAGCTCGAAGTACTGCACCGGTTCACTAACCGCGAAGAAGCGGAAGCGACCAAGCTCCTCCGCGACCCCACTGGCACCGGCGACCCGTTCGCCTGGTACGTCGACAACGGCCGCGTCACCGGCGGCACCATTGACCGGATGACGGCTGACGTCTTCTCGGGTTGGCAGCACGACACCGACGCCGGGCTGCAGTCCGTCATGGTCGCCAAGACCAACGCCACGGTGTCGGAGCTCAACGGTCGCGCGCAAGCGCTCCGCATGTCCCAGGGCCTCGTCAAAGGCCGTCAATCTGCACCGCTCCACGATGGCCTCTCGGCCTACCGTGGCGACACGATCGTCACCCGGCAAAACGACGCCCAACTCAAGACAGGCGGGGGCCGGGACCGGGTGAAAAACAACGACGTCTGGACGGTGGAGAAAGCCCACCAGGACGGCTCCCTGACGGTGACGAGCGTCAAGAGTGGCGCGAAGATCACCCTGCCCCGTGAGTACGTCGAGAAGTCCGTCGAGCTGGGCTACGCCTCGACCCTCCACCGCACGCAGGGAATGACCGCCGACACCGCGCACGTCCTGGCCGACGCGTCGACGTCGCGCGAGCTGGCTTATGTGGGCCTCACTCGTGGCCGGCACGAAAACCACTTGTACGTCGAGACCGAAGAGGCGCAGCCGGTCTCCGAGGTGCTTGCGTCGATCGCTCGCACGTCCGACGCCACGGTGTCGGCCACCGAGACGATCCGGAACGAGCACGCCCGCGTCGATAACCTCGTCACCCTGATCGACCAGTACGGCGATGTCACCGAACGCGCCGACGCGCTGAGGTTTGCGAAGGTGGCCGATCAGGCCCTTGGCCACGACACAGCAAGCGCGCTTCGGGAGCACGAAAGCTGGGGATCTGTTGAAGCTGCTCTCCGCCAGGCGGAGGCGCAGGGCATCGACCCGGCCGACGCCCTCTACCGGTCGTGGACCGAGCGCGACCTGGACGGGGCCAAAGACCGGCCAGCCGTTCTCTCGGCCCGCATCAATGCAAATACAGCCGAGTACGTCGACGCGCTTCCCTACGACCGGGAGCAGCAGCCCCTGGCCGTCCCGGCATGGATTGCCGATCGCCGCGCGCTCGACTCCGAGCACACCGCCCCCGACTGGCGGGAACACCTGCAGGAGCGGTACGACTACCTCGAAACCCGCCTCAAGGAGAGGGGCCAGGCGATCGCGGCCGACCAACCCGAGTGGGCGGCCCAGCTTGGTGACGTCCCGGCCGGCGACAGCCGCCGCACGCAGTGGACGCAGCTCGCCGCCGAGGTCGATGTGTTCCGGGAACGCTACCGAGTGCCCGCCGACGCCACCGAGGCAATCCCGGCCGAGTACCGCGACCGGGCCATCGGTGCGGACCTCGCCTCCCGGGTCACGGCGCTGCACAAATCGTCACTCCTCACCAAGACTCCCCCCGCGGCAACGGAGCAGCAAGAACGTCGCGACCTGCTGCGAAAAGCGGGCCTTCTTGGTCCTGCCCGCACGCCTGGGCCCGGCACCGCACCGTCCCGTTCCGGAGTGGACGAGCAGCAGCGCGCCGCCGATCGCGCTCGAGCAGCGCAACAGGCACGGGACCACGACAGCGACCTGGGACTGTGACCCCTACCCGCAGACACGCCTGTACGAGACAATGAACACAGGAGAGGAGCACCTCATGAGCGAACGAATCCTGTTCCGGGACGTCAAGCCGTACGACACCCCGACGACTCTTCATGCCCTCCAGGGTCCGGCCGGCGGAATCCTCGAGCTTCCCTTGGCGGCCTACTGGGGCCCCAACCCGGTCGTGGACCTCGACACATTCGACGGAGTCGACAAGGCCTACACGGCCCTGATCAGTAACGGCCGCACCTCCGACCAGGAGGCCTTGATGAACCGTGACCGCCTCATCGCAGTCTGGCCAGAGCTTGCCCTGCCCGCGCGCGCCCAGTCGATCTGGGAATCCCGGTTCCCGGAGCTCCAAGCCAGTTGAACGACGACCGCGACCTGCAGCGCGCCGTCACGCAGGTAGCACTCTCGGGTCTCGATGAGTACCGGTTCGCCCTCGCCGGATCCGGTGCCATACGTGAGCACGGCATCGTCGACCGCCTCACCCGCGACGTGGACCTCTTCACGAACGTCTGGGATGCGGCCGCGTTCCGGGACGCCGTCAACCACGTCACCACCACCCTGACCGATGCCGGCTACACCGTCGACCGGGCACGCGAGACCGACATGTTCGCCACCCTCCACGTCGCCGACCGCTCAGGCGCGATCGTGGACGTGGACCTGTCCTACGACTGGCGCGCCCAGGATCCGGCCCAACTCCAGGTCGGTCCCGTCCTCGCGGTCGATGATGCGGTGGCGGCAAAGGCCGGCGCGATCTACTCCCGCGAAGAACCCCGCGACCTCATTGACGTCGACGCGATCCGCAGCTCTGGCCGGTACACCGACGACGACCTAGTGCAGCTGGTCGCCGGCCGCGACGACGGATTCGACCCGAGCATCTACGCCGACCAGCTCGAGATTGTGTCCCGCCGACCTGACGCCCGGTTCCACGACTACGGCATCACCCCGGAGCAGCTCGTCGGTCTCCGCCAACGCACCCACGAGTTCGCGGAACACATCCGCCACCCCGAAGCGACGACGGACAAGGTGAGCGCCACCGACCAACTGCGGGCGCTGTCAGCCGAGGAACGCCTCGACCGGCTCCGCACTGCTGGCTACCTGGCACCCGCGAGGGACCTCGCTTCTGGCCCTTCCCCAGGGCCTTATTCCACCGGCACCCCGGAGCAGCAATCGATCATCCGCCGCGCTCTCCCCGAAGCCCAACCGCCCGGCCACGACCTCGACTTCTGACGCATTCCCTGGGGCGGTTTGTGTAGCTGGTGGAAAATCCCACGGTAAGACTTGGTCGGGCGTCCATCAAACAGGGTCAGGCCGGAGCCGCAAGCGACAGGAAATCCCGCTCGTCGATGATGCGCAGCGCTTGGCCGGAAGCCGCTAGGTCGATCGCTCGCTGCAGTTTCGTGGAGATGGCGGCACCGTCTCGAAGGGTGGCGGGATCGAAGTCGCCCGCGACGACGAGCGTGGTTTTTTTCGTTACGTTGGCACCCACTATCGCTCCGTGCTCTGCAGCGAGGTTCTGCGCCTCAGTCTTGGTCATTGTCTTGAGTTCGCCGGTGAAGCAGACCACTTCGCCGAAGAGAGGGTGACGCGGATTCGCGGAGGCACTTGGTTGAGGTAATGGTGACGGTTTCGGGTAGGTGGAAGTGCGGCGGGACGTGCGCTGAGGGGTCTGGAGCGCCGCCAGCGTGGAGACTCCGGCCAGTTGAGCCAGGGCGATCACTACCCGTGCGGCCATTACGGCATCGGCCTCGGGGTTGTGATATTCAAATGCCCCCAAGCCCAGGTGCTTAGAAACGGTGCTGAGCTTGTGGTCGCCAAGGGTAAGACGGCGTCGAGCTACGCCGAGCACGTCGACGTACTCGAACTCGTCGACAAGCCGGTAAGCATCGTTGGTCGCATGCCACGCACTCTTGTCGAAGGCGGAGTAACCGGCAATGGGAAGTCCTCGAATCTCAGGGGTAATGAGATCTCGAATGGCGGGCCATTCCGGTGCCAGGCGGACGTCGGACTCCCGGATGCCGTGAATGTGCGTGTTGGTAAAGGACCTCATCGATTCAGTGGGGCGGACCAGATGATGGTGGGTCGCGACCACTTCGCCATCGACAACGATGGCAACTCCAATCGCGCACACCGAGCCGCGCCGGTTATTCGCTGTTTCGAAGTCCACCGCGGCGAACGAGAGCCCCGGCACAGGTCCAGGGGATGCACGGGCTAAAGGAAAAGAAGCGCGTACAGGCGGTTTTTCAACGCGGACCGGCGTGATCACGGGTACTGAGGCAGCCGGAGTTCTCGGTTGCGCCGTCGAGCGAGAGGACGCGGGTGTGCGGGATGGACTGCGAGGTTGCGTCGGAACTGGCGTCGGGAGGACCGCCGGTGCTCCTGTTGGTGGTGCTGGGTCGTCGAGTTTCCGTCGGCGCTGCAGCCGCAGGGCAACGATGATGGCGAGGATCGTGATCGTTGGCGCTATCAAGACCCCTGCGATGACCCACGCCGTGGCGATGGCAATGAGCATGGACTCGCCTGTTGTTCCGGCCTTTTGGAACGCACCGATGATGCCCAGGATGAAGAGCACGATTACCGCACCAGCATGGATTGCGAGGGCCCACAGGATCGGGGTCCAGGGAGACGTCCACCGGCGCCATGGCGGACCCTTGAGCGCCGGCGTGGGAACAAGTGGACGGAAACCAGACATGACGAAACGTTATCGGTCCACACGAGCGACCCCATCGAAGCCGAAACCGGACTGCAGGGCGCGACCAGAAGCCACCAGGCCGATCCCGCAACGCATTGCTTGCCTAGCGTTAGGTCCGGTACAGCCGCTGTCCTTTCCTAGAGAAGCGGAAGTAGCCAGTCTTCCGGCGGCCGGGCGGGTCGGGCGTCAATGTCGTCGTCTTGCCTCTTCTGCCAAAGGTGACCGTGTTCGATATCGCACCGCCGGAACGGGCCCTTGTCCGCGAACAGGAATGCGCGGGTGGGGTCCCACTGGTGGAGCCACCAGTTCG
The DNA here is from genome assembly GCF_049472575.1 of Frondihabitans sp. 4ASC-45. Taxonomy (NCBI): domain Bacteria; kingdom Bacillati; phylum Actinomycetota; class Actinomycetes; order Micrococcales; family Microbacteriaceae; genus Frondihabitans; species Frondihabitans sp. 4ASC-45. The sequence continues at coordinate 39,773 of NZ_JBCEBN010000011.1, read as the reverse complement.
AGAGCGCGGTGGGATCTGATCGGGCGTCTTCGTAGGTCAGCCACACCGCTTTGAGTCGTGTGGTCGCTTCTGGGTGTTCCCACCAGGTGGCACACCAGCGCGGTTTCGCATCCGGGGCGAGGACTTCGACGGTGGCGAAATGAGCCTGCACCCATTCGAGGAACGACTCCCGGAACTGCGCCCGGATGATGTCCACCTCGTCGGCTGCGGTTTGTCCTTCAGTGTCTTCCATCAGGCGGCCTTGCGCAGGGAGATGCGGGCGGTTAAGGATTTGTCTTCGAACCAGGGCTGCATTTTCAGGTATGCGGCGGCGCCGTTGGCGGGGAACATCACCATCCGCCACTTCGGTAACGACCCGAGTTGGTCAACACTCAACGTGGCCTGCCGGCGGGTGTTCGTGGACGTGGAGTACTCCCCCGTCCGTGAGGTCGAGGATCCGTAGGTGGTCTCCTCGTGCTCGCCCGCAAGGGCTGAGAGGGAGCGGAGGAAATCGTCGTCTTTGACTCCGGGGCCGACGACGGCGACACGGGCGGTTGACCACATGGTGTCCCAACCGTCTTTCCCGAACGCCTTGTACGCCTGGGAACGGGCCTGGAAGTAGGCGCTCAGAACGATTCCTCGTGACCCGTAGGTGGAGTACTGCGCGGGGAGCTCGGGCCAGCGGACGATGGTGGCGCACTCGTCGAGTTCCATGACCATCGGGACAGGCAACCGGCCGCCGTTACGGTTGGCGACCTTCTTCGCTGATTCGCAGACCGCCCGCACCAATGCCGTCAAGATGGCACCGGAGGATCCGCCGCCTTCCTCAGCCAGGAGCACGAGAGTGTCCGAGCTGGTGGCGAATGCGACCGGATCGAAGCGACGGACGCCTTCCGTGTCGGTCCATCGGACCAGTTCGTCATAGGCGAGGCCGGAGGCCATGCGTTGGGCGGTGAAGTAGGTGGAGGTGCGGGTCCGCTCCGCGGTGCCGAGGATCCCCGACACGACCGCGGCCGGTCCCTCATGGCCATGGTTTTCCAGCAATGCCACGACCTCGTCGCCCTTGTACTTCGACAACCATTGCCACACCACCGATAACGGTTTTTCATCGGCCGCGGCGGCCAGCAGGAAGCAGGCCAGCAGGTTCCGGCCGGAGTTGGTGAATTGGGCGTCACCGCCGTGATCCTCCGCATCGGTGGTGGACGCTTCAAAGATGCCCGCGAGATCCTGCGCCTCCTTGTAGGAGGTGACAAGGGACAGTGGGTCGAACACGAAATCGGGGGTGCTCTCATCGATCCGGTAGATGTTGTCCGGGTCGAACAGGTACACAGTGCGGCCCTCCCCCGACCGGAGCGCTAGGGCTTCCCGGACACCGTCCTGCTTGGTGGAGGTGAACACGCATGCCCCGGGCGCTGCCTCGATATGTCGGGTGACGATCGCGGACGTTTTCCCCTGCCGGGTCCCGATCACGTACACGCCCGTGTCCTCCCAACCTTGAAATACCCACCGGCGGGAGTCGTTGAGCTTCCCGACCGGCAAACCGCATGACGCAATGGCCTGACCGGGGTGTAACCGCTCCGTCTCGGCCAGGCGTGCCTTCTGCATAAACGGTGCCACCTGCTTTCTGGTGGCGAGGTGCTGCATGGGCGCGTTGCCGCGTTTGTTCGCTGCGCGCCTGGCGCGCCAGGCGAGCAGGAACGTGAACAGCCCGAGCGCGAGGATCCCGAACACGATCGTGAACACCAGGGCGGACTGTGGCCACGGGGATCCGCGCAGCAGCATGTCGCCGGCGAGCTGGACAGGGTTCCACGAGTAGTCGCTGGTCGATCCGGAGACGGTGGCCCCCGCGTGGATACCGAAATACACCGCCCCCAGCAGTAGTGCGAACAAGAACGCGGTCAGCCATTTCGCCCGGGTGTCGCTTGTCATGATCTGATCCCTTCGGTGGCGCTGAGGTGGTGGAGCAGGCGCCGGGCGAGGCGGGCTTCTTGGTCGTCGCCGGCGAACCGTTCGGCGATCTTCACGTCCACTCCGAGCATGAGAGTCATTTCCGAGGGCATGACCTTCTCCTCGGCCAGCCGGTTGAGGAGGGCGTACCGCTCGGGACGGGTGGTGATGTCGAACGTTTTCGCTACCCGGTAGGTCTCGTGGAGCCATTCGACGGCCTCGCGGACGTGCTGCACGTCTTCGTCGATGTCGGTCCCGTCGATCCGGTAACGCACTTCGAGGTCGGCCCGGGCGAAGTCGCCAAGACGTGCCCGGTGCGCCGTCAGGGCCTCTCCGAGCCAGAGCCCGCAGGTGACAACGTCGGGGAAGGCTGGCGAGGTGACGTGCCATTCGTGGTTGACGAGGTTCGCAATCGTCGGCAGTGGCTCAGGCAAGGAACACCACCGCCAATGCGAACCCGATAACGCCAAGCACAACCGGCACTCCGACGAGCGGGACGGTGTAGCGCTGCAACGCTTCGGCGGCTCGGGTTCTCGACCCGACCGTGAACAGCAGCGCCGCGCCACATGCCAGGACGATGCCGGCGATGCCGAGGGTCAAGGCGGCGTGGCCGAGTAGCTCGAATCCATCCCACGGAGGACGAGTGGGCGGCCCGTCCGGAATGACTCCGCTGGTGGTGTTCACGAGGTGGCCGCCTTGACGTTGAATTTCATTGCTTCGCTTCCCATCGGGTCGACCTCGATATGGACGTGGTTGCAGGAGTCCTTGAATTGACGGCTGATGTTGGTCAGCGTCAGGGAGTCGCCGGCAGCGGAGCGGCAGTCGGCCTGGCCGGTGCCGGAATCGGACGCCATGATCGGGTCGAGGGTCTTCAACAGCTTGACCGCGTTCGCGTCGGAGCCGTTGGTGGCGACCCCACCGAGGCTGTAGAAGTCGACGGCGTGGCCGCCGCCGTTGACGACGTGAGCAGACGCAGCGCCGGCACCCGGGCGTTGCCCGGTGCACGCCCGGTTAATGTCGGAGATCCCGATCTTTCCGAACGTTTGATACGCCACGGTGATGACTTGCAAAACGCGGGTGTCAATCCCGCAGTTCGTAACGGTCTGCCCTTCGGCAATCCACCGAATCTCTTTCAGGTGATCCGGTGCCAGACCGGTGATGGTCCCGTTGTCGATTCCCTTGACCAGGTTCGCCGCGAGGGCCTTCGCGTCCCCCGACACCGAGACCGTCGACGCGCACGCGGCCTGACCGCCCGTCAAGGCCGTCACGACCTTTTGGGCTGCGTCGAAGTACTTCGTGTAGTGATTCGGGTCGGCGTTGATCTGCACAGCGTGAGCGGCGGCGGTGGGCGCCATGCTCTGCCAGTTCGGCACCTTCAGGAGCCGCTGGAAGAAGAACGTCGCCGCCGTTGTCGGGTCCATCCGCTGTGCGAGGGTGCCCCAGGTGTCGCGCTGCTGGAACAGGCCCCGAGAGTCGGGGCCGGCCTTGTCGCCGTAGGTGATGTTCTCGAGCGTTGACTCGCCCATGGCCGTCATGACGCCGATCGTCTGCCCGGCTGTGTTCACCCCGAGGGCGGCTCCGGCGTTCATGATCGCTGTCGCGTTCACGAGCTGGTCGCCGGAGTACCCGTCGATCGCCGTGTGGGCCGACGCCGTCTCTATGTTGACCGCCGTCGCGGCGCACGCCGACGAGCCGCCCGGACCGCCGCCGCCGATGATCGCGGCCCCTGTGAAGAGGAACACGAGTAGCAGCACCACGAGGGTGCCGCCTGTCCACTTGTTCATCGTCCTGCCACTCCTTCCGTGGGTCTGATCGGTGTGCCCGTTAGGCGGTGGCGGCGCCGGCTGCCATGGCCTCGTCGGTGTCGGTCACTTCCGCCTCCCACTGCGAGCGAATGTGCTGCATGTGGGTCTCCGGGTTGGAGCCGTATTTGAAGACGCAGTTACCGGGGCGGAGGTTCATCAAAACCTCTTGGGTTTCGGGGGCGAAGTTGAATGTTTGCGTCACCCAGCGGGCGTCCTCGTCGCGGTCCTGCCGGTAGGCGTAGATCGTCTGCGCCTCCTGCACCACCGTGTAACCGGGCGAGTCCGGGGGGATGTCGGTGCCCTTGTGCATCACGAACACGTTGGAGATACCCAACGAGCGCGAGAGTTTCTGGTTCGACTTGACCAGGCGGGACGAGGGGCCGCCGATCATGTGCCAGCCCTCTTCGTAGACCACGTTCGTGATGAAGCCGCGCTCCTGACGGAGCCGGCCCATGAGCCACATGTTGCCGATCGCCATCACGGTGGGGCCCGCGGGGCCGTCGTCAGGGAGCTGAGACACGTCGAACGTCGTCAGCTTTTGGGACAGGTCGACGTCCTTTGAGGTTTCGCCGTCGAAGGTGCCGGCGAAATCTTCGAGAAGGTCATCCAGTGCGTACTGGATGGTGAGACCAGCCTGGTGGAACCGGTCGGCTGCCTTCTTCGACAGCTCCTTGTCTTGGGGCACTCGGCCAAGAAATGGCAGCAGATCCGAGGGGGTCGGGACACGGCCGTCCTCGAACGAGGCAAACGCGAGTTGCAGCGCGTACCGGGTCGCTTTCCGCTCCCACACCGTCGAGGCGGTGTCGTCGCGGGCGATACGCGCTACGGCGTTCACGAGTGCACCCTGACCGCGAAGGCCGGTGCCGCGGACAATCTCCGGGTCGAGGAGGTTCAGGCGCGTGCCTGACCCATCTGGGTTGAAGAGCAGATGCGTGCCGCCCATCCGCTCCACGACGGCGGTGTACTCGCCCACGCCGCCCTGGTCTTTCTTGTCGAACACGACCGCGCGGTGCTTGTTCAAAAGCAGCGGCCGAATCACCATGACCGTCTTCGTGAACGACGACTTACCGGCACCGACCGTCCCGAGAATGAGGACGTTCGGGCTCGTGAGCTCGCGCGGCTGCTGGTTATAGGCGGTCGGGGCATCGTGGCTGATCGAGGTCGAGGAGAGGTTGTCTCGTCCATTGACGACACCACGGAACGACGTCGGAGCGCCGATGATCCCGGTGTTCAGAATCTCGGCCTGCCGAGTCGTCGTTGGTGCCCCAGAAATTGTGGGGGCGTACCAACCCCGAGACGCCGAACCTGCCGATGCACGCAGGCGTGCCCCCGGCAGCTCGAACGGCGACACGTCCAGCGACCGCTCCGCAGGACGGATGCTTTCACCGGCTGCGTTCTCCTCCCCGGTGATCGCCGGGGCCAGCGCCTCCGGGGGAACGAACACCCGGAGCAGCGGAATGCTCGCCAGGCGAGGCCGGCGCTTGGGCTCGACTACCGCGGCGCGTGCGCTGCGGCGAGTGGTTTCGGCCGGCGTCTGCTCGGTCGAGGTGTCGTCCTGCTCTGCCGGGACGAGGGGTGCGTGACGGCTCATGAGAGTGCTTCCTTCTCGCTACGGCCGGCCAGACGGCCGATCGCACGGGTTGCCAACGAGGGAGAGTCGGGGCGCAGGCCCCGACCGATCGGCCAGGTGGTGCCGGAGGCGGCGGCCTGGAAGGAGTCTTGCCAGTCGAGGAAGTCGATCCCGAGCCCGGTCGCGCACGCCTCTTCGAGCTGGCGGGACGCCCCTGCGAGGTCTTCCCGAGTGGGCGCCGAAATGGTGATGTAGCCCACCCACGACGCGCCGTGGTGGTGCGAGCCCGCTTCGAGGTCCTTCGCGCGACGCTGTGCGGCCGACATGCGAGTGGTCGAGTCGTCGGAGACGAGCCGGCCCTTCTGCCGGTCAGCGACCACGCCAGCCATATCGCGCACGACGTCGGCCCGGGCGGCGGCTTTTGCTTGCCCGGCCGGGATGAGGTGCATGTGGAACGACACCGAGCGGACGAACGTCAGCTCACGCCCCACGAGGAGGTCGAGGCACCAGAGCGGGGACCGGCCGGCGACGGCAAGGTTTTCGCCGTGGATCGCGGCCGTCCGGTGCCACCAGGTCACGCCGGGGGCGTTGTTGATCGGGTCGCCGCGGCGGAGGATCGTCGGGTCGTAGGAATCGACTACGTGCGCCGAGAACTCGTCGTGCGACGCCAAGCCGACGTCGCGCAGCGGGTTCACCGGGCCGGCGAGGTCGATCGGCATGTTCGGGTTCTGCTGGTGCCGGATCACGGCCACCGTCTGCTTCGCCGTGAGGGGCCGGACTGTCCCCATGCGGGCGTCGACCAGCCCGCGGACGGTTGCCCCGATCTGGTCGTCCATGAGTGCCCGCCAGGCGTCTCGGCCGGCCCCGAATTTCGCGGCCGCGTCCGTGAACTTCTGCGTCAACGGCCACGACACAACGACGTAGTGCCGCTGCACCATGGCGTCGGCTGACGTTCGCTGAATGACTTCGCTGTAGGAGCGTTTCTGGGCCTCGTAGGAGGCCAGGCGGATCGCGTGCAAAGCACGGTCCTCGTCGGTCGGGTTCTCCCCGAGGACGGGGGCCGACTCCATGCGCTCGAGCACCCACCGGTCCTGCATGGCGGTGTCGGGCGGGAGAACGCGGGTGAGGGTCTGTACGTCGCTGATGAGCGACGCGGGCGACGCTCGGCGTGCGAGGAACCGGCCCCACCCGGCGGCAGCGCGGGTAAGTGCAGCGGCCGACTCCATGCCGCGAATCTGGCCGGAGACCGCGAACGCCACCGAGAGATACGGCTGCTGGCCCACGGGCGCGTGCCAGGCGATACCGGGCGTTTTGGAGCTGTACTGCAACCAGCCCATGCCGTCCGACCCGTCCGGGTTGGCGCGCATCTGACCGAGCAGCCTCGCCGTCTCGGCCTGCTCCTTCTTCGTGGCGGTCGCCGCCTGCTTCTGCAGGCGGTCCCATTCGGCGTCATCAAACGGCACGAACGTGTCGGTGCCGAGGCGTTGCCTCGAGCGCCACCTGGCCCGCTTCGTGCGACGCTGCAAGATCGTCCCGCGGTGCGTCGTGGCGGTGACGAGCATCGTCACACCAACACCCGCAGCGGCAATGAACAGCACCGGCAGGCCACCGCCGAAGGCCACACCGACCATGCCCCCGCCGATGAAGATCGCCATGGCGATAATTCGCGGCCGCGACGCGGTGCCACCGAAGAACGACCGGTGCCCCGCCTCCCCGCCGAGGTATCGCACGTACGGAGGCTCTTTGGTCTCGGTGTCACTCATGGGTCGAGTCCTTTCCGTAGTGCTCCTCGTGGTCCTCGACCGGCTCTGTCGCCGCACCGGCCACGGACTCCCCGACCTTCTTCGTGGTGTCGTACGCGGCCTTACCGGCCGCCGCCACCATCAACGGCACACCAACGGCCGCACCGACTCCCGTCGCGGATGCGCCTGCACCGGCAGCCATAGCGCCGCCCTCAGCAGCCGCAGCGCCGCCGCCCGCCGCCGCACCGGCACCAGCACTTGCCCCGGCCCCCACGGCCTCCGCGCCGCCCGCAGAGGACGCCGCCGCGGCTTTACTACCGGCCGAAGCGGTGTCTGCTGCCGCGCCACCCTCGTCAGTCGTGCTCGTCGCCGGCGAGCCCTTCGAGCTGGACGACGAACTGCTACCCCCACCACCGCTACTGCCACCGCTTGACCCGGAGTCGCCTAGCTTCGCGTCCGCCTCCTGAATCGAGGAAGACCCAATCGTGGGACCGGACGGTGCGCCGCCGCTTCCGCCCATGGGAAGGACAGGAGCGAACTTCGTCAACAGCACGGGCGAGAGCCCGGCAATGATCAGCGACAGGATCGACACCACGAGCGTCACGGTGCGTTCCAGGGTCGGGGTCTTGGAGAAGACGTCGACGCTGGACGAGACCATGCTGTACGCGATCGCGAGCATGAAGAACAGCAGCGGGTGAGACGCCAAAATCCCGAACCAGAGGTACGCGATTTTCGAGCCGAACTTCCGCTTGGACTTGTCGATGATCCACACAAACCCGAGTGGGAAGAGGATCCCCGAGAAGTACAGGGTGATGAGCTGCACGATCAGGATCAGCACGACGATCAGCAGGCCAATGATCATGAAGAACATCAGCAGCGCCCCGACGATCGCGCCCCCAGCCAGGCCCGCCCCGTTATCTTTCGCGTCGAGCATCTTCGAGAACTTGTCCACGATCGTTTGCGAAGACGAGTTGATCCCCCATGAAATGAGGGAGTCCGAGAGGGCTCCGAAGAACTTGACCAGGAACGAGCCGAGCAGGGGCCCGAACGCGGCACCGATCAGAAACAGCGGTGCGTAGAGCCCGAGCGATTCCGCGAGGTCACGGCCTGACTGCTGACCGCGGGCGGTCCGAACCACCTGAGGGATGATCAGCGCCACCATGACGAAGATCGCCAGCGCGAACGAGACCTTGTAGGCGTTGATGAACCAATCCGCCGTCAGGTCCGGCAGGGTCGCTTTAGTGATTGCCGGCATCACCGTGTCGGAAAGGCTCTTCGCCCCGTCCTGCAACATGTTGAAGAGATTCCCGGCCGGGTCAGACCAGAAGTCAGCAATTCCCTTGGCCGTGTCGACTGCGTCACCCACACCACTGGCCGCGCCCTTGATCGCTTCCACGCCCTTGGTTGCGGCGCAGCCCACAAAACTAACCTTGCAAACGATGTCTGAGGCGGCCATCAGCAACCCCCAGTGAACCGAGTGCCACCGTTCGCGAGCTTCGTCTGATCCACGGGCGTGCCCGTGGAGATGCGCCAGGCACCGTCTTCCCAGACCATCACGTAGCCACTAACGCCAGTCTTCGTGGGGCTCAGCGCGCCGTTTATGACGTATCCCGCAGCGAGCTGCACAACAACTCGATTCGCCGTCGACTCCTCGGTCACGTTCCAGAGACCATTCGTGGTCGAAATGTGGAATGCCTCACCGGCGGGGACGACACCCTGTGTTGGGTTGTCTCCCGCAGCCTCAAACTGCGCCGTGATGTTCCTCAGAGCGGAGGCCGCTGAGGGCGACACAACAGCCGCGCTTACGGTCTTCGCCTCCCTCGCGCTCGGGTAGGGGTACTGCCAAAGCCACCGGTAGAAGGCGGAGGCGACTTCTACAGCCCCGTATGTGGTGTGCTTGCCCGCCTTCTGTGCGGCGAGGACCATGGCCGCGTTGCGGTCCTGGCCGCCGAGGCAGCCCGTGGGGGCGACGTCGTCTTCGTTGTCGCCGCTCCCGGACGTCCCGCCCGTCGGGATCGTCGTCGGAACCGACGTAGACGCCGAGCCAGTCGGCGTGCTGAGCGCCGTAGGTGTTTCCCGGGTGTTTGCGTAAACGAGTCCACCACCGACAGCGACGACGACGACCACGGCCCCAATGACGATTGGCCACCGGGACCGGCCGGATGCTGAGTACATGCGCATGGTTCTTCTCCCCTGAGAAGTTGAGGTGCAGTGAAGTTGAGTGGCGGGTGGGTTAGCTGGCGAAGGTGAGGATCGCGCCGACGACGAGCGCGAGAGCTGCCAGGACGCCGAGCGAGACACCGGCCCACAGGGCTTTCTTTCGGCCGACAGCGTGGGCTTGGGGGTTCGGGTTGACCTCGCCGGAAGCGCCGGCCATGCCGACGATTCCGATCACCAGGTAGACGATCGAAATCAGGATGCCGATACCCCAGATCGCGGTAATGGCCTTCTGCCAAAGCTGGGTGAACTTTGTTCCACCGAATGAGAAGTCGGGTACGAGGCCGTCGAGGGGGTTGTCGACGGCAGCGACGAGCTGGTGGGTGTGCAGGGCAGTTGTTGCGAGCAGATCAAGCATGGGGTGGTCCTTTTCAGCGAGTCGTGGAAACGATGGTTTGTAGGGCACGGATGACACCCGCGGCCGCAGCGGCCAGAGCGTCTCGAGAGGAGGGCGTGAGCTTGCCGAGGGTGAGTTGACCTCGCTCGGCGATGTGGGCGTCGTAGGGAATTTCGTGCAGCTCGACCACGCCTGCGTCGTGGAGGAGTCGTGCGACCTCCTCCGCGACCGCGGGGCTCTCGGGACGGCCGTCTTTCAGTCGGACGACGATTGCCTTCGATGCGAGGGCTTGCGAGTGGCTATCACCTGCCCGCAGAACGTCCAGGACCTCGATGGCTTGCAGCACTGAGTCGCCGGAGTTCATCACGGGGATCACGAGAATGTCTGCCACCGATGCTGCGCCCTGGAATGCTGGCGACGTCGGGACGTTGCCCGAGTCCATGACCTCGATGCCGTAGAACTCACCGATCTTGTCGGAGACCTTCACCACGTCCTGTGATGTCAGAGCGGGTCGCTCGCCCACGGTGCCGAAGATGGTCGCAAACGATGTCTGGGGCACGCCGTAGCCGGCGAGCTGGCCGGCGCTCACGATGTGCTCCACGTCGCGCACCAACTCCCCCAGCCCAATCTTCGGGTTGCCCTCCGCGCGGAAGTTCAGCGCTCCCGGGTCGTCGGAGACTTCCCAGATCGCTACCGAGCCACCTTTGATCGCGGCAATGACCCCGCCAAGGAGGATCGACATGGGTGTCTTCCCCACGCCTCCCTTCTTGTTCGCCAACAGGATGCGGACGTGACGAGTCCACGTCGCCTGCCGAATGATCGTCTCGTTCGCCAATGCCTGGACCTGGCGTTCGTGCTCGGCCAGCTCGGCAGGCGTCGGGGCCAGCCTGAGCAGACCACGGAGCCCCTTACCGGACTTAGTGGGGGCAGACGACGTTGGCGTGAGACCGGACGCCGCTCCCCCGAACAGCACCGACAAGCTGTCGTCGCGGGACCGCTCCACTGGAGCCTGTGCCGATGCGGCAGTGGGCGGCGCACCAGCGATGACCGGCTGAGCAAGAGCGGGCGCAACCTCCTCCTGGACTGGGCTCACCGGCATTGGCGGCAATGTCGGAAGGCCGCCCGTTCCGGCGTCTGCCGATCTCGACCGCCGTCCCCCTTGAGGAGCTACCGACGTGGTGTCCTCTTCTACGTAGTCGCTCGCACGAGCGGCCCCGCCGAAGATCTCGCCCCCGTTGGTCGGATTTGCGTCAGTCATAGTCGTTTCCCCTTCACCCATCACGTTACGTAGCCGAGAGCAAGTACGAGCAATCCCCCCGGCACCCCCTAGTCTGCCCTGTCTGCCCCCAGGAAAGCGACCAATTCGAGGGGCACTGTCGGTCCATAACCCTGATTTTGTAGGGCACTTGTACCCACAGTCGCTATCCGGCGCACTGCACCTGAAATTAGGGCTCGTCGTAGAGTCTAAAAACGACCACCGACATTACGGACATAGCTCCCATATAGGAGTCAATACGTGTCCCCCTAAATGCCCACATTGCCGGGGTGACATGCCCGCAACTGCGGGGTTGAGCAGCTGATTCTTGGCACTATGGGGTCGTGCCCACGCCTCACGGAATGCTGAAGGATGCCCCCGAGCGGGTCGCCCGGTATCAGGAGGCTTTCGCAGCGCCCTCCCGCGTGCTCCTCGTACGCATCTTGTTGAAGCAGAGCCTCAACTTCCACGACCTGATCGAGGCCGCGGCTCTTGAAGCCGTGGGCCGTGATTCCGTATATGCAGCTCTTAGAGACCTCGCGCGCTACGGGTACGTCACCGACGACGCTGAACCCAGCAAGAAGCGCAAACCCAACACCACTGTCTTCACGGCCAACCGGTCCCGCATCACCCAGGATTTGACCGAGTTCGTCGCTTTCCTCATCGGTTAGCGCGTAAGCGGCTTGCGCCTCCCGCGACACGCCGCGCCTCTTACCGCGATTAGCCATTGGGCCAGAGTTAAGTGAGCGGTATGGCACCTAGACGCCGCCCGCGTGGCACCCTCATGGACCCAGTTCCCATGGGTTACGTCGTTGAACGACCCTCCAAGGAGAAGTTCGACGGGATCGCCGTGAAGGCCGGTATCTCATCGGCCGTCCTGTTCGAGATGGTCGTCGACCACCTCGAGCTCACCGATCAGGGTATTCCCGTGTGGATGCCTGAGCAGAACCGAGACGGGGAGCTGCCCATCAACAGCGCATAACGAGAAAGGCCCCCGCTTTCGCGAGGGCCTAAAGCTCTTGGCTCTTACCTGTCTCTTGTTTGGCGACGTGAACAGGTTTCGAGCTACTTGGGATAAAGACCGGCTTTGAGGGCCGGGCCTTTGTCGTACCACTTTCCATTCCTGGAAGGAGGTAGGGCCATAGTAACCCCTGCCCCCACGCCCGCGCATCCCCATGCCCTCGGCGTTTCCGAAGTTTTCACCCCCAACCAAACCGGCGAGATCTCCGCTTCACGACCCCTAGGTCGAAGCGGCCGCACCCACCTGCGCCCCCGGACACCACAAACGCGGCCGCTCGCTCGAGGCTCGTACCTCCTCCGCGCCCCCGAAGACGCCTACGCCGGCATCCGCTCCCCCACCTCCCAACGGGCATGGATAGCCGCTACCGCCGCCGTCCTCGCCACGCCGGCGGGAGAAGCCCACCGGCGTCGAATCTCGATCAAAGCCTCGACTTTCATGGCCTTCGTCGAGGCCGAAGCCGCGACCGCCAACCGACACACGGGCCGGAACGTCGCCACATCCCACGACACACTCGCCCGCACCGTCGGGCGAGCCAAGATCACCGCCCGCCGAGCTCGCGCCCTCATGGAGGCCCTGGGCTGCCTCGTCACCATCCGCACAGGCCGCTACCTCCTCGCCCTCGAACGCCTCGAAGCCTCCGACCGCCACGGCGGTAGGCAACTCCGCGCCGCCTCCCTCCGTGCCCTGAATATGCCGGAAACACTGGCAAGTGTCACAAATGAGCACCTAGCTACTGCTTCTCGCTTTTACCCATCTACCTACCAACTCAAATACTCACCAAAGAGCGGCAAGCCGCACTCGGAAGCCGCTTCGCGGCCACAGCATCGACGAAAGCGGGCAAAATTCCAGCCCGGACCCTACGAACCACGACCACTCGCCCTGCAAAAACTCGCCGCAGCACTCGTGCACGAGATTCCCTGGCTCCCCCGCGACACATCGACCCTCCGCGTGCAACGGATCATCTACCGATCCGGGTTCGACGCCGAACGATTCAGCTACGCCGACCTCATCCGCGTCTGGTTCGAGCTGGACAAGGAGCTGCACCAGACACCCAAGGAAGCCGGCGCGGTCAAAGACCCCGAGGCGTACCTGGTGGCACGCATGAAGCTCGCCGCTAACTACGTCCGCTGGTTCGGCACAATCCCTGCCCGAGAGCAGCCTTGACCGTGCATCACGCCACGTCAACGACGCTGTGGTGGTCCCATGGCTCCCCCAGCTCGGCCGGCATGGGCTCTGAGCTTTGCCCGGGCCGCAGCTCGGCCGCCTTCGCGTCGCAGAACTCCACCGCTTCCCTGATGAACGTGCTCTCGGCCAACCACTGTCGATCGCTCGCCTGAGGGCCGTCGCCGTACACGTCGACACGAGCGACCTTGTGACCTTCACCCCAGGTCACCCGCAGCCAAGCCATTGGCCGCAACGATTCGTCCTCGGCAGCCCAGAGCCGACCGGTACGAGAGTCATCCCAAGCGAGCTGATAGCGAGTCACCGCATCACCCTGCCACACACCGTCTGTCTATTAATTACGTCTTGACAGATTGATAGATAGACGTATAGATAGACGTATAGATAGACGTATAGATAGACGTATAGATGGGCGTATAGATGGACGTACGTCTATCTGTCTGGCAGGATAGACGTATGGAAGGAGGGACTTATGTCTCCCAAGATCACTGCCCTCGGTAACCGAAAAGGTGGAGTCGGTAAGACGTCCATCACTCTCGGTCTAGCCAGCGGGCTCGCGTCTCTCGGTAAGCGGGTGTGTGTCGTGGACCTCGACCCCCAAGCCAACATCAGCGACACCCTCGGGGGAGAGGGTGACTTCAACATCTTCGACGTCCTGTATGCCGGGGAGAACGGCACGCTAGGCCAGGCCGCCATCCCGACGACCTGGAAGGGCATCGACGTTGTGCCTGGTTCTCAAGACTTGGCGCGCATCGACACAGAGAATCTGGTTGGTGCAGAACTGCGGCTGAGAGCGGCCGCGACCGACTCTCCTGAGCTTGCGGTCTACGACCACGTTCTCATTGACCTGCCCCCAGCCGTAGGCCGCCTGACCCTCAACGGGCTTATCGCGGCCGACGAGATTGTTCTTGTGACAGAGCCGGAGAACTATTCGGTTAGCGGAGTTACGGCATTCCTTGAAACCGTCAGCAAGGTTCAGGCGGCGAGCTACCTCAACCCTGGCTTGGTCTTCGGAGGAATCATCGTCAACAAGGTGAAATCGCCCATCACTGCGGAGCACAAGTTTCAGATCGAGCAGCTAGTCGAGGCCTTCGGGGATCAAGTGCACGAGCCATTCATTCCAGCGCGAACGGCTATGCAGGACTCGCAAAGCGGGGGAGTCCCGCTCGCTCAGATCGGTTCTCGAGGAGCAACGATCCTCGCGGAGCGTTTCATCGAACACGCACGACGCATTGACGGAGGCAAGTAATGGCTATCGAACGCAAACCCTTAAAGAAAGCCCCGGCTCGCGATGTCGTGGAGGCCTTTACCGCCAACCCGGAGCAGCCTCAGTCGGCCGGCCAAGCTGCCTCAGCCGCACCAGCAGTACCGAGCCGCGGCCCCGGGCGGCCGCGGAGCAAGCGCCGCATGGAGCCCTTTTCGAGCAAGATCGAAATCGGTCTCCGCGACGAGGTGGACGCCTACCTTGCCGAAAACGGCGGAACGATCATCGACTTTCTCGATGAAGCCTTGCGCGCCAGGCTCGCAAAATAATTCCGTCTGGACGTATTTCTACAAACCAGGAATATGGGAGGTAGGGGTCCTTGGACTACACGCCCGAGCAGCAATCAACAATCGACCTCATTGCGGCGGTCGTCAACCTCCCGGGGGAGGGTCGTCCTTTTGGTCCGTACGCGGGGGCTTCTGAGTGGGAAATGCGCCAGCTCTACGCGGAATCTTGGTTCAATGTCGGTTTCACAGATCCCCGTAACGTTTCCCCTTGGATCGAGAACAACGTCCACGACGCCACGGTTGCTTTCCACGCGTACCGGGCCGGGTTCCGGCCCACCGACCCATGGGTGAAGCGTTCGCACTCCAGTCTCGCCGTCAGGGCTACAGAGCCCCTGGTCGCTCCTGGCCCGATCGTTGCACTCCGCAACCGGGCACGCGCCCGCCGCACCTGGCGCGCCGACCAGGCCGACCTCGCCCGGATGGCGAAGAGGGTCCAGGCCCAGGCGCAGCAGATCGCAGACTTCACCCGCTCGCTTCCCTTTGATGCGGGCTTCGGCGCGACAGTGTCAGATGTCGTGGAAGGCGCGGGCGTCACTGTTCAGGAGAGCGACGTCGTTCGGGGCTACGACGGGTTCGCCACGACCCTTCATCAGCTCCACCACAGGCTGAACTCTCTGCCCGTTTTGGTGGGGGACGACCGCACGACTACACGAAACGAGCTTCGTTGTTGGGGCGAGATTGCCGAGGCCCTCACTCGACAGCTCGGCGTTTGCGCTCCCGAGCTGCAAGCCACGATCGCCGCCCAGCTAGATCTGGAGCGGCAGTGGCTCACGACCACCGAGAAGCACTACCTGGACTGATCGAACCAAGAAGGGCAGGAGTAGCAGGTACCTGTATTCCCGCCTTCCTTATCACCCCGTTGGTTCTGTCGTCGTCGTGCCGAAAGCGTCGCCCAAGACCCTCAGTGTGCAGTCGCAACACACGAACGCGGAGCCACATTTGTGGGGCTCCGCGTTCGCGTTGTCTGCCTTCAGGAATCGGGGTTTAAATTCTCCGCGAGACGATGACTGCTGCAACTAGAGCGATTCCGCTCGAGACCGCTAGAGCAGCAAAAATCGAAGCGTACTCGGGCGCAGACATGGACAGCGCGACTATCAAGGCAATTGCGCCAAAGACCGCTCCAATGGTCAGAACGACAATCGCCACTTTTAGTAGAAACTTCACCAATGCCCCAATTCCTCGGCGAGTTTTGCATTAACTGTCATTGCTTTCCTTCAGGGGATCTGGGAGTTGAGGCTCTTGCTCACTCAGGTCAGCAGTGGCGAAGCGAGTAGGCATACCCGACGCCGGCGCCGGCTACTTGCCCGAACGCCGTTCCAATTGCATAACCTCCAGCAATCCCAGCAGGTATGGACAAGCCTGCTGTGGGGCCAGCCGTAGCTGCTCCCGCGGCTAAGCCGAACAAGCCGCCCGCCAAGCCGAAACCTATTCCACCGAGAAGGCTAAATCCGCCAATGTAACCGAGGGTGTCGAGGACTGAACACAACCCACTCGGGTCGGATCCATTGATCGGGTCGTCGCCAGCAAATTGGTAGCGATTAGCGTTCTTGGGGTCGAGTGGTGCGTCGAGGGTGTCTTGTTGGGTCCAGGTGCCGGTGATGGGGTTGTACCAGCGGATGCCGAATTTGACGAGCCCGGAGGCGCGGTCTTGGAGGCCGCCTTTGAAGGCGTAAGGGTTTTCGGTGTAGCCGACTCCTGTGCCGCCGCTGTTAAGGTACTGGGTGCCGTAGGGGTCGTAGGAGGTGTTCCAGGCGTTGGTGCCGAAGTCGGTGAGCAGCCAGGTCGGGTTTCCGCCTCCGTCGTAGACGTACATCGACACGGTGCCGGTGGAGGTGATCAGCATGCTGGCTTGACCGGTGACGGCGTCGGAGTAGATCTCCGACTGTTCCGCGTTGACCTGGTATCGAGCAACCGTGGCCTCTCCGTTCTGGTCGGCACGCCCGTAAGTCAACCGGTACGTGTTGCCACCCGCGGTCGTTTCTGTCAGCAGCTGGTTTTGCGCGGAGCCGACGTACGTGTAGGTCGTCTTCGTGCCGGTGCTCTTGTTCGTGGCCGAGGTCATCTGCTCGGCGCCGTTGTAGGTGAATGTCTGCGTCGGGCTGGCGGTGAGGTTCCCGGCCCCGTCGTAGGTGTACCCGGCGCTCGTGATCTGGTTGGCCGCGTTGTAGGTGAGGGCCTGCGTGGAGGGGTGGTTGCCGGTGGAGTTCGCGGCGGTCCGGTTGCCGCGCTGGTCATACTCGTACTCCCAGTGAGAGTTGAGGCCGGCATCGGGTCCGCCGGTCTGGACGAAGGACTTGATGCGGTCGTTCTCGTAGGCGTAGTAGGTGCGCTCGAGCGACACCTTGTTCTTGATCCACTGGATCTGCGATGTCTCCGTCGCCGGTGCGATGGAGCAGGTGCTCGCGGTCTTCTTGGAGGCTTCGTTGTAGCAGTAGACGAGGTCCATCTTGACTTCGCCCTGAGCTCCACCGGTTTCCGCGATCAGTTCAGCGACCCGCCCGTTGGCGGCGTAGACCGTCTTGTAGTGAGCGGACCATGACGACGGGGCGACAGCGGGGACCTTGTTAGTGTAGGTACTGGATCCGTTTAGCCAGGTGTCGGTGCGTCGGCCCTGCAGGTCGGTGGCGTAGTTCGTGGAGTCGACCGTGCCACCGTTTTTGTCGGTGGGGTACTGAGTTTTCACCAGGACGCCGGAGTCGTCGAACGTGTTCGTGTAGGTGCCGAAGTCGGTGGTCGAGGTGCGCTGGTTCGATGCCTTGTCGTACGTGTAGGTGATCGTGCCACCGCCGGCGCTGTTCTTCGTGGTCAGCAGGCGTGACATCTGATCGAAAGTGTTCGTCACTGTCCCGGTCGCAGCGGCCTGGGTAAGGGTGTTTCCGGCTTTGTCGTAGGTCTTTGACACGGTGGAGGTGCCGTCGGAGAACGAGGTGGTGAGGATGCGGTCGTTGTTGTCGTACGTGTACGACGTCGTCCGCCCTGCACCGTCCGACTGGGTCGCCTGGCGGCCGAACGCATCGTAGGTGAAGTTCTTCGTGCCGAGCCCCGCCCCGGTGACCGGGGTGATTGAGGTCAGCTGGTGGTCATCGTTGTAGGCGTAGACGGTTTTGTTGGTGTCGTTGCCTGGCGCCTGGGCGGAGGAAACGGTGCCATCACCGTTGTAGGTCAGCTTGGAGACGACGTCTTTTCCGGTGGAGTCGGTACCCGACGAGGAGTCCATGTTCCCGAAGCCGTCGTAGTGGTACTTCGTCGCGTTTGACGACGAGCCTGAGGTGTTGGAGTTCGAGGTGACCGAGACGGGCGAGTACGGAGACGTGCCCGCGGAGTCGTACTCGGCGGACGTCGACGCGCCACCGGGTGCGGTGACCTTGGTGGCCGAGTTTCCACCGTTTTGGCCGAATTCGCCGCTGGTTGTCAGGGCGCCGGTCGAGGATCCGGTGGTGCTCGTCTTCACGTCGGAGAACTGGGTGTAGGTGGCGCTGCGGACACGGTCTTCCGGGTCAACAGTCTTTGACACGAGGTTGGTGGTGCCGTTGATCGTGTAGGTGGTGTGCGGGCTCGAGGCGACTGTCGACGCGGTCGTGTTGGGGCCGGCGACCTGCGTTTCGGTGGACGACGCATAGCTGATTCGCGTCGTCGAGTCCCCGGGAGAACCGGCGGTGGTGTTGCCTTGGGTGACGGTGCTGACCTTGTCCGTCGTTCCGGAGTACCCGAACGTCGTGACAGCTCCGGTGGGGGAGGTGATTGTGGTCAGGTGCGACCCGGTGTACCCGAACGCGGTCGTGTTGTTCAGCGCATCCGTGAAGGACGTCACCTTGTCGGACGCGATCCCGTACTTGACGGTCCGCGAGAGAGCACCGCTGGTCTGGGAGAAAGAGAAACCGTTTGAGTCGGTCCCGAGGTTCACCGTGCGGGCAGCGACGGGGCCAGCATTTGAGACTAGCTTGGTGGGTTCGTTGCCCGTGTAAGCGATCGTGGTCTCGTTCGAGTTCTTGTCGACGATGGCGACCGCGTTGCCGTCAGCGTCGAAGCGGGTGGTCTGCTTCGAGGAGCGATCCTTCAGGTCATACCCGGTCGAGGTGCGGGTGAGGTCCTGCTTGAGTCCATCCGGCGAGTCATACGCCGTGGCAGATCCTGAGATCGGTTTGAACAGCCAGGTGGCACCGTCGGACTGGGTGAGGGTTACACCGGCCGAGACCGCGGTAAGGCTGCCGGCACCGGCGACGTTCCAGGTCCAATCGGTCGCGAAACCGCCGTTGGAGGTCCCGGACTGCCAGCCGCGCGAGTTGTACGTCGACCCGATTGGCACCGACCCACCGACTCCCACGACTGATAAGGCCTGGGTGGAGACCATCAGGTTGCCGGTGGCGACATCGACCTTTGCACCCACGTGGTCATTGATTGGGAACGACAGCGTCGTTGCACTCGGACGAGAGCCCGTGACCCCGTAGGACGCTGGGCCGGCGGGAAGGGCGGCGGAGGCAGGCTGCGCCATGCCCCCGATGAAAGCAGCCGTACATGCGGCCACAATCCCAATCCGGAGAGCACCCCGCATTCGTGACGGGCGTTGTTGGACGAAAACAGACATGGAGGAGCCCCAAACCGTCACGCATCTCAGAGGCGCAACAAATACCGCCTCAGAAACGGCGGCAAACGAAGAGTGATCTGACGGCACCCGTTGTAACCCCATCGGGTGTCGCCTAATCGAACCGTACCGTCCGGTAGGTAAACGTGACTACCCCCAAACGGGGCTAGTGCGTTTTTCGACCCCAAGAAGCTGACGGATTTGAAGCTGTTCGTTTTCGTGACACCTGTGCGTCTGTGAAGTAGCTCTTGGGACCCGCTTCGCTCAACGCGTGCGGAGCCGAAGCGACGCAACGGGTAATCCGTCGTCTGTGCTCTATCCCAAGCGTTCGGGCCAGCCCCTTGTCGGCCGCTTGCTCCTAAGTCCCATGGGTTTCGGCACACATCGGTTTTAGGACAAGGATGGAACGAATTTATGTCGACCTACAAGCCAACAGTCGTTAGGACCGCAACGGCACCCAATAAAAGAGCACCGAAAGTGAACGAGAGAAGGGCTCGACGTAAGAACAGGTACTTTTTGGAGACAATTTTCGAGATCAACTCGAGCTGGTCCAGATTTCGGCTTCCGGGAGTGTCCGTAGTTCTTGATAAGGCTTGCTCGAGATCAGCCCGATGCTCAAAAACAACCACGTCGCCGAAGTACGCGACGAAGTCGGGGAGCTTCGCGGGGCGCGTGGTTCGGGGGTAGATAGCAGACCCGAAACATGCGATTCCGGCAGCGAGGAAACCGCACGCGAGCCACCAGATCCAAGCTGTGAGAGTGGAAAGATCCGAGGGGCTCCAACTCCCCGCCAGAACGGCTGCGATAAGGGCGCCGACGACGACCCCGGATGCAGCGAGCAGGATAGAAGCCTTATTGTCGGCCCGGCCTAACTCCTCACGCGCCTCACTTAATAATGATTCAACAAGGGCCGACTCGGTGCGGGATACCCGGCGCGTCACCGCTCGGGTCCCAGTCCGGCGAACACGCTGCGAGTGCGCTCCCGCTCCTTTACGCGTGACTTCAATGCGGCGTGGGTGAGAACTGTTCCCTCCGCTAGACGGTTTTTCTTCTCCCGTTCGGAGACGGGGACGTCGTCCCGGTGTGATTTTCCGGCGAGTACGGCACTGCAGTATTCTTCGCCGTGGTTTTCGCACCAGTAGGAGCCAAGACTTTGACCAAACTTTTCGTCGTCAGGAATTTTGTCGAGCGTGACCGATTCCCACAAAAGGCTTGGATCCCCGCAAGCACACGAAAAGACGATGAAGTCGTTCGCTGAGATGTTGTCGTAAACACTCCCCGTAACGCTCATTCGTTCTGGGTCTGATTGTTGCGCGGCCTTGGCCGCGTAGTTGACAGGATTGCCGGCCCATACAGGCTCTTGAAACTCAAGGTGTCGGGGCAGCCCGACGCGCTTCGCCATCAGGGACCCGCTGCCAATACCAACTTTAAATCCAGTTGAAGGAGCATCGGGCCATTTTTTGTCGAGCTGGGACGTGAAGTCTCGCGAGAAAGTGCGGATACTGATTCCTGCAGTCACGGCCCGCTCAAAGCGTTTGTCACCCCAGAAGAGACCAAAACCCCCGTCGCCCTGGATATCCAGAAATTGTGCATCGAACTCACGCAGGACCTTGGCGACGCCACCAACGCCGGCATCGTAAATGCTGGCAGTGCTTTCAGGTCGACGACCTTTTGCCAAATTCGTCGAGGACTTGAGGTCGAAGTACACGCACACAACGTCGTCAATTGCGTGCCATTCCGCCTTATCGACGGGCAGGTTCTCCACGTCGAACGAATCATTCTTGGTCACGACCGTCGGCTTTTTTTCGAACTTGCCCTTGGTGCGATCGTGAAGTTCGTTTAGAAGGTCGTCCAGTGAAAGCGTCATCGCATGTCTCATTCAACTTCGGGGCGTCGGATGTTGGGGCGCCTCTAAACAATGCGATCTTCACCGCTTCTGCTTGCCCCCAACATGATTATGTCTCGCGAACAGGTGCTTCTGCAAAGCTGCTAGTGCGAAGACCAAAGGTGCCATGAGGTCTCGTAACCCTAGGGATATGGGATGTCCCACCGAGTGTCGGATCTCGAGGTCGTGAGACCTGCCATCCCGTCACACCCGGATTTCCAAATCTATGTGCCAAAAGTATCCGGTGGATTCAGGTGTTCGATGTTGCTTTTGGGATACATGGTCGACGCTCAACGTGACGGAGGGTCAGATTTTTCGGAACTCATCGTAGCCTCTTCCCTAAGTGTCGTGGTGTGCCCACCACACGAAAACTCACCCACCGGGGTGAGGCTGGGACTCGGCACGAGTTCCTAGCTTGGCGCGCTCGCTTGCAACACCTCCGGCGTCTTCGTGGACGACGGGTGGCTGCGCCTCCTCGGAGGTAGCTCCACCCCCGAAGGCCTGCCTGGTCTCGACCAGGCCAGTTCTGGCACCGACGGGTTGCTCGTCGTCGCGTGCGACGTGCTGGGCGGCGTCTTCGCCCTGGACGGGGGCGACCTCGGCACAGGCAACGGCTCCGTTCACCATTTCTCGGTCGACTCTCTGGGTTGGGAGGACCCCGAGCTGGGCTACGCGGCCTTCGTGGCCAGGATGCTCGCTGGTGCGGCCACAAGCTTCTACGAATCCCTCCGGTGGCCGGGGTGGCAGGACGATATCGCCACTCTGCAACCGAGGCGGGGCTTGTCGCTTCTGTCCGTTCGCCAGAGGGAAAGGACGTCGGCAGGGCCAGCAGCTTGCTGTGCCCATGGCGGAGTTACTCGCCATGCACAACGACGCCGCCATTCGGCTCGGAATCAATAACGGCCCGCCTGCTCCGTGGTCCTGAGTCGTTCATCCGTTCCGGAGGCCGCCAACACACTGGCGACATAAAAACCGGGGATGGTTCACTGTGCTTTCAGGCTTTAGTGAGGGCCTTCATGCTTGAGGCTGGCACAGGCTCGTTCAGGTTAAAAAAGCCATCCCATGGCATCGCGCGGCCCTCGCGGCGAAAGCCCGAACTTTCCACCAGGCGAGGACGCGCGCCGACGAGGGAATGGGCTACGCCTGCGGCGTCGCAGTTCCCATCGACCACCCGCTGATGTCTGAGAGACTTCCTCTCCACAAGGGAACATTGATGGTCTCGCCGCCGGCGATAAGTCGCGCATTTTTCATGTGTAGGAAGCGCCGGGCGCGTTCGGGGAGATCTTGGTCGCGGCGCTTCTGCGCACCCTCCGTTTTGATGGCCTGAATCTCGTTGTAGATCTTCTCGACATGGGGAGCTGTAGCGTCGCCGCCACCCTGCCTGACCTGGTCGACAAGTGCTGCGCTCCAGGCCGTGCGGCTGATAGCAGCCCCAGAGACGACCACACCATTCGAGGCAACCGTTAGCCCGATGGAACCATCGGGATACTCGTCGTCGAATCCAAAGTAGAAGTTGAGGAGAGCGTTGAATTCGTAGTCTTTGGGACGAATGTCTTTGAGGGTGTAGCCGTCAGGATCGGTGGCCTCACTCCACGGTGCAGGGTCGATGTTTTCGTCGTTCTGGGGTGTGGGGTTGTTAGTCATGTCTCTCCTCGTGCTCGGCTCTCCTCCACCGTACTGGGACCCGCTGACACCGTCGGTCGTGCGTCTAACGTGTCACTTCTGACGCAATACCATCTGCCATCCGGCAGGCGAGGGCGACGATGTAGATGTTGCAGCGGTAGGCTCGGCCGCTAGTTTCGCCAGGCATTGACCGGCATACTGATCGGAGTCAACCGAACCCTCAGCAGTCCCTTCATTTCCGAGTTTTACTCCGGGACGGGTGACCCCAATTAGAAGTGCTCACAGCCGTCACGAGAAACAAGTTCCAAAGTCCCCCTCGCACTGGGTGTTCCAGGCATTACTGTCCGATCATGAGCCAAGAGAGCCCGCCTTCTGCGACGGACCCCACCGCCGGATCCATGTCTACGACCGACGAGACGGCCACCACTGCCGCACCGAAGTTCGGCCGCGCATACGCGTGCTGGGCAGCCACCGGATTCCTCTACGGTGCGGTCGCCACCTCCACATCACTCGCCTTGACTCCAACATGGATCTACCCGCTCGAGGTGGCAGTCTTCATTCTCGCCACACTCATCGGCATCTGGGGTGCCAGGACTTTCGTCGCAGAGTGGTCTCGGGGCCTGACGCCGGACGGCGGAAAACGAGCCACGATCACCGTCGCCGTGGCCGCACTCGTGATCGGCCTTTTAGCGGGCGCCATCCTCGGCCCGTTCCAGCCAGGGAGAGGCGGCGCCGAGGCAATCGCCGTGACGGGATACTCCTGGATGCCGGAAGACGCTTACGCCACACCGCTCGTCTTCACTGGAGAGTACGAGCTCGACGCCTCCGTCGACAACCTCGACACTGACCACGTCGTCTGGACTTGGTCGTCCAATGCAGACCACTCTGGCCAGTTCTATGCCCAGCGTCAGTGCGACGTCAACCCTGATAACTCGCACAAAGTGTCGTGCCTGGGCTTTAACGGGAGCCCGCAGGACAAGACTCTACCCAGAGGCTACGTCTTGATTGTCGCCGTAATGACGGTTGCGCAGGGCGACAAGTTGCAACTCCAGAAGGACGCCCATAAAGACGCGCGGAACAAGATCACGCAGATTCCTCGCGTTGGCGACCTTTTCACCTTCGGGGTGACGCGCTACCCGTACCCAACGGCGACTTCCACCCCGACACCGTAAGAGCCGAATGCGCCGACTGTGACCAGCACGGATGGCCATCGGGTGTTCACGAGACGCTCGCCGCGGGTGCAGTCCGGGCAGCATGGGCGTTCTGGTGTCGATAGAGCGTCGGGCGACTCCACCCGACAAGGCTGGCGGCTTTCTCTGCTGTCTTTCCTTGTGCTCGAGCGGCGGCCACGATCGCGAGCTTCTCTGCGACTACAGCGGGATCAGTCTTCGGGCGTCCGAACTGCGTGCCGGCCTCTTGGGCGACGGCAACGCCTGCTCGGACGCGTTCGACGATGAGCTCGCGTTCGTATTCGGCGAGGGTGGCCAGCATGTTCAGCATCAGCCGTCCCGTCGGGGTGGCCGGGTCGATGCCGTCGGATACAGACCTGACTTGGATGCCGCGGTCGCGAAGTCCCGAGACGGTGTTGAGGACGTTGAGGAGGGACCGGCCAAGGCGGTCGATTCGCCAGACGACGAGGGTGTCTCCGTCGGTGGCGTGCTCGAGTAGCTTCCGCATCCCGGGCCGATCGGCGGCGTTCTTCCGGCCCGACGTGATGTCAGAGAAGATGTCCCTTTTTTCGACCCCTATAGAGAGGAGTGAATCGATCTGAAGTTGTGGGTCCTGGTTGGTGGTGCTGACGCGGGTGTAGCCGAGAAGCCTCATCCGGCCATCATGTCTCAGAAAACCCTAGAAAATGGGCGACACGACGAAAAGTTGTGAGACAACATTCCGAGACAACTATGAGTCCCGCGGATTCGGTTCAGATGCGGGGGAGTGGCGTCGACCGTCACTTGCCACCGAAGGGCGGCTGAGACGTCTCGAAAATCTTTAGTTTTTCGAGACGCATGGGACGCGCGAATGGAAGTTGTCTCCGGTGGGGCTGGGGGCGTCGTGCGTAGGACTTTTGGCAGTGAGACCAGCTGATGCCGTCTCCTGGATCAAGGCCCTGTGGCAGGGCAACGTGCTCTTCGGCGTACTCGATTGCGCCTATCGAAATGCGTGCATGGCCCCCAAAAGTAGGCCAAAATTCCTCGCTTTTCTGCTTTACTGCCTCGATGACACAAATAACCACAAATGTGGGTAATCGAGGAAAGAGGCGCCCAAGAATGATCAGTGCCAGCACTGCTCGTTGGGTCAGCGCTTGTGTTGCCGCTGTTCTGTGCGCCACCACAGTAACTAGCGGCGGAGTGGCTGCCAGGGCCGCCGGCACGTCAGTCGGAGCAATGGAAGTCCTTATAGAGCCAATCGAAGATGACTCGTCGTTCGCGTCGCAGCCCCCTACCTCAACAGGCATCCACGACTCTAAGGAAAGCGATGTTCTGTTCTGGCTCGGGAAGTACGCAGATGAAGCGTACGTCAGCTCTGATGCGCGGAACGAGGCGGAAGGGGACACCCCTCGAGTGCAGCAGCTTGACTTCGGCGGAATCACTATGGGTGCTGTTCGGGGTCCCGTGATGTGGGCAAGTGAGGAACCTGGCGGAGAAGAATCCCTCCCTGGCTACACGCAGGAAATGAGGCAGTGTATTCACCGGGAACACGACGAGAGCTACAACCCGAAAAAAGAAACTACGGAAATTATTCGCAGTGTTGTGGGTATCGAGACCAGCAAAGTCGACGTCAGTTCTGCTGAGAAGTCGGCCGCACCTGACGGTCAGACTGCGTTCCAGGAAGCCATCAGAGCTTCGACCCAAGCGAAGTTTGGCATCAAAGACGAGACCAGCAACCCCTTTGTCGCAGCTGTTCTGTCAGCGTGGGAATCGAGATTTACGGACCGGAAGATGGATATTCCCGTCACCAAAACCTTTAGCACACAGGTCCCGACCAGTGCGCCGATCTTCCGCGGGAAGTGCATGAAGATGGTGACCACCTTCTACCAGGTCACAGAGAAGGCAACTGCCCACGTCTGGCAGAAAATTGACGGGGACTTCAGCTTCCAACTCCTGCGAGATGCCGAGGACAAAACACCGGCAGGTTTCGGGCGGTTCAAGAGCTACAAGGTGACTATGAGTCCCGCGACAGCAATCTTTGGGCTTTCCACCGGGGAGCTACCCAACCAGTCGAAAAGTATCTACCAGCCGTATCTGGCCCCATCTGCTGACCGCCTCAAGGCGCGGACTGCAGACTTCCCCTCCGGCGAATTCCGCGTAGTCGAGGAACCCGGGCGTCCCGCGACAGTTGAGGTGCACAGAACCGTAGAAGTGCATGTTCCCCGTTTGTACTCGAAAACGTCCTACTACGTCCAAGACGACGGCCAGACTGTCGGTGACGAATTCACCTACCATTCTGTGGATATTGACCCTGAACCCCAGCATCCGTTCCGGTTCTACAACCCGTGGCCGGGCGCTAACTAGGGACAGCTATCTCGGCTAAGAGCCACAGCGTGGGGTCACGGTGGCAGGTGCAAGCCCATCGAGATTGTTCCCATCCTGCCCCGTCTGTGTGGGGGTCCGAACAATCCTTGGGCGACTAGCTTCCAGAGGAGGATGGTGCGACTCCCCGAGGGGAGAAGTTGCCCCCAAAGACGTAGCGGCGCACTCTGTCGGTGATGGTGGTGTCTTCGGTGGTCGTCGCTGCGGTTGGGGGCGCGGGAGAGGGGGTCCTCGCCAGTGGCGACTAGCACCGATCGGTGCTGACTTCCTTGGTCTCCCAGCTGAGCGAGACCCACAACATTGCTTCGCGGGGGTCGCTCTGGGCGAGGTTCCCGGAAGGAGAATCCCCTGGGGGTCCTAGCGGCTTGCGGCGCTACAGCCTGCCGGAACGTCGGCTGCTCCCGGCTGGTACTCGTACACCCTGGTCGACGAACACACGACCCGGGACGCCCCAAAACCTCAAAGGAGTTCCGCTGACTCGAGCTGCAGTCCTGAAGTCGCGCCGTCTAGGGCTCGATCAGCTTGTCAGGATCTCTTTGCCAGGGGTTGACCAATTCGAACGGAGGATCCGGCTTGATGGGTATAAGAGTTTGAATGTTGTGGTTCCGGTAGGGGTGAACATAGGTCGTGATTTCCGCGGAGAGCATGGGTATTTTTACGCTCACCGTTCTATGCACTTCGACTATTGCGGGCTGTCCTGGCTCCGTGGTCACTCGAAACGATTGGCCGGGAAAGTTGAGGGTCTGAGACAGTAAGTGATCGCGAGAGGCGAGCTGGTACGGCTGAAAATAGTTCTTAGATTGGTCGGGAAAGAGACCGCCGGAAATGCCGGAGATCGCCGTTGAT
The DNA here is from genome assembly GCF_049472575.1 of Frondihabitans sp. 4ASC-45. Classification (NCBI taxonomy): domain Bacteria; kingdom Bacillati; phylum Actinomycetota; class Actinomycetes; order Micrococcales; family Microbacteriaceae; genus Frondihabitans; species Frondihabitans sp. 4ASC-45. The sequence continues at coordinate 12,701 of NZ_JBCEBN010000011.1, read as the reverse complement.
GGAGTCATTGTGACCGTGTAACCCTGAAACCCCTCCACATTGGGCGGGGTTGTGTCTCGCGCGTCCCGTGCCAGCTGGAAGTTGAATGTGCCGTCCATTCGCTGCCACACATCAGCAGTGACCGTTTTCAATGTCTGGTAGACGTTGAGGTTGCTTATGACGCAGTCCCCGGGGTTCAGGTGTATGCCGCTAGGGAACCGCAAGTCGAAATTCTTGTAGACCGGCCAAATCACTGGTGTGTTGCCAAGTTTCGCTGCTAGTGCGGAGTTCACAACATCCACGAACTCCGATTTGTCGGTGTCGTTTTTGATGCCGAACTTTGTCTCGATACCGGACGAAAGGGCGTTCTGGAATGCCGTTTGCGTATCCGGTGCGATTGCTTTGTCGAAGTGGGACGCGTCGATCTTGCTGGTTTCTTGGGCTATCAAGTTGCGGATAACGAGAAAAGATTCCGTCGTTCGGGGGGGAGAGTCCAGAGGGACCGTTTCTATTCCAGCTCCGATCCCGCCGTCTGTGGGGAGGCACCACTCCATATCTTTAGTGTCGCCAGGAAGCAGGTCTTTCTCGCCGACCTTTTCGGATGTCCATGTCACGGGAGATGTGACAGCTCCCATAGTGATTCCGCTGAGGTCGAGTTGCTTGACACGGCTCGTAAGTGAGCTCGCGGCGTGCTGTGCATCTGGCACATCAGAGCCGGCGTAGGCCTCGTCCACATACTTGCTAAGCCAGAACGCGGCGTCGCTTTCCCTGAGCGCATCAGTATCACTGGAGACGGGAGTGCTAGGTGCCATCGGCTCGCCATCAGCGATTGGTTTGACGAGAACGTTCATCGTGCCGTTTGAGGCATCGTCAGCACTAGCGGCCATCCCACCGTTTGTCATGAAGACCGCGCAAACGACGGTGGCAATACCAGCCCGCGCCCCCCACTTAGTTCTGGCACTGAACATCTCTGCGTTGACTCCTTGACTTTTCTATCCACTTCCCGGTCGACCGGCGGGTTCGCCGAACTAAGTGGAAGAATAGAGCAAAAGGCCCCCATTTGAGGGGTATCGAGGTTGATCTAAGTATTTCGGAGCTGTGCACGATGGTTGTGGCTGGCGCGGGGCGAAGCTGTGAAACGCGATGCGATCCTCTGGCTCCTAGCTGACGCGCCCGGAGGTATGACCCCCCCGGGGTGTCCGAGGAAGGTATGCCTGTTAGATGGTCGTTCACCGGGACGCGTTCCCGGGCCCGATTTGGTTGTCTGATGCCAAGTGGCGCCTGGGGATGCGGTCGGAGGCGGCCCGGGCCGCAATAGACGTCACGAGCCATCGGTTGGTTGCAACGGAGCAGTCAGTGTTCTGGGCGATGTAGCAAGCAGTCTCAGCCAGTCTTGGGTGTCAGAAGCGCACCGGTGGCTGGAGCCTGGATTCGTGAGGCAGGACGAGGGACGAGATGAGGAAACCCCTCGTCCCCTCGTTCAGTCCTGTGGACCGGCGTCCGCACTTTTGTCTGGATCGATGTCCGCGATTATGTAGGGCTCCTTTGCCCATGGGTTGGACATCTTGAACGGATACTGCGGTTCGGGTTTGAGGTTGACTGGATCCCAGTTGTAGTCGTAGTTGCGAACGTAGAAGGAGGTCTTTGGAACGATGATGGGCGTTCGCACCTCTACGGTTCTGTGCACCTCAACTGTCGCGGGACGCCCGGGTTCCTCGACTACGCGGAATTCGCCGGAGGGGAAGTCTGCAGTCCGCGCCTTGAGGCGGTCAGCAGATGGGGCCAGATACGGCTGGTAGATACTTTTCGACTGGTTGGGTAGCTCCCCGGTGGAAAGCCCAAAGATTGCTGTCGCGGGACTCATAGTCACCTTGTAGCTCTTGAACCGCCCGAAACCTGCCGGTGTTTTGTCCTCGGCATCTCGCAGGAGTTGGAAGCTGAAGTCCCCGTCAATTTTCTGCCACACATTGGCAGTGGCTGTGCGCGTGAATTGGTAGAACTCGGTCACCATCTTTACGCACTTGTTGACAAGAGCTGGCTCATCCGCTGGAACTTCCTGGGCGAAGGTCTTCGAGAACGGCCTAATGATGGCTAGATCTCCAAGGGCGTCTGCCCAAGCGGAAGCCACGGCCTCATCGAATTCTGAGGCACTGGTCTCATCTACGGTGCCGAACTTCGAATCGGTTGCGGCCGAAATGGCCTTCTCAAACGCAGTTTGGGTTTCAGGAGCTACAGGTTCCTCCATCCTCGATGCGTCGACCTTGCTCGTGTCGGTTCCCACTAAGTTGCGAGTGATAACAGTGAGTGCTTTTTTGGGGCGCCAGCCAGTGGATTCGCGGTCGTTCGCCCGTGGTATGCACTGTTTGAGCTCCTGTCCGTAGCCAGAAAGCTTTTCTGGCTGGCTGAGATTCTCGGATGTCCATGTCACAGGTTCCGTGATGGCACCCAGGGTGACTCCATCGAAATCAAACTCATTTACTCGTGGGGGGTTCTCCTTGCCACCGTGTTGGGCGTCAGAAGAATCGAGGCCCGAATACGCTTCTTGCGCGTACCGCCCGAGCCAGTACAAAGCATCATTTTCTTTAAAGACGTCGAGGCTTTCACCGGCTGCTGGGGGCTGCACCGCTCCTGGCTGGTTGTCCTCAACTGGCTCCACGCGCACATCCATAGGTTCGCCGGGTGCATCGGCCGCATAGGCGGCTGGTCCGCTCATGCTGATGGCGGTCGCACAAACAACGGCAGCAGCACACACGCTTACCCACCGACCGGTCGTGATTTTGATCATCTTCGAAGTCATCTCTCTCGCTAGCTCTAGGTCCGAGTAGTGCTTCCTGGCAGTTACGGCGTCGGAAACAATCCGTTTTGGGAGCCTTGCCATGGGTTATTGAATTTGAACGGAGGCTCAAGGTCAGGGGGAGGGATGATCGGTACAGCGGACCACTGGCCCCGGCCTTCGGGCTCATAGAGCGTCGTCTTCGGGTAAACGTGGGGAACTGTTACCTCAACCGTTCGATGGACCTCAACTGTCGCGGGTTGGCCGGGGTGCTCGAGGACCCGGAACTCTTTGTAGGGGAAGTCGAGGGTCTGCGACGCTAAGTGGTCTCGGGAGCCGAGCTGGTAGGGCCGGTACGTATTCCCTGATTGGTCGGGAAAATGATTGTCGGAGAGTCCGGAGAGTGCCGTCGCGGCACTCATCGTCACCTTGTATTTGTGGAAATTCCCCGCGTTGTCCGGTATTTCGTCTCGAGCATCTCGGGGTATGTCAAAGGTGAAGTTACCGTCGATTCTTTGCCACACGTGGAGAGTGACTGTCTTCGGTGCGTCAAAAAATTCGGTAACCAATTTGGTGCATTCCACCGGCCTCCTGAGCTGGTCACCGTACGGAATTTGCGAGCCGAAGGCCTTGGAGACGGACCTAATAATGGTGACCTTTCCAGTGGCTGTTGCCCACGCAGCCGCTACGTGATCGAGAAACTGCGATTCGCCGGTTTCGTCCTTGATGCCCAGATCTGACTCCATCGCAGTCGCAATGGCGTCTTGGAATTTCGTGTGACTACCCGGCGCAAACGACTTCTCAAGGGAACCGACATCAACCGCACTCGTTTCGCGCCCTACTACCTCGCGAGTGATGACGGAAGAATCGGGTGACGGGTGGTCCGTGTAGAGCTTCCATGAGGGGCACGTAATGCGCTGGCGCGTGTAGCCCGAGAGCGGTTGCTCTTTCCCAACCTTCTCGGATGTCCACTTCGCGGCAGGCCAAAGACTGACCGGTCCCATGGTGATGCCATCAAAGTTGAACTGCTCTGCACGAAGGGTGCCCCACTTCGCCGGGTGCTCCGCGTCTCCAAGGTCGGAGCCCAAGTAGGCCTCCTCCGCGTACTTTTTAAGCCAGAACAGAGGGTTGTCTTCTTTGAATTGGTCTGCGTCACCGGCGGCAGACTGCGGTTCCAAAGACTGACTGTCGTCTACAGGTTGGACAAGTACGTCCATCGATCCATCCGAAGCATCGGCAGCGTGGGCGGCCACGCCGCCACTAGTGACTGTGATGGCGCACACAGCGGCGGCAGCGCAAGCGCTCACCCATCGCGTGAGCCGGGTCCCCGTCACCTCACGGCCAACTCTATGGACGTTTTGTGCACAAATGCAGTAATTCGCGTCATGGAGTGAGTAAAGCAGAAAATCGTTCTCATGTCCCCCCTTTGGGGGTCCGGTAGATGAACGCAGTGGAGGCGCGGCACATATGGTGGGTTGAAATCGCCGCTCCGGGCAGGCTGGCGTCGGATGGAACGTCGACCTTGAAGACCGGTGAATCACCTGCCCGTGGGTAGCGGACATCACTACCTGCGTACCTGTTCAGGTGCACCGAGGATTAAAGCGGGTCGCGGTCTCTTGTTGTTCGCCGGGCAGGCAGGAACCGGCGCCGGCGGCAAACGGATTGCGTCGGCCCTTTGCTAAAAAAAGCGCGGACGTCGTCTGCGTTCATGACCATTCCCAGAATGGGGGAGTGCGGCGAGGACGGGAATGCCTCAGTGTGATGGCATGGGGAGGTCAGGTCCCCGACGATCAGGGGTGATTGTTATGCCGATCTTGAGGCCGTGTGTACGCGGACGTAGGCGTGCCTGGTGGCCAGTGTGGGTGGCTGCCGGCACAAGTGCGTGGTTGGTTCTGTCGCTTACAGGGGTTGGGTCTCTTGTTGTCCCGATAGGCGTATTTCCTGCCCGGGGGGCCGTGACGTTGGTGGAACAAAGCGGGGGAGTGGTCTGCACCAGCGCCTCGGGCAGTGTGGCGACTCTTGATGCAAGTACGTGTGGAGGCATCAACAAGCTGGGCGGGGATCTGGAGATGCCGCCCGGCAAGACGGTGACCACTCCTGTAGTGATTTCCAACTTAGGGACCACCGATGCGCACGTGTTGGAGCTCGTTCCAGTCAGCGGCTGCTCACAGACACTTTCGGGCGGCCTCGTAGTCGCAGCTCCAGCCCAGGATTTGTGCTCACGTATTTGGCTCACGGTCACATCGAGTGGTCGAACGGTTTTCTCGGGGACGGCGGCCGCATTGGGGCGGGCAACGGAATCTCAATTATCGATGCCGGCAGCCCCAAGAGCTGGAGAATCGGTCCGGTTCCTGTTTCGAGCCACGCTCGAAGCAAGCGTGGGAAACGCATACATGGGACTTGGTGCGGGTCTTCCCATGCGTTGGACAATGGCCCGATGAGCGTAGGAGACATGGCCAAGATCTGGTGCCCAGGATGCTGCCCCGATAGGAAGTCGATAGCCCTAGATCCGCAGCGGTAGCGCCCTTGGACTTGGGTTTGTGAGTCGTCGCAGTTCGCTCGATGGACTAGCTGGATGTTATGACTTCGAGCCATCTGTGTGCTTGCGCGACCGATCGGAACGAGTAGTGCAGAGAGTTGCCGCGGGGCGGGGGAAGCAGCGCACCTGTTCGGGCCGTCACCGGAAGCAGTGAAGGAAGGCCAGATCCGCCTCGAGTCAGATGCTCACGGAGCCTTGACCATGCAATCGTGAGTCCTTTCACACTGATCTCGGCCCGAGACGCGAGGTCGGTGTTCGTCATCCACACCCGGCACCGACGCTCCACCGTCGCCTGGGCAAGCACCGTCATGGCCCTGCCGATGTTTCTCCCCGACACGGTCGTAATAGCCGCGAACTCAGCCAGCATCTGTTCCGACCATTCCTCGTCTGGGCCCACATAGTCCACGTCCGGAGCGGAATCATCATCACCCAAGTCAGAGACGCCCGAGGGCGGGGATGTGGACGCGGTTGCATCGAGGTCGACGAGCAGACCCATCACCTTAGGGACATGCCGATTGGGCACAGGAACATACGTGAACCCAGTGACTCGCATGCCCGGACGTATCGGGTTCTGCATAACTATGACCTCCAAAAAAAGAACTGCGAACTACCCCTCCATCAGAGTCGAGATGAAACGGGAATCGGCATGGATTTGCCGACAACTGCGGCATCCGAATCCCCTGCCGGATTGGCCTCGAGCAAGAAGCCGTTTCGGCCCACCAACAGACTTTAACCCGGTGGTGAATATAGGAGAAACAGCGTAAAACGTACCATTCTGCTACTTTTGGCTCTGCGTGTCTCCGCCCCTCCTTGTCCTAGCTCCTTTGTCCACGGCGGGTCCTGACTACGCGTATCGAAGGAGATATTTGTGGCGAAGGCGCAATGGTGCGTTCTGGCACTCGCGATCGTGATGGCTGGAGGAACCCTCAGCGGCACCGCGGGCGCTGATGCGTCCTACGCAGCCCCGAGCCCGAAGAGCACAAACCTGTCGGGGAACTGCGAGGCAGGATCCTCGAGTACGTTTCAGGACTCGACCGGATCCGCGGAGATCACCTTCACGGCCGCAGGAGACTCCTGCGTCCGTAACTACGTCCTCACCGACAGCACCGGTGCTCACCGGTCCTTTACGGAGGACCCGGATTTGCCCCGTCTGCGCGGAGGATCTGCGCTCCTTGACGGCATGTACGCGATGGCCCTCGACGACGCCCAACTCGACCGGGCCACGACCGTGAAAGATCCCGCCTACAACAAGGGTGCACCAATCCCTTGTCCCGGTGGCTGCTACATCACGGGAGCGAAATGGCCGTACGTCTGGACACGAGACGCCTCCTATTCCGCCGACCTTGGCCTGACGGCCATCGACCCGGAACGCATGAAGAACACACTCCTGTTCAAGCTCAGCGACAGACGAGACGGCTCCGGCGACACCCAGATCATTCAAGACACCGGCACTGGTGGGAGCTATCCGGCATCGACGGATCGAGTCGTGTGGGCCCTCGGCGCAGCAGAGATTCTCCCCTGGCTCCCCCGCAACGAGCAGAAGGACTTCGCGCGCACCGCACTCGAAGCCATCCACAACACGATCAACCACGACAGAGCCGTTGTCTTTGATCCGACACAAGGCCTCTACATGGGGGAGCAGTCGTTTCTGGACTGGAGGGAGCAAAGCTACCCCGACTGGACGAAAAACGACCCGGCCGCCATCGGCTCCTCAAAAGCACTGTCGACAAACGTCGATCACTTCACCGCTATCAGCGTCGCTGCCGAGCTCGCTGCCGCCAGCGGCGACACGACCGCAGCGAGACGCTACGACGCCTGGGCCGCCAGCCTCAAAGAAAGCATCAGAACAAAATTCTGGCTTGCGGACGCTCACCAGTTCAGCCAGATGCAGACCACGGCCCTCGATGACTCCGCTGCCGACCGGTACGACGCTCTCGGAACCTCTCTTGCGGTACTCAGTGGGGTGGCCACGGCGGAACAAGCAGAACTGGCTGTTTCCCAGTACCCGCTGACTCCTTTCGGACCACCAGTTTTCTGGCCCCAACAACAAGGCGTTCGGGCGTATCACAACAACAGCATGTGGCCATTCGTCAGTGCGTACCTCGCTCGAGCAGCTTCCATCACGGGCAACGACGCCGTGTCGGCGGCAAGTACCAACTCCATGATTCGCCTCGCAGCCCTGTCGGGGTCGAACATGGAAAACTCCGATGTTCTCGACGGGTCCTTAGCGACAGCGACGAACTCGAAGCGGCAACTTTGGAGCGCCAGCGGCATGCTCTCGGTGTTCCAGCAAAGCATTTTCGGCATGTCTGCGACCACGGAGGGGCTCACCTTCCAGCCGGCCCTACCTTCTCAAATACGACACCAGTACTTTCCCGACAGTTCCACCCTGAGCTTAGAAAACGTCACCTTTCACGGGAAAATGCTGACCACCCGGTTGCGCTTGCCCGCCGACTCGGCCAGCCGGGGAATGTTTCGCGTGGGTGCGATGACGCTTGACGGAGTTCGCCTGAAACCCGGCGCAGCAATTAACGACGCGATGCTGAAGTCAGGTGGCTCCACACTCACCATTGAGCTCGCGAACCCCCGTGCCGCAGCTGCCGCTCACACAACCGTCGACCTGAGTGACACGGAGCAGATTTACGGGCCGCACACCCCGGCCATCACATCGATCACGCAAGAAGCCAGCCCCACCAACCTGCGTCTTGGTGTGACTTTCCCGGACGAGGATCTCCGGAAGGTCACGATGGATGTCCTCCGCGACGGGCACGTCATCGCCCGCGACGTTAAGCCAACCACTGCCTGGACTGACAAAGCAGCGAAGGATGCGGACACTGATTCGTACTGCTACACCGTGCGGCTCCACTACCGATCCAGCGGAAACGCGTCACAGAACGCCAAACCCGTGTGCTGGTGGGGCAAGGACAACGACAGGGTCACAACCATCACTGCTGACGCTTTCACGTCCGTCGGCGGGAACCTTGCCGGGCTCGCCGACCGGCGACACTACGCCAACTGGGGCTCAGCCCCCACGGACACCCTTCGGGCCACCTTCACACCGGAAGTCACGGGTGAGTACCTCGTCCAAACCGATGCCGCTGTCGGAAAGCCGGTCACCACCGGCATCACCGGAGCAACAAAAATGCTGCGCGTCACCGACGACCACACTGGAAAGACCATCGCCGCACATGTGGTCTCGATGCCCCATACCGGTTCCTGGGCCACAGCTCGAGGGTCCTCCTACGTTGGAGCACGCCTGAACGCAGGTACGACGTACCGCTTGTCACTCACCCAGGACCGGCTGGCCGTGAACATGTCGTACTTCTCCAGCAACGCTGCGTACAACGAGGCAGCGTCAGGCCCATCCAACAGCGCGGATATCTACGCCATCAAGTTGCTCCTTGTCGACTCGCGTAAAGCAGTGTCGCCCATTCCCGCGGTAACGGCCCGCTTCGCCACTCAAACCATTGGCGGCCGCCAATCAATCACGGGGGCAGGGTTTCCTGCGGGACACGACGTGACGTTCACCTTGGATGCGCGAGGACGCGTTCTCGGTTCGGCAACGGCCACAAGCGGTGGCGCCGTTCGTTTCACGTTCCAGACCCACAGCGGCGATGAAGGTCGCCACTTCGTTGCTGCCCACACCGCTTACTCGACCGCAAGGACCACCGTCTTTACCATTACTGGCGATGGCGATGGCGATGGCGATGGCGATGGCGATGGCGCAGGCACGGGCGCTGTCCCTGTTCAGGGCAACGCTGGATTGAATGACTCGCCGGCAATTAGCCAGGACGCCTCCACTGGCGTTACGCGAGACGAACCAGGGATCAGGTCCAGGGCCGCCTCGGCCGCCAACCCGACCGGCACACCGAATACACCCGACTTAGCAACGGGCCCCGCAGGAGCCAGCACGGGCCGACAGGCTGCTTCCCCAGAAGGAGCCAGCACCGGGCGGCCGGCCCCTTCCGCAGGAGCCGCGCCACCAACACCGGCTGCGGGAAGCCCTGACTTGCCGGCTCAACAGCACGCTCCAACGTTTTTTTCCTCAAGAGGCATTCGCGTTGCCATCTTCATCGTCGGTTCGTTCACGCTTTTATTTCTTGCCCAGCTTTGGGGTCGTCGACGACGTCGCGAACACTAGGACCGCTGCACGCACTATCGATGACTGAGGGCTGCTTCAGGTCCACGTTCTGTGACCAAACAGCTCACAAAACATTGCACGGAGGTAGGGGGACGAGAGCCCTAAACAGAGGTCTATGCCGCAATAAATGCGGTGACGCGCGGTTTTACTGAGCTATTCACAGCCTCAAGGATGAGGCCTGCCCGTTCTGGGTGTGATCGATGGGCGTCACGCGAGGTAAGGACCTGCAGCTGTCGAGGGCGGTATCGGTGGGGATGGTGTGAACAGACAAACGCCCCACAGGGTTTCCTGTGGGGCGCTTGCTCGTGGGGTTACTTCTTGACGACGGTGATCGCGGCTTTGGCCGCGGTCTTGCCGTGCTTGGAACCCGTGACGACGAAGCTGTATTTCGCTGCCTTCAGCTTGGCGTTCAGGACGACCGTCTTCTTCGCGACACCGGCCGTATTGGCCTTCACCGTTCCGTAGTTGGTACTACCAAGCTTCAGCGTGGCAGTCTCACCGTTCTCGAGACCCGCGACGGTGACGACGACTTTGGAGCCGGCTTTCTTCTTGCCTGCCGGGACCGACGCGGTCAGTTTCGCCGCAGCGACCTTGACCGTGAACGCCTTCGCGATACTGCCGAACTTGTTGGTCACGGTGACCGTGTAGGTCGACTTGCCCGAGTTAGTAGGGGTGCCAGTGATGGCGCCGCTGGCCTTGTTTAGGACGAGGCCTTTCGGGAGTGCACCCTTGGTGACGGCGTAGCTGAGCGTGCCCTCACCCGACGCGACGATTGTCTGCGTGTAGGCCCCACGGACGGTGCCAGCAGCAAGAGTTCCCGTGCTGATGGTCGGAGGCGTGTGCACGGTGGTCGTGTACGTCTTCGATGCGGATCCGAACGCATTCACAACGGTGACCGTGAATGTGGATGTACCGCCCTGAGTGGGGGTGCCGGTGATGGCGCCAGTGGCCCTATCCAGGGTGAGTCCCGAAGGCAAGGCACCTACGGACATGGTGTACGACAGGGTGCCTTCACCGGTGGCCGCGATCGATTGTGAGTACTTCTTACCTACTGTGCCCTCATTCACCGAGGCCGTGATTACCTTGGGCGGTGTGTGCACTGAGGTGCTGAAAACCTTTGTGTCAGTGCCGTATTGGTTTGAAACCTGAACTGCGAACAGGGCGGTTTCGAAGGTGGTCGGAATGCCGGAAATGACGCCGGTCGATGCATCGAGGGAGATGCCGGCCGGGAGAGCACCCGAAACAACCTTGTAGTTCAAGGTTCCGCTACCGGTGGCGGCCAGCTGCTGCAGATAGGCAGATCCGATGACTCCGTCATTGACCCCAGAGGTCGACAGGATTGGCTTGGTGCGGATGACCAAGGTGTACTGGACAGAGTCGGAGCCTTGCTCGTTGCTGGCAGTTACAGTGAAAATGCTGGATGCGTCAGCAGTCGGAGTACCTGTGATGACGCCAGTCCGAGCATTTAAGGTGAGCCCTTCAGGAAGCGAACCGTCAGACACTGCGTAGGAGATGCTTCCGGCGCCGGTGGTGTCGATGACCTGAACGTAGGGGGAGCCGATGGTTGCATCGTCGAGGGTTGTGGTCGAGATCTCAGGGGCGTCGAGTACGTCGATCGTATAAGTCTTGGTCTGCGTCCCGGCGACGTTGCTGACAGAGACGCCGAAGGTGTAGCTACCCGCATTAGTAACTTGGCCAGACACGACACCTGATGCTGCGTCGAGAGTCAAACCCGCGGGAAGAGTCCCCGCGGACACCGCATAAGTAAATGGTCCCGTACCGACGACCGAGATCGTCGAGTTGTAGGTTTTGAATGCGCCTGCGTCTCCCAGCGCCGTCGTGGTGATTGTCGGTGCTGTTGCTGTCACCACGGTGTAGGACCTGCTGTCCGATCCGACTGCGTTCGTGGCAGTCACTGTGAAAGTGGACGACCCTTCTGACGCTGAAGCACCCGAAATTTTGCCTGTGCTCGAGTCAAGGGACAGCCCCGCCGGGAGCTGTCCAGACGAAATCGCAAAGGTGAGGGGACTTGTTCCCGAGGTCGAGATCTTCTCGGAGTAATCCTTTCCGGTCACTGCTAGAGGAAGCGCCAGGGTGACGATGGAGGGGAGCGCTGAGGTGGTCACGGTAAACGACCTGGAATCAGATCCAGTGGCGTTCAAGGCTCTAATTGTGAAGATGGTGGTGCTTTCTTGGGTGGGCGTGCCGGAGATTCTTCCGGTCCGGCCGTCCAACGAAAGGCCAGCCGGTAACGCGCCGGACGAAACGGTGTAGGTGATCGTCCCTGTACCTGTTGCCATGACCTGGTCGCTATACGCTTTTCCTACCAGCGGTGCCGCAAGGCCTGTCGTCGTAATTGATGGTGCAGCGGTCGTGACAAGGGTGAATGCCTTGGTATTCGATCCCGAGGCGCTGCTAGCTGTAATGGAGAACGAACTGCTTCCTTCGGTTGTGGGGGTGCCGCTTAGGGCGCCGCTGCTGCTGAGAGACAAGCCTGCGGGGAGGGACCCGGCCGAAACGGCGTAGGTGATGGCGGCTGTGCCTGACGAAGAAATTTGGTCGTTATAGGCCTTGCCGACGACTGGGTCAATGAGTTTCGAGGTAGTTATCGAAGGTGCCGTTGTGGTGGCGAGAACGAAGGACTTCGAGTCGGTGCCAATGTCATTCAGGGCCGCAATGGTGAACGAAGAGCTTCCCTCTGTTGTCGGGGTGCCGCTGATTTTCCCTGTTCGGCTGTCGAGGGAAAGGCCTGCGGGCAGCCCTCCGGACGAGACCGAATAGGTGATTGTCCCAGTGCCTGTGGCGCTGATCTGATCTGTATACGCATTGCCAACCACCGCAGGCAGGAAGTTCCCCGTAACGATCTTGGGAGCGGCATTCGCGGCGAGTGTGTAGGTTTTGCTGTCGGATCCGGAGGCGTTGGTGGCGGTGATGGTGAAGGTGGCGGTGTTTGCGGTGGTGGGGGTGCCGGAGATCGTGCCGGTGGTGCTGTCGAGGGACAGGCCGGTGGGGAGGGATCCGGACGAGACGGCGTAGGTGAGTGTTCCGGCGGCGGCCGTGCCTCCGACAACCTGGCCGTTGTAGGCCTGGCCGACGACGGGGGCGGGGAGCGAGGTGGTGCTGATGGCCGGGTTGGCGTTGTAGCGGAAGCTGGCCGCGGTGGTGGTGCTGACCGGCTTGTAGGAGGCTCCGCCGGTGGTCGCGACGACGTCGACAGTTCCACTGGAGTGGGCGGGTGAGACCGCGGACACGTGTGTCGCGTCGACACG
>NZ_JBCEBN010000010.1:0-141701 GCF_049472575.1 Frondihabitans sp. 4ASC-45 | reverse complement strand
CACGTCGCGGGCGGTGCCCTCGTAGTCGAGGCCGGAGACGAGCGGCGTTCCGTCGGGAAGAGCGGCGACGAGTGGCCGAGGCTCGAGCCGACGGCAACAGTCGGCGCAGAGCTCGATGTCAGGGGCGCCGCACCCGGCGCAATCGGCGGGTGCAGCACCCGCCGACACCCCACAACACCCGCCGACACCGACCGACCGACCACCGTGAGGCCGGCGCCGCCCGACCAGCCTCAGCGCTGGGTCGCGAGGAGGTCGGCGGCGATGCCGGTGTCTTCCCACCCGCTGCCGCGCGGTTCGAGGAGGTTGCCGCTGACGGTGAGGACGCGGATGCGGTCGGCGCCGTTGCCGCCGACGAGCCCCACAGCGACGTCGTTCGGGCTACCGAGGTCGGTGGTCTCGCCGCCGACATCGTGCTCGGACACGAGCGAGTCGCCGTCGTCGCTCGTCGACAGGGTGCCGACGGTCAGTTCGTCGACCCAGGTGACCGACACCGGAGTGCCGGCGGGCGGCGTGAGCTGGATCGGCACGCCGAGGCTGACCGGCACGAGGTCGTCGTCGCGCACGATGGCGGCGACGTACAGGTGCGTGGTGCCGTCGGCGTCGAGCAGCAGTGCGATGCGGGTTCCGTCGCGCGAGATCTTGAACGCGGTGAGCTGCTCGTCGGAGGGCAGAGCGCTCTCGATCGGATGGGCGGTCCCGTCGGCCGCGTAGGCGGTCAGCGATTGCGGCGCTCGCTCCTGAGCACTCCAGATGAAGCCGAGGTCGTCGAGAGAGGGGTCGGTGAGGCTGCTCCGGTCGTCGAGCCGGCGTGACGAGCCGTCGTTCCGAGCGACGTAGACGCCCGACGCCGTGCCCACCGCGGCCAGCGTCTGTTTCGTCGACAGTTCGACCGAGGTCGGGTTGAGGCCGACGACCGTCTTCGACAGGCCCGAGATCGGCGACACGGTCGCCGTGCTGGCGAAGCCGAACTTGCCGTCGGCGATGACGAGGGGTCGGGCATCGACCGGCGGGTCGGTGATCGCCTCGGCGCCGGTGTCGTTGGGGATCGAGACGGGTGACCCCTGAACGCTGATGTCGACGGCGCTGACCGTCGAGATCGTGGAGAAGCTCGCGACGAGCTGAGCCCGCATCCGCGCGAGATCGCTCGCGCTGGCGTCGGAGGCCGCGCTCGTGAGATCGACCTTCGCCGTCCCCGACGAGACGGGCACGACCGAGTCGTCGAGGCGTGTGCCCGCGGGGAAGGCCGACGAGACCGCCCCGGAGAGCCACGGCGACGGGCCGGCGAGAAGAGCCTCGGCGATGCGGGTGGTCGGAGACGAGCGCGCGAGGAACCAGCGCTCGTCGGGAACGAGATAGGTGTGCGTCGGGTCGAAGAAGTAGAGCGCGTGCGGGCGGAAGACGAGGTCGAAGTTCGCCGTCGAAAGAACGATTCCGGCCGGTGCCGAGCTGATGCGCCACTCCCCCGACACCTTCTCGAACGCGAAGTCGAGCTGCTGGGCGGTGGTCGGCTGCGACTCGCTGTAGTGGCCGGACGCATCGACCCGGGCGGTGACCTGGATCGTGTAGGTGCCGGCGTCCTGGCCCGCGCTGGTGAACGCGCCCGAGCCCTGCCGCACGAGCACCCCGGTCTGCGGATTCCACTTCTTCGCCGCGGCCTCCGTCATGTACTCGCGTGCCACCTCGTAGTCGCCCTGCGACCCGGTGCCCGCCTCTATGAAGCCGCGGAGGATGCGCTCCTGGTCGCTTCCGGCGACCGGCCCCGACGGGAGGTATTCGATGTCGCTCTCGATCTTGTTCGTGATGGGGTCGCCGGTCTGAACTCGGCCCGTCGAGGGAATGCTGGCGCACCCGGCGAGCGCGACGAGAGCCACCATCGAGAGCGCGACGGTTCGAAAGACCGAGGAGCGCCGCCTGCGGCCTGAGGGGTCGGACCGGTTGCCACGCGTCATGCCGGTCCTCCCTCGGTGTCGACGCCCGGCTGGGGAACAGCCAGTGCGATCGGAGACGAGGTGATGGTAACTCCCCGCCGTCGAGGAAGCGTGAGCACGAAGCGAGTGCCGACACCGAGCTCGGAGGCGACTTCGAGCTGGCCCCCGTGCAGGATCGCGTCTTCCCTGCTGATCGAGAGCCCGAGCCCGGTTCCGCCGATGGTGCGCCGGCGTGACGGGTCGGCCCGCCAGAAGCGGTCGAATACGCGCTCGGCATGCTCCGCGCGAAGCCCGACACCGTGGTCGTCCACAGCGATCGCGACCGCGTCGGCGTCGCTGTCGATCGTGACCGTGATCGGCCGCCCCTCGCCGTGCTCGATGGCGTTGCCGACCAGGTTGCGCAGGATCCGACGGAGCCGTCTCGGATCCGCCTCCGCCTCGAAGAAACCGCCCCGCGCGTTGAGGGTGATCGTGCTCCCGGCTTCCGCGGCCAGTGGCTCGAATTCAGCGAGGCTGTCGGTGACGAGGCTCACGAAGGGCACCGGCTCCGTCTCGAGCTCGACCGCACCGGCGTCGAAGCGCGAGATCTCGAGCAGGTCGGCGAGGAGCATCTCGAATCGATCGATTTGGGTGTGCAGCAGCTCGGCGGTCCGGTGCGAGACGGGGTCGAAGTCGCCGCGATTGCCGTAGAGCACGTCGCCGGCCAGTCGGATCGTGGTGAGCGGCGTGCGCAGCTCGTGCGACACGTCGGAGACGAACATCTGCTGCATGCGCGACAGGTGGGCCAGCTGTTCGATCTGACGCTGCATGACGTCGGCCATGCCGTTGAACGACCGTCCAAGGGTCGCCACGACGTCTCGCCCGGCCTCGGGGATCCGCTCTTCGAGGTGCCCGGCCGCGATCAGCTGGCTCGTCTCCGCCGCCTGCCGAATCGGCGCCACGACGAGGCGCACGACGACGTAGGTGATGACTGCGATCAGCAGCACCAGGGCGATGGAGCCGATGGCGAGGGTCTGCTTCATGAAGTCGAGAGTCTTCTGCGCGTCGCTCAGGTCGTAGACGAGGTAGAGCTCGTACTGGCCGGCGGTCGGCACCTGCAGGGTTGATCCGACGGCGATGCCGGGGGCGCGACCGGCGCTCGTGGTGAGCGACACCGGCTGAAAGTGCAGCCGATCGGAGTCGCGCGCCACCGCAGAGCGCATCTCTCGAGAGATGGAGGAATTCGGAAAGTCGGGGCTCGCGATGTTCTGGATGGTCTGCGAGGTCGACTGACCCGGGGTGCGGAGGATCGCGATGCTCGTGCCGCCCGGGCTGGAGGTGGAGCTCAGGATCGCACTCTGCGCCTGGTTCTGCAGGGAGTCGAGCTCGACCTGGTTGTTGTCTTCGGAGGAGGTCGCCGAGTCGAAGATCCCCTGAGCGAGAACGGTCGCGCGCTGCGACTCCGATTCGATCTGCGCGCGGCGCTGGTCGTAGACGTTGTTACCGATCGAGATCGAGATGGAGGCGCCGATGACTGTCACGGCGATGCCCGACAGGATGACCGTGATCGCGATGGTGCGGAACTCGAGCGACGACCGCCACAGGCCGAGCACATCCGACGGCCAGCGACGCCAGCTGCCCACGGACGGCAGGCTCAGCCGCATGGTGTTAGGCGGACGCGCCGGCGCGATAGCCGACGCCGCGCACGGTGCTCACGATGCGGGGATTGTCGGGGTCGTGCTCGACCTTGGCGCGGAGCCGCTGCACGTGCACGTTCACGAGCCGGGTATCAGCCTTGTAGTGGTAGCCCCAGACCTGCTCGAGCAGCATCTCGCGGGTGAAGACCTGCTGCGGTTTGGAGGCCAACGCGAGCAGGAGCTCGAATTCGAGCGGGGTCAGGTTGATGACCTCGGAGCCGCGGCGGACCTCGTGGGCGGCGACGTCGAGGGTGAGGTCGCCGACGGCGAGGCTCTCGCTGGTGGTCTCGGCGATGGGGCGGAGCCGGGTTTTGATGCGGGCGACCAGCTCTTTGGGGTTGAACGGCTTCACGACGTAGTCGTCGGCACCGGACTCGAGGCCGCGCACCACGTCGGAGGTGTCGCTCTTCGCCGTCAGCATGATGATGGGGACGCCGCTCTCGGCGCGGATCAGTCGGCACACCTCGATGCCGTCGATTCCCGGCAGCATCAGGTCGAGGAGAACGAGGTCGGGCTGGGCCTCCGAGAAAGCACGGAGAGCGCCCGAACCGTCGGCGCAGAACGAGGGCTCGAAGCCGTCGGCGCGGAGGACGATGCCGATCATCTCGGCGAGGGCAGGATCGTCATCTACCACGAGGATGCGCGGGTTCATGGTCTCCACTTGTCGGCGGCACCGGTCGGTGCTGATGCGACCACAGTAGCGAACGGCCCCGGGAACGGGCGCGTCCCCCTTCGTGGGACGACTCTGGGAGTACCTCTGGCTGGTTGTCGGCGGTGTGTGGAATCATTCATGCGACAGCGATGCCGATCCGGGGGAACATGAGCGAGAACAATCCGTGGGCGACTCCGGGGCGAGATGCCGACGAGCGTCGGCCTCAGGATCCAGGCCAGGCCGCACCTGCACCGCCGCCCGTCGGCCCGCCCGCGCCGCTCGGCCAGCCCACGTCGTTCGGGCCACCCGCGTCGTTCGGCCCGCCCCAGCAGTTCGGGCCACCGCAGTCGTTCGGGCCACCCCCGCAGTTCGGGCCGCCGCAGTCGTTTGGCCCGCCGCAGGTCGGGCCGCCCCCGGGGTGGGCCCCACCGCCGAAGCCCGGCCTCATTCCGCTCCGCCCTCTGACCCTGGGCGACATGCTCGGTGCCGCCTTCCGCGTGTTCCGACGCAATCCGCGCACGACGTTCGGCACGTCGCTTCTCTTCTCGCTCGTGTCGTTCGTGGTGTCGGCGGCGATCACCGCGGGCGTCGCCTACGTGGCGATCGACCGCGTCACGGGTGCCCTGCCGCAGAACCGCGACGCCATCCTTCCCGGCACGGTGGCCGGCGCAATCGGCGCACTGCTCGTTCCCCTCTTCCTCACGATCGCGACGCAGGCGATCCTTCAGGGCGTCTTCGTCCTCGAGACGAGCCACCAGGTGGTCGGCGAGAAGATGCGGCTCGGCGGGCTCCTGCGCCAGGCTCGGGGTCGCATCTGGGCCCTGATCGGGTGGGTCTTTCTGCTCATGGCCGCGACGGTGGTCGGGCTCGCCCTCGTCGGCGGCGTCGTGACGCTGCTCGTGCTGATCGGCAATCCCGCCGGCATCGTGTCGGGCGTGCTCGTCGGCCTCGTCGGGCTGGCCGGCATCGCGGTCGTCGCCGCCTGGATCGGCACCAAGACGAGTCTCGTGCCGAGCGTCCTCCTTCTCGAGCGACTCCCCCTCCGCGGTGCCATCGCCAGATCGTGGCGATTGACGCGGCACAGCTTCTGGAAGACCTTCGGCATCATCGCGCTCGTCGCGGTCATCGTGAGCGCGGCGTCGAGCGTCGCGAGCGCCCCCGTCTCGTTCCTGTCGCAGATCGGCGGCGGGCTGGTCGAGCCCAACGGTTCGGTCGGCGACACGAGCGCGATCGTCACCTACCTCGTGGCCAACCTCGTCGGGCAGCTCATCACCGTCGTGATCGGGGCGATCGGCGCCGTCGTTCAGGCGTCCACCATCGCGCTGCTCTATATCGACCTGCGGATCCGCCGCGAGGCCCTCGACCTCGAACTCGTCCGCTACGTCGAGCTGCGCGCCCATGGCACGTCGCCGCTGCCCGACCCGTACCGCACACCCGGAGCCCCGTGAGCGCTCCGCTGACCCCGTCGCCCGATGAGGCCCGCCGACTCCTCCAGGAGGAGCTGGCGAAGGGCGAGTACGCCGCCTCGCGGCCGGGCTTGCTCGACCGGGCGGCCAGCGCGTTCTGGGACTGGGTCACCTCGCTGCGCTTCGGGTCGGTCGAAGGAGCGCCGGCGCTGGTGCTCGTCGTGCTCCTCGTCGTCGTGGCCGCGGCGCTCGTCGTGGTCTTCGTCGTCTACGGTCTGCCGCGCCTCAACCGCCGGGGCGTCGCCGACGGCGCCCTGTTCGGCGTCGACGACTCCCGCTCGGCCGACGACCTCCGCACCTCGGCGGCGCGGGCCGCCGCTTCCGGCGATCACGCCCAGGCGATCATCGAGCAGTTCCGCGCGGTGGCGCGGGCCCTCGACGAGCGCGACCTGGTGACGACGTCGCCGGGAACGACGGCGCACGCGTTCGCGATGCAGGCGGGGGTGCCATTTGCCGCGTTCGCGTCTCGGATCCTCGATTCGTCTCGCGTCTTCGATGAGGTTCGCTACCTCGACCGGCCCGGCACGGCCACCGACTTTGAGGCGCTGCGGGCTCTCGACGCCGAGCTGGAGGCCGCGACGCCGACTCGACCCGCCTCGACCGAGGTGCTCGCGTGAGCGACACGCTGCTGCGGCCGCGGCGCCCGACGCGGGCTCCCGCCGACGAGGCGCGACGAGCGACCCGCCGGGCACGCGTGACGATCGGCGTGGTCGCGGGCGTCGTCATAGCCGTGATCGCGGGCGTGTTCGTGCTGGGTCTCGGAGGATCCGGCGGTCAGCCGCTCGGCCCCACGAGCACCCAGCCCGATGGCGCCAAAGCTCTGGTCAGCGTGTTGCGCGAGCAGGGCGTCCGGGTGGTGACCACCGACTCGCTGGCGGCGACTCGAAAGGCCGCCGCCGCGGATCCTGAGGGCACCACGGTATTCGCCTACGACTCGGGGCAGTACCTTCCGGCGGCATCGTGGAAGGCACTGGCTCCACTCTCGGCGCACACGGTCGTGGTCGACCCGGGCCAGGCCGCGCTCGACGCGATCGCCCCGGGCGTCAGCGCGGGCCCCGAACTCGACGGCACGCTGTCGCCGCGATGCGATCTTCCCGCGTTGGCAGA
Organism: Frondihabitans sp. 4ASC-45; assembly: GCF_049472575.1. NCBI lineage: Bacteria > Bacillati > Actinomycetota > Actinomycetes > Micrococcales > Microbacteriaceae > Frondihabitans > Frondihabitans sp. 4ASC-45. The sequence goes on along the minus strand of NZ_JBCEBN010000010.1, from coordinate 134,872 downwards.
GATCAGCCGGGTGACCGGGAGCGGCACCGCATATACGGTCACCTCCGGCGCCTCCGAGACCCTGGGCGCCACCACGTGCCTGCCGGTCTCGGGCGACAAGGCGTTCGGGCTCGTGCAGGTGGGTTCGGTCACCATTCTCGGGGCCTCGGCGGCCCTCACGAATCAGAGCATCGTCGACGACGACAACGCCGCTCTCGCGCTCACCCTCCTCGGCGACTCCTCCACCCTCGTCTGGTATCAGCCCTCGCTCGCAGATCTGCCGGAGGGCTCGGGCACGCTCGCGTCGCTCACACCCGGCTGGGTCACCCCCGGCATTGCGCTGCTCGCGGTCGCCGCCATCGCGGCGGGCGTGTGGCGTGGCCGCCGCTTCGGGCCGCTGGTCGTCGAGCGGCTACCCGTCGTGGTCCGCTCCACCGAGACCACGGAGGGCCGTGCTCGGCTCTACGAGAGATCGTCGGCGCGGGTGCACGCGCTCGACCAGATCCGCATCGGCACCATCGGCCGGCTCCAAAGGCTGACCGGGTTGTCGCGGTCCTCGAGAGTCGACGACGTCGTGTTCCGCGTCGCCGGTCTGATCGGCGCGAACCCCGCCGACGTCCGGGCCACGCTCGTCGACACCGTTCCTCGCGACGACAAGCACCTCGTCTCGCTCAGCGACGCCCTCCGCGACCTCGAATCCGCCACGGCTCGCGCGGTGGCCACTCGATGACTCCCTGTTCCGACCATTGGAGAGACTCCCTATGACCGACGCTCCCCCGCCCCACGACGCCGCCCAGCCGTTGTCCGCCGACCCGCCCTCGTCCGATGCTCAGCTGTCGTCCGCCGACCTGCAGCAGGCCTTCTCGCGCGTTCGTGACGAAGTCGGCAAGGCCGTCGTCGGGCAAGACGGTGCCGTCTCGGGCCTGATCGTCACGCTCCTCGCCGGCGGGCACGCGCTTCTGGAGGGTGTTCCCGGGGTCGCGAAGACCCTCCTCGTGCGCGCGCTGAGCCACAGCCTCAGTCTCGACACCACCCGCGTGCAGTTCACCCCCGACCTCATGCCGGGCGACATCACCGGCTCGCTCGTGTACGACTCCAAGGCGGGCGAGTTCGAGTTCCGCTCCGGACCGGTCTTCACGAACATCCTCCTGGCCGACGAGATCAACCGCACGCCACCCAAGACGCAGTCGGCCCTCCTCGAAGCGATGGAAGAGCGACAGGTCTCGGTCGACGGCGTCTCGCGGCAGTTGCCGGTGCCGTTCCTCGTCGCCGCGACGATGAACCCGGTCGAATACGAGGGCACCTACACGCTGCCCGAGGCACAGCTCGACCGGTTCTTGATGAAGCTCACCCTCGATCTCCCGGCTCGCGACGACGAAGTCGAGGTGCTGACCCGCCACGCGGCCGGCTTCTCGCCCCGCGATCTCACCGCTGCGGGAGTGGCCCCCGTGCTCGGATCGGCTGAGATCCTCGCGGCGCAGCGGTCGGTTCGCGAGGTCGGCGTGCGACCCGACGTCCTCGGATACATGGTCGATCTGGCCCGCGCCACCCGCGAGAGCCCTTCGGTCAAGATCGGCGTCAGCCCGCGGGGGTCGACGGCGTTGCTGGCAGCGTCGAAGGCCTGGGCCTGGCTGACCGGCCTCGACCACATCACGCCCGACCACGTGCAGGCGATGGCTCTGCCGGTGCTGCGTCACCGTCTGCAGCTCCGGCCCGAGGCAGAGCTCGAGGGTGTCGACGCCGACGGGATCCTCCGCTCCGTGCTCCAGACCGTTCGCGTGCCGCTGTAGCCGTGGTCGTCACCGGATGGTTCGTGCTCGTCGTCGTCCTCGGCGTCGTCCCCGTCGTCGCGACGTCGAGCCCCTGGGCGCTGGTCGGCTGGCTCGGGCTCTGCCTGCTGCTCCTCGTGATCGATGTCGTTCTCGCGGCGTCCCCGCGCACTGTGCGGCTCACGCGCACCCTGTCCTCGGCGATCCGTCTCGGCGAGTCGACGACGGCGTCCCTGTCGATCGTCAACGAGGGCAAGCGAAGGATCCGCGGACTCGCCCGCGACGCCTGGGAGCCCTCCGCGGGCGCCTCCCCCGCTCGCTTCCGCCTGGCCGTCGCTCCGGGTCGGCGCCACGGGGCGACCACCGCCCTCGTCCCCTTCCGCCGGGGTGAGCGCCGCGCGTCGGCAGTGACGATCCGAACCCTCGGCCCTCTGCGGCTCGCGGGCCGGCAGGCCACGCATCCGCTCCCCGGCTCGATCCGGGTCCTCCCCCGCTTCTCGTCGCGCAAGCACCTGCCGTCGCGCCTCGCTCGGCTCCGTGAGCTCGACGGTCGCACCAGCGTGATGATCCGCGGTCAGGGCACCGAGTTCGACAGTCTGCGCGAGTACGTCCGGGGCGACGACATCCGCTCGATTGACTGGCGTGCCACCGCGCGACGCACCGACCTGATGGTGCGCACCTGGCGTCCGGAGCGCGACCGCCGCGTCGTCCTGATCGTCGACGCCGGCCGTACCTCCGCCGCGCGGGTCGGCGACGAGCCCCGCCTCGACACCGCGTTCGAGTCGGCGCTCCTGCTGGGCGCGCTCGCCTCGCGGGCCGGCGACCGGGTCGACCTCGCCATCGTCGACCGTCGAGTGCGAGGCCGGGTGCAAGGCGCAACGGGCGCCGACCTCCTCTCGTCGATGGTGACGACCATGGCGCCGATCGATCCGGAACTCGTCGAGACCGACTGGGCGCTCGTGCCGGGTCTCGTCCGGTCGATCAGCACGCAGCGGTCGCTCGTCGTGATCGCCACGACGCTCGACTCCCCCGGGGCAGCCCGGGCACTCCTGGCCGCAATCCCGCAGCTCACCGCTCGGCACCTGGTGGTCGTGGCGAGTGTCGTCGACCCAGTGCTCGACGAGCTCGCCGCGACTCGCACCGACCGCGACGAGGTCTACCGGGCGGCGGCCGCCGAGCGCGCGCTCCTCGACGTCGCCCGCGTCTCCGCGGCGCTGCGGCAGCTCGGCGCCGAGGTAGTGACCGGATCGCCGGCCGATCTGCCGCCCGCGCTGGCCGACCGGTACCTCGCGTTGAAGGCGGCGGGGCGGCTGTAGGTCGAGCTGTCTTGCCGAGATCGCACTTCAGGTCGCTCGCACCCGACCGCAACTGCGATCTCGGCGTGGGCGGCACCTGCTAACCGGAGACGAGCTGGCGCGCCCCCGCCTCGAACTCGCCGAGGTCGCCGGTCTGGCCCGCCCGGAACGCCCGACCGCCCACCAGCCACTGGTAGATCAGGAACGCTGCCAGAGCGACCGTTCCGATGCCGATCTTGATCACCCACGGCCACGGCTGCCGGGTGACGAACCCCTCGATCACTCCCGACACCAGCAGCGAGATGACGAGGCCGATGGCGATACTGCCCAGCGCACGACCGTCTTCGGCAAGGGCCTGCCCTCGGGTGCGGGCGCCCGGGGCGATCCACGACCAGAAGATCATCAATCCGGCCGCCATCGCGACGAACAGGCTGTACAGCTCCAGCTGACCGTGCGGCGCGATGTACAAGAAGAAGTACTCGAGGCGCCCTTGCTCGGCGAGGACCCCGGCGCTCATCCCGACGTTCTGCGCGTTCGTCAGGAGGAGGTAGGGCACGTAGATGCCGGTGATGCCGAACGCGACGCTCTGCGCGGCGATGAACGCGTTGTTGGTCCAGACCTGGCCCGTGAACGACGACGGAGCGTTGTTCGAGTAGTAGTCGACGAAGTCGCGAGTGGCGAACTGCTTGCGAAACTCGGGCGAGCCGAAGTTGGCGAGAACGGCCGGGTTGGTGGCGGCCCAGACGCCGAAGAGCACGGCGACGACGACAGTCACGGCCGCGACCACGAGCGACAGCCAGCGCACCCGGTAGAGCGCGGCCGGCAGCTGCACGGCGAAGAAAGTCGGCAGCTGACCCGCGAGGTTGCGCCCGGTGCCGGTGAAGCGGAGCCGCGCTCTCGAGAGCGAAAGGGAGAGGCGTTCGCCGACCGCGCTGGATCCTGCGCTCGATTTCAGAGCCGACAGCTGCGAGGCACCCGACTGGTAGAGCTCGATGAGACGGTCGGTGTCGTCGCCCTCGAGGCGCCGACGCTTGGCGAGCCGGTCGAGCTCAGACCAGTCTTCCTGGTGGGCGCGGGTGTAGGCGTCGATGTCCATTCTGATTAGATACTAGGCATGGCCGGTCGACGAGCGCTCCCCCGCACCGGTCGCGGTGCCGCTTTCGGCGGCGAGGGCGTCGCATTCGACACCTTCGCGGCCGACGACGACGAGCTCGTCACCGGCGAGGCGGTCGGCCTCGACATCCGCTCGGCGCCGTTCGTGTTGCGGATGGCCGGCGTGGTGATCGACTACGTCGCGTACGTGCTGCTGCTGATCGGCCTGCTGATCGTGCTCTCGCTCGCGAGCTCGCGCGGTCTCGTCGACAGCTCGACCGCCCAGGCACTCTCGATCGCCTCGATCGTCATCGCGCTCGTCGGCGCTCCGGTCGCCATCGAGACGGCCAGCCGAGGCAAGTCGCTCGGCAAACTCGCGGTCGGAGCCCGCGTCGTCCGGCTCGACGGTGGTGCGATCAGCCTTCGGCACGCTGTGATCCGCGCGCTGGTCGGAGTGCTCGAGATCGTCATGACCGTCGGCGGAGTCGCCGTGGTGGTCGGCCTGCTCAACTCGAAGTCCCAGCGGCTCGGCGATCTGATGGCCGGCACCTACGCGCTGAACGAGCGTCCGCCGAAAGCGGGGCGGATCGTCTACGCCGTGCCTCCCGCGCTCGAAGAGTGGGCGCGCAGCGCCGACGTGGCCCGGCTGCCCGACTCGCTGGCACGGCGGTTGTCGTCGTTCGTGCAGCAGTCCGGGTCGTTGACACCCGACTCCAGGATCCGGGTGGCCACCTCGCTCGCCGGCGAAGCGTCGCGGTACGTCTCGCCCCTGCCTGCTGTCGACGCTGAGACCTTCGTGGCCGCGGTGTCGGTGGTCCGCCGGGAGCGCGAAGCTCGGGCGCTCGACGCCGAGGCGGCCAACCTGCAACGCCTTGCGCCCGCGCTCGAGGGGCTGCCCAGCGGCTTTCCGCGGCGCTGAGCCGCCGGGCTCGGCTTCGCTCTCGGACTCGGTGACGGCAGTACGGTCACGCAACGAAATCGGGCGGACCAGCGAGAGACTCGCGGATCCGCCCGATTTCGGCGCTTGAGGGTTCGGGCTGCCGCTCAGTAGCGGTAGTGGTCGACCTTGTAGGGACCCTCGACCGGCACGCCGATGTAGGCGGCCTGCTCGGGGGTCAGCGTCGTGAGCTCGACGCCGAGGGCATCGAGGTGCAGGCGCGCGACCTTCTCGTCGAGGTGCTTCGGCAGCGTGTAGACGCCGACCGGGTAGAGCTCCTGCTTGGTGAAGAGCTCGATCTGCGCGAGCACCTGGTTCGTGAAGGAGTTGCTCATTACGAACGACGGGTGGCCGGTGGCGTTGCCGAGGTTCATCAGGCGGCCCTCGGAGAGGACGAGGATGCTGCGGCCGGTGGGCAGACGCCACTCGTGCACCTGCGGCTTGATCTCGATGCGCTCGGCGCCCGCAAGCGACTCGAGGCTGGCCATGTCGATCTCGTTGTCGAAGTGGCCGACGTTCGCGACGACCGCGAGGTGCTTGAGGCCGAGGAGGTCGTCGACCGTGACCACGTTGACGTTGCCGGTGCCCGTGACCAGGATGTCGACGTCACCGATCACGCTCGAGAGCTTGGCGACCTGGTAGCCGTCCATCGCCGCCTGCAGAGCGTTGATCGGGTCGACCTCGCTGACGATCACGCGAGCGCCCTGGCCGCGAAGAGCCTCGGCGGCACCCTTGCCGACATCGCCGTAGCCGGCCACGAATGCGACCTTGCCACCGATGAGCACGTCGGTGGCGCGGTTGAGGCCGTCGGGAAGCGAGTGACGGATGCCGTACTTGTTGTCGAACTTCGACTTGGTCACGGAGTCGTTGACGTTGATGGCCGGGAAGAGCAGCAGGCCGTCGCGGGCGAGCTCGTAGAGGCGGTGGACGCCGGTGGTGGTCTCTTCGGTCACACCGAGGATGGCCTCGCCGACCTTGGTGTAGCGGTCGCTCGACTCGGCGAGGGAGGCGCGGAGCAGCTCGAGCACGACCTTCCACTCGGCCGAGTCGCCAGCAGCCGGTTCGGGAACGACGCCCGCGGCCTCGAACTCGCGGCCCTTGTGCACGAGCATGGTGGCGTCGCCGCCGTCGTCGAGGATCATGTTTGGACCAAGCACAGTCGGGCCGGTGAAGGTCTCGCCGGACTCGGCGGCTTCGGCGCTCCAGTCGAATATCTGGGCAGCGCACCACCAGTACTCTTCGAGCGTCTCGCCCTTCCAGGCGAAGACCGGCACGCCGGCGGGCTCGTCGACGGTGCCGTTCGGGCCCACGACGACGGCGGCCGCGGCCTCGTCTTGCGTGGAGAAGATGTTGCAGCTCGCCCAGCGAACCTCGGCGCCGAGCGCGGTGAGCGTCTCGATCAGCACGGCGGTCTGCACGGTCATGTGCAGCGAACCCGCGATGCGGGCGCCCTTGAGCGGCTGCGACTCGGCGAACTCGTCGCGAAGAGCCATGAGACCGGGCATCTCGTTCTCGGCGAGACGCAGCTGGTGGCGGCCGGACTCGGCGAGGGACAGATCGCGCACGCGATAGCGGAAAGCGGCGTCGGGACGAGGGGCTGTGACGAGTGACATGTGTCCATTCTCGCACCGGGGAGCGGAATACGCGGGTTGGGATCCTGGGCTGTGAGCGGTGTCGAGCGACCTGTGGACTACTTCGGCAGAGCAGTGCGTCGAAGCAGCAGGCTGTTGCCCATCACGATGAGCGACGACAGCGCCATCGCGAGGCCCGCCACGACCGGATTGAGGAGGCCCAGCATGGCGATCGGCAGAGCCGCGACGTTGTACGCGAATGCCCAGAAGAGATTGACCTTGATCGTGCGAAGGGTGTGGCGCGAGAGGTCGAGAGCGTCGGGTACGAGGCGGAGGTCGTCGCGCAACACCGTGATGTCTCCGGCTTCGAGGGCGGCGTCTGATCCCCCTGCCAGGGCGATGCCGACGTCGGCGCCGGCGAGCGCCGCCGAGTCGTTGACCCCGTCGCCGACCATGGCGACGACGCGCCCCTCGGCCTGCAGCGCGCGGATGACGTCGAGCTTGCCTCCGGGCAGCACTCCAGAGATCACTCGCTCGATGCCGAGGTCGGCAGCCACTGCGGCGGCCGCACCCGCGTTGTCGCCCGTGACCATCATCGGTTCGAGACCGCGCTCACGCAGACGGCCGAGAGCGGCAGCACTCGTCGGCCGAACCGTGTCAGCCACCGAGACGACGCCGCGAGCACGGCCGTCCCAGGCCACGACGACGGCGGTGCGGCCCGACGCCTCCGAGGCCTCGACGGCCGCAGAGACGCTCGCGGTGTCGACCGCCCATTCGCCCGCGACCCACTCGCGCCGACCGACGAGCACGACGTGGCCGTCGACCAGGGCACGCACTCCCGATCCACCCGACGCTTCGAAATCATCGGCCCGAGCGATACCGTCCGACTGCTCCTCGGCGACGGCCCCGGCGACGATGGCCCGGCCGACCGGGTGCTCCGAGAGGGCTTCGACGGCGGCGGCCATCCGGAGAACGTGTGACTGTGTCTCGCCGGTCGTCGCGACGACTTCGACGAGTGCCATGGAGCCGGTCGTCAGTGTTCCGGTCTTGTCGAAGACGACCGTGTCGACCGCTCCGGCTCGCTCGATGACCTGGGGCCCGCGGATCACGATGCCCCGGCTCGCGCCGATGCCGGTGCCGACGAGCAGGGCCGTGGGCGTCGCCAATCCCAGTGCACACGGGCAGGCGATGATCACGGTCGCGACCGCGGCGGCGAACGCCTCGATGGGAGGGTGTCCCGTGGCGAGCCAGCCGATCAGCGTGGCGAGCGCCAGGCCGATCACGACAGGCACGAAGATTGCCGACACCCGGTCGGCTAGACGCTGCACACGGGCTTTGCCGGTCTGGGCGTCTTCGACCAGGCGTGCGATGTGGGCGAGCTGGGTGTCGGCTCCCACCCGAGTCGCCCGGACGGTCAGATGTCCGCCCTCGTTCAGGGTGCCGCCCGCGACGGTGTGACCCACGCCCACCTCGATGGGCACCGATTCGCCCGTGAGCATGCTGGCATCGATGGCCGAGGCACCGCGTGTGACGACCCCGTCGGCCGCGATCCGCTCGCCCGGTCGCACGACGAAGACCTCGCCTGCGGCGAGCTCTGCGACTGCCACCCGAGTCTCGATCCCGTCGACGAGACGGCGTGCCTCGAGGGGCTCGAGCGACAGCAACGCGTGCAGCGCTCGCCCCGAGCTCGTGCGGGCACGGGCCTCGAAGTATCGCCCGGCGAGCAAGAAGACCGTCACGGTCGAGGCCACCTCGAGATACGTGTCGCTCGACGCTCCGTCGGCCCGACCCACGAGCTGCAGGGTCATGCGCATCCCCGGTAGCCCCGCATCGCCGAAGAAGAGCGCGTACACCGACCATGCATACGAGGCGATCACGCCGAGCGAGATGAGGGTGTCCATGCCCACACCGCCGTGTCGCGCCTGGTGGAACGCCGTCGTGTGGAACGGCCAAGCCCCCCACACGGCGACCGGGCTGGCCAGGGCGAAGACGAGCCACTGCCAGTTCGTGAACTGAAGCCCCGGCACCATCGAGAGCACCAAGACGGGCACAGCGAGAACAGCCGACACGAGGAGGCGCTGCCGAAGCGAGTCGGCCGATCCGTGATCGTGGTCGGAGTGGTCAGAGTGGTCGGGGTGATCGGCGGGAGCGTCAGCGGAAGCGCCCCCGAGCGTCGGCGATGCCGGGCGGTGAGCCGGATCCTGCGGTTTCGGGGTGTGCCGGGCTTCGGCGACTCGCGCGGTGTAGCCGGCCGCCGAGACCGCGTCGAGAGCGACGGAATCCTCGGCATCGATGGGCAGCGAGACACGAGCGCGCTCGGTCGCGAGGTTCACCGAGGCCTCTGCCCCGGCGATGCGGTTGAGCTTGCGCTCCACCCGCCCGGCGCAACTCGCGCAGGTCATTCCCTCGATCGACAGGTCGAGGATCCGGGTGGGCGCGCCACCGGCACCGCCCTCACTCACGAGGCGGCCGGCTGCAGGTCGTAGCCCGCCTCGTCGACGGCTTCGCGCACTTCGGGCTCAGCCAGCGGGCGGATGCTCGCGACGGTGACGGAGCTCGAGGCTCCCGGGCGCAGGTCGATCGACACGGCGGTCACACCGGGCACCGCGCTGAGTTCGTCGGTCACGGCGCGGACGCAGTGGTCGCAGGTCATCCCGTCCACCAGGAAGGTGGTGCTGGTCGTGTTGTCGCTGGGTGTCATCGGGTTCCTCTCGATCGCGGAGACATCAGGAGCGGACGAGGCGGGCGATCGCCGCCGACGCCTCGCGGATCTTCTCGTCGGCGACCGGGCCACCCTCACGAGCGGCCTCGGCGACGCAGTGCGCCAGATGGTCGTCGAGCAGCTGTAGGGCTACCGTCTCGAGGGCCTTCGTCGCCGCGGAGACCTGGGTCAGCACGTCGATGCAATAGGTGTCGTCTTCGACCATTCGCTGGATGCCGCGAACCTGCCCCTCGGCCCGGCGGAGGCGCTTGATGATGAGGTCTTTGTCGCCGCTGTAGCCGACGTGTGCGCTGTGATCCATACCGCTCCCTGCTGCTGATACCCCTAGGGGGTACCACAACCCTACGCCCCCGCCGCCGCCAGCGGTACCCCCAAGGGGTATTACGAGGACAAAAACCAGGAGATTCCGGCCAGCTCCCGAACGTGAGACGAATCGGGAGGGAAAAGGCGAGAATCTCCTGGAAGACGCCCCGTGCGCGCTAGGCCCGGATCAGCGCCAGAACGGCGTCGCGCACCTGCACCATGCCACCCGGCGTCGCCGCCTCGGCATTCAGGCGAAGCAGCGGCTCGGTGTTGGACGGCCGCACGTTGAACCACCAGAACTCGCCGGTGTCGAACGTGCCCGAGACGGTCAGGCCGTCGAGTTCGTCGAACTCGCCGCTGCCCGTGTAGGCCTCGACGATCCGGGCGTAGGCCGCCGGCACGTCGGTCACGGTCGAGTTGATCTCGCCCGACGCGGCATAGGGCGTGTAGTGGTCGGTGAGCTCGGAGAGAGGCGACGAGCCCGACCCGAACTCGGCCAGCACGTGCAGGGCCGCGAGCATGCCGTTGTCGGCACCCCAGAAGTCGCGGAAGTAGTAGTGCGCGGAGTGCTCGCCGCCGAAGATGGCGCCGGTGGCCTTCATCTCGTCTTTGATGAGCGAGTGGCCGACCCGGGTGCGCACCGGGGTGGCACCCGCGGCCTCGATCGCCTCGGGCACGGCGCGCGAGGTGATGAGGTTGTGGATCACGCTGATGTGCTCGTCGGGCGATGCCGCGTGAACGCGGGCGATCTCACGCACGGCGACGATCGCGGCTACGGCCGAAGGCGTGACCGCGTCGCCCTTCTCGTCGACCACGAAGCAGCGGTCGGCGTCTCCGTCGAAAGCGAGACCGAGGTCGGCTCCGTGCTCGACGACGGCCTTCTGCAGGTCGACGAGGTTCGATGGCTCGAGCGGGTTGGCCTCGTGGTTGGGGAAGGTGCCGTCGAGTTCGAAGTAGAGCGGGATGATCGTGATCGGCAGCTCGGGGAGCCCGGCGGCCGTGCCGAGGACGGCCGGGACCGTGAGCCCGCCCATGCCGTTGCCAGCGTCGACGACGATCGTGATCGGTCGGATCTTCGCAAGGTCGACGAGCGAACGCAGGTACGCGGCATACGACGGCAGAGCGTCGAAGGGCGTGACGGAACCGGGGGTCGGGGCCTGGTCGATTCCGTCTGCGAGGAACGCCGAGGCGCGATCGCGGATCGACGACAGGCCGGTGTCGAGCGAGATGCCCTGGGCACCCGCGCGAGAGAACTTGATGCCGTTGTAGGTCGCGGGGTTGTGGCTCGCCGTGAACATGGCGGCCGGGGCGTTGCGCGACCCGGAGGCGAAGTACGTCTCGTCGGTCGAGCAGAGACCGAGCAGAGTGATGTTGGCACCGCGGGCGGTGGCTCCGCGACCGAAGGCGTCGGCGAATTCGGGCGACGAGTCGCGCATGTCGTGCCCGACCACGATCTCGGTGGCGTCGCCGCCGATCTCGTCGGCAAAGGCGGCGCCGAAGGCCTCGACGACCTCGGGGGTCAGCTGCGATCCGACGAGACCTCGCACGTCGTACGTCTTGACGAAGGCGGTGAGGTCAACGGGCGAGTCAGAAGTCATGCCCCAAAACTACATGGCGGACGACCTGCCACCCCTGCGGGGCCGACAGGCTCTCGGCATGACGGGCGCACAGGTCGTATCCGTGAGGCTCCACGACCATCGACAACGGGCCGACGACGGCCATCGAATCGCCGTAGTCGTACGTGAGAGTAGCTACCGCCTCGTCACGGCAGGTGGCCTTGCTGCAGGGTCGCGCGTTCATCTCGAGTCACCCTAACCCGAGAGACGGAGGATTCCCCGAGGCGCGACTACCATGAGCGAATGGCTCGATCCCGAAGTGCGCGCGTCAGCGGCCGATCCGGATTCCGTGATCGCCACGGCCGCGGCCCGCGCTCCTCGGTCGCCGGCCCGCACCTCCCCTTTCTCGAGACGCGCATCGATCGATTCGATGACATCGTCGCCTCCGCCGCCCAGTACCTTCGCGAGCTCTGGCCCGACGAGCTCGAGGGGGTCGTGTTCGAAGTGGCCGGGTTGCCGGCCGGAGTGACGGCCGAGCTGACGGCAGACGAACGGTCAAGGGCGCCCGGCTCAGCGGGAGCACCCCGCCTCGATCGGTGGCGCGTGGATGTGGTGAGGCGGCGGATCCTTCTCTACCGTCTACCCATCGAACGACTCGCGCGTCCGCACGAGACCCGCTCGGTCGGCGACGACCCGTGGCAGCACCGGATGCTCGTCGAGGGCTACGTGTTTCGGGCGGTCGGCGATTTTCTCGGCAAGGATCCCTGGGAGCTGGCACCCGACCGCTATCGCGACCGTTAGCGCCGCGCGCTCCCCGGCCTCGCCGCTCCCCGTCGCCGTCGCTCCCCGTCGCCGTCGCTCCCCGTCGCCGTCGCTCGCCGCCGCTGATCGCCGAGACTCCACGAATTGCCCATGGTGACCTCGCTCTACCGGCCATTCGTGGAGTCTCGCGTCTCGACGCGGCCCAGCGCTACGGGTAGACCGTCACCGGCGTCGACACGGCGGTGGGTGAGAAGAGCGCGTACGAGGCGACCTGGCTCGACGAGCTGAAGCTGACGCCCGCGCGCAGTCCGTCCGCCTTCGAGAGTGACGCGACCGCGTCGGGCGACAGCGCCACCGCGACCGAACCGCCCGACGGAACCTGCAACTTCTTGGCGCTCTTGCCGCGCACCGACAACGTCGCGCTGACCACCTTCGAGGTGGGGTTGGCGACGACCAGCCGAGGAGAAGGCCCCGCCGGAACGGCGAACAGCGTGGAGCCGCTGAGCGACGGAGCAGCCCCCGCCCAGGCGAGGTCGATGTCACCGTCACGCGCCAGCGTCGACGTGCGAGTCCCGGCCACGACGGACACGTTCGACGTGACGAAGGCGGTGTACTGACCGGTCGCCAAGCCGTCGAGGGGAATGTCGGTCACCTGCCCCGCCTGCGCCGTGACCGAGAACGTCGCGCCCGTGCCGTCGGCGGTGCGCATCTCGATGGCGATGCGGGCGTTCACGGAGCCGGGCACGTAGGTGCGGAGGATCGGGAGCAGATCGCCGTAGCCGTCTTTGCCCGTCGCCGTCTGCAGAGCGTTGTCGCTGTGCACGATGACGCCGGGAACGGTCACCGACCGCGAGGGCGACGCGGAGGCGCTGACGGTGTCGAGGCCGCCGGCCTCGAGGGTGCGGACGACGCTGACCTGCAGGCTCGACGAGATCTGTCCGCCTCGGCTCACGACGTGCACGACCGGCGAGGCCAGGCCCGTCGCGAACCCCGACAGGGGCACGACCTTCTGGCTGCCGGGGGCGACGACGATGCCGGTCAGCCCCGGTCCTTCGACTTTGCCGTCTTCGCCGTAGACCGCGAGGTCGACGGTCGAGTTGACGTCGGAGGCGTTGACGAGGTTGATGAGGCTGGTGCGGCCGGTCTCGGTCGATCCGCCGACGAGCCAGGTCGACGAGGTGGGCTCGGCGCAGGGCGAGGCGGCGAAACCCTTGAGGGCCGACGTCGACGAGGCCGCGCTCTGGGCCGCCGCGACGGCGGGAACCGTGGTCGACCCCTTCGCCTCGGCAGTCACCAGGAGGGGCTTGGAGGCCGCGCCGTCGGATCCTTTGAGGGAGTCGGTCGTGGGCTTCTGCACCGCACCCGAACCTGCCGATCCGGCGGCGGTGACTGTGCGGGCGGCCGACCCGGCGGTGACCGACGTCGCCGACGCACCCGAGTCGCCATTCAACTGAAGCAAGGATCCCGCACAGACCCGCTGCTGATCGAGCGCGACGGGCGTGACGACCCTGCCGGCCGGCGTCTCGCTCAACGTCGGCAGCGGCAGCAGCGTCGCTCCCGCGACCACTGCCGCGCCGATAGCAACGGCGACCACCCCGACGCCGGTGCGGACTCCTGCGGAGACCATCGAACGCTTACTCATCTCGCTCCTCGTCGAAGGTCGTGGCGGGTTGCTCGGACTCGGGGGCACCCGTGCGCACCCGGCGTCGCCGTGGCGTCGTCGGAATGGCGAGCAGCAGCGCCGACCCGAAGATCAGAGCCCAGGATCCGAGCACGATCGGCCGCACGATCGAATCGCCCGGGTGGTTCGCTCCGCGCTCGGTCGCATCGACGTAGCGCCACAGCTGGCCGCTCGTGGTGTCGCCGACGGGCAGGAACACCGCCTCTCCGTCGAGCGCCTCCTTCGCCCGCTGCGACAGTGCCGCTCGGGCGTCGTCACCTCGGCTGTCGCGGAGGAGCACGAAGCCCACACCGAGTTCGCGGAGGACGGGAGCCGGGTCATAGCCGCTGCGGCTGACCAGGTTGCCGGCGAGAGTGGTGAGGTCGCGGCTCGTCGACGAGAGCTGCTGCTGCGTCGAGTCGAGGGTCGACTGCTGGTCGAGTGTTTCACCCTGGCCGCGCTCGAGCGAGACCGCGAGGGAGCCGTCGGGCTGCGGGGTGAGCACGAGAGTGCCGACGTCGGGCTTGGCGACGGCCTCGGCGGTGACGTAGGCCGACAGGATCCGGCCGCTCGACGCCTCGATCGCGGAAGTCTGCAGCACCATCCCGATGATGAGCGGGAACGAGGCGGCGATGCCGAGCACGGCGAACAGGAATCCGAGGGGCGGTGTGAAGCGGGGAATGCGGTCGAGGCTCACCGCGGCGGCGCCGACCATTCCGACGAAGTAGAGGCTGAGACCGGCGCCGGCCCAGACCCCGGTGGTGGAGCTGCCCACACCGGTGATCTGCAGGTGCGTCGCCGCCACCGCGGTGAGGTAGCCGACGAGTGCGAGAGCGAGGCAGGCGACCGCCCGTCCACGGGTGGGCAGGAACACCGAGACGATCGCGAGAAGGCCGAGGGGCAGTAGGGCCACGACCACGACGATCGCCATGGTCGAGCCGGTGATGCCGAGCTGGGCGACGAGGTCGGTCCAGCCGTTCAGTCCGGTCTCGGGTGAGCCGAGGGCCAGCTGAAGGGGTGAAGCCGCGTCGGCACGCGTCGGAGCGCCCGGATCGGCGAAGATCGCCCACCAGGTGCCACGCGAGATCTGAGCGATCGCCAGGGGCACGAACAGCGCGATGGCGGGGAGGGGGATCGCCAGCATGCGGTGTGTGCCGCGGGGCCGCGCCGCGATCGAGCCGAGCCAGCCGATCACGAGGGCCGGAATGAGCGAGGGGGTGGCGGCGGCGATCACGGCGAAGAGGATCGATGCAGCGGCTCCCGACGACCACCGGCTGTGCGACTTGATCATCGCGAGCACGAGGAATGGCAGTAGAGCGTGCGTCACCACCGCGCCAAGGCGGCCGGCCTGCAGGGCGGCGAGCACGGGAGGCGAGACGGCGTAGACGAGGGCCGCGACCGTGGGTACCCAGGAGCGGTGCGTGATGCGGCGGGCGGCGAGCCAGGCGCCTACAGCAGACAGCGGCAGAGCCGCGAAGTAGAAGAGGACGATGCCGGTCGACGGCGACCAGAACGTGATGCTGCCGAGCACGGCCACGATTCCCGCGAACGGGTCGGCGGGCCCGACGAAGCCGGTGCCGATCTCATGCCAGCCGAATCCGACCGAGTGCCAGAGCGACGACACGGTGGTGCTGACGGGCAGCAGGCCTCCCCCGGTGACGGCCGGCGAGCCGAGGAGTGTGAAGAACGCGACCACTCCGACGACGGCGACCAGAACGGTGATCCACAGCCCACCGGATCCGATGAAGCTCGCGCGCGGCTCGGTCGAGTCCTCGATGCCGGCCAGCTGGGCGTCGCGCTCGTTGATGCGCCGCTCACGCAGATCGGAGAACGTGGCCCGCAGGGGTCGGAGCGTCCGCCACGGCACCTTCTTCGTCCGGGCGAAGTTGACCCGCGCCTGGCGAATGTGAGAACGACCGAACGCGGTGCCGAACGCGGTGCGGAACTCGCCGACCACGGCTCCGGGGTTCTTGACGAGCAACTGCCAGATCGATCGGAACAGTGCGAGTGGAACAAGGCTCAGCCAGTGAAACGGCAGCGCGACGGCGGGCGCGTAGACGAGGCGGCGATGCAGCTGAGCGGCCCTCCGGAGTCGCGCGCGGCGGGCGTGACCGCCGGGCTTCCGGCCGAAGTCTTCGGGGTGGCCGTCCGAGAGCACCCGGGCGGTCGGAACGAGCACGACACGGTGCCCGGCGAGACGCGCGCGGGTCGAGAAGTCGAGAGACGAGTCGACGTGCGGCAGCGCCGGGTCGAATCCACCGAGCGCCTCCCAGACCGATCTCCGCACGAGCATGCCGCCGGCGGCCACGGCGAGCACGTCGGTGCGCGAATCGCGCTGCCCCTGGTCGAGCTCACCCGCGACGAGCGCGATCGAGGAGCCGAATCGCGTGACCGTCTCGCCGAACTCCGAGATGACCCCCGGTTCGTCGGCCCGCATGAGCTTCGGTCCGGCCACCGCCACCGACGGTGCGACCTCGACCGTCGCCATCAGATACTCGAGCGCGCGGGGTTCCGGAGCGTTGTCGGCCCCGAGGATCCAGAGCCACTCGTCGCTCGACTCGGCCGATGCCGGGCCCACCACCCGCAGCGCGTGGGCGACCCCGGCGCCGATCGTGTCGACGCCCTTTGCCTGCGTCACCTGCGCCGCGCCACTGAGGGCTAGGCGACCTGCCGCGGATCCTTCGCCACCGGCATCGACGACGACGAGCGCCTCGGGCGGACGACTTTGACGCGACAGCCCATCGAGGGTTCTGTCGAGGGTGGTCGCTCCGCTGGGGGCGACGAGGATCGCTGTGACTCTCGGCTGCATGACGGTGAGACTCTACGAGCCCGGAAACGCGAGACGGCGCACCCGGTGGGCGCGCCGCAGCGATTCATAGGTACGGTTCTGCAACCGCGGCGTGTGGTTACGCGCGCTTGCGGAGTTTGCGGCGCTCGCGCTCGGAGAGGCCGCCCCAGATGCCGAAGCGCTCGTCGTTCTGCAGGGCGTACTCGAGGCACTGCGACTTGACGTCGCAGGTGGCGCAGATCTTCTTGGCGTCGCGGGTCGATCCGCCCTTTTCGGGGAAGAAGGCCTCGGGGTCGGTCTGGGCGCAGAGAGAGTCGGCCTGCCAGGCGAGGGGGTTCTCATCTTCGTCGACGACGGGACGACGAACGCCGGGAACGCCGAGCTGAACCGGGTCGATGTGCCAGTTGTCGGGAACGATCGAGCCGGACGCACGCCCGCCGGCGAGAAGCTCGTCGGCCGCTGCCTCGAGGTGGCGTTGGCTGTCGAGGTGACGCTGGGCGTCGGGGTGCCGCTGGTCAGGCGACTCGAAGTCGTGTGCCCCATTGTGAATGGCCACTGCGCATCTCCCCTCGGTGCTGCTGCTTCCCGGTTGGTCGCAACAACGTAATTACACCGGTGTAACTAGGGGTACGTCAAGTCGAGCATCATAAAAGGCTCGACCGCTGAATGAGGGTCATTTGAGTCTCGGGCGTGTCGCGATCCGCATTTGCGGGGACATGCCGGGGTACGTCTGCAGATGCTGTCGGGCCGGCGGCGAGAGTGCCCAAACGGGCGTCTGATTGGCCTGTCGGCGCCGAATTCAGCACTTTCGCGTGACTGCGGGCCGATTGGTCGTGCGCCCGAGCCGATCCCCCCGGGAACCACCCTCGCCAGCCGAGCAGAGCCCCCAAAGCCTCCGCTACTCGGCCGCCTGACGCGCCGCCCAGGCGCTCTGCACCATCTCGAGCAGTGTGTGGCGCATCTTCCAGTCGAGGTCGCGGCCCGCGAGCACGCCCTCGGCCACGATCCGGTCGGGGTCCCCGGCGCGGCGCGTGGCGATCTCGGGCTCGAAGTCGATGCCGGTTCCCTCGGCCATGGCGTCCATGATCTGCTTCACGCTCGAGCCGTCGCCCGAACCGAGGTTGTAGGCGGGCTCGAGAGTCTCGCCCGCATCGAGCTTGCGAGCCGCGACGGCGTGCGAGAGAGCGAGGTCAGAGACGTGCACGTAGTCGCGCACACAGGTGCCATCGGGGGTGGCGTAGTCGTCGCCGAAGATCTTGGGCACCCGGCCGTCGAGGAGAGCCTGGAACACCAGCGGGAACAGGTTGTGCGGGCTCGCGTCGTAGAGCGAGGGCTCACCCGACCCGACCACGTTGAAGTAGCGGAGGCTGGTGTGGCGCAAGCCGGTCGCGACGCCCTGGTCGCGCAGCAACCACTCGCCGATGAGCTTCGACTCGCCGTACGGAGACTCGGGCGACTTCGGTGTGTCTTCGGTGACGACGTCGGTCGGAGGCACCCCGTAGACGGCGGCGCTCGACGAGAAGACGATCCGGTCGACTCCCTTGGCGGCCATCGCAGCGAGGAGCACCGCCGTGCCGGTCACGTTCTGCTCGTAGGTGTGCAGCGGCCGCTGAACCGAGACCCCGGCGTACTTGTAGCCGGCGACGTGAATAACGCCCGTGACCCCGTAGTCGTCGATGGTCTTCTCGACCAGGGCCTGATCAAGGATCGTCCCGCGCACGAACGGCACGCCGTCCGGCACGAACGACTCGATTCCGCTCGACAGATCGTCGAGGACCACAGAATCCAGCCCCTCCCCTGCCAACGCGCGAATTACATGCGAACCGATGTACCCGGATCCTCCGGTAACCAACCAAGCCATGGTGGCCAACCTATCGTGACGAGCTATCGGATCCTTGGCTGTGAGCGAGGGGTGTCCTGTGGCAGGATTCGTGGTGTCATCGAGAATCCGCCACTTCCCGCTTCATGAACCTGGAGGCACCATGCTCCGCTCCGTCGCCGTCCTCGCCGTCGAGGGTCTGCCGCCGTTCGAGTTCGGCGTCGCGTGCGAGGTCTTCGGCATCGACCGGCGCGACACGGGCGGCCCAGCCTTCGACTTCCGGGTCGTCACCGCGCACCCGGGGCGGGTTCGAACGAGCCTCGGCTTCGACCTCGTCGTCGACGACGGCCTGGAGCGGGCCGAGGGGGTCGACCTCGTGGTCGTTCCGGCGCACGGCACGGGAGACGTCGACCCGGCCTACCTCAACTTTCTCCGGCGGGCACACGCGGCCGGCACGACCATCCTCAGCATCTGCAGTGGAGCCTTCATCGTGGCGGCGACCGGGTTGCTTGACGGGCGGCGGGCGGCGACCCACTGGATGCACGCCGACGAGCTCCGCGCGCAATACCCGGCCGTCACAGTCGACCCCGATGTGCTCTACGTCGACGAGGGCTCGATCGTGACCAGCGCCGGCACCTCGGCCGGCATCGACGCCTGCCTCCATCTCGTGCGGCGCGAGCTCGGCGCCGGGCCGGCCAACGCGATCGCCCGCCGCATGGTCACGCCCGCGCAGCGCGACGGCGGCCAGGCGCAGTTCATCGCGGCGCCGATCACCGAGCGCTGCTCCGACTCGCTCGCCGGCGTCATGGACTGGATGCTCGTGCACCTCGACCGCGAGCTGACCGTCGACGAGTTGGCGCGCCGCGCGCTGATGTCACCGCGCACGTTCGCGAGGCGGTTCCGCGCCGACGTGGGCACGACGCCCGGGGCCTGGCTCAACCGGCAACGACTGCTGCGCGCTCAGCAGCTGCTCGAGGCGACCGACGACACGCTCGAGTCGATCGCGCAGGCCACCGGGTTCGGCTCGGCGGCCGTGCTCCGGCACCACTTCGCGCGCGTGCTGCAGACGACGCCGACCGCGTACCGGCGGACGTTCGCCTCAGCGTTGGCGTCGTAGGCGTGCGGCCGCTGCAAATTCGAAGGAGATTTGCGAAGCCGACCCCTCCGGATCCTGATGTCTCCGTTGCCCGCCGCACGTTTTTCCTTCAGATTTGCAGACGGAGCAGCTGTACCCAGAGAGCGGTGCACAGATCAGGATCCGGCCCGGCCGCTCCCAGCCCGACGCCCCGGTCCGCTACGCGGCAGTGGCCACGAACGCCTCGCCCGATCCCGTCACGGCGAGGCGCCACTCGTCGGGCGTGACGTAGACCGCTTCGCCCGCTCCGAGCTTGATATTGCCGTCCTGGCCCTTGAGGTGCAGCTCTCCGCTGGTCACGAGCACGATCGATGGCCCGCCGAGCTGGACAACCGCACCCGCCTCGCCGGGCTGCACGTGCAGCAGGGCGAACCCGACACCGGTCGGGTCGAAGCGCTCGACGCCGGCGCCGGCCTTGGTGGGCTTCAGGTACGGCAGGGGCAGCTCGTCGAAGTCGAGCACGCGGAGGAGCTCGGGCACGTCGACGTGCTTCGGGGTCAGTCCGCCGCGCAGCACGTTGTCGCTCGGAGCCATGAGCTCGATGCCAAGGCCGCCCAGGTAGGCGTGGATGTTGCCGGCGGGGAGGAAGAGCGCTTCTCCGCGCTGCAGCGTGACCCGGTTGAGGAGGAGCGCGACGACGACGCCCGGATCGCCCGGGTACTCGACGGCGAGGTCGGCGATGGTGTGGATGGTCGCAGACACGGGCACGCCCGACTCCGACTCGTGGGCCACGGCGGCGGTTGCGGCATGACCGACCGCGGCGACGGTGCCGGCAGCGGCCTCACCGTCGAAGAGCCAGGCGACGGTCGCCTCGAGCGACTCGGCGAGGTGGGCGCGGAGCTCCTCGAAGGCGTCAGACCTAGCACCGCCAGCAGACGCGCCGGCCCCGGCCAGCACGTCGACGTCGGCGCGTGTCTCGGCGAGCGCTCGGAAGCCGCACAGCGCGTCGAAGGTGTCGCTCAGCGCGAAGATGATCTCGGGCTTCGGAAACGGGTCTTTGTAGTTACGCTCGCTTGCCTGGAGCGGCACGCCGGCGCGGTTCTCGCGCTCGAAGCCGTCACGAGCCTGCTCCGGGGTCGGGTGCGCCTGGATCGAGAGGGGCTTGGCGGCGGCGAGCACCTTCATCAAGAAGGGGAGTGAGCGGCGCCCGGATCCTAGAGTTCGATCGGGCTGCGCGGCGATCCAGTCGGCCAGCGTGTCGGCTCCGTCGACGACTGCCGGGTTGACGATGACGCTCGGCGAACCGGGGTGGGCTCCGAGCCACAGTTCGGCCTCCGGGCGGCCGGACGGCTTGCGGCCGAGCAGCGTCGAGATCGCCGTCGTCGAACCCCACGCGTAGTCGCGCGGAACGTTGGTGATGGCTAGAAACATGGCTTTCCTCTTGTGACTCTCGTGGCGGTGCATCCGCTTGCTCCTCGTCTTCACAGACGCGAGCGTGCCCACCGGGCGGTTCGACCACGGTACCAACGCCGCAGAGGGCGGCGCTGAACGACTAGCCTTACCGCCATGGCCGTCGCTAGCCCACTTCCTCGCGTCGACTCGAGTCTCGCCAAGCCGGCGACCGAGCGGACCGCCTTCGCGACCGCCGCTTTCCTCGTGCTGTTCGGCGGCGATCCGCTTCGTAATTCGATCAACTGGGCCGGCTGGGGTGTCGTCTGCGCGGCGCTCGTGGCGTGGGCGGTCGTGATCCTGGTGCGTCACCCGCCCCGCCTCTCGCGCGTGCCCGCTCTCCTGACTCTCCTGCTGCTGTGGATGGTCGTCTCGCTCGTCTGGTCGGAGTACCGGGTGGGCTCGCTGCTCGGCGTCGGCACTCAGTTGGCGACGACGATCGCGCCCGTCGCAATCGTCGCGACCACGTCGTGGACGGGCATCGTGAAGGCCCTCGGTCGCGCCCTGCGCACGGTCGTCGTGCTCTCGCTGGTGTTCGAGCTCGTCGTCGCGGTGTTCATCCGACAGCCGTTCTGCCCGATCTACGTCGACTGCACTCCCCCGCACCCCGCCGCGTTCTTCTGGACTCGCGACGCCCTCTTCTCCGGTGGCCAGATCCAGGGGCTACCCGGCAACAGCAACCTCCTGGCGATCTTTGCGCTGTACGCCCTCGTTGTCACCGCAGTCCAGGCGCACGGCCGCGTCATCGACCGGCGCACGGCCTGGTACGGCCTGGCCTCGTCGATCCTCGCCCTCGCCCTGACCCGGTCGTCGACCGTGCTCGCCTGCCTCGCGGTCGTGGCCGTGGTGCTCGGCTTTGCCATTCTCGCCCGGAGGGTCCCCCTCCGCCGACGCTGGCTCGTCGGCGTCCTGGCTCTCGCGCTTGCCGGGGTGGCGGCGCTCGCCCTCTCGCTCGGCTGGGGGCTCCTCCTCCGCCTGCTCGGCAAGAGCAGCGACCTCACGGGCCGCGGCTACATCTGGTCGAGGGTCTACGAGTTGGCGGTCGAGCACCCGATCGTGGGCTGGGGCTGGACCGGCTGGTGGCAGCCGTACCTCGAACCGTTCAAGGGCCTCGCCAAGATCAAGGGCGTCGTCTACCTGCAGGCGCACAACGCCTACCTCGACATGTTCTTCCAGCTCGGCTGGATCGGCCTAGCGCTTTTCGTCGGCGTGCTGGTCACGGCCGCGGCGCGCTCGTGGTGGTGGGCGACCGATCGACGCATGCTCGGTGTCGGCAAGCCCGCCCCGTGGAACACCCTCGACCTGCTGCCGCTCCTGCTGCTCTCGATCTTGATCGTGCACGGGATCGGCGAGTCGCGGCTCAACGTCGAGTGGGGTTGGGCGCTGCTCGTGCTGGTCAGCTATGCCACCCGGGTCGACAACTTCCGCTGGTGGACGCGCCCCGGCGAGGCAGTCGTCCCCGCCGATGCCACGGTCGTCCGCGCCGCCGACTGATCCCCTCGTCGTGGCCGAGCCCAGCGACCGCTGCCGAATTTGAAGGAAAAACCTCGCCCGCGCGACGAGATCATGCGGATCCGGGCCCACCGCGAGCAGAATCTCCTTCGAATTTGCAGGCACGGCGTACCTGAGACAATGAGGGCGTGACCATGCCCGGCTCGACCCGCGACCCCCTGCGTCGCTACCTGTCGGCATGGATCGGCTTCTCCGCCGGCGGATCGTTCAGCCAGGTGCTCACCGTCGCGATCCTGCTGTACGCCCTCGGCATCCACACCGTCCGGGCGCTGATCGGTTGGCCCGGCTCGATCGCGATCCTGGTCACGCTGGTCCTCCTGGCGGGGTTGTCGCTTTTCGGCGCTCGGCACCACATCGAATGGCACGGCATCCTGCCGGTGTCGCTGATGGCGCTGTTCGCCTACTTCTTCCTCTCGTCGTTCTGGAGCCAGTACACCTGGGTCACGATCGGCGGAGTGATCTACGCGCTCGCCTTCGGGGCGCTCGGCATGTATCTGGCCCTCGGGCGCGACCTGGTTCAGCTGATCCGCGCAACCGGCGATGCGCTGCGGATCCTGCTGACTGTCTCCTTGTCTCTCGAAGTGCTCTCCGGGATCCTGATCGATCAGCCGATCGCGATCCTCGGCATTCAGGGCAACCTGGCCGAGGGCGGGCCCATCCAAGGCGTGGCCGGCACCCGCAACTACCTGGGGTTCCTGGCGGCGCTCGCTCTCGTGACGTTCGCGGTCGAGTGGTTCACCCGGTCGATCACGCTCGGCGTCGGGGTCGCCTCCGGGGTGCTCGCCCTGCTGACGCTGACGTTCGCCAGCTCGCCGGTGACCTCGATCGCCGTCCTCGCACTGGTGATCGCTGCCATCGCGCTGCGGAGCCTCCGGCAGAGCCCGCCGGAGCGCCGCGCACTCTTGCAGGTGATCCTGGCGGTCCTCGTGGTGCTCGGTCTCGTGCTCGCCTACCTCGCGAGGCGTCGGCTCATCTCGGCGATCGGCGCGACCTCCGACCTCGACGTGCGGCTGCAGCTCTGGGCAAAGATCCGCGAGCTGATCTCGCTGCACAGTCTCGTCGGCTGGGGCTTCGCCGGTCAGTGGCCGACCGAGGTCTTCCCGTTCTCGACTCTGACGAATGTGAGCGGCCGTGTCTCCGAGACCGGGCTCGGTGCGTTCTTCGACACCTGGTTCCAGCTCGGGCTCGCCGGTCTCGTCATGCTCCTCGCCGCCGGGGCGCTGGCCTTCACCCGCTCTTGGTTGACCGCGTCGGCGCACCCGATCGTCGCGTACACCTGGCCGGCGCTGGTGCTGCTGCTGATCGCCGTGACCGCCATCGCCGAGAGCTACCCGCTGTTCGAGGGCACACTGATGCTCTTCGTCGCCATCGCGACGATCTCGGCCCGCAAGCGCTCGTGGCGGCAGAACCTCGCTGCGAACACAGGATCCAGCCGCACCCGCTGACCCCCGGCGCGACCCGGGCCTGTTGCGCTGCACCATCGCGTCCGGGCAGACCGGCCACACGGGCACAGACCCGCACAGCCGGCCAAAACCCGCCTCCTAGGCGTGCTGTTTATGCCGAGTATGCGGGTCTGAGCCGAGTATGCGGGTCTGAGCCAATCGAGCGCCCGGCCGCACTACTTGACGACGACCGCCTTGCACCCGAGTTTCGTGTTCGCGCCCTTGTCGGCACCGATTCCGTAGGCGCAAATCGTGTGCTTGCCCTTCGCGAGGGTCTTCGTCAGCGTGTACCCGTGCAGCGCTCCGGGCAGCTTGTAGACGCGCGCCACGTCGGCCCGTGCGACCGACGTCGGCACCCGGTAGCCCTTGCCGTCGATGTAGACGTCGACCTTGATCGAGGTGGCGACCGAGTCGGGGTCGAACGCCCAGCCCTTCGCCGTGACGGCCTTTTTCGACACCGTGACCGAGTCGAGTGCACCCTTCGGCTTGGTGTCGGTCGTCACCGTGCGGCAGGGGGCGATGTGTCCGCTCGTGCCGGCCGTGCCCGCCTGGTTGATCCCGCCGACGCAGAGCGTGTGCGTGCCGGGCTTCACCGTGACGGTGGCCGAGAAGCCGTGCCCGGCCCCGTAGGCCGGGTACGACGTCGCGACACCCGGGCGCGCAGCCGACGCGGTGACCTTAGCGAGACGCGAACCGTCGACCCCGATCGACACCGCGATCGACTTCGCAGTGTCGGCGTCGATGGCCCAGCCCGAGACGGTGATCGTTCGGAGCGTGGTGGAGACCTTCTCGATCGTTCCGCGGGGCGACGACGAAAGGACAGCGACGGTGGTGCAGTCCTCGACGGGGGTGTCGGATCCTCGTCCGGTGTTGACGCCGGTCACGCACACCCGGCGCGCTCCCTCCGTGGCGGGCACGACCGTCGAGAAGCCGTGGAGGGCTCCGACCGCGGGGTGGGCTTTGGCGACGTCGGGGCGCGAGTTGGCCGCGGCGAGCGTGCGCACCGTCTTACCGTCGACGGCGATCCGCGCCCGGATCGACGATGTGGTGTCGGGGTCGGCGACCCATCCGGAGACAAGGATCCCGCCCGGCGCCGCTCGCACCACGTCGACCGCGCCGAAGGGCGAGGGGTCAGCGACCGTGACCGGCGTGCAGGAGACGAGCTTCGCGGCCTTGTTGACGCCGATCGCGGTGACGCAGACGTCGTAGCTGCCGGGGCTCGCCGCCAGGGTCGTCGAGAAACCGTGTTTCGAGCCGGAATCCGGGTAGACCTTGCCGACGTCGGCCCGAACGGCCGAGGCGACGAGCGTCTTCGTCGACGCCCCGTAAGCCACCGACACCGAGATGGACGCGGTGCTCGTGCGGTCGAGGGCCCACCCGCTGAGCGTGACCGTTCCGATACCGCCGACGGCCTTGTCGACGTGCCCGGTCGTGGTCGCCACGGGGGCTGCGGGGGTGCCGCTGGCGGGGGTGCCCGCGGTCGGCGAACCGAACCAGTTCGAGAAGTAGACCCAGAAGTTGCGGTTGCCGTAGGCGGAGCAGCTGTCGCCGGTGCCGGAGAGGTTCGCGAGGGCCGCGGCGTTCGGCGTGTACGGCGTGTAGTAGTAGAGGTTCGCGGTCGCCTGGTTCGCGATCTTTACCTTCTTGGTGCCGCAGGGGGAGCTCGGGCTGTAGCGCACGGCGACGGTCGTGCCGGGCGTGTAGGTCGTGAACGACTTGGAGGTGCCGGCCGGGTTCGCGTAGCGCTTGAACTGCCAGGCGGCGCGGTAGACCTGGTTGTAGATGCCGGCGTAGGCCGGGTCGCAGCCGCTGCCCGTGTCGGGGCAGGCGTATCCCATAGCGCGATCGATGGCGTAGGTCGAGGGCGCGGTGGAGGTGACGAGCCCCTGCTCCTTCTGCAGGGAGACGAGCAGCACCTCGGGGTTGATGCCGCAGGCGCGGCCGACTTTCGCGATGATGCGCGCGGTGGTCTCGTTCTTCGCCCCCGTGTAAGCGGCGCACATGGCGTCGGCAGCGCGGCTGGTCGTCGTCGTCGTCAGGATGTCGAGGCACCGGCTGTTCGAGCAGGTGCCGCTCTTACCGGCGAGGAACGTCTGGATCTGCGCCTCGCTCAGAGCATCCGAGTCGAAGAAGACCGCATTGCTCACGATGTTTCCGGCATCGAACTGCGACCCAGAGAGCGCCTCGGCGGGGCTCGGCGCCGAGACGACCTGGATGCCGGTGAGCAACGCCGCCGCCGCACTCGCGGCGACGGCGAGTGCGACGAGGCGTCGTGCGACGGTGGTCATTTCACGGTGACGTAGGCGCACTTCAGCACGGGGTTCTTGCCCTTGCTGGAGTCCATCCCGTACACGCAGACGTGCTTCTTGCCCTTCGGAATCTTCACGGTCGACGAGAATCCGTGCTTCGCCCCGTAGGCCGGGTACTTGCGCCCGACGTCGTTGCGGGTGTTCCCGGCAGCGAAGTAGGAGTGGATCTTGCCGACGTGCAGCGCGCCGCGGATCGCGGTCTTGGGGGTGTCGGTGTCGACCATCCAGCCCGACACGGTCACGGTGCCCTTGCCGCCGACGATTTTGTCGACGCTGCCCCGGGGCAGGTTGTTCACTGTGGCGCGGACGCAGGATCCGACGGTCGCGTTCTTCCCGCTGCCCACGTTCACGCCGGTGACGCAGACCTTGGGCGTGCCCTGCGGAACGGTGAGCGTGACGTCGAAACCGTGCTTGCCGCCGTAGGCGGGGTAGGCCGAGGCCACCCCGGAGCGCGCGACGGAGGCGGTCACGGTCTTCGAGACGGAGTTGGCAGCGACCTTGACCTTGATCGACGACGCGGTGCCACCGTCGAACGACCAGCCCTTGACCCGCACGGTTGTCGGCGTGGTGCTGACGGAGTCGATGACGCCGACCGGGTTGAGTCCCATCGACTTCTTGGTCACGCAGGGCTCGAGCAGGGTGTTGCCGCCCGTGCCGACGTTGATCCCGTAGGCGCACACCTTGTAGCTGGCCTTCGCCACCGGAATGACGGTGTCGTAGCCGTGCGCGGCGCCCCAAGACGGATACTGGGCCGCCACGTCGTTCCGGGTCTTGTTCGCCTTGACGGAGACGACCTTGGAGCCGACGTAGATGTGAGTGGTGATGGAACCCTTGCTGTCGGGGTCGAGGGTCCATCCCCGCACCCGGATGCCACCGGGCACGGTGCTGATCTGGTCGACGTTGCCCTTCGGCGAATGAGCGGCCGCCACGAGCGACGACGGGAGCACGAAGCCCTTGAGCGCCGCGGCCGAGCCGTTGAAGACGCTCGAGTCGCCGGCGAACGGACCGGTGGAGGAGTACTGCCAGATGGTCCAGTCGCTCCAGTTGGCCGGCACGGCGAACGGCCCCTGCGATAGCTCGCGGCCGTAGTTCGCGATCATGAGCTTGTTGGCGCTGAACGCCTTGCTTCCGCCGGTGCAGTCTTGCCACCAGTAGTAGCCGGTGTAGATGGCCGGGGTGATGCCCGTCATGCTCTTGACCTTGTCGGAGAAGGCCTTGATCCACGAGATCATCTGACCCTGGCTGAGGCCCCAACAGCCCGCCTCGAGGTCGAGGAGCGGCGGCAGGGTCTTGCCATCGGCCGACCAGCCACCACCGTTGTTCACGAAGTAGGCGGCCTGCGCGGCTCCCGAGGTCTCGCCCGGGTGCGCGAAGTGATACGCCCCCGTGTACATGCCCGCCTTGCGCGCGCCGTTGTACTGCGAGCTGAAGAGAGAGCTCTTGTAGCTGGTGTTCTCGGTGGCCTTGACGTAGGCGAAGCGGGCACCCTGCTTGTAGCTGGAGGCCCAGTTGACACTGGTCTGCCAGCCGCTGACGTCCATGCCCTTGATGTTCGACGACGAGGCGCCCGAGACGGACTTCGTCGTCGCGGCCTTCGACTGCACCCGGAACTGCTGGGTCGGCGCGACCTCGGTCTCGGCGAGCGACGCGCCCATCGTGTGGTTGCCGGAGGCATCTTGAACGGCGAGCGACGGGTCGGTGTCGGCGGCGGAGCCGTCGGCCACGTCGGCCGCGTTGGCTTCGGCGTCGGAGGTGGCGCCGCCCGAGGACGGCGTGGCGGGGTCTGCGGTCGGCTCGGTGGTCGAAGCCGGGGTCGGCTCGGCGGTCGCGGCAGCGTCGGCGGTGGTGCTGCCGCTCGCGGCGGCAGGGGCCGTGGCGGCGACAGTCGGCGCCGGCGTGGGGGTCGCGGCGACGGCAGCGGTGCCGAGCAGCGCGCCCGAGGCGGCGATGGCGACAGCGGCGGTCACCCCGACTACGGCCCGAAGGGTGGCGCGGCGCGGGGCCGTCATCGTCGGCGGCCGGACGTCGGCGCCGTGGCGCGCGCGGATGTCGCGCACGCGACGGTGGGGTACGTAAGCAAAGGGGTGCCTCCCGAGTGGCATCTGGCTATGGATCGAACCCCGCTGAACCCGCCGCCATCGGCGGTTCCACGCTGATCGTGGACGCCCGAACGTCCGCGTGGAGGGTGCTCACGAGCACTCGACTTCTCCACCGTAAGTCACACGAGTCACATGCACCAGGGCCGGAATGTCCCCCGATAGGGGCGCGATGGGGGACGATTCTTCGGCTCGCATCAAGGTCACACTCAGGATGCACCAAGGGTCAGCCGAGCAAATCCTCTACCTCACGACGGCGTGGACCAAGGATCCGGTCCGCCCGCCGCTTGCGTCGAGCCCCTGCCACCAGCCCGGGCAGCTCGCGCAGCACCCCGCGCCACGCGTCCCGCGAAAGATAGGCCTGACCGGGAGTAAGCGTGTCTCGTACCAGTCGTGCGAGTGTTCGAAACACGACTCGAGTGATGAACGTCGCACTCCCGTTCCGCAGCACGACGGCGAGCCGATTGCGGATGCTCTGGCGCCGAATGAGCTCCGAGCCGCTCGACGAACTACCCGCATGCCGGTGCACGATCCGCGCCTCGGGAGCGAAGCCGATCTGGAGCCCGGCCAGTCGAAATCGCCACGAGACATCCAGGTCTTCGTAATACATGAAGAGGTCGTCGTCGAATCCGCCGACTGCTTCGAGCGCGTCGCGACGGAGAAAGGCCGCTCCGCCCGAGAACCCGAAGGGGTCGGAGCGCGACGAGACGTCGTCGGCCGGCGCGAGCCACTCACGGTCGTAGCCGTTGCCGTCACGCGTCATCTCGATTCCGGTGCCGTTCATCACGGCGGTGCCGCGCGTCGGATCCTCGGTTCTCGCCCAGAGGGCGCCGTCGAGACCGACGAGCGTGTGCGGGCCCGGCGTACCTGTCGAGGCAAACAGCCCCTCGAGCACCACGGCCGCGCTCACGGCCGCGTAGGTGGGCCCCGCGGCGTCGAGGGCGGCGAGCCCCGCGGCGATGAATCCAGGATCCGGCACGGCGTCGTTGTTGACGAGCACGATCACGTCGCCGGTCGCTGCCGCGATGCCCCGCGCCACTCCCCCGGCAAAGCCCGAGTTCGTGGGCTCTTCGACCACGATCACCTCGGGGTGGGCCCGCCGGATGACATCGGTGCCGCCCGGCGTCGCCTCGTTCTCGACGAGCACGACCTCGAAGCCGTTCGAGGGAACCTGCCGAGCCAGGGCGTCGAGCGCCCGGAGTGTCAGATCGGGTTGCCGCCAGTTGACCACGATGACGGATGCGCGCATGCGCCAAGTCTGCCCGACATCGAATCTTTCACACGACTGTGAGGTATTCCACAAGCCTGGGGAGGTCGCCACCGACTCGAAAGATCGCATGGCTATAGTGAGACCGCCTCCCGGGGCCGAACCACCTATCGCCAACGTGTTGGAGCATCTCCTTGTCAGTATCCACGTCGAGTGTCGTCTCCGTCGTCATCGTCAATTTCCGAGGCACCGACGACACCCTCGAGTGCGTCGCCCGCCTCAACGATGTCGATTGGCCGACCGACCAGCTCGAGATCGTGATCGTCGAGAACGGCTCCGGCGACGACAGCGAGACCCGTCTCCGCGCCGCCCTCGGCGACCAGAAGAACGTCACCCTGATCGTCTCCCCCGACAACCTCGGGTTCACTGGCGGCTCGAACCTGGGTGCGAAGAAGGCTCGCGGCGAGTTCGTCGCGTTCCTCAACAACGACGCCAAGCCGTCGGTCGACTGGATCCGCGCCGCGCTCGGTCAGTTCGCCGTGAGCCCCAAGGTCGCGGCCGTCGGCTCGAAGGTGCTCGACTGGGAGGGCAAGGCGATCGACTTCGTCCAGGGCAGCCTCACCTGGTTCGGCATGGGCTACAAAGACCGCGTCACCGAGATCGACACCGGCGAGTTCGACACCCCGCGCGACATCCTCTTCGGCACCGGCAGCGCGCTCTTCGTGCGCAAGGCGATCTTCCACGAGGTCGGCGGCTTCGACGAGCGCCTCTTCATGTTCTACGACGACGTCGACCTCGGCTGGCGTCTCAACCTGCTCGGCTACCGGGTGCGCTTCGCCCCCGAGTCAGTCGTCTACCACAAGCACCACGGCTCGATGAAGAGCTTTGGCGAGTACCGCGAGATGTACCTCCTCGAGCGGAACGCCCTGATCCTGCTCTTCAAGAACCTCGACGACAACAGCCTCGCCAAGTTCCTGCCGGGGGCCCTCGCCCTGCTCGCTCGCCGCGCGGTCGCCAAGAGCGGCCTCGACTCCGAGATGTTCGACATCCGGCGCTTTACGGGTGCTGCCGACGAGTTCGAACGCGACACCCCCGTCAACAAAGACACGGTTGCCGGCCTCTTCGCCCTCGACCAGTTCGTGCAAGAGCTCCCGTCGCTCCAGCAGACCCGCGACGAGCTGCAGTCGCAGCGTCAGCGCACCGACGGCGACCTGTTCCGCCTGTTCGGCGACATCTTCAAGCCGCTCTTCTCCGACTCGTACTTCCTCGACGGGCTGCACTCGATCGTCGATGCCTTCGGAATCGTCGAGCACACCCAGCGTCGGCACATCCTGGTGATCACGGGCGACGCGATCGGCGAGAAGATGGCTGGCCCGGCCATGCGCGCCTGGAAGATCTCGGAGGCCCTCTCCGAGCACAGCGACGTCCGCCTCCTGACCTGGAACGTGGCCAACCGCCAGTCCGACAAGTTCGAGGTCGAGCGCGTTCGCCTCCAGAACGAGCGCGAGATGAAGGTCCACGAGGAGTGGGCCGACGTGATCTTCTTCCAGGGTCACGCCCTGCACCACTTCACGACGCTCAAGCACTCCAACAAGATCATGGTCGCCGACCTCTACGACCCGATGCACCTCGAGCAGCTCGAGCAGGGCCGCGAGTGGGGTCTCGCCCAGTGGAAGAACCAGGTGCAGTCGTCGACCAACGTGCTCAACGAGCAGCTGCTGCGCGGCGACTTCTTCCTCTGCGCCTCCGAGCGCCAGCGCCTCTTCTGGCTCGGCCAGCTCGCGGGTCTCGGCCGGATCAACCCCGAAAACTACGCGGCCGACGAAAACCTCGAGAACCTCATCGCGATCGCCCCCTTCGGCATGGACAGCACGCCGCCGCAAAAGACCCGCAAGGCGATCCGCGGCGTCGTTCCCGGGATATCCGAGACCGACAAGGTCGTCATCTGGGGCGGCGGAATCTACAACTGGTTCGACACCCAAACCCTGGTGCGGGCCATCGCCCAGCTGGCCGAGCGCCGCCCCGACGTGCGGCTCTTCTTCCTGGGGGTCGCGCACCCGAACCCCGACGTTCCCGAGATGGCGATCGTGTCGAAGACCCGCGAGCTTGCCTCCCAGCTCGGCGTCAGCGGCAAGAACGTCTTCTTCAACGAGCAGTGGGTGGCGCTCGACGACCGCCAGAACTACCTGCTCGAGGCCGATGCCGGCGTCTCGACGCACTACGACCACATCGAGACGACGTTCTCGTTCCGCACCCGCATCCTCGACTACATGTGGGCGAACCTCCCCATCGTCACCACGCGCGGCGATAGTTTCGGCGACCTCGTCGGCGCCGAGGGCATGGGCGTCTCCGTGCCCGAGCGCGACGTCGACGCCCTCGCGAACGCCCTCGAGTCGATGCTCTACGACGACGAGGCGATCGCCGAAGCCCGAAAGAACGTCTCCAGGATCCGCGAGGAGTTCACCTGGGAGCGCGCGCTTGCACCGCTGGTCGAGTTCTGCCGCGACCCCCACGTCGCTCCCGACCGGGCTGCTCTGGTCGGCGAGCCGCTCGGGGCCTCCCGCGGCAGCGTCGTCCGGAGCCCGCGCGGTCGCTCGCCCCAGACCAGCGAAGAGAAGTTCCACGCGATCGCGAACCGCCGGCACGGTGTCGGCCGCGATATCGCTCTCGCCCGCTTTTACCTCACCGACGGTGGCATCGGCGGCCTCCGCACCAAGGTGCAGACTCGTCTCGCGACGAGCCGTGCGAGCAAGTACGGCAAGTAGTCTCCAGAAAAGACGACCAGCGGCCCCACGCGCCCTCAAGGCGTTTGCCATGCCCCGCCCGATCCAGGAGGCCGGGGTATAGTTTCCAGGTTTTCCAAGGATGAGGTACGAGCCATGACCACCACGACGCCCCCGACGGTGAATTCCGTCACGCAGGCGGCAGCGACGCAGGCGGCAGCGCGCTTCGAGCGACTCAAAGACGAGCCGATGCAGATCGCCGGCCAGCCGATCGGAGCCTTCACCGGTTTCTTCGGCACCATCCGCGATGTGATCGCGCACGGCAGCCTGCTCGACCTGCTGATCCGACGCGACCTGAAGTCTCGGTACAAAGACTCGGCTCTCGGCTTCGTCTGGACCCTGATCCGCCCCATCACGCAGCTCGTCATCTACTTCGTGATCCTGGGTCAGATCCTCGGGGCGGCGAAGGGTATCCCGAACTTCGCCGTCTACGTCTTCTGTGGTCTGACGATCTACAACCTGTTCAGCGAGATCGTGGCCGGTTCGACGGGGTCGATCGTTGCCAATGCCGGTCTGATCAAGAAGGTCTACGTCCCCCGCGAGATCTACCCGCTGGCCAGCATCGGCTCGGCGCTGTTCAACTTCGGCATCCAGCTCGTCGTCCTCCTGGTCGCCACCGTCGTGTTCGGCAAGTTCCCCGCCCATGCTGAGCTGCTCTACTTCTTCCCGTCGACCATTCTGATTCTGATCTACGGCACCGCTCTGGGGCTTCTCCTCTCCGCCGCCAACGTGTACCTGCGCGACATGGGCTACCTCGTCGAGGTTCTGCTCATGCTGCTCATGTGGGGCTCCCCCATCGTCTACGCCTGGTCGGCGGTCGCCACCCGCGCGACTGGTTCGAAGGAGTGGTTGCTGCACATCTACACCGACAACCCGATCACGCTGGCAGTCCTCGGCTTCCACCGCGCCTTCTGGCTCGGCGGCTCCGAGAGCGACTACCCCTCCGACATGCTGATCAAGATGGGCGTCGCGGGCCTCATCGGCCTCGTGCTCGTCTACGTCTTCCACCGGGTCTTCTCGAAGTTGCAGGGCAACTTCGCGCAAGAGCTGTAACCGAACGGACCAGGCATGACCATCGACACCTCCCGGGCCACGGTTCGCAGCACTCGCGGCGAAGCGGCAGTTCCCACCGTCGTCACGATCGAGAACGTCTCCAAGAAGTTCGTGATCCGCAAAGACAACAGCCTCAAAGAGCGCATCGTCACTCTCGGGCGTACCGGGCGCCGCAACTCCGAAGAGTTCTGGGCGCTGAAGAACGTCAGCCTGACGATCCCCGCGGGCTCCACGATCGGCCTGCTCGGCCCGAACGGCTCGGGTAAGTCGACCCTGCTCAAGGCGATCGGCGGGATCCTCGAGCCGACGACCGGCACCATCAAACGCCGAGGTCGCCTCGCCGCGCTCCTCGAGCTGGGCGCCGGGTTCCACCCCGATCTGACCGGTCGCGAAAACGTCTTCCTCAACTCGGCCATCCTCGGCATGTCGCGCGAAGAGACCGAGGAGAAGTTCGACGACATCTTGAACTTCGCCGGCATTGGCGACTTCATCGACACGCAGGTGAAGTTCTACTCATCGGGTATGTACGTGCGTCTCGCCTTCGCGGTCGCCATCCACACCGACCCCGACGTGCTCCTCGTCGACGAGGTGCTGGCGGTCGGCGACGAGGCGTTCCAGCGCAAGTGCATGGACAAGATCCACGAGTTCCAAGAGCAGGGTCGCACCATCATCCTGGTCAGCCACTCTCTCGGCCAGGTCCAAGAACTCTGCGACCGGGCAGTCGTGCTCGCCAAGGGCGAGGTGCAGTTCGAGGGCACCGCTCGCGAGGCCGTCAAGAACTTCCGCGACATCCTCGAAGACCGCCGTGTGGCCGAGGCCACCGCACTCGGCGAAGCTGATGCTGCCATCACCCCGGGCAAGGTGCTGTCCGGCACGATCCGGGCTGAGGGCCGCGCCCCCGGCGAGGACTTCCAGCCGGGCGACAACCTGGTGATCACGATGACCTTCAGCCACGAGACCCCACTCGAGCGCTGGATCTCGGGCTTTAAGATCGAGAACA
This sequence comes from Frondihabitans sp. 4ASC-45, assembly GCF_049472575.1. Classification (NCBI taxonomy): domain Bacteria; kingdom Bacillati; phylum Actinomycetota; class Actinomycetes; order Micrococcales; family Microbacteriaceae; genus Frondihabitans; species Frondihabitans sp. 4ASC-45. The sequence goes on along the minus strand of NZ_JBCEBN010000010.1, from coordinate 100,693 downwards.
ACCTGGGCCAGCCGGTCTTCGGCACCCACAGCAAGCACCTCGGCATCACGCACGCTCCCCTCCACGGCACGGCGACCGTCGAGTACCGGCTCGACGACATCCAGTTCGGTGGCGGCGCTTTCTTCCTGCACGCCTACTTTGCCGAGCCGAACGGTCTCCACATCGCGATCAAGCGAGAGGCCGCGCGCTTCGTGATGGCCGACGATCCCACCGGCGAGGGCACCGTTCGCGTCGCGGCGTCGATGCGGCAGATCGCCGGTTGAGCCGGTGAGCGACCGCACCGAGTCCGCCGTCCTCCCGGTCCTCCTCGACGCCACGTCGATCCCGCCCAACAAGGGTGGGGTGGCCCGCTACCTCGCGGGTCTGCTCTCGGGGCTGACCGATGCCGGCGCCCGTATCCACGTGGTCGTCAAGGCCGAAGACCTGTCGTGGCTGTCGCCCCAGGCCCCCGACCACGAGTACGTGACGGCACCCGGCATCGCCTCCAGTCGGCCGCTCCGACTCCTCTGGGAGCAACTCGGGCTCCCGCTGCTCGCGCGACGACTGGGCGCCACGACCCTGCACTCGCCGCACTACACGTTTCCGCTGGCCTTCACCGGCCGACGCGTGGTGACCGTCCACGACGCCACATTCTTCAGTCGACCCGCCGACCACTCCCCGCTCAAGCGCTCCTTCTTCACGTCGTGGATGCGCCTGGCCCGTCGCCTCGCCGACGTGATCGTGACCCCGAGCCGGGCCACGGCCGACGAGATGGAGCGCTTCGCCGGGCGCGCCCGGGCCACCCGGGTAGCCCTGCACGGCGTCGACCCCGACGTCTTCCACCTCCCGTCGCACGATGAGGTGACGCGCTTCGCCCGGCGGCTTGACGCGTCAACCGCGGACGGCTGGATCGCCTTCCTGGGCACGGTCGAACCGCGCAAGAACGTGGCCGCACTGATCCGGGCGCATGAGAGAGCCCGAAGCATCGACCCCGCCGTTCCGCCGCTCCTGGTCGCGGGAGGCCTCGGCTGGGACGACGAGGCTGCCGCGCTCCTCACGGCGGCCGGAAACACCCCGGGAGCCCCCGTGCGCTACCTCGGCTACCTCGATCTCGACGACCTCGCCGCCTTCCTCGGCGGTGCCAGCTTCGTCGTCTACCCATCGAGCGCCGAGGGGTTCGGCCTGCCCGTGCTGGAGGCGATGTCGACGGGCGGCGCAGTCCTCACCGCTCCGCGGCTCGCGATCCCCGAGGTCGGGGGCGACGCCGTCGACTACGCCGAACCGACCGTCGACGGGATCGAGCAGGGCATCCTCCGACTCGTTCAGGATCCCGCACGGCGCCGCGAACTGTCGGGTCTCGGTAGCGACCGTGCCAGACTGTTCACATGGAAGGCCTGCGCCGACGAGCATCTCCGGGCCTACGAGAGGCCCGACAAGGCCAAGGGAGCGACACTGTGAGTTCGACCGTGGCGATCGTCACGGTCAGCTTCAACTCCGGCAAGTACCTCGACGAGTTCCTGGCGTCGGCCGCTCGAGCCTCGAGCCCTGCCGCGGCCACTCCGGCCGACTCTGTGTCCGCGCCGATCATCGTCGTCGCCGACAACGACTCCCGTGATCCCGACGCCGCCCGTCGCTCCACTGAGGCCGTCGGCGGCGTCTTCCTCGAACTCGGCTCGAACGACGGCTACGGCTCAGCTATCAACCGCGCCGTCGAGACGCTCCCCCGCGAGGTCGACTGGATCCTCATCTCGAACCCCGATGTGATCCTCGGGGAGGGGGCGGTCGACACGCTTCTCGAGGTCGCCCTGAGCGGCGACCGCGTCGGAGCCGTAGGCCCCGGGATCCTCGAGCTCGATGGGCAGTTCTACCCCTCGGCCCGCCGGGTCCCCTCGCTCCGCACCGGTCTCGGCCACGCGCTCTTCGCCAACGTCTGGAAGTCGAACCCCTGGAGCCGGTCGTACCGGAGCGATGGCGACCACGAGAACCGCCGCGAGGCCGGCTGGCTGTCGGGGGCGTGCCTGCTCGTGCGGCGCTCGCTCTTCGACTCGCTCGGCGGGTTCGACGAGGGCTACTTCATGTACTTCGAAGACGTCGATCTCGGCTACCGCATCGGCAAGGCCGGATTCTCGAATGTCTACGAGCCGCGAGCCCGCGTCACGCACGTCGGGGCGCACTCGACGAGGGAGTCGTCCGATCTCATGCGTCGGGCGCACCACCGCAGCGCCTACCGGTTCCTCGCCTCGAAGTATCGCGCCTGGTATCTCGCGCCTCTCCGGTGGGCCCTCCGGGTGGGCCTCGGCATCCGTGCGAGGATTCACGGGCGCCCGACTCCGTAGGCGAATCGAGCCTGGCGGAGCACCCCGGTGGGCAGGATTCAAGGAGTACCGATGAAACTCGTCGTCACAGCGATGGTCCGTGACGAGATCGACATCATCCGGCAGTGGGTCGACTATCACGTCGCCCAGGGCGCCGATGCGATCATCGTCACCGACAACGGCTCGGTGGATGGCACCAGCGAAGTCCTCGAGGGCTACGCCGAGCGTGGCCTCGTCGACCTGCGTCACGATCCGGTTCAGCGCAAGCAGCAGGGCACCGTCGTGACGGCGATGGCCCGCGAGGCGTTCACGCGCTACGGCGCCGACTGGGTGATCAACGCCGACGCCGACGAGTTCCTGATGCCCGTCGATCGAAGCCGCCGTCTGCACAGCGTCTTCTCCGAGATCGATCCGGGTCTCGGATCCTTCACGGCCCCTACGGTGAACCTGGTCGGCTCGGTCGCCGCCTCGGGCGCCGGTCTCGACCGCCTCGTCTGGCGAGACGGACGCACCAACGAGCAACTCCAGCTGCGCGGCGTCCTGGCGCAGCCGACGCACAACGCGCTTCATGTCGGCAGTGCCGACGTCAACGTCGCCCAGGGCAATCACTTCGTTAGCATCGCTTCTCAGGGCTCTCCGCCGCCCGAGTTGGCCCTCGAGGTGCTGCACCTGCCGTGGCGGTCCTGGGAGCAGCTGCGCAACAAGGTCGAGATCTCCGGTCGGGCCTACGAAGCCAACCCCACCCTCCAGCCGAGCCCGAACCACCACGGCATGCTCGACTACCGCCGCTATCAAGAAGGTTCTCTCTACTATTACTACGCGCTGCGGATGGTCACCGAGGGCGAGGCCGAGACCGGCCCGTTCACCCTCGACCGCAGCCTGTTCGAGTTCTTCGCCTCGCACGGGCTGACGGGCGACTACCCGGCCGACGTCGGAGCCTCCGACGACGAGACTCGTCGTGCCGCGGAGGTCGGGGGGCTCCTCACCACGCGTGATCGTGACGCCGAGGCGCTGCGCGTCGAGGTGGAGGCCATCGGCGCAGCAGCGGCCGCCCGCGTCTCCGCACTTGAGGGCCATGCCCTCGGCCTCGAAAGAGAACTCATCAGGATCCGCGACGAACTCGCTCGAACGAAGGCGCGTCGCGTGGTGAAACTCGCTGATTCCCTGGGCGATCGGGCTCGGCGTTTCCGTTCGTAAGCCGCATGTAAACTCCTCGGGGTTTACATCGCCCCATGAGGCTCGCCCCGCCAGCCTCGTCCCGGCACCACTCGAAGCCGCACCGTCGGCTCGCACTGAATCAGGACTCCCACCCGCGTGAAACTGTTCATCCAGATCCCCTGCCTCAACGAGGAGACGACGCTTCCGTCCGTCCTCGAATCGATGCCGACCGAGATCGACGGGATCGACGAGATCGAGATCCTCATCATCGACGACGGCAGCACCGACCGCACCGTCGAGGTGGCCAAGTCGTACGGCGTGACGCACTTCGTCCGGCACACGACCAACATGGGTCTGGCTCGGTCGTTCCGCGACGGTGTCGACTACGCGCTGCTGAACGGCGCCGACATCGTCGTCAACACCGACGGCGACAACCAGTACCCGCAGTCGATGATCCCGGAGCTCGTGCAGCCGATCATCCGCGGCGAGGCCGAGATCGTCGTCGGCGACCGGCAGACGAAGACCATCGAGCACTTCTCGGCATTCAAGAAGACCATGCAGCGCCTCGGCAGCTGGGTCGTGAGCCAGGCCGCCGGGCTCGATCTGCCCGACGCCGCGAGTGGTTTCCGCGCCTACTCGAAGTACTCCCTCATCCGTCTGAACATCGTCACGCAGTTCAGCTACTGCATGGAGACGATCGTCCAGGCCGGCTACAAGCGCCTCGCCATCACGAGCATCCCGATCACCACGAACGCGAAGACGCGCGAGTCGCGGCTGTTCTCGAACATCTTCCAGCACATGTTCCAATCGGGCTCGGCCATCGTCCGCGCCTACCTCATGTACCGACCGGTCGCCCTCTTCCTCTGGATCAGCGCGGTTCTGGCGGTCGGCGGCCTCATCCCCTTCGTGCGATATCTGATCCTTCTCGCCACGCACGACGCCGGCGCGAACATCCAGTCGCTCCTGCTCGGCCTGCTGCTGATAATCAGCGCGCTCTTATCTCTGGTCATAGGCGTGGTGGCCGACCTGACTCGCATCAACCGGACCCTGGCCGAAGAGACCCTCGACTTCCAGAAGCTCCAGCGCTATGGCGAGTGAGGTCGCTCGGCCCGCCAAGCGGCCGTTAGCCGACCGCGCGAGCACGATGTGGCTCGTCACCGCGGCCTTCGGCCTCGTGCTGGTCTTCTGGGCCGTCTTGACGCCGCTCTACGGGGCACCCGACGAGATCGCTCACGTCGACAGCGCGATCAGGGTCGCACAGGTGCACACCTGGCCCGCTCCGGGCGAGGCGCACTACCTCTCGGGCGTTACCTACACGAAGTTCGGCGAGCTCCAGCTCCGCAACGACCAGCGTTCGACCTTCGCCGAGATCTTCGCCGATCGCCCCGGCATCTCGCCCGGCATCGACCAGATGACCCAGCATCCGCCGCTGTTCTACCTCATGGCCGCCGTGGTGTTGAAGCTCGTCCACTTCATGGACCTCCGCTGGGACATCGTCGTGATGATCCTGCGCTACTTCGACATCCTGCTCGTGCTCCCCCTGCCGTGGCTCGTGTTCGCGTCGGTGAAGCGCGTGCTGAAGTCGCCGAAGATCGCCCTCCTCGGGGCCGTCTCGCTCTTCTTCGTGCCCCAGCTGCAGCAGATCGTCTCGGCGGTCAGCAACGACTCCCTGGCCGTCCTCCTCGGCGCGGTGACGGCGTGGCTGATGATTCGGTTCCTGACCGGCGCCCAGAGGGTCCGCGACGTCGTGTTCGTCTCGATCGCCCTCGGGCTCTTCCTCCTGACCAAGGGCACCGCGGTGCCGGCCGTGCCGTTCGTGGCACTCGGGCTACTGTTCGCCCGTCGCGTGGTGCCGGTCGGGTGGGGGCGCAGGATCCTCGACACCCTCCTCGGCGGCGCCGTGGCCGGTGTCATCGGCGGTTGGTGGTTCGTCCGCAACATCGTGCTCTACCACGACATCCAGCCGTCTGGCCTCGCCGGCCAGCGCCCGACCATCACCTGGCCGGAGGGTGAGGGCCGCGACCTCGGCAACTACATGCAGGCCTTCTGGGACACCGTCACGGGATCGTTCTGGGGCCGTTTCGGCGGGCTGCAGTACCCGATGACGCCGTACCTCACCGATCTGCTGACCGCGGTGTCGCTGCTCGTCGTCGCCGCCTTCGCGTTCCGGCGCGGCGCTTTCCGCCGCGATGCGCTCTTGATCGCCTCCTTCCCCGTCGTGACTCTGCTGCTCCTGATCGCGAACACCTGGCGCGTCTACGGTCGGACGGCTCTCGTCTACGGTGTGCAGGGCCGGTACTTCTACATCGCGATCGTCGCGCTGATCGTGATCAGCGCGATCGCCTGGTCGCATGCCGTCGTCGAACCCAAGACCAAGCTCCTGGCCGCCCGTGCGGTCGTGATCGGTGCTCCCGCCGTCACCGTCTACGGCCTCTCGCTCGAATACCGGGGCGCCTACGAGAAGCTGCACCTCGCCTTCGACCCGGACGGCGCGTACACCTGGGCCTACTCGTCCGCCGTCGGCCCGCATTGGATCGCCCTCATCGTCGGCGCCAGCGCCGTCGTCGGCCTCGTCGCGATTGTCTGGTGCTTCCGTGCCGTGAGTCAACGTGTCTTGCCGGGAGAGTCGAGGCTGGTCCGCGAGGCCGCACCGACGAACGCGGGGACCCGTCCGTGACACCGGGACGACGGAGTGCCGTAGCACCGCCGACGAAGGGCCACCGCCTCGACATCACCGGGCTCCGCGCCCTCGCGATCGTGCCGGTCGTGGCCTACCACGCGGGTGTCACCGGCTTCTCGGGTGGCTTCGTCGGCGTCGACATCTTCTTCGTCATCTCGGGCTTCTTGATCACCGGGCAGCTCATCCGCGACCGCGAGGCCACCGGCCGCATCCACTTCGGCCAATTCTGGGCCAAGCGTCTGCGTCGGCTGGTCCCGGCCTCGACGCTCATGATCCTGCTGACCCTGCCGATCGTGCTCCTCGTCCTCTCTCCGGAAGACTGGTCGAAGATCGGCAAGCAGGCGGTCGCAGCCCTCCTCTTCGTGTCGAACTTCTTCTTCGCGCGCCAGCCCGACGGCTACTTCGCGCAAGACCTCAACCTGCCCCAGCCCTACCTCCACACCTGGTCGCTCGGCGTCGAGGAGCAGTTCTACGTCGTCTGGCCCGTGCTGATCGCCCTCGTCGTCTGGCTCGCCCTCAAGGCGAAAGCCCGCCCCCGAGTCGTGCTCGCGATCATCTTCGGCGTGATCGCCGTCGCATCGGTCACCGTGTCGATCGTTCTCACGAAGACCGACCCGCAGAACGCCTTCTACCTGCTGCCGACGCGCGCGTGGGAGTTCGCGGTCGCGGCGCTCCTCGCCCTGCTTCCCCGTGACCTGATCCGCTCCGCCGCGGCCCGGACCGCCCTCACCGCGGCCGGCATCGTCGGCATCGTCGCGATCGTGGTCCTCCTGCCATCGTCGACGCCCTGGCCCGGCTCGGCCGCACTGCTGCCGGTGGCCGCAACGCTGGCCGTGATCCTCGGCGGCATGGGCCCGGCAGACAGCCCCCGGACGCTGCCCACCCGGATCCTCGAGCTCCGCCCCCTGGTGTGGATCGGCACGGTCTCGTACTCCTGGTATCTCTGGCACTGGCCGCTCATCGTGCTCCTGCCCAAGGCGTTCAAGTCGGAGTCGCCGTGGGTGCCGATCTTCGCGGGCGCCATCGCGCTGGTCATCGCCGCCGTCGCCTACTTCGCGTTCGAGAACCCGATCCGATTCGCCCCCTCCCTGACGAGCTCGGTCAAGCGGTCCATTCTCGCCGCCGGTGTCATGACGCTGGTCGTCGGCCTGATCGCGAGCGGCACCTATTGGCAGGGGCGAACGGCGAGCATCGCGGCCGAGCGCTCCACCGCGCAGGGCCCGGCCCTTCCGCCCCTCGCCTGCGACGCGACCCAGAAGTCGCCGTCGGGCATCTCGGAGTGCGTGCACGGCGCCGTCGACAGCGCGAACACGATCGTCGTCGTCGGTGACTCGCACACCCGTCACTGGGAGGCCGCTCTCGGGGCTGCTGCGAAGGAGGCCGACGTCCGGCTCATCGTCCGCTGGGATTCCGCCTGCCCGACGATCCCGGTGCAGACCATCATGACGAGCGGTCACGTCAAAGCCGGCTGTGCCACCTGGCGGACCGAGACGACGAAGCTCCTCACCGAGATCCACCCCACCGCCGTGATCGTGTCGCAGGCCGAGGGGTACCTCGGCCGGATCGTCGCTCCCGACGGCAGCGAGCTCTCGCAGTCGGCGCAGGAGGCCGAGTGGCTCGCTGGCTACGACACCTGGCTGACCCAGACGAAGAAGCTCACCGACCGCATCGCCGTGATCCGCGACAACCCCCGCCTGCACTACAACCCCAACGAGTGCCTCGCCGCCCCGGGCGGAACGGCAGCCTCCTGCGCCTCACCGCGATCGAAAGCGCTCGACATGATCGACACGCTGCAGAACCTCTCGATCGAGGCTCAGGTCGCGAACGGGGTCGATCCCGTGTTCACGACCACCGACCGGCTCTGCGACCAGACGACGTGCCAGGTCGAGATCGACGGCGTGCGCGTGTACCGCGACTACAACCACCTGTCGGCGGCCTACACGGCGTCGCTGATCCCCTCGCTGACCGAGTTCCTGCAAGAGACGGTGCGGCGCGCGAAGGCCTCTGCCTGAGGCTGTTGCGCTCCCCCGCTTCGCGGCGTCGAGACTCCAGTAGTTGCGGGTTGTGGCCTCCACGACCCGCAACTACTGGAGTCTCGCCGGGGGCAGGTCGGGGTTGGAGGCGGGGCAAGAGCGCGCAGGGCGGCCAGGAACGTAGTTCAGGATCCGGCGCCGCCGGATCCTGAACTCAGGGGGCTTGGCGCTCCCCGAGCCTGCATTACCGGCGCCCCGCGCCCGAACTCCTGCGTCACCGGCGCGCGTTCCCTCGCTCAGGCGTCGACAGGCACCGGCGTGGCTCGAGCCGGCGTCGCCCGCACCGACGCAGCAGCGGCCACGAGCGCGAAGAGCGCCGCCACCACGAACGCGATCATCACCACGACAGACAGCGCGTACGGGAGCGGCGACCACGCGGCGAGATCGCCGAGTGAGTCGAGCGGGTTCGACCAGTGCTCCTCGCCGAAGTGCCACGAGATCGCCCGCCCCATGCTGACGACCGTGTAGACGACGCCGAACACGCCGACGAGAAGCGCAACCAGGCGCGCAGCAGTGAATCGCGCCGCCCCCGCCTGGTCATCGTCACGGGCACGGCCCCGAGAGACGAGACCGAGCAGCGCGGCGAGCCCGATGACCGCGACGACCAGCAGCGGAACGATCGACGAATACAGGTAGCGACCCTGCACTCCCGCCGCGACCCCGGTCTTGCGGGTGAGCGAGTAGACCGACTCGAGCAGGATCGCCAGGGTGAGCAGCGTGGGCAGGACCATGACCACGACCGTGGCGCGCTTCACTCCGAGACGGGACGACAGCGCGAGGCCGGCGAGCAGGATCGCGACGAGGACGACCGAGAGCACGGCGGGGATCCAGGTGGGGTAGGCCAGCGCGCCGCTCTTGATCGACAGGAGCGCCCAGAACCTCGTCGGGAAGACGCTCTCGAACTGGTCCTTCATAAGGTGCAGGGTGTCGGCCATGGCCAGGGGCCCGGTCTTCAGGGGGTCGAAGTGACCGGCGGGCTGCACTTTGCCGTAGACGACGACGTTGTGGATCCACCACCAGCCGCCGGCCATGGCCGCCACGACGAAGATCAGCGCCGGAGTGATGACGCGGCGCAGCGACCGTTCGCGCACGGCGGCGACGAAATAGGCGAGCACGACGACGGCGACGAGCGGAAGCGACCATGCCTTGGTCAGCAGCGCCACGGCCGAGACGAGTCCGACCCAGAGTGCCGTTCGCCTTCGCAGGTCTCCGGTCAGCACGTGCACCGTGCCCAGCGCGATCCACGCCCCCGCCGCGTTCAGCAGGTTGTCGTTGTTGACCGCTCCGCCGACGACGGCGAGCTGCGGAATGGCGAGCACCGAGAGGGCTGCCGCCGAGATCACGACGCGGTTCGCGCCGAGACGTCGCGCGATCAACGCTGCGGCCAGTGGAAGCGGCGTCAGCAGCAGCACCGAGATCATGCGGAAGATCCACACTTCGAGATCCCACGGGATGGTGGCCGGGAGCACGTCGGCGACGGTGCCGAGGAGCGCCGAGTACCCCGGCGGGTGCTGGCCGGCCTTGTTGACCAGGGTGTCGGTACCCGAGCCCAGCTCGCTGAACGACTGGCGATCCGGCCGGGGTGTCGCTTCGGTCGCCGAGAGGGCCGGACGCTGCTCGACCGGCTTCGTCGTCGAGCGCACACCGCTGATCTTCACGGAGGCATCGACCGAGGCCATGCGCGGCATCTCTTTGAAGCCCGGCCACGAGTGGTAGGTCTCCCAGTAGATCGCTGCCGACACGTGATCCGGCTCGTCGGCCGAGCGGTAGGTCGGGTCGGCGATCGACCAGAAGGTCATCGTCGCGGCGAAGAAGGCCACTGCGGCCCAGACCGCGAGCGGCAGCCCGCGGAGACCCCGGGGTGCCCGACGATCTCTCGTCTCAGGCGACGAGCGATCGAGAGTGCGTGTGTCGGGCATCGAAAACCGAGTCTCGTATCGGGAACGGGAAAGCGGGTGGAGTGAAGCGGAGTGAGGGGCTACAGCCCCTTCTTCACCAGCTCGGCGATCAGGTCGGCCTGCTTCAGCGACCGCTTCTTCACCTCGGGCAGGTGCTCGTCGAGCTTGGCCTTGACCTCCGACTGCGCGGCGAGCAACGCCTCGTAGCGGCTCCACAGGTGCGACGGCGTCAGCTTGTCGTGCCCGAACGCCCACTCCTGCAGCTCGAACATCTCGAGCACCTCTTCGTACTTGTGGCCCCAGCCGATCACGAGCGTGGGCACGGCCATCGCGAGAGACGACACCATCGCGTGGAAGCGGCTGGCGACGAAGAACGAGCAGCGCCCGATCAGATAGCGGAGCTCTTGCGACGAGAGCTCGCGGTCGATGAAAGTCACGGCGGCCTTGTCGGCGACGCGCGAGTAGATCTCGCGGCACAGGGGCAGGTCGTTGTTGTGCGTGGCATCGGTACCGGTGCGGACACTGTGGGGCACGAGCAGAAGCTTCTTGCCCGACGCCGTGACCTGGTCGATGAAGGTGACCATCTGGCCGATGTAGTCACCCTCGCGCGCATCGACCTTCTTCTGCAACACGACGCTCGGGCTCAGGCCGACGACCTCGTCGTCGAAGATCGAGAGGTCGACGGCCTTGCCGGCCGCAGCCTCTTCGGTACCGCTCAGTTCGAGTGAGAACGCATAGTCGGCGCCGGCGAAGGTGTTGGTGAGACGCAGCTTGTCGGCATAGCTCTGGGTGATGCGGCCGCGGGTGACGACGGTCGCGGCCTTCGGCAGGAAGGTGCGGGCGACGAGGCGGTTGATCCGGTTGCGGAACGGCCCCACGGCCTGGGCGCACTTGAACACCGGGGTGCCGATGTTGAGAGCGGGCAGGATCGACGCGACGTTGTAGATCAAGAACTTCTCGCGGCCGTCGGTGAACGTGATGCCGCCCTGGTCGAGCAGCACCTGCGAGTCGGCGAGGGCGGCGACGGCCTTCGAGCGCGACTTCAGCAGGCCACGGAGCGGCGGCAGCAGGCGGTAGGCGAGAGCGGCCGAGTTGATGTTGACGCCGAGCGTGCGCGGCCGGGCATCGATGATCTCGAGGTTCGGGTAGCTGTTCTGCTCGCGGTCTTCGCGCGGATACATGCTCAGCAGGGTGAAGTGCACGCCGGGCAGGCGCTCTTCGAGCGTCGCGATCGACGACTCCAGCATGGCGGCGGCGCCTTTGTTGCCCGACAGAGCGGAGCCGATGATGGTCACGTGCGGGGTCGAGCTCATGCGGGAGAACCTTTCGGGAGCGACAGACGCAGGGCGCCGTACTGGAGGGCGATGACGGCGTCGCCCACGGTGGAGAGCAGACGCGAGAGAACAGAGATGACAACCGCCTGGCCGGGGGCGATCCCGATGCCGACGAGGCAGACGAAGAGAACGGCCTCGCGCACGCCGATACCCGACGGAACGAAGATCACAAGGATCCCGATGGCGCCTGCCAGGGCATACGCCGCGGCGAGGGGCACCCACATGCCGGGCGTCACGGTCGTGACCGTCGCAGCGCACAGAATGAACCCGACGCCGTTGATAACGCGCGGCGTGACGTAGGCGGCCGAGAAGCCGAGGCTGGCGACCGGGTGCAGGAAGTACTGCTCCGGCAGCGGCGCCTTGAGAAAGCGCTTGCTCGCGATCGACATGATGCGGTGGAAGACCTGGGGTACGAGGATCGCGACGAGCGGGACCATCACGACGACGACGGCGACGACCGTGAGCACGTTGCCCTCGACGAGGGTCGGCCCGACCACGAGGACCAGGATGATGGCGCTCGGCACGATCGACGCGATCTGCAGGAAGACGTTCTCGTAGATGAACGTGATCAGGATCAGGGTGCGGGGAAACCCGTTCTTCTGCCCCCAGACGACCTTGCTCAGCACCGAGCCGATCTGGCCGGGAACGTACTTCAGCAGCCACGAGAGCGAGTGAACCGCCATCGCCTGCCGGGCGCCCACGTGCGACCCCTCGTCGGACAGACGGTTGAGGATCATGCCCCAGAGGAGGCCCGAGACCGGCACCGCGAAGGCGAAGCAGAGAATCGCCAGGAGATGCAACCACGACGGGTGGAGGTTGGCCTCCTGGACGGCGGTCCAGTTCTTCGACAGCGATCGAGCAAAGAGGACGGCGACGATCGCCACGACCACGATCGTGACGATGCGGCTCAGCAGCTTCCGTCGCCGCTGCTTCTTGGTCGGCTTCGTCGTCGCCGCAGCCACCTCGGTCTCGAGGGGAGCGTCTCCGCTCACCGGGCGAGGTTGTTGTAGCTGCGGAAGGTGTCGAGTTCTTTCTTCTGCGAGAACGGCACGAGGCCGTCGGGGTGGGCGTAGCCGACGGCGATCAGCATGATCACGCGGTCGGAGCCGGAGAGACCGAGCGTCTTCTGCATCTTGCGCTCGAGGGGCTCGAAGTCGGGCCAGTTGATGACGCTCGACGAGAGGCCGAGTGTCTCGAGGCCGAACATGAACGACATGCTCGCGAGCGAGGCGTCGACGTAGATGGCGTGGCGGTCTCGCGGGCTGAAGTAGCTCTCGAGCTTGCCGACGACCACGATCACGGTCTGGATGTTGTCGGCGTAACCGGCCGTGCCGAACGGGATGTTCGAGACCTTCTTGACCATCGCCGGGTCGTCGAAGACGCGGAACTCGTAGGGCAGTCGGTTGCAGGCGGTCGGTGCCTGGCGAGCGACCATCAGGGCCTTGTCGACGAGATCGCGCGGTACCGGCTTGTCGTCGAAGAAGCGCACCGAGCGGCGCTGATTGGCGAGGTCGACGAGCTCGTCGTACGAGACGTTCGAGGTCAGCTGCTTGGCGCGGGGCACGTTGCCGGTCGTCGAGGGCACGTAGTCGATCGACTCGAAGGTGCGGCGAGCCTCGTCGACGACCTTGTCTTTGCCCGTGGCACTGACGCGGAAGTACTCTTCGAGCACGTTGTGCGCCCAGTCCATCTCGGCGATCTCGCTCGTGCCGGGCGACCGCTTGCACTGGCTGGCCGCGGCGGCATAGAACTCGATGGTCTCGCCGACGTAGTCGCGGGCGAAGACGTCGCGGCGGGGCCGCATGATCAGGCCCTTCTCGATGCGGTGCACGTTGCGACGCAGCTCGACGCGGGTGAGACGGTCGCGCTTCTTGTTGCGGTAGTAGTCGCGTCGACCCTGCAGTGTCGCCGCCTGCTCGCGGTTGAAGGTGATGAACGACACCAGGAAGAAGAAGTGCGACAGGATCCGGCTCGACCCGAACGTCTCGAGGAACGCGCGGTTCGTGTTCTCGTACACACGGCGGATCGATCGAATCGCCAGGAGGTCTTTGGCGATCTTCTTCAGCTTGTTCAGCACACGTTCTCCCGCGGGTAGGCGATTCTCCGGACGACCGTCCGAGTTTAGGCGACGAGCGTGCGGGGCCACTAACCCGCAACGGCATTCCCAGTCGACTGCCTCTTACACTGGGGCGGTGAACCACCCCGACGACTCCCCCGCGCCCACCCTTCGCGAGCGGCTGCGGCGCGTCGTCCGGGCTCTCCGCGCCGAGCGCCACTACGACGGAGTGATCCGGCGCGCTCGCGCCCAGCGCGAGCGGGGCCGCGACCGGGAGTGGCACGTCGGGCTGATGCGACTTCTGGCCTCCGGGGTGCGGGCGGCACGGGTGACCGGGCGACCCGGGTCGGATCCTGAAGCCGTTCCGCTCGTCATGTGCCTGTGGAACCGTCCCGATCGTCTGCCGGTGGTGCTCGACCTGCTCGCTCGCCAGGAGTCGCCGCAGTCGATCCGCTTGATTCTGTGGAACAACAACGCCGACGACGCCGCGCACTACCTCGCCTGCCTCAACGGAACCCCGCGCGGTGCCCTGTCGAGCGTCGAGCTCGTCAACAGCGAGCGCAACATCGGCGGCCTCGCCCGATTCGTCGTCGCCCGTCTACTGCGAAACGGCGGCTATCGCGGGCCCGTCATCATGCTCGACGACGACCAGAACATCCGAGACACGTTCGTCGCCGACCTGCTGCGCGACTATCGGCCGCAGTCGGTCGTCGCGTGGTGGGGGTTCAGCCAGCACGGCTCGTACTGGCGGCGAGCCGAGATCGAGCCGGGGTCGCACGCCGACCACGCGGGCACGGGCGGCACCGTCTATGACGTCGACCTCGTGGCCGATGACCGGTTCTTCTTGCGGTTGCCGCGCAAGTTCGCCTTCTTGGAAGATCAGTGGATGTCGTTCGTGGCACATCGGGCCGGCTGGCGCGTCGTCAAGGGCGACACCGTCATCGAGCTCGTCTCAGAAGAGCTCAACCAGTACCACGGGCTGCGCCCGCTGAAAGACGATTTCTACCACGAGCAGAACGACCGCGGAGATGCCCTGCTGGGCGATCCCCTCGACCGGCCGGAGCTGTCGCGGGGTCGCCTCAGCGGGCCCGTCTCGGGTTAGCCGCTGGCGACTAGCCGTTCAGCAGCTTCTGCAGGTAGACGCCGTAGCCACTCTTGGCGAGGGGGGCCGCCAGGCTGGCGAGAGCTCCGTCGTCGATCCATCCGTTGCGCCAGGCGATCTCTTCGATGCAGCCGATCTTGTGGCCCTGGCGGTCTTCGATCACGCGGACGTACTCGGACGCCTGCATCATCGACTCGAACGTGCCGGTGTCGAGCCACGCCGTACCGCGGTCGAGCACCTGCACCTGCAGTTCGCCGGCCTCGAGGTAGCGCTCGTTGACTGTCGAGATCTCGAGCTCGCCTCGGGCGCTCGGCTCGATCGTCTTCGCAATCTCGACGATCTTGTTGTCGTAGAAGTAGAGGCCGGGTACGGCGTAGTTGCTCTTCGGAGCGGTCGGCTTCTCTTCGATCGAGACGGCCTTGAAGTCGTCGTCGAACTCGACGACGCCATAGGCCTTGGGGTCGGAGACGTGGTACGCGAAGATCGTCGCCCCCGAGACCTCGGTGTTCTTCTTGAGGTTCGTGCCGAGGCCGACGCCGTGGAAGATGTTGTCGCCGAGCACCAGCGCGACGCTGTCGTCGCCGATGAACTCCTCACCGATGATGAACGCCTGCGCCAAGCCGTCGGGCGACGGCTGGACGGCGTACGAGATCTCCATGCCCAACGAGGATCCGTCGCCCACGAGAGCGCGGAACTGGTCGTTGTATTCCGGGGTGGTGATGATGAGCACTTCGCGAATGCCGGCCATCATCAGGGTCGACAGGGGGTAGTAGACCATCGGCTTGTCGTAGATCGGCATCAGCTGCTTCGAGATGCCCTTGGTAATCGGCCAGAGACGGGTGCCGGAGCCTCCGGCGAGGATGATTCCCTTCACGGGTCAGCCCTTCTTCGCGGTGAACGCCGCGCTGAGCGACGAGTAATAGGCGCGCATGTCGGCCCAGGTCGGCAGGGTGCCCGCGGCGGCGGCCTCGGCGAGTGACGGCGCGTCGGTGTCTTTGGGCGAGAGGAGAGCCTCGCCGGCCTCGTCCGGAAACACCAGCGCGATGTCGGAGTCGAGCGGGTTGATTCCGTGCTCGCGCTCGGCGTTGAACGTGTCGGTCACCAGGTAGCTGACGGTGGCGTCGTCGGTGAGGGCGACGAAGCAGTGCCCGAGCCCCTCCGAGATGTAGATGGCGCGGCGGTCCTTGTCGTCGAGCAGCACGCTGTCCCACTGGCCGAACGTCGGCGAGCCGACCCGGATGTCGATGACGTAGTCGAGCACGGCACCGTGCGTCGCCGTCACATACTTCGCCTGGCCCAGCGGAACGTCGGCGAAGTGGATGCCGCGCACGACGCCCCGCTTCGACACCGAGGTATTCGCCTGCCGGAGGTCGACCGGGTGGCCGATGACCTCGGCGAGCTTGTCGAAGCGGTACCACTCGAGGAACACGCCCCGGTCGTCGCCGAACTGCTTCGGGGTGATCTCGTAGCTGTCTGGAATACTCAATTCACGGATCTGCACCCGGGAAGCCTAGCCGGTGACGTCTTACGGCAGCAGGTGCCCTGCGGCGGTCCTCCGTCTACGGCAGCAGGTGCCCCGCCGCGGTGAACAGCCGGTACCACTCCTCGCGGGTCAGCGGCAGCTCGCTTCCGGCAGCGGAATCCTTGACGCGCTGGGGGTTCGTCGTGCCGAGCACCACCTGCATGTGGGCCGGGTGACGAGTGATCCACGCGACCGCGATGGCCTCGGGTGCGACCGAGTACTTTGCCGCCAGCTCGTCGATGACGTCGTTCAGGTCGGCGTAGGTCTCACGGTCGCCGAGGAACACCCCGTCGAAGAACCCCTTCTGGAACGGCGACCACGCCTGCAGGGTGATGTCGTTGATCCGCGAGTAGTCGAGGATCCCGTTGTCGCGGTCGATCGACTGGTCGAGGCCTTTCATGTTGGCGCTGACGCCCGCGGTGATGAGGTTGGCGTGCGTGATGCTGAGCTGTACCTGGTTGACGATGAGCGGCTGGGTGACCGACTTCTTGAGCAGGTCGACCTGCAGCGGCGTGTGGTTCGAGATGCCGAAGCTCGTCACCTTGCCGGCCGCCTTTAGCTCGTCGAAAGCGCGGGCGACCTCGTCGGGCTCGACGAGGGCGTCGGGGCGGTGCAGCAGCAGGATGTCGAGGTGGTCGACCCGGAGGGCCTCGAGCGACTCGTTGACCGACTCGACGATGTGGTCGTGCGAGAAATCCCAGAAGCCGTCGCGGATGCCGACCTTCGACTGGAGGATCACGTTCTCCCGCTCGCTCGGTGAGAACCTGATGGCGTCGCCGAAGCGCTTCTCGCAGAAGTGCGGGGTGCCGCCGTAGACGTCGGCGTGGTCGAAGAAGGTGATGCCGGCATCGCGTGCCGTGCCGACGAGGGTCTGGATCTCGGTGTCGGAGAGCGGGTCGATCCGCATGAGTCCGAGGATCACATTGGAGGCGGGGGCGGTCAGGTCGGGAAACGTCGTTGTTCGCATGGCTCCATCTTGCCCGGACCGGCGGAGTTCGGTCAGGGTGGGGCCGGATCCTGCCCCCTACTATGGATTCGATCGACGCTCGCGACCGAAAGACATCCTTATGCGCATCCTCGTCACCGGCGGAGCCGGCTTCATCGGCTCCAACTTCGTCCGGCGCACCCTGCAAGACGCCTATCCGGGCCTGGAGGGCGCCGAGGTCGTCGTCCTCGACGCCCTGACCTACTCGGGCAACCTCGAGAACCTGGCTCCCGTCGCCGACTCGCCCCGCTACCGCTTCGTCGAAGGCGACATCCGCGACGGCGCGCTGCTCGACACGCTCTTCCCTGACGTCGACGCGGTCGTCCACTTCGCGGCCGAGTCGCACGTCGACCGCTCGGTGCGCGACGCCTCGATCTTCGTCGAGACCAACGTGCTCGGCACCCAGCAGCTGCTCGACGCGGCCCTCCGCAACGACCTCAAGCGCTTCGTGCACGTGTCGACCGACGAGGTCTACGGCTCGATCGCCGAGGGCTCGTGGGCCGAAGACCGCCCGCTCGAGCCGAACTCGCCGTACTCGGCGTCGAAGGCCGGCTCCGACCTCCTCGCGCGCAGCTACCACCGCACGCACGGCCTCAACGTCTCGATCACACGCTGCTCGAACAACTACGGGCCGTACCACTTCCCTGAGAAGGTCATCCCGCTGTTCGTCACGAACCTCATCGACGACAAACACGTGCCGCTCTACGGCGAGGGCAACAACATCCGCGACTGGCTTCACGTCGACGACCACTGCCGGGGCATCGCCCTCGTGCTCGTCAAGGGCGAGGCCGGCGAGATCTACAACATCGGCGGCGGCACCGAGCTCACCAACAAAGAGCTCACGCAGCTACTGCTCGACGCGACCGGCAAAGACTGGTCGTACGTCGATCGCGTGCAAGACCGCCTGGGCCACGACCTGCGCTACTCGGTCGACATCTCGAAGATCCAGCGCGAGCTCGGCTACGAGCCGCAGGTGCCGTTCGAGCAGGGGCTCAACGACGTGGTGCAGTGGTACCGCGACAACCGCACCTGGTGGGAGCCGCTGAAAGAGCGCGCGGCCCTCGCGTGAGCTCGACCCAGAACCTCCGCTACCTCGTGACGGGCGCCCGGGGCATGCTCGGTACCGACCTCGTCGAGGCGCTCTTCGGCCGCGACGTCACCGTGCTCGGCCGCGCTGACCTCGACGTGACCGACCGCGCCGCGGTGCTCGACGCCGTCGAGGGCCACGACGTGGTCTTCAACGCCGCCGCCTACACGAAGGTCGACGACGCCGAGACGCACGAAGACGAGGCGCTCCTCGTCAACGGCACGGCCGTCGAGCTCCTCGCCGAGGCGACCGCGACGCACGGCGCGAAACTCGTGACGGTGTCGACCGACTACGTCTTCGATGGCCAGGCCACCGAGCCCTACGCCGAGACGACCCCGCTCGACCCGCTGAACGCCTACGGCCGCACCAAAGCCGCTGGCGAGATCGCTGCGCTCGCGGTCAACCCCGCCGGTGCCTACGTCGTCCGTACCGCCTGGCTGTACGGCCAGCACGGTCCGAACTTCGCCGCGACCATGCTTCGGCTCGCTGCGTCGCACGACACGGTCACCGTGGTGAACGACCAGATCGGTCAGCCCACCTGGACGTCCGATCTCGCAGCGCAGCTCGTCGCACTCGTCGACGCCGACGCCCCTGCCGGCATCTACCACGGCACGAACTCGGGCCGGGCGTCGTGGTTCGACTTCGCGCGCGCCGTGTTCAGCGAGGCCGGGTTGGATCCTGAGCGCGTTCTTCCGACCGACAGTGCTGCATTCGTGCGCCCGGCCCCGCGCCCCGCTTTCAGCGTGCTCGGGCACGACGCGTGGGCTGCTGCCGGCCTCGCGCCCATGCGGCCCTGGCAGGAGGCTCTCGCCCAGGCCTCGGCCGAAGGGGTCTTCGCGTAGCTGGCTTTCGCTCCGCACGCCGAGTGCCGAGTGCCGAGTGCCGAGTGCCGAGTGCCGCCTAAAGCCGGCCACGCTCCGGCCGGGAATGCATTACGCGGCACTCGCGGCCCCGCGCTCGCTCGGAGCCCCGGCAGCGATTCTGTGCCCGCCACCGAGTGCCGCCTAAAGCCGGCAGAGCCCCGGCCGGGCCAGCATTACGCGGCACTCGGGGCCCCGCGCCCACTGGCAACACCCGCGCGAGCCGCCGAGAGGGGCCAAATCGCCGCCCGGCGAACGAACAGAAGCCGATTTCGGCACTTTTGCCAGGCCGCAGCGGCGAGCGACCGGGGCACCACGCCGAGAAAGCCCTAGGCTCGAAACCGTATGAATCTCACGAAAATCGGGCGACTCGTCTCTGACCTGGCACGCGTCAACCGCTCCTACCTGGCCGACTCCGACTACCGGAATGTCGCCCGCGAGCGCCTCGCCCCCACCTCCAGCCCGAATCGCGCCGTCGAGCGACGTGAGATCGCCGCCGCTCCCCCGGAGGCGCGTCCCTTCCACGGTCTCTCGGAGACGAGCCTCGCCCTAGCCGGCATCCACAGCACCGGCAACGGCAACGCAAGCAGCAGCAGCAGCAAGAGCGCGAGCACGAGCCCCGCCCTCAACATCGTGATCGGCGAGGTCCGCGACGGCGCCACCTTCGCCGGCATTCAGACGGCCGTCTCGTTCGGCGTCGCCCTCGCCGAGGCGCTCGGGCTGCCGGTGCGCGTCGTGATGGTCGGCTGGACCACCCCCGGCAACTCGTCCGCGGCCGCAACAGAAGTGCTCCGCGAGCGCTTCCCCGGCAAGCACATCACCGTCGTCGCCCGCGAAGGGATCTCGAAGGCCGACTTCAGCGACTCCGACCTCTGGCTCGCCACCCACTGGAAGACTGCGCACGCCATCTCGGTGGCGGTCACGGCCGGTCGCATCGACCCGCAGCGCGTCGTCTACCTGGTGCAGGATTACGAGCCCGGCTTTAGCCCGTGGTCGACCGAGTTCGCTCTGGCCCGCGCCACGTATCACGCGGGGTTCCGCATGGTCGTCAATTCTTCCCCCTTGCAGACGTATCTGCGGCAAGAAGAGGGTCTCGAGATTCCCGACGACCTCGTCTTCGCCCCGCACCTCGACCTTGATCTGCTCCGCCGCGTGGCCGCCGAGCGTTCCCATGACGACGTCGTGCGCGTGCTCTTCTACGGCCGGCCGAACAAGCACCGCAACCTGTTCCGGGTCGGCATCGCCGCGCTCCGCATCGCCGTTCGAGAACTCGAAGGATCCGGCATCACCGTCGAGTTCGCCAGCGCCGGAGAGCTGCACCGCGACGTCGAGCTCGGCGGTGACGCCAAGCTCGAGAGCGTCGGAACCCTCCCGTGGGACGACTACTTCCGCTTCATCGCGAGCCGCAACGTGGTGCTGTCGTTGCAGCTCAGCCCGCATCCGAGCCACCCGCCGTTCGACGGGGCGATCTCGGGTGCACACGTCGTGACGAACGAGTTCGCCGGTACCCGCGCCGGCGTCCACCCGGGAATCGACGCCGTCGCGGCCGACCCCGAGGCGCTCGGCCAGGCGGTGGCTCGTGCCATCCGGCGGGCTGCCGCCGATGGCCCCGCCGGCTTCCGCGACCTCGAACCGGGTGCCCTGGGCGGCACCCTCGACCAGGTCGTGGCCCGCCTCTCGACCCTGCTGGGAGGCGCCCGATGAGCGTTCTGATCGTGGTGCCGGTGTACGGCGACCTGCCGTCGGTGCTGGAGTGTCTCGATGCGCTGGTGACGACCGTCGATCTGGCGACGCATCGGATCCTGATCGTCAACGACTGCGGCCCCGATGTCGACGCCATCGAGAAGGCTCTGCTCGAGCGCATCGACGGCGTGGCCGGCGTGCGGTACGAGCGGAACCCCGAGAACCTCGGATTCGTCGGCACCTGCAACCGCGCTGTCACCGAGCTCGACGACACCGATGCCGACGTATTGCTGATGAACAGCGACGCGGTGCCGACACCCGGGTTCCTCGACGAGATGCTCGCTGTGCTGTACGCCGATCCGCGGCACGGCGTGGTCACGGCCCGGAGCAACAACGCGACGATCGCGAGCCTGCCGTTCCGGCTCACCGACCCGAAGCGGGAGCGCACGTTCGACCGCACCCGCGAAGTGCACGAAGCGCTGCTGCCGTATCTGCCGCGCTGGTACGAGCCGCCCGTCGCGATGGGTTTCTGCTTCCTCACCCGGCGTGACCTGATCGTGCGTTTCGGCCTCTTCGACGAGGTCTTCTCGCCGGGCTACGGCGAGGAGAACGACTACTGCCTGCGCCTCGGCGAGGCCGGTTTCATGTCGACGATGGCGAACCGGGCCCTGGTCTTCCACGAGGGGTCGAAGAGCTTCGTCGGTGCACGCCGCAACACCCTGCGCACGGCGCACCAGCGCGAGCTCGACCGCCGCTATCCGTATTACGGGTCAGCCGTGCAGTCGTTCCTGCGCCATTCGGTCGCCCCCGCAGATCGTTTTGCCGACCTGGTCGTGCCGGTGGGCCCGCAGCGGATCGTGCTCGACCTGCGCGCCGGGGTCGCCGTGCCCGCGGCGATCGACGCGTTCCTCACGGCCTTTCCCGCCTCCCACTGGGCGCGCGAGATCCTCGTCGACGACGTCGCCGCGGTCTCGTCGGGTGCAGCGGTGACCGCCGAAGTCAGGGTCGCGGCCGACGCGCACGACGACGACCTCGTGGCGGCGACGGTGCTGCTTGCCGAGCGGGTGACGCCCCGATCGCTCGTGCGCGCGCATCGGCGCTCACTGCACCTCGTGGCCGTGTCGGGCGACGGTGTGCCGGATCCTTCGCTCCCGGACGATCGAGGTCAGGATCCGACGGCCGTCACCCCGTCACCGTGGACCGACGCCGCGTTCGTCTCGCGCTCGCGCGACGCGACGCCTGTGCTGCGACAGCATGCAGCGGCCACCGTCGTTGACGGCGATTGGGCCGCTGCGGCTTCGACTCTCCGCTCGGCGCTCGAGTCGCCTCTCGCCGACCGGGTCGCGGCCCTCGACGCTCGCTGGCGGGATCTCGCTCTCGTCGACGCCGCGATCGACGACGGCGGCCCCGAGTCGGGTGCCGAGGTCGAGCGTCTGCGCGCCGAGCTGCGCGATCTGCGGTCCAGCCGCACGTTCCGTACCGGGGAGGCAGTAGCGCGTCTGGTGCCGAAGCTCCCCGGGCGCAAGCGATGAGTGGCCCCGAGAGTCGACCGCGTCGATCGGGCGCTGTCGTTCTGCGGCAGATGGCTCGACGGCTCAGGCCTGCCCCACCGCCCCTGACCGTCGAAGATCGCCAGCTGCGCTGGGCACGGCGAATCGTCGAGTTCGGAATCCTCGACCGCGAGTACTTCGAGACGATGGTCGGGCGTCGATTCGAGTCCGATATCGCCGCGATCGAGTTCTACATGCTCAACGACGGCAGTCGAGGTCTATCACTGTCGCCGCTGATCGAACCGGAGTGGCTGAACGACCAGCAGCCCGATTCGCGCTTCAGCTGGTACGACTTCCTGCACCAGGAGTCGACCGATCTCGTCGCGACTTCGCCGGTGTTCGATGCGGCCCGCTATGTGGCGGAGCTCGACGAGACCGACCGCGCCGCCGTCACAACGACCCTCGGCGCTCTCCGGCACTTCGTGCGGAACGCCGACTCGACCACGCTGATGCCGGTGTCGCCCGGTCGCCGCGGCGAGCGCCCCACCTGGGGCCAGGAGCGCGCCCGCTCCCTCGCCGTCGCCCGTGCGTTCGCCGATTCGCAGCACCGCACGCGGCGGCGCTACCGTCCCGAGTGGGGCGGCGCCGACACGGCCGAGGCGCGCACGCGCTACGCGGCGGGGCTCGCTCGCCTGCAGGCCGAGCGGCCACTCGTCTCGATCGTGCTCCCGACCCACAACCGGGCGGCGCAGCTCGAGCGCGCGATGCTGTCGGTGTCCGATCAGACGTACGACAACTGGCAGCTCATCGTCGTCGACGACGGCTCGACCGACGAGACCCCCGCCGTCGTCGAGCGGCTGTCGGCCCGCGATCCCCGCATGACCCCCGTGGCGCAGGCGCCCGCGGGAGCGTCGGCCGCCCGAAACACCGGGCTCGCCGCCGCGACGGGCACGCACATCGCGTTTCTCGACTCCGACAACGCCTGGCGTTCCACGCACCTCGAGCTGGCGCTGGCGGCCCTGCTCCAGGAGGGTGCGAGCGCCGTCCACACCGGCCTCCGCATGATCGGTCTCAACAACACGGGCGATGCGGCCGACGAGTCGAAAGAGACCTTCCGTGGCGAGGAGGGCGACTGGAACGACCTGGTCGCGGGCAACTTCATCGATCTGAACGCGCTCGTCGTCGAGGCGTCGGCCGCGCGATCGCTCGGCGGCTTCGACACGACCCTGAAGCGCTGGATCGACTACGACTACGTGCTCCGCCTCTCCCGCGACTTCGGGGTGCCTCGCTACGTCGATCACCTCAGCGTCGACTACGACAACACCTTCGATCCGTCTCGTCTCTCGTCGCGCGAGGGCGCGTCGTGGCAGGAGGTCGCGCTCGCACCGAACGTGATCGACTGGGCGGCCCTCGCCGATGCGGCGCCCGACCGCCCGGCCGACCTGGTGTCGATCGTGATCCCCGTCTACCGGGAGTGGCGGATGACGCGTCGGGCGATCGACGCGGTCCTCGCCGACGCCGACCGCGGCGGTGCCTCCGACCGAGAAGGCGCCTCCGACAGCGACAGCGCGTCCGACCACCGTGCCCCGCTCCGGGTCGAGGTCGTCGTGATCGACAACGCCTCCCAGCGGAGCGTCTCCGCGACCCTCGCCGGCTGGTTCGCCGCCGAGCCCCGCGTGCGCATCCTCCGCCAGGATCGCAACCGGAACTTCGCGCTCGGCAGTGACCTCGGCCTCGCCGAGTCGACTGGTGCCCACGTGGTCATGCTCAACAACGACACAGAGGTGCAGCCGGGGTGGCTCGCGCCTCTGGTCGACGAGCTGTCGGATCCTGCGGTTCTCGGGGCGCAGCCCCTGTTGCTCTACCCGAACGGCACTGTGCAGGCCGCCGGCACCGTCTTCGGCGGCGACAAGGTGCTGCCGTGGCACTTCCTGGCCGCGCACCCCCGCAGCGATGCCGCGCGGGCCGACCAGCGCTCGTTCTCGGCGATCACGGCGGCGGCGGCGATCTTCCGCGCCGGCGACCTGATTCGCTGGCGGGGCTTCGACCCGATCTTCGCCAACGGACTCGAAGACGTCGACCTGTGCCTGCGCGCCCTCGACGAGCGGCCGGGCGGTCGGTTCTCGGTTGTGCCCGACTCGGTCGTCGTGCACCACGAGAGCGTCGCGCCCGGGCGTTCCGACGCGCAGATCGCGAACCGCCGACACTTCGACGAGCGCTGGCAGGGCCGGTACCCGCGCATCGAGGCGTCGCGCTACGCCGCCGCGGGGCTGGTGCTGGCCGGTATCGAGGCGGGCGAGCCGAAGGGGCACGACGTGTTGGTTCGGTCGTCGCGCCCGCTGATCGTGCGGCCGCCACGGGACGTGAGCGAAGGATCCTGGGCCGGTCGCCCTTCGCTCCGTTGGTCACTGAAGCACGAGGCCTCGACGTTCGCCGAGGCTGACGCCCTCGCGTCCCGACTCCGCGACCTCGGCCAGGAGGTCGTGCTCGACGCCCCGGACGCCTGGTATCGCTCGTCCGCCTCGCTCGACGACGTGGCGGTGGCTCTGCTCCGCGACGGCCGGTTCGTGCCGCAGCCGGGGGCGGTCAACGTGCTCGTCGACCCGGCCCTCGCGTCCAACCCGCTCGTCGCGCCGGCGTTCCGCCTGCAGATCGGCGCCGGGGCACCGGTGTCGGCGCAAGCACTGGACGACCGAGAGCGGCTGATCTTCGAGGCCCTCGGGGCGGGCGACGGGCTCGATCGATGAAGGCCGCCGTCCGATGAAGACCGTTGCTCGCGTTCTCGTCTTTCCCGCCTACCGTGACAACCCGTACATCAACCTGCTCGGGCTCGCGGCGAGAGGTCGCGGGTACGCCCTGATCGACGAGACCCGACTCGAAGAGCTCGAGCGGACGGCCGCGAGCCTCACCTCTGGCGACGTGGTGCACCTGCACTGGACCACACCGGTCGTGCAGCGGGCCGAGACGGTCGAGGAGGCGTCTGAGCGTCTGGATCGCTTCCGAACCGCCGTCGATGCGGCGGCCGCTCGCGGTGCCAGGATCGTCTGGACGCTCCATAACGTCGTGCCCCATGACGTCCGCCACGACGAACTCGAGCTCGCGCTGTGCCGGTACTTGGCCGACCGCGCCGACGTCGTCCACGTCATGACGGCCGACGCCGTCGAGGCCGCCGCCCCCTTGTACACGCTCGATCCCGCCAAGGTGGTGGTGATTCCGCATCCGAGCTACCAGGGCGTGTACCCGTCACAGCTGTCTCGGCACGACGCCCGGGCGAGCATCGGGCTGGATGCCGACGAGCGAGGAGTGCTGTTCTTCGGGCAGATGCGGCCCTACAAGGGCCTCGACACCCTGTTCGCGGCTCTCGGGCGCCTCAAGGCGACGGCCGTCCGGCCGGTGCTGCTGCTCGCCGGCAGCGTGACGGACGCCGATCGGCTCACGCTGGAGGCGATTCTGCCCGCCGGTGTGCGAGTCGTCTGGCACCCGGGGCACGTGGCCGATGCCGACGTCGAGAAGTGGCTTCGAGCAGCCGACGTGCTGGTGCTGCCGTACCGTCGGATCCTGAACTCGGGCACTCTGCACCTGGCCGCGACGTTCGATCTGCCCGTCGTGCTGCCCGACGAGCCCCACCTTCGGGCGGCCTTCGGCGGCGAGACGTGGATCCGATGGTTCGATACCGAAGACCCGGTCACCTCGATCGCGGGTCTGCTCGACGACGAGGCGACGTACGCCGTCGACAGTGCGGCGACCCGCGACTTCTCCCACCGGCTCTCGCCCTTCACGATCTCGACCCGCTACGCGGATCTGCTCGACCGGCTGCGCGCGACCGACTCCGCCTGAGCGACGGCCGCGCTGCTCATGCGCTGCTCAGCGGCGGAGCCGAGCCCGTGCCTTCGCTCGGAGACCCGACAGCACCCCGCCGCGCGATGCGTCTCGGTAGTCCAGCAGAAACACCCAGCCGTTCTTGCGGTCGCTCAGCGGCTGCAGGGCCGACCCCTCGGGAACCGGCGGCAACGGCATGCGAGCCGTGACCACCGCGTGCTCCTGCGCGCTCCCCGAATCGCCGGCGGTGAACCGCACGAGCACCCGATAGCGCCCGGGCGTCGGCAGCTCCTGGGCACGGACCTCGGCCGACCAGCGGCCCTCCTCCAGCGCGAGGGTGAGAGGGATATCGTCACCGGCGTCGGGCCGCAGCACGAGCACGGCGCCCAGGAGCGCTTCGGGCCACGGGGCGGGCCCTGCGAGCAGCAGCCGGTCCGGCTGCACCTCAACACGCTCCACGACGAGAGGCGCCGCTCGACGCACGAGCGACACCCGCCGCACGGCATCGGCGTCGCCGGCCCGGACGGCCTCGAGCATCCAGCGGAGGATCTCCGACTCGACGCCGCCCGGATCGAGCGTTGAAATCGCTGTCGTGCCTGCCAGCACGCTGACAACTGGCACGAGGTCTTCCACGGCCGCCAGCGCCGCGTCATTCGCGAGAGCGGTGAGGGGCCCGTCAACTGCGAGGCGTTCCAGGTCGATTGACGCGGCCGGCTCGTGCTCCAGCGCCACGAGCGTGCGGCTCCACTCCTCTAGAGCCGCGGAATCGTGAAAACGCTCGTCACGCGCACGGGCCGAAGAGCGGGCGAAGGATCGCGCACGCCCGATCTCCCCCGCCTCGACCAGGGCGAAAAGGGCACGCCGATCGGCCGTCGCGCTCTCGAACGCGTCGCGCGGAACCACAGCGAGCATCGCGGTCAACGCCTCGGCGACCTCGGGGCTCAGACCCGCCCCCTCCTCGAGCTGACGGAGGTAGGTCGAGAGGTGGACCCAGCCGTCGGCGTCGAAGACGAGGCGCGAATACGAGGCGGTCACGGACGGGTCAGAGAAGTCGGCGACGATCTCGGCGCAGATCGCTTCCTGTTCGAAGTAGAGACGCGCGGCGACGTCGGCGGGGGTTCCGGCCGTCATCGACGTCGTTCCGGGCCGGTCACGGTACAGGTAGACGCACGACGCGACGACATCCATCGATGTGGCCAGAACGAACGACCTCGTCATCGGCACCATGTCGTCGTTCCGCGGTATCTCGGGGAACGCGAGCGCGTTGCCCTCCCAGAACGAGCGGCGGAAGACCCGGTTCCAGGCGGCGCGGCCGCTCACGAGAGCGGGCACTGTCGACGGGGTGACGCCCTGCAGGTCGGTGTCGAACGGATGCCATCGAGCAGTGGGGCTCCAGGTCGAGCCGGGTGAGAACTTGAGGTGGTCGCCGATCGCGAAGTCGGAGCCGCTGCTCTCCAGGCTGTCGACCAGGGCCGAGTAGGCGCCCTGCGGAATGAGGTCGTCGGCGTCGGCGAAGACCAGGTACCGACCCGACGCGAGGAGCGCGCCCTCGTTGCGAGCCGCCGCGGCCCCGATACCGGAAGCACGGTGGTGTCGAACGCGCCCGTCGCGCTCGGCGGCGGCCGCGATCCGGTCGCCCGTCTCGTCGGTCGACCGGTCGTCGACCACAATCACCTCGAGCGAGTCGACTCCTGCTCCGAGCACGCTGTCGAGCAATTCGTCGATCCACGGCGCGACATCGCGGGCGGGGATGACGACGGAGAGCAGAGGTGCGGGGGGAATGAGGATCTCCTGGGGTTCAGAATCACGGTTCACTCTCGATTGTGCTGCATAGCACCCCGTTCGGCTTCGGTGTACCCCTTTCGAGGTTCTGGTGTACCCCCGCGCGGGTGCCTAAGCTGACCGCGATCATTCTTCTCATCTACTGAAATCGGGTTCATAGATGTCTCTCGCTCTTCGTCGCGGCTCAGTCGCGGTAGCCCTTGCCGCGGCACTCGTCGTCTCGGCCGTCGCACCCGCGCAGGCGGCTTCAGCGCCGGCTCGTGTCACGGGCGCCCACGTGAACAGCCAGTCCTGGGCGAATCGGACGGTCGCGCTGTACTGGAAGGCCGTCCCCGGGGCGACCTACTCGACGAAGTGGTCGACATCGACCTCCTTCTCGTCGGCAAAGTCGAAAAAGTCGACCGCCGCCAAGGTCTCGGTGGGGCCGCTCAGCCCCGGCAAGACCTACTACGCGGTCGTTCGAGCGATCAAGGCGGGCAAATCGGGGGCCTACTCGGCTCGGGTCACTCTGACCCTCAAGCCCGGCTACACCGGCCTGTTCTCCTCCGTCTCGGCCAAGGCCGCGACGGGCGGCATCACCATCAAGTGGGGAGCCGCGCCCTACGCCACCGACTATCGCGTCACGTCGTCGGCCGGGCCGGACAGGAGCCGGAGGCCCGACTACTGGGTACCGAGCACCACAGCCTGGTTCTCGGCGTTCAATCCCGTCACCAAGGCCCGGAAGATCACCGGCAAGGCGAGTCAGCTCACCTCGACGCCCTATGGCAATCCGATCTACGCCCAGGTCCAGGCACGCAGCACCATCAAGCCGTCGGCCCACCTGCGCGACTCGGCTCAGGTCGTGGCCTGGCCCGCTCCGACCAAGCCGGACTCCTCCGGGCTCGGCGTGAAATTCGCCAGTTACAACGTGGAGTGCTCGGGCTGCGAGAAATCGGGCACGGCGAAGTGGCCGACTCGTGGGCGAGTCATCGCGCAGAACATCAGTGCGCAGGCTCCCGACGTGTTGGCAGCGGTCGAGGCCAGTGGAGACTCCGACGGCAACCCCTCGAACCCGCAGCGCCAGGTCTACCTCGATCTCGATTCGCGCCTCTCCGCCCTGAAGCTCACCGACAGCGACCCGGCCCCGAGTACTTCGAACCAGGGCAACCGGCTCTACTACAACCCCTCGAAATTCACACTCGTGTCGAAGGGCTGGCTCTCGGGTATCCGCGACTACAGCAAGGCTGACACGCACTCCACGAACACCCCGTGGGCGAAGCTGCAATCGAAATCCGATCCGAAAACGCAGTTCTTCGTCGTCGCGGCCCACTTCAGCATTCCCACGACGTCGAGCAAGAACGAACGCAAGACGCTTCTCGGCAAGAACTCCGCACAGTTGCTCAAGGCGCTCAATGCCAAGAACACGACCCATCTCCCCGTGATCCTCGGTGGCGACTTCAACGACAACAGGTACCCGGAGGGCCGTATCGACGGCGCTCAGCCCACCCTGATCCGCGGCGGCTTCTACGACTCGTCAGCGTCGCTCCATCGTTACGGCACCTACAAGTCGACGTACAACAACTCGCAGTCACCTTCGAAGCAGATCTCAGACCGTAACGGCGACGGCCAACGAATCGATTACATCCTCACGCAGGGAATGCGGGGCAGTCAGTCCTTCACGAACGTCTGGAACCCGAAGACCGCGGCCGGTAAATCGCTGTCGCTGGTTCCGTCGGATCACAATCTCATCACCGCTGTGCTTCGCGTTCCACGTAGATAGCAAAGGAAAGGCTGCGGCGCTCCTCACATTGCTTATATGAAACATGGTGCACTAGTGAGAGATACAAATGGTCGGCATCGTTGCGGCCATATGATGTCCACATGATCTTCGATCGTCGGCGATCTCCTGATATCGCCTCAGGGGGCTCATCAAGGGAGCTCGTCGACTTTCCGGAACTGTCGGGAGAGGGCGCCGTCGTCGCGGTCGCAACTGCAGACACCGCACCGGAGTTGCTGTCCGCGCTCAAGTCGCTGCTCGGAGATCGCCTTTCGCTCTTGCAGGTCGAGGACGGCGCCAAGCCCCTCGACGAGCCCGCCTCCGTGGCTGAAGAGCTGTCGCAGCGCCTCGCCGAAATCGGTGCCGTGCAGTGCATTCTCGATCTGCGAGTCGCGACGTCACTCGAGCGAATCCTGCTCTGGGAATGGGCTTTCCTGCACGTGATCGAAGGGGGCTCGTACATCTCCCCCGTCGAGGTCGGCGAGCCCGACTGGGTGGCGTCCCTCGATGCTCTCGTCGGACGGCATCGCCCCGTTCGCGAATTGCGTCTGCTCGGCGACGCGCTCGGGAGCAGGACGATTCGATCGGGCTACGTCGTCCTGATCAAAAAAGGCGAGCATCTCTTCAAAGTCCGCGAGGCTCGAGCGAACGCACTTCTCCCCCTCCGCCTCGGCTCTAAAGCCCCCACGATCATCACGAAGCTCCCCCACGGCGAGCACACGTCGTCAACGATCGTCGTCCAGCACGGCACCGGGCAGACGATGCCCGACACGACGTTCGCGTACTCGAATCGGACCCTCCGCCGGTACGACACCGAGGTCAGCCTCGGCGACACCATGCTGGCGACCATCGACAACACAGTCCTCCCCTCGTCGTTCCGGTTTCCCTGGTCGGGCAGTGACGTCAACGGCGCGCTCGTCAACGTCACCAAAGAGTTCGCGACTCGGCAGTCACCGGCTCCCGACGCCGTGTCTCTCCCGGGTGCTTTCTACGGTCTGAGCCCTTCCGTACCGGGGCACTTCGGGCACATCATGACGGAGTCCGTTGCCAAGCTCTGGGGATGGGACGAAGCCCGGAAGAGGGATCCTCGTCTCCGGGCGATCTGCCGAGTACCCGCCGCCGACCACGACCCGGTCGTCGAACGCACCCTGTTCACCGCATTCGGCATCGACGAGGCAGACATCGAGTGGGTCGACTCCGATGTGGTCGTCGACTCGTTCGTCTCCGGCTCGCTCCTCTGGCAGAACTTCGCCACCCACCACTTCCACCCGGCGATTCGCGAGACCTGGAACCGCCTGAGACGGGAGCTCGTGGTCACGGATGAGAACGCCCCGCAGAGAATCTTTGTCTCACGGACCCTCTCGAGCACCAACAGATCCTGTCGGAACGCGGCCGAGGTCGAAGCCCTCTTCGAACGCAACGGCTTCGTGGTCGTGAACCCGGAGACCCTCTCCGTCAGCGAGCAGGCAAGCCTCTTCGGAAACGCCGACGTGGTCGCCGGGTTCGCCGGGTCGGGCATGTTCAGCCTGCTCTACGCGGAGCATCTCACGAACGTTCTCGTGCTCTCGCAGGACTCCTACACCGCGCGCAACGAATTCCTCTACGCGACTGCTCTGGCCGATCGGGTCGACTACTTCTGGTCGAAAGCGGACATCGCCCACGGCACGAGGTTCTCGGAGGAAGCCTTCCACTCACCCTGGGAGTTCGACCTCGCCCTCCACGAGACGTGCCTCACCGACCTTCTCCAGCAAATCGATCGAGACGCCCAGTGACGCAGCCCCACACCCGCCGATTCGGATCAGACACCGCACCTCCCTCGGGCATGACCATCATCGTGCCGGTCTACAACGTCGCGAGATACCTTCCTCGTCTGCTCTCGTCGCTCTCACGGCAGACCGTGGACATCGCCTCCGTGCAGGTCGTCTTCGTCGACGACGGCTCGACCGACGACAGCCTGGCGATCGTGACGCGGTGGGCCGAGAGGCCAGGCGGATCTCGCATCGTGGTCGAGCAGGAGAACGCATGGGTGTCGGCCGCCCGTAATGCGGGCCTCGCGGTCGCGACCGGTCGCTGGGTCACCTTCGTCGACGCGGACGACGAATTGGGCGACAGCTATCTCGCCGAGATAGCGAAGATGCTCGCCGCGCACGATGACGGTGACCTCGCTCTGGTCATCGCCCACCAGCTGCGAATGGACGATTCCGGCCGGCTCACCGACAGCCACAGCCTCCGCTTGAAATTCAGCCGTGGCTCGCGAGTGGTCGACATCCGGCGCGAACCCCTCGTCCAGATGAGCGTCAACTCCGCCTTCTTTCTCCGACACGTTCTCGACGAGAACGGGATCGCATTCGATCTCCGCATCAAACCGGTCTTCGAGGACGCGCACTTCGTCGCGAGGTACCTCCTGGCGTCGACGTCGCCCAAGGTGGGCCTCGCGGCATCGGCGAAATACCACTACCGCACCCGCAACGACGGCACTTCGCTCATGCAGACGCACTTCGACAAGCCGGAGAAGTACACGAGCGTCCTGCGGCACGGTCACCTGGAACTCCTGACCGAGGCGGCGGAGCAGGGTCCGATTCCCCGGTGGCTGGAGAACATGGTTCTCTACGACCTCTTCTGGTATCTCCGTAACGAGCAAGACACCGCTTCCCGGAGCGCCGCCGCTCCCCCGGAGGTGTTCGACGAATTCCACGGGCTGATGCGGGAGATCGTGCAGCGCCTCAGCGCGGAGTCCATTGCCTCCTTCGCCGTCATGGGCGTCGACGACCTCTATCGGCGGGCGCTCCTGGCCGGCTACACGGACTGGCTCGAGCACCCCCACCACGTCGTCTTCGGCCCCGTCGACGAGACGAAGCAACTGATCTGTCTCAGCTACTGGTTCGTCGGAGAGCTCCCGCACGAGCGGATCTCGGCCGACGGAGCAGAGATAGTCGCCGAGCACGAGACGGTGCAGGACTTCACGTTCTACGGCCGCGTGCTGCTACGCAAGCGGGTGCTCTGGGTCGCCCGGGGCGGCGGGCTCCGGCTCGCCGTCGCCGGACGCTTTCTCGACTTCCAGGCCGACGACGATCTCGCCCCCGAATCCGTCCTCACCGAAGCCCGGCTCCGACCCGCCATCCTCCGGCAGCGACCCGTCGGTGTGGAACCATTTGTCGACCTGGAGACCACGATCTCGAGGCACCTGTCGTCGACGGTGCGTGGGGTCGCGCGATCGGTTCGACAGACGCTCTCTCGAGCGTCGATCCAGGACCGCCGGTTGGCCCTCGAGGCTCGCTCGTCCAAACGACGAGCCCTGTACGACCACGCGTGGGTCTTCATGGACAGGGATACCGACGCGGGTGACAATGCGGAGCATCTGTACCGGTACGTTCGCCAAGAGCACCCCGAGATCAACGCCTGGTTCGTCTTGAGGCGCGATTCACGGGATTGGTCTCGACTGGCCGCCGAGGGCTTCCGCCTCGTGGAGTACCAGTCCGACGACTGGCGGATCCTGCTGCTGCGGGCTGATCACCTCGCGTCGTCCCACATCGACAGCTATGTCGTCGATCCCCTCGACGAACGACGGTACGGGCGTCCGCACTACCGCTTCACGTTCCTCCAGCACGGCGTGATCAACTACGACATGTCGCGCTGGCTGAACACGAAGAAACCCGATCTCTTCGTGGTGACCACTCCCGCCGAGCATGCCGCGATCGCCGGCCACGGCCCGTACCGGTTCTCCTCGCGCGAGGTGCGTCTGACGGGGTTGCCTCGACACGACACTCTTCTGGCCAAGCGAAGTGCCGTCCCGCCGAACGACCGACGTCTCTTTCTCGTCGCCCCGACATGGCGTAAAGACCTCCTCGGTGAGCAGCGCGCGGGCTCGAACGAGCGCTCTCGATTGGAGGACTTCTCATCGAGCAGCTACGCCACCCACTATGCCGAGCTCCTCGGCGACCCCCGCCTCAAGAGCGAGCTCCGAAGCCGGGGGCTCGAGCTCGCGTTCATGCCTCATCCCAACATCCGGCCGTATCTCGAGTCGTTCGGCCTCGGCCCTGACGTGACAGTCCTCGACTATGCGACGAGCGACATCCAAGACGTCCTGGCTCGGACAGCCGTCTTCGTGACCGACTACTCGTCTCTCGCTTTCGACGCAGCCCTCCTCTCCATTCCGATGATCTACTTCCACTTCGACGCTGACGCCTTCTTCGACGGCAGCCATGCCCGTCGCGGGTACTTCTCGTATCTCGACGACGGCTTCGGGCCGGTGGCGACGACGGTCGACCAGGTCGTGGATGCCGCGACCTCGGTCGACAGCGGATCGGGTGACCCTTCGCCCCTGTACGAGACTCGGATGACCACCCAGCTGGTCTTCCGAGACGGCAATAACGCGGGTCGTGTCGTCG
This sequence comes from Frondihabitans sp. 4ASC-45, assembly GCF_049472575.1. Taxonomy (NCBI): domain Bacteria; kingdom Bacillati; phylum Actinomycetota; class Actinomycetes; order Micrococcales; family Microbacteriaceae; genus Frondihabitans; species Frondihabitans sp. 4ASC-45. The sequence goes on along the minus strand of NZ_JBCEBN010000010.1, from coordinate 66,766 downwards.
ACCGGATGCTCGAGCTCGATCAGCGCGACCCTCGGTGACACCGTCGGTGGCGATGCCGCAATGTGCGGAGAGATAGGTAGGCTCGAACCGTGATCATTCGGGAACTCAAAGCGTTCGAAGACGACCGCGGCAATCGGATCGAGTACACCGGCGAGCACGCGCGCGAAGTCAAAATCACGATTCGCGGAGAGAACAACCGAATCGCGATCGACTCGACGGCCCGACTGGGCCGCTTCGTCGTCGATATGGACTGCGACAACGGGTCGCTCACCATCGGAGCGGGCCAGGGTGCGCCTCCTCTCAATGCAACGATCCGTATCGGCCAGGATTCGACGGTCACCATCGGCGACAACGTCTCATCGACCAACACCTGCGTGATCAGTGCGACCGAGGGCACGAGCGTGACGATCGGCAACGACGTCATGCTCGCCAGCCAGAATCAAATTCGAGCCGACGACGGCCACGCGATCTTCGACGTCGAGACCGGTGATCGTGTCAACGTGTCTCGATCGATCTCCATCGGTAACCACGTCTGGCTGGGGATGGGAGCCGCGGTGCTCGGAGGTGCCTCCATCGGTGACGGCACCGTCATCGGATACGGCTCGCTAGTGACTCGCGCGCTCCCCAACAACTGTGTTGCCGTGGGAACGCCGGCAAAAGTGATCCGCCGCAACGTGGCGTGGGAGCGAGCTCACCTTTCGCTCTCGAAACCGTTCTACAAGCCGGACGCCTCGACCGTCGAAAAGTCGAGCTACTGGCACATGACAGAGGATCCGGAAGACGACTCTTCCGAGCAGGATTGAACAGAGCTGTAAAGACGAAAGGCCCGAAGTGACCAAGACCACACTCGCAATAATCGGCTCGTGCGTAACGCGCGAAGCTTTCATCACCCGCAACAACCCGGAATACAAGGACTCCTACGAGGTGGGAGCCCTCTCGTGGCAGACCAGTCTCGTCAGCTTCATGTCCGCTCCCGTCGTCCCCGCAATGGCACGGGCTATTGTGCCGAGCGCGAGAATGAACGAGAACAACACGAGCACGATGACTCGTGACCTCGAAAAGACGGACCGGGCTGAAATCGAGGCTCTGAAGCCCGACTACCTCGTCTTCGATCTCTACGCCGACGTTCGCTACGGAATCGCGCAGCTTCTCGACTCGTACATCACCAACAATTCGAACGGCTTCCGCAAGACGGATTACTACACGGCCGGTAAGGGTTTCACGACCCTGCACATGATGGGTGACACCGAGGCGTACATGCAGATCATGAAGGATGCACTCGACGCCTTCTTCGCCTGGACGAAGGAGCATCTTCCGCACACGCGTATTGTCATGCATGCGTTCCACTACACCTCGTACTACCGCGAGGGCGGCGTCGACCTCAACTTCATCAAGTCGCACGGTGACACGTCTCGTGACAACGTGTACCGCCGCCTACTCCAGGAGAACGGCAAGTACGACGAGCTTTACAGCTACATCCAGGAGAAATTCGCGCCTCTGACGATCGACAACAGAGATAAGTCGTACTACGGCGACGCGGAGCACCCCTACGGCCGAACTCCGTGGCACTTCGGACGGCCGTTCTTCACCGACTTCATGGCCGATCTCGACCGGATCGTGCTCGAAGACAAGACAGGCGCCGCCGAGCCCGAGCACAAGCCCTCGGCGACCCTGGCCCAGTAGTCAGGCTCGAATCATCCGCCGGCTGCCGGTCGATGCGACGGAGTCACGTCGCTCGACCGGCGCCGGCCAGATCGTCTTCTCACACAGTGGGCTCGACGATGCGCGGGCTTCCCTCGAGAGCCTTCATCGCTCCGAGGACGCGCTCCGCGGACTGCCCGTCGCGCACGGGGAAGGTCGCAGCAGTGCGCGCGACGTAGGTGTCTTCCGATCGGTACTGCCGGTCGGCGATGCCAGAGAGCGCCGAATACATGCCATCGACCGTCTCGACGACGGCGCCGAAGCCGTCTCGCTCGTAGTTGAAGTAGCCCTGGCGCCCACTGTGCGACCCGCTGAAGAACTGCGAGAAGTCGAAGTGGAAGTAGACCAGGGGGATGTCGAGAAGACCCGCCTCGAAGCCGAGGGATGAGTAGTCGGTGACGAACGCCGCCGCCCGCGCGAGAACATCCTGAACTCCGTCGACGGCGAAGTCGAGCACGACGACGTCGCTCGGAAGCACGAACTCGTCGAGATATTCGCCGAGGAGCGGATGCGGCATGAAAGCGATCTTCTTGCCGGTGCGAGCGGCGAGGTCGCGGATCCTTTTCGACGTCAGCAGCTCGGTGTACTTCTTCGCGAAGGTGCTCGCGGCAAAGTCGGGGTTGCGCGCCCAGCGGCCTGAACCGGGGATGGGCGGGCCGACGAGATACTGCCGCCACGTCGGCATGATGACGATGAGATCCCTCTCGTCGTCCGACAGCGAGGCGCGCTTCCGCAGAAGCGAGTCGAAGCGAGGCAGTCCGGTGAGGACCACCTCTTTCTGGGTGAAGAAGTACGGGCCATGGCCCCCGATGGCCGCCTTCTCCTGCGGGGTCGACACCACGAACAGGTCGGGCCTCTTGGAGTTCAGCCAGCGAGAGAGGTCGTAGTTGATGACGCCGTGCTGGAGAAAGGTGAAGTAGAAGCGGGGGGCACCGAAGACCGACTGCGGTAACGGCTTTACGACGTAGTCGGCGATGTGCGAGGACGCGAGATGGTCGGCCTGCAGGATGAGCAGACGCCACTCGAACGATCCGTAGTCCACCAGCCGGAATCCCTCGGCCTCGAGCCGTGCCCAGTCTTTGGAGTCACGCCTGAGGACGAACCACGAGTTGACCTCGGGGTGGTTCTTCCACACGTGGCGGTACATGTGTTCGCCGTTGTCGTTCGCATCCGTGTCTCGGTCCATGAAAACCCAGGCGTGCGCGAATCGCTCTCGAGAACGTCGGGAGCGGATCGCGAGCGAGACGGCCGCGGCCTTCGGCTGACGCGAGGTGACCCAGTCCCGTGCGCCGCTGACTCGCTCTTTGACGACCCGCTTAAGGTGGGGCGCCGCGCGTTCCGAGATGGCGAGAGGGTCGACCAGGCGACGCCGCTGAGCGAGGATCTGGGGCTCGATGCTGGCGCTGGTGAGGATCTCACCCGGCACGAGGTTTCGACTGCGTCCGACGGGGACGGGCCTGCCATCGAGGAACACGCGAGTGGCTTGGCCTCGCGGAAGCCAGACGCGTCGAGATCGGACGAGCGTGCGGCCGAAGAACTCGAAGTCTTGAATCGTCTCGAAGACCGGTTGTGCCTGCTCGCCATCCACGAGGAACGCCTCGGCCGGCATCTCACCCGTGAACCACCACGAGAGCTCGACCAGCTGGAGGATCTCGTCGACACGGCCCAGGACAGCCACGTCTGGCTTCAGCGGTTCGTCGGCATACCCGCTACGGAGAGCCTGGCGAACGCTGACGTCGAGGCGCTCCAGCGAGTAGGAGCGGATGGCGTCGTCGCCGAGGCGATGCAGGATCTCCCCGGCGAGTGCATGGAACTCGTCGAAATCGGCGGGCGACGCCTGCGCCGTGGGCGACCGGATGAAGCGCTCTCGCCGAAAGTAGCCCGCGAGATCGTGAAGCACGACGTTTTCGAGCCACCGCTCGGTCACGTCGTCGAAATCGGTGAGGAGTGCCAGATGCCCGTACCGCAGCGTGTCCGTGTACGCCCTGGGCTCGGCATAGCGATTCTGGATCAGCGGTGACGCGTCGGTGAACTGCCGGGCGATGTACTTGGCCGAGGCCATGAGCCCGACTCGACGGAAGCCGTGGGTTGCCAGGAACCGGGCGGCGAACTCGGCTTCGACGAACGAGTCGCCCACGCGCGTGTCGAACGCGTTGCCGCCACTGACCAGCGCGGCTCGGCGGAAGAACGCGGCCGTGACCGACATGTTCACCACCGGCTCCCACCGCAGGTCGGCTACTCGCGAGCCTCGCTCGTAGCGAGCGCGGGACGGGTGGCTGTCGACGACCGTGCCGTCGACGTTCTCCAGCACGTGCGCCGTGACCAAGCCGAGCGATGGGTCGTCGTGAACGGTGACGAATTTGTGGACGGCAGCCAGGTAGCCCTCGCCCAGCACGTCGCGGGGAGACGGGAACGAGACCCACGTTGCCGTCGTTCGCTCCAGGCCGAGGTTGCGAGCCTCGCTGGCCGACTCGGAGTCGACGCGATAGAGCCCGACCGGTGTGCGTCGCGTGCGAGCCCACTCCTCGACGATCGGCCAGGTGGAGTCGGCCGACGTGGTTCCGACGAAGACGAGCTCGGTCTCGCCGGCCGCCACATCCGAGTCGACGAGAGAGGCCAGGAACGCAGAGACGTCTTCGTCCGGTCCCCCGAAAGCAACGACCAGGGCGAGCGTCGGCTCTCCGGAATTCTTCGACTCGGTCACACGAATCTCCTTAGCGTCCGGGAGCGAGCACGAAGCCCTCCCCGGGTCAAACGGTCGAGGTGTAGGCGTCGATGACGCGCTTGGCGGGCCCTACGACCTGGAGTTCTCCGCGGTCGAGCCACGCCACCTGATCGCACATGTCGCGAACGGTGCCCATCGAGTGCGACACGAGGATGACCGTGCGGCCATCGGCCTTCATCTCGGCGAACTTGTCTCGGCAGCGCTTCTGGAACGTCGCGTCTCCGACCGACAGGACCTCGTCGACGACGAGGATGTCGGGTGTCACGGCGATGGCGACGGAGAAGCCCAGGCGCACATACATGCCCGACGAATAGTTCTTGACGGGCTGGTCGATGAAGTGCCCGACGCCCGAGAACGAGACGATGTCGTCGAACTTGCGCGTGACCTCTTTGCGCGACATGCCGAGGATTGAGCCGTTCAAGAAGACGTTCTCGCGGCCCGTGAGCTCGGGGTGGAATCCCGAGCCGACTTCGAGCAGCGACGCCTGCTTGCCGCGGGCGGTGATCTCGCCCGACTCGGGCCAGAGGATCTTGGCGAGGCACTTGAGGAGGGTCGACTTGCCCGACCCGTTCTTGCCGATGAGGCCGAAGGTCTGACCGTGGGGCACCTCGAACGAGACGTCTTTGAGCGCCCAGAAGTCTTCGTGCACCGACTTCTTCCGGTTCATCACCGCGCTCTTCAGCGAGTCGTTGCGCTCCTGGTACATCCGGAACTTCTTCGACACATGCTCGACGGTGACAGCAGCGTCGCTCACAGCAGTTCCGCCAGACGCTTCTCGTTGCGCGAGAAGATGAAGTAACCAAGAGCGAGCGACGCGAACGCGGCCACAACGATATAGAGCATGTCTGTCCAGTCAGGCCAGGTGTTGTCGTACAGGAAGTTGCGGAACACCGTGGTGAACCGCTCCATGGGGTTGACCTTGTAGAGGTCGAGAATCCACGGCTTGTTGACCTTCTGGGCGGCCTCTTCGACCAGGGTCAGCGGATAGATGATGGGCGTCAGATACATCCACATCTGCAGCGCGATGCTGACGAGGTGCTGCATGTCGCGGAAGTGAACGTTGACGATAGCCAGCATGAGGCCGAGACCGGTGGCGAACATCGCGAGAAGCACGATCGAGACGGCCACGAGCGGCAACCAGGGCCAGATGAACGAACCGAACGCCGCGAGCGCGATGAGGAGCACGCCCATCTCGATGAGGAACGTGAAGCCGAACGAGCCGACCGCGGCGAGCGGCAGGTTCATCCGGGGGAAGTAGACCTTCTTGATCAGCGAGCCGTTCGAGACGATCGACGTCATCCCCGCGTTGAGAACGTGGCGGAAGAACATCCAGGGCAGGAGACCGCACATGAGCCACAACGGGTAGACGTTGAGGCCGCTCGGGTTACCGACTTCGATTCGGGCTTTGAAGATGAAGGAGTAGACGATCGTGTAGATCACCATCGTCGCCAGGGGGTTGATCAACGACCACAGCTGCCCGAAGACAGTGCGCCGATATTTACCCTTTACCTCACGCGCCGTCAGGTTGACGAGAAGTTCGCGCGACGAGATGAGGTCGTTCAAATAGGTCATAGGTCTTAGTGGCTCCGGATGCCGACCCCGTTGAGGTCGAAGCTTGTCAAGACTGCCCCCCGTAGCGACTTTGACGTCGCGACATCCGGCCGAGCCTTGGATCTCACCCCCTGGCGGTTTCGAGTTCACCTGGGGGCCATTGTGTCCTTACCGATTCATGATAAAGCACAGACACCGAGTAGCCTGACGCAGTGCGAGTCTTCTTCAGCAATCACAGCACTGCGCCTGTGAACCTGGGCGGGGCCGAACGCTCGCTCCTCCACCTCGTCGAGCACTGGCAGTCACGTCGCCCCGATCTCGAACCGCACTTTCTGACGAAGGCGCCCGAGGGCCAGTTCATCAAGGCTCTGCGAGCCAAGAACCTCCCCTTCACCGCCTACCGGTTCCGCGGCTGGGCTCTGCCGAGCGATCAGCCGGCGCCCGCTGCCGAGGTCGCATCGTTCGCGACCGCCGACTACGCAGCCGTCACCGCGATGATCCGCGAGATGGAGAAGGCCAAGCCCGACCTCGTCGTCACGAACACGATCGTCGCGCCCTGGGCCGCCTTCGCGGCGAAGACCCTCGGCATCCCCCACGCCTGGTTCGTGCGCGAGTACGGCGATCTCGACCACGGTCTGCAGTTTCAGGAGGGGCGCGACGCCACTCTCAGCGACATCGGGCTGCTGTCGGAGGCGGTGTTCACGAACTCGCGAGCCGTCGAGGCGCACCTGGCCGGCCACATGGATCCTGCGCTTCTCTCCGTCGTCTATCCGAGCGTCGACGCCGAGAAGCTCGCCGCTCTCGCGGGCGAGACGCCGGCGGTGGAGCCGTTCCCCCAGAAGGATCCGGGTCTCCGCCTCGTTCTCGTCGGTCGCGTCGAAGAGAGCAAGGGTCAGTTCCGGGCCATCGACGCTCTCGGTGAGCTGGCGCGACGCGGCGTGTCGGCGTCGCTCTGCTTGGTCGGGTCGTGGAAGCACCCCGGCTACGACCTCGAGCTCCGCGACCGCGCCCGTGCGCTCGGTGTCGATGACCGCATCGTCTTCGCCGGCGAACAGGACAACCCGTTCGCCTTCGTGGCCCGGGCGGACGTGTGCCTCACCGCCTCCACTATCGAGGCGTTCGGCCGCACCACCCTCGAATACCTGACCCTCGGCAAGCCCGTCGTCGCCTCGAACACCGGCGGCAGCGCCGAACTGATCCAGCCGGGCGTCAACGGCCAGCTGTTCGACCTCGAGTCGACCACGGGTCTCGCCGACGCCCTCGAGAGCTACGCCACGACGCCGGAGTCGATCCGAGCGCACGGTGAGGCGGCGCGTCAGAGCATCGAGCACGTAGGATCCGGCGACACCGGCCTCGACGCCGCCATCGACCGCCTTGAATCGCTCGTCGGGGCACCCGCCTACCGGCTCCCCGCTATCGCCCGCTACTGGTTCGAGCTCCCCGCCGCCTACTCGTCGATCGGCGGCACGTCGGCCCGTGCTTTCGCCGGCCTCGTCAAGCACCGTCTGGTCACGCGGAGCGGCCTGATCGGGCGGGTCCTTCGGAGTCCGCGGGTCGTCGCTCGAAGGATCACCGGGCGATGAGCGCCGTGGGGGGAACACGCAGGCCGGTCACCGTCGTCGTGCCGCTGTACGACGACCTCAAGGGGATCCAGCAGTGCGTCGAGTCGGTGCTCCATCACGTCGATCTCGATTTCGACCGCATCATCCTGAGCAACGACCGCGGCCCGCGGCACGACGAGGTCGAAGCGCTGGTGCTCCGGCTCATCAAGAGCCACCCCGAAGTGACCTACCTCAGCAACGAGGTGAATCTCGGCTTCGTCGGCAACTGCAACCGCGTCGTGCTCGAGTACGACACCACCGGAAACGACGTGTTGCTGCTCAACAGCGACACGATCGTCACGGCGGGATTCCTCGACGAGATGGCCGAGGTGCTCGCCCTCTCGCCCTCAAACGGTGTGATCACCGCCCGGAGCAACAACGCCACGCTGGCATCGATCCCCGACCGACGACGGCTGCCGCGCCAGCCCCGCACGATCGACCACTCGGCTCGGGTGCACGCCGCGGTCGTCGACCTGCTCCCCCGCTATACGATCGCTCCGGTCGCGATGGGCTTCTGCTTCCTCATCCGCCGCGATCTGATCGACCGGTACGGTCTCTTCGACGAAGCCTTCGCGCCCGGCTACGGCGAGGAGAACGACTTCTGCCTCCGCGTGAACCAGCGCGGTTACGCCTCGGTTCTCGCCAATCGTGCCCTCGTGTTCCACACGGGATCGACGAGCTTTTCGGGCGACCGCGGACCGCGCCTGCGGTTCGGGCACGAGAAGCTGCTCATCGAGCGCTACCCCTTCTACGTCGGCGCGCTCGGCTACTTCTATCAGCGCGGACGCGACCCCGTCGACACCTTCGCCGACGCGTTCGACCGCGGTGACGACGTGATCCGGTTGGCCATCGACCTCGTGCAAGAGAGCACCGACGCCGTTCTCCGCGACATCGAAGACTTCGTACACCGCCTCGGGCGCGGGGTCGTCGTGACGCTCATCACGCCGAAAGAGGTGCTGGCGCAGGCGCGGGAGCTCGTGCCATCCGCCCTCATCACCGCGCAGAGCCGCGTCGACTCGCTGTACGACGTCGCCCTGGCGCTCGGCCCGATCTACGATCTGGCGCGCCTCGTACGGCTCAATGAACTCGCGCCCCGCTGGATCCTGATCGATGACGGCCCGGCCCGGAACAGCACCTGGTCGCAGCGGGTCGACTACCACCGCATCGAAGCGGTCGAGCGCATCGCGCAACGATTCGCCGACCGGTGGATCGTGATCGACGACAACGAGGCGGCCGCTCGAGCCGTGATCGAGGTGGCGGAGCGCGAGATCGACCCCGCGCACCTCCGGCTGCGCTGGACGTGGCTCGTCGATGCGGGGCTCGCCTCCGGGATCCTCGGCTACCCGCTCCGGCCCTCGCGCGGACGACGTCTCGCGCTGTGGATCGGCGCCAAGTCGCCGCGAGCGTCGCGGTTCCTGAGGGGCGTTCTCAACCGGTGACGGCCCGCTGCCTCGCCGTCCGGGCGGTCTCTCAGGCGGTGACCCCGGACACTGATACTGTCTTCCCGACCGACTGCGCTTCGACTGCGCGTACCTGCGGAGGAGTGATCGAAGCATGCTGACACTTCGCGTCGTGGTCGATCAGATCCTCGCCCCGGTTCCCGGTGGCATCGGCCGCTACACCGAAGAGCTCACGCGCCAGCTGATCCAGGTCGCCCCGCGGGGCTGCGACGTCGAGGGCGTCGTCGCCGCTCACCCGCAGGAGGCGTACGACCGCCTCGAAGACAAGCTTCCCGGGCTGGCCGGCCTCTACCGTTCGGTGCTCGGCCGCCGCGAGCTCTCGGTCGCCTGGCAGACCGGCGTGATCGGCCTTCCGGGCCGCGGCATGGTGCACGGCACCAGCCTGATGACCCCGCTCTACAAGCACGACCGCTCGCTCGACGCGGCGACCCAGACCGCCGTAACGATCCACGACACCGTGCCGTGGACCCACCCGTCGACCCTCACCGCCCAGGGCGTCCGCTGGCATCGAGCGATGACCAAGCGCGCCTACCGGTTCGCCGACGCGGTCGTCGTGCCGACGCACGCCGTCGCCGCCGAGCTCAACGAGATCTTCCCCTTCGGCGACCGGATCCGAGTGATCGGCGGCGCCGTCTCGACCGAACTCGATGCCCCCGACGAGGCGATCGCCGCCCGCATCGCCGACGAGCTCGACCTGCCCGAACGCTACGTGCTCAGCGTCGGCACCCTCGAACCCCGCAAGGGCCTCGAGCCGCTCCTCCAGGCGATGGCTCACCCCGACGCCCCCGATGTGCCGCTGCTGATCGTCGGCCCCGAGGGCTGGGGCGACGTGCACATCGACGACGTGGTTGCCCGACTCGGTCTGCCCGAGGGGCGCGTGCGGATCCTCGGCCGGGTCTCCGACGAAGCCCTGTCGGTGCTCTTGCAGCGCGCCAGCGTCTTCGTGTTCCCGTCGGTCGCCGAGGGCTTCGGGCTGCCGGTGATCGAGGCCTTCAGCTTCGGCACCCCCGTGGTGCACTCCGACGCCCCCGCGCTCGTCGAGGTCGCGGCGGGGGCCGGCATCACCGTGCCCCGCGACGACGCCGCGGGCTACCCGGAGCGACTCGCCCAGGCGATGTTCCAGGTCGTCAACGACCTCGAGCTGGCCACCCGGCTCGGAGTGGCCGGGCTCGACCGCGCGCGTGCCTTCAGCTGGCGCGACTCGGCCGAGAAGGTCTGGCAGCTGCACGCCGACCTGTAGAAGCTGTGCGGGATTGTCGCGTACCGCTGTCGCTAGTGCGGTCGCTGTCGCTGTCGCTGTCGCTGTCGCTGTCGCTGTCGCTTACAGCGAGAGCTTGAGCTTCGCGTTCTTCTCCTCGACGAGCTCGGCGAGACTGCTCGCGTAGTCGGCGAGGCGTGCTGAGACGGCCGGGTCGGACGACCCGAGAATCCGTGCGGCCAGCAGCCCGGCGTTCGCTGCCCCACCGATCGACACCGTGGCAACCGGAATACCGGCGGGCATCTGCACGATCGACAGCAGCGAATCGAGTCCGTCGAGCTTGGCGAGTGCGACGGGCACGCCGATCACGGGCAGCGTGGTCACCGACGCGAGCATTCCGGGCAGGTGCGCGGCCCCTCCGGCACCGGCGATGATGACGCGGACGCCCCGACCGGCCGCCGCTTTGCCGAACGCGATCATCTTGTCGGGCGTGCGGTGAGCGGAGACGACCTCGACCTCGTGCGCGATGCCGAACTCGGTCAGGATGTCGGCCGCCGACTTCATCGTCGCCCAATCGGAGTCGGAGCCCATGACGAGGGCGACGAGCGGTGCGGCGGAGTTGGCGGTGGGTGCAGAGCTGGTGTCGGTCACGCTACGAGCCTAGCCAGGATCGCAGGCTCTCACGATCGGCACAGGCCCGCCCCGCCGGCACACACCCGCACGGCCGGCACACACCCTCGCCCTAGGCGGGGCGTTTACGCCGATCGTGAGGGTTTAGCCGAAATCACGCCTCAGCCCGCGAAGAACTCCGCTGCAGCACGTGCCCGGTACACCACATCGTCGAGGTCGTCGCCCAGGGTCGTGACGTGCCCCACCTTGCGGCCCGGCCGGGGCTCTTTGCCGTAGTCGTGCACCTTCGCGCCCGGCTGATCGGCCATCAGCGCTGGCAAGCGGTTGGCCATTGTGCCGTCGGACGGCCCGCCGAGCACATTGACCATGACGCTCCAGTCGGCGTGGGTGCCGGTGTCACCGAGCGGCAGGTCGAGCACCGCTCGGAGGTGCTGCTCGAACTGGCTCGTCGTCGACCCGTCGATCGACCAGTGGCCGGTGTTGTGCGGGCGCATCGCGAGCTCGTTGATCAGGATCCGGTCGTCGTTCGTCTCGAACAATTCGACAGCGAGAACGCCTGTCACTCCGAGCTCGGTCGCCACTCTCCGGGCGATGTCTTCGGCTATGTCGGCGATGCGACCGGTCGACCGCGGTGCTGGCGCGAGCACCTCGGCGCAGACGCCGTCGCGCTGGATCGACTCGACCACGGGCCAGGCGACGATCTCGCCGCTCGGGCGCCGCGCCACCGACTGCGCGAGCTCACGGCGGAAATCGACGAGCTCTTCGGCGAGGAGTGCCCCGCCGGTCGCGGGGTCGGAGAGACCGTCGAACCAGTCGGCGACCTCGTGCGACGACGACACGACGCGGACGCCCTTGCCGTCGTAGCCGCCGCGAGCCGTCTTGACGACCACGCGGCCGCCGTGATCAGCGAGGAAGGCATCGAGGTCGGCAGCGGTCTCGAGTCGCGCCCAGTCGGGCACGGGAAGACCGAGGGCGCTCAGCCGCTCGCGCATGACGAGTTTGTCTTGGGCGACGAAGAGGGCTTCGGGCGACGGATGGACCTCGACGCCGGCATCGACGAGAGCGCGAAGAACGGTCTGCGGCACGTGCTCGTGATCGAACGTGATCGCATCGACACCGCGGGCGAAGGCCAGCACGGTCTCGACGTCGTGGTAGTCGCCGACCTGCGTCGCCGCAAGGCGGGCGCTCGACCCCTCGGTCTCGGCGAGAACCGAGATCTCGAGGCCCAGGTGCACGGCCGGTGGCACCATCATGCGCGCCAGCTGGCCTCCGCCGATCACTCCGACGCGGAGCGCCATCAGGGGCGCCCCAGACCGCGAACCTCGAAGCCGGCCGCGCGCCAGGCGACGGGATGGAGGCAGTTGCGGCCGTCGACCACGTTCTTCTTGGCCACGGCGGCGGCGACGACGCTCGGATCGAGCTCGCGGAACTCGGTCCACTCGGTCAGCACGAGCACTGCGTCGACACTGGCGATGGCCTCGGCGGCGGTCGGGGCGACCGTCAGCGTCGGGAGGCTGCGGAGGGCGGTGTCGTTCGCCTCGGGGTCGTACGCCGTGACGATGGCGCCGGCGTCGACGAGTTTCTTCACCACGTCGAGGGCCGGCGAGTCGCGCACATCGTCGGAGTTCGGCTTGAACGCGAGCCCGAGCACGCCGATTCTGGCGCCGGCGAGGTCGCCGACGAGCTCGCGGGTCAGCGTGACGACGCGCTCACGACGGCGCAGGTTGATCGCATCGACCTCGCCCAGGAAGGACAGGGTGTCGTGCAGACCGAGCTCGTCTCCGCGCGCGCGGAAGGCCCGGATGTCTTTGGGCAGGCAGCCACCACCGAAGCCGAGCCCCGCGTTCAAGAACTTGCGGCCGATGCGGGCATCGTGGCCGATCGCGTCGGCGAGCTGTGTCACGTCGGCACCGGTGGCCTCGGCCACCTCGGCCATGGCGTTGATGAACGAGATCTTGGTCGCGAGGAACGCGTTCGCCGACACCTTGACCAGCTCGGCCGTCGCGTAGTCGGTGACGATGCGCGGGGTGCCGGTGGCGAGCGCCGTGGCATAGACCTCGTCGAGCACGGCGGTGGCCTTCTCGCCCGCCTCGCCCGCGGGCACGCCGTAGACGAAGCGGTCGGGGGCGACGGTGTCTTGCACGGCGAAGCCTTCGCGCAAGAACTCGGGGTTCCAGGCGAGAGTCGCGCGGAATCCTTCGCCCTCAGGAGCACCCGCAGCCTTGACGGCTGCAGCCTCGACTACCGCTGCGAGACGAGCGGCCGTTCCGACCGGCACCGTCGATTTGCCGACCACCAGGTCGCCCGCCGAAAGGAACGGCAGCAGACCGTCGACGGCGGCGTTGACGTAGGTGAGGTCGGCGTTGTAGCTGCCCTTGGTCTGAGGCGTGCCGACGGCGACGAAGTGGACGGTCGCCTCGGCCGCGGCCGACATGTCGGTGGTGAACCGCAGGCGCCCGGAGGCGAGTGCCCGGCCGAGGACTTCAGGAAGGCCCGGCTCGAAGAACGGGGCCCGACCGGCTTGGAGCTCGGCGACTTTGTGTTCGTCGACGTCGATGCCGACGACGTCGTGACCGAGCTCGGCCATGCAGGCCGCGTGGACTGCCCCGAGATAACCGCAACCGATGACTGAGATCTTCACGTGCACGACCCTAACGGAAGTCAGCCGTGACGCTCGTCGCCGTTCCACAGGGTCGATCCGTCGGGCGCGTGCGACTGCTCTTGCTACCGCAGCCTCGCCACCGCCGAGATGTTTTCTTCCATTAGATCGTGCAGGGTCGACTGCACGAGGTCGGCCGTGGGGACGTCCCAGAGCACGACGGGCCGGTCGAGCCCCGAGTTGATCAACACATCCCCCGATCCGAACAGGCTCTGCGCGCTGTTCTTGCGAACCGTGAGGTCGTAGCCGCGGGTGTGCATCAACTCTTGGCGGGTGCGCACGAAGAGCCCGCGCCGGATGATGATGCGCCTCGTCGTGATCGTGTAGTGCCGACCGAGCCAGGCGAGTAGAGGGATGACGAACAGAAGCAGGATGAGCGCGAGCGCCGCGATCAGCACGGCGTCGTTCTGCCAGCGCTCCGGCAGCCGACCGTTGAACCACCCGCCGAGCCCCGACACGACGATGAGAGCGAGCGATGGCCAGAACAGCACGCGAGCGTGCGGGCGGAGCCTCGCTATGACCTCTTCACGCGCGGGCTCGCCGAACGGCTCGGCCAGGCGCTGGTCAGGGGAGGTCATGCGTCATTCATACCGCAGGTGGGTCACGTCTCCGGCGGCGATGGTCAGAGGATCGTGAGAATCATTCGAGAGGACGACGAGGCGGCCTGCCCCGTCGAGCCCCTCGGCGACGCCCTCGAGAAGGATCCCGTCGGGCAGTTCGACCCGAACGGGACGCCCGAGAGTGTCGCAGGCCGCGGTGACCTCCTGCCGCACCGCCTCGATGCCGTCCGGCTCTCCTTCGGCGAGCAGCCCGACGAGACGCCGGAGGTGGATGAGGTAGGCGCCGAACACCGCGTCGGCGAGATGCAGAGCGCTGCCGTTCGCCCCCTCCACGACGAGCGACGTCGACGTCGGGGTCGGCAGGCGGTCGGTGGGAATGGCCAGGTTGATGCCAGTGCCGAGCACGACCGAGTCGGGCACACCGTCGACCGTGACGAGGTCGGCCAGGATCCCGGAGATCTTGCGCCCCGACACCTGCACGTCGTTCGGCCATTTCAGGGTGACATGCGCCTCGGGGAGCAGGTCGGCGACCGCCTGCCGCAGGGCGGCCCCACCGACCAGCGGGTACCACCCCCACGAATCGATCGGAAGGGGATGGCCCGACGCGGTGCGGGTGCGCAGCAGCACGCTCGCGGCGAGCGACTCGCCGGCGGGCGACGACCACTGACGATCGAGCCGGCCGCGCCCGGCCGTCTGGTCGAGCGACGCGACGACTGCGAAGTCACCCCGCTCGGATGCCACCTCGACGAGGTCGACGTTGGTCGACCCGGTCGTCTGGCGGTAGTCGAATTCGGATACCAGCCCGCTCGTGATCGGGAACTGCTCAGAGTCGCTCATAGGGCGAATCCTCTCAGCACCACCTGGAAGAGGACGCTCCGGCGCGCATGCACCCGGCGCTCGAAGGCGCACGCCGGGAGCTCCGGGTGTGCGGGCCCGGCGCTCCAGCCCCGGTCGCGACTGGAAGATAGAGTTGTCGCCGTGACCCCAGAGACCCCGCAGACCAACCACGCCACCACCGCCGGTAAGGTCGCCGATCTCAAGAAGCGCTTCCACGAGGCAGTGACGGCGCCCGAAGAGACCGCGATCGAGAAGCAGCACGCCCGCGGTAAGAAGACCGCCCGCGAGCGCATCGACGGGCTCCTCGACTCCGGCTCGTTCGTCGAGCTCGACGAGTTCGTGCGGCACCGCACCACGGCATTCGGCATGGATGCGAAGCGGCCTTACGGCGACTCGGTCGTCACCGGTACCGGCACGATCAACGGCCGTCAGGTGGCGATCTACTCCCAAGACTTCACGACCTTCGGCGGCTCGCTCGGCGAGGTCGCCGGCGAGAAGATCATCAAGGTGATGGAGCTCGCCCTCAAGACCGGCGTGCCGATCATCGGCATCCTCGACTCCGGCGGAGCCCGCATCCAGGAGGGCGTGGTCGCTCTCGGCAAGTACGGCGAGATCTTCAAGCTCAACACGGCCGCCTCCGGCGTGATCCCGCAGATCTCGATCATCATGGGCCCGGCCGCGGGTGGTGCCGTGTACTCCCCCGCTCTCACCGACTTCGTCGTCATGGTCGACAAGACCAGCCAGATGTTCGTCACCGGCCCTGACGTGATCAAGACCGTCACCGGAGAAGACGTTGGCTTCGAAGAGCTCGGCGGCGCCCTCACGCACAACACGATCTCGGGTGTCTCGCACTACCTCGCCGCCGACGAAGACGACGCGCTCGACTACGTGGCGACGTTGCTCGGCTTCCTGCCCGACAACAACCTCACCGACCCCCCGGTCTACGAGGTCGCTCCCGAAATGGAGACGACCGATGCCGACGCCACACTCGACGCCCTGATCCCCGACTCCGCGAACCAGCCGTACGACATCCTCACGGTCATCGAGCACGTCGTCGACGACGGCGAGTTCCTCGAGGTCCAGCCGCTGTTCGCCCCGAACATCGTCGTCGGCCTGGGCCGCGTCGAAGGCCGCTCCGTCGGCATCATCGCCAATCAGCCGAACGTCATGGCCGGCACGCTCAACATCGATGCCGGCGAGAAGGCAGCGCGCTTCGTGCGGTTCTGCGATGCGTTCTCGATCCCGATCCTCACCCTCGTCGACACCCCCGGGTTCCTGCCGGGCACCGACCAGGAGTGGACCGGCATCATCCGCCGCGGCGCCAAGCTCCTCTACGCCTACGCCGAGGCGACAGTGCCCCTCGTCACCGTCATCACGCGCAAGGCTTACGGCGGGGCGTACATCGTCATGGGCTCGAAGCAGCTCGGCGCCGACATCAACCTCGCCTGGCCCACCGCCGAGATCGCCGTCATGGGCGGTCAGGGCGCTGTCAACATCCTCTACCGCTCCGAGATCAAGCGGGCGACCGAGGCCGGCGAAGACGTCTCTGCCGTGCGCACGAAGCTCGCGAACGACTACACGTACAACGTGGCGTCGCCGTTCCTCGCGGCCGAGCGCGGCGAGCTCGACGGCATCATCGAGCCGTCGTCGACCCGCACCGCAGTGATCAAGGCGCTTCGGGCGCTGCGCACCAAGCGGGCTTCTCAGCCGACCAAGAAGCACGGGAACATCCCGCTGTGAACGATTCGCTGGCAGACGGACCGCAGGATCCTACGATCCAGGTCGTATCCGGCAACCCCTCTGCAGAAGAGCTGGCCGCGGTCACCGCCGTGCTGGCGGCTCTCGAGGCCGCCGCGCGCGACGAGAGCTCGGCCCGGCGTCTGCCCCTGGCGTCGAGTGCCTGGGCCGAGAGCCAGCGGCCCCTGCGGGCGCCGCTCCGCGTCGGCGCCGGGCAATGGAACCGCCACAGCGCCTGACCCGGCGTTCACCCCGACGGGCCTATTCCGTCCCCCGAAATGCTCGCGTATCGGGTGTAAGACGTCACGAATTCCCCCGAATGGGGGGCATGTCGGTGTGTTTATCCCGTCGACGGCCCGCCTGCTGTCCCCCTAAATGACGACTTTTGCTCAGGAGGCGCAGCGCGCAGTATTACTAGTGCCAAGGTGTCTCCTTTGAGAGACACCACCGGACATCGGCTCACTAGGGTAAGCGGGCCGATTTTCGTTCGGGGGCGAGTCAGGGCGTCATTCGGGTTGTCGCTCTGAATTCGGGAATACAGGAAGGGCCGGACTGGGTATCCGGCCCTTCTGCTTTTCCGCTGCGGCCTCGGCCGCTTCCGCTCCCGGTGTGTCGGCCTTCTATGCGTCGGCGCGCTCCACCTCGACCGACGACCGGCGGATCTGCAGCCACAGGCTCACTTCGTCTTCGTCGTCATCGTCTTCGTCGTCATCGCCGGCGTTCGAGGAGCCGAGAGCGCTCGATTCGAGGTCTTCGGAGCTCAGCCCGACCACCGTGACCGCGTACTCGCTCCCCGGAGCCACGGTGCGGATGATGAGGCGGTCGGCCGCCGCGTCTCGGATCGCCGACGCGAGCTCCGCATGCACGCGCGCCAGCTCGTCGTCTTCGACGTCGTCGATGCCGCCCTCGTCGAGCAGGCTGACGATCGTGCCTCGGCGCCGGGCCGCCATGACCTCGTGCCGGACCTCATCGGAGAGGAGCCTGCGCCCGCGGATCTCGTCGCGGATGGCGCCCTCGAGGTTCAGGCACTCCTGGCGCTCCTCGGGCGTCAGGTCGCCGCCGGTGGCCACGATGCGCTGGAGCATGGGCCTGGCGGTCCGGCCGGTCTGCAGGAGGCGGAACTGCCGCTCGTTGACGTGCGCCTCTTGAGCGGCCTGCCAATCGGCGGCCTCCTGCTCGGCGCGGATGAACTCGCGGGTGTCGCGGCCCGCACGAGCGAGTGTGGCCTGCAGCGCGTGCGAGATGCCCACCCAGCTGACACTGCCGACGACGCCGAATGCGGCGAGATCAGACAGGTTGCCGCTCCACACGACAGTGTGAACCGCGAGGAAAGCCACTCCCGCCCAGGCGAAACCGTGCCGGCGCCGGGTGGAGACGATCACCATGAGCGTGCCCACCGCAGCCACGTACCAGGTGGCGTAGCCGGTGCCACCCGGGTGGTTCGGATCGAGTTGCGAAGCGACGACCAAGGGCACGATTACCGCGACGGCGAGGCAGACGCTGGCCATCCACACGGGCATCGTGAGCCCCTGCTTCTTGACCGGGATGAGCGCGAGCGCCGTGGCGACCGCGTAGAGGACCATGCAGACGATGACGGGCGCGGCGTTTCTCGGAATGCCGAGCGAGACCGTCGCCAGAAGGAGGTGATAGACGGAGAAGACGGCAGCGAGGCCGATGGGGAGCCAGCGGGGCAGTTTGACGTTCACGAGGGCTCCTCGGGGCTGAGTGGTGCGGGTGCGGAGGGCGAAGCGGCCGACTGCTGCGAGTCGTCGGAGCGGGGCCAGGAGAGGCGAATGATCGTTCCCTCGCCCGCGGCGGTCTGAATGACGGCTGAGCCGCCGGCGTTCGCCAAACGCTCGGTGATCGAGACGCGCACCCCGAGGCGCTCACCGGGAACCGCGGCGGGGTTGAAGCCCGACCCGGTGTCGCCGACCTCGACACAGACGCGCTCGGCCGTCCAGAGCAGGGAGACCCACCGAGAGACGCCGACCGAGCCCGCGTGCTGCACGCTGTTGACCACCGCCTGGACCGCCGCCGAGTACAGGGCCTCGGCCGCCGCCGCCGGAATGGCATGGTCGTCGAGCGCTTTCGACCGAACCTCGACCTCGGCCCCGAGGTTCGAGACGAGCACCTCGAGGCGCTCCCGCATCGAGGTGAGGCTCGTCGACGACTCGTCGAAGGGTGTCACGCTCGCGGCCGTCGTGAGGTGCGACATGGCGTTGCGAGCCATCGTGGTGGCCAGGGCCTTCTCCTCGGGCGAAAACGACCGCGCTGCCGAGATGAAGGTCGTGAGCACGCTGTCGTGGACGATCGCATCGACCTGAACGCGCTCGAGCTCGATCGCGTGCTCGCGAATGGCCCCCGAATAGCGGCTGACGGCCATGTTCTGCGCCCGGTCGACCGCGACGGAGGCCTGCCGCAGAAGCGTGATGAGAATGAGCACGGCGCCGCCGAGAATGATCGAGTAGATCGAGTCGATGGCTGCCCAGAACGGTTCGAGTCCCCCGCCCGACGGCGTGAGCTCGATCAGCCCGTAGACGATCGGAGTGAGCAGCAGATAGACCGTCGCAACCCAGGGGGTGAACGCGATGGCGGCAGCGGCCGTCGCGACCGTGATGAGGTAATACAGCCACGGTGACTCGTCGAGCACCCGAGCCGGGTCGTCAACCGCCAGCGGCCAGGTCAGCAGCGCGACGAGAAACGAGATGGCCAGGAACGCGGCGGCTGTCTCGAGGCCTCGCATCGAGACACTGGTGACTCCGACGGCGACGATTCCACCGAGGAGGGCGACCGAGATGATCCACGCCCAGGCGGGCTGCATACTCGACTGCTGATCGAGCAGATAGGGAATTGCGAGGGCCCCGTAGACGAGGCCGAGTGCAGCGAGGAGGCGCGCGAAGATCTTGTCGAGCAGCGGACCGCTGATCGGGTTGCGGGTTGACCTCGGCCGGAAGGTCGGTGCGGAGGAGGCTCCGTCAGCGGCCATCTCCGCCATCCGCATCGAGGCCGGGCAGAATGCCGTCCTCGACCGCGCGGCGAAGCAGGTCGACCTTGGTCGGCGCGGGGCGCCCGACCTCGACGTACTTCACACGGATCCGGTCGAGGTATTCACGGGCGGTCGAGTAGCCGATGCCGAGCTGCTGAGCGGCGAGCTTGAGCGGCAGACCCGATGCGTACAGGTGAAGGATCTCGCGTTCACGTCGCCCGAGCTGCGCCTTGGCGAAGTCGCGGTCGGCGTCGATCGCGCTGGCCCACTCGAGGTTGTTCAGCACGTCACCGCGAGCGACGGTCGCGACCGCGGCCATCACGGTCTTCGTCGCGGACGACTTCGGAATGACGCCGGCTGCCCCGGCGGCGAGCGCCTCGCGGACAGAGGCGACACGGTCGGCGATGCTGTGCACGAGGACGGCGGAGCCGGTGGCCTGCACGCGCTTGACGTTCTCGGTGACGGTCGAGCCGTCGCCGAGGGAGAGGTCGAGCACCACGACGTCGACCTCGCGGCCCGCGAGGTTGTCGACGAACTCCTGCACGCCCGCCGCGGTGAGGATGACGTCGAAGCCCTCGTTCTGGCAGGCCGCCTGGATACCCAGCCGCACCGACTCGTGGTCGTCGACGATGGCGACACGCACCGGGGCCGTGGTTTTGGGAGTACCGGATGCAGTCGGTTCGGGCAAGATTTCGGGCACGAGAATCCTTCGTTCGATGGGCGCTCGGTCCCTGATACCGAGCGTCACACTCGGATTCTATCGGGATGGGTGTCGCTCACCGGGTCAGGCGCACCACGGTTTCAAGGTGGTGCGTGTGGGGGAACAGGTCGAAAGCACGAATGCCGTCGAGGTGGTAACCGCCCTCCTGGAAGAGGGCGATGTCTCGCGCCAGGGCGACGGGGTCACAGGCGACGTAGACGACCTGAGCGGGACTCGCTGAGGTTATCCGGCCCACGACGTCCTTCCCAGCCCCCGATCGGGGCGGGTCGAGCACGACGGTCGCCTGACGCAACCGCTCGCGGTCGCCCTGGTTCGCGGTCGAGGTGAGCTCTCGGATCCAGCGCTCCACCCGACCCGTGACGGCCGATGCACCGATCCACTCCTGCAGATTTTCGGCCGCGTGGTCGGTGGCTCGTGAGTCGCTCTCGACGCTGGTGATGCGAAGAGCCTGGCCGAATCGATCGCCGACGGCCGCGGCGAGAAGGCCGACTCCGCCGTAGAGGTCGAGGTTCATCGCCCGAGGATCCATCAGGGCCGGGTCGATCAGATCTTGTACCGCCGCGGTAAGGGTCTGGGCAGCCCCGTGGTGCACCTGCCAGAACCCCCCGTCGTCGAGCCGGAACTCGCGCTCGCCGACGCGCTCGACCACGGTGGTGCGCGCCTGCTTGCCGATGATCAGACGGGCCCCGCCCTCGCTCGGCGAGAGCACGTCGACGTGCTCCTCGCCCACGAAGCGCTGCTCGAGGGGCGCGGCCTCCTCGACGGCCGCGGTGGCGAGCGGCAGGTCGTCGACGGCGATGACGGTGTGGGAGCGCTGCGCGTACGGCCCCGGGCGGCCGGACTCATCGACGTGGAGCCGTACGCGGGTGCGCCAGCGGGTTCCGCCGACCTCGTCGTCGCCCGGAACGCCCTCGACGACGACGTCGAAGTCGATGCCCGCCATGCGCGAGAGAGCGTCGATCAGCACCTGACGCTTGAGTTCGCGCTGGTGGGCGAGGGCGATGTGCCCGAACTCGGCCCCGCCAGCACGCTGCGACGGGTCGCGATCGACCGAGGCGGCGCCCCAGACGTGCTCCTGTCGGTGCGGCGAAGCGTCGAGCACCTCGACGGTGTCGGCTCGCCAGAACGACTTCTTGCGGTCTTCGGTGATGCGCGCGCGCACCCGCTCGCCCGGGATCGCATCGGTCACGAAGACGACCCGACCGTCGAGGCGTGCGACGGAGATTCCGCCGTGTGCAATTCCGGTCACGTCGAGCTCGACGTCTTTTCCAAGCATTTCACCCATGGAGCAAGTCTGGCGTATCGGTCTGACACTCTTGACGCATGCCCGTGCGCCTCTATCTCGCCAGCACCTCGCCCGCCCGCCTCGCCCTGCTGCGGGCTGCCGGAATCGAACCCCTGCTCATCTCGCCCGGCGTCGACGAAGACGAGGCGGTGGCGCACGAGGAGGCCACCCTCGGCCGGCCGCTGACCGCCGTCGAGACCGTCACGCTCCTGGCCCGCGCGAAAGCGGAGGCGGTGATCGGGGCGCAGGTCGACGGCGCCGACATCGACGGATTCATCCTCGGCGGCGACTCGGCGTTCGAGATCGAAGGCGCCGTCTACGGCAAGCCGCACGACCCCCTCGTCGCAACCGACCGCTGGCGCCAGATGGCCCGCGTCGGCCGGGGCACTCTCCACTCCGGGCACCACCTCATCGACCACCGCGGCGGGCGCCCGCACGCCGGCCACTCCGCCGCCGCAGAGGCCCACCTCACCTTCGCCGACGACCTCACCGACTCCGAGATCGCCCACTACATCGCGTCCGGAGAGCCGCTCGAGGTCGCCGGCGCATTCACGATCGACGGCCTGGCCTCGGCGTTCATCACCGAAATCGAGGGCACGCCGAGCGCGGTAGTCGGCCTGTCGATCCCGGTGCTGCGAAAGCTCCTCCGCGACCACTTCGGCATCGAGTGGCCCGAGCTGTGGAACGCCGTTCAGGGTGGCCTGAGCGGCGCCTCCGCCGGATCCTGAGGTCTCCGGTCGTCACAAAATTGTAGGATCCGGCCCGTCCGCAATCGGGCTTTTTGTGCGGGGCGACCAAAGGAGCGACCTCTCGGGGCCGTAGGCTTGGGATTTATGCCGCGAATTACCAAGGTGCTCATTGCCAACCGTGGAGAGATCGCAGTCCGGGTCATCCGCGCCGCGCGAGACAGCTCTATCGCGTCCGTCGCGGTCTACGCCGACCAAGACCGAGACGCCCTCCACGCCCGCCTCGCCGACGAGGCCTACTCGCTCGACGGCACCACGAGTGCCGACACGTACCTGGTCATCGACAAGATCCTGTCGATCGCCCGCCGCTCGGGGGCCGATGCCGTCCACCCGGGCTACGGGTTCCTGGCCGAGAACGCCGACTTCGCCCGAGCCGTCACCGACGCCGGCCTCGTGTGGATCGGCCCGTCGCCCGACGCGATCGAGAAGCTCGGCGACAAGGTCTCGGCGCGTCACATCGCCGAGAAGGTCGGAGCGCCGCTCGCCCCCGGCACCCTCAACCCCGTCACCGGCTCCGACGAGGTACTCGACTTCGTCGACACCCACGGCCTTCCCGTTGCGATCAAGGCGGCCTTCGGCGGCGGCGGTCGCGGCCTCAAGGTCGCTCGCACCCGCGAAGAGATCCCCGAGCTGTACGACTCGGCCGTGCGCGAGGCTGTCGCCGCCTTCGGTCGCGGCGAGTGCTTCGTCGAGAAGTACCTCGACAAGCCCCGCCACGTCGAGACCCAGTGCCTCGCCGATGCCGAGGGCAACGTCGTCGTCGTCTCGACCCGCGACTGCTCGCTCCAGCGTCGTCACCAGAAGCTCGTCGAAGAGGCACCCGCCCCGTTCCTCTCCCCCGACCAACTCACCGCGCTCTACACCGCCTCGAAGGCGATCCTGCGCGAGGTCGGCTACGTCGGCGCCGGTACCTGCGAGTTCTTGATCGGCCAAGACGGCACCGTCTCGTTCCTCGAGGTCAACACGCGCCTCCAGGTCGAGCACCCCGTCTCGGAGGAGGTCACCGGCATCGACCTGGTGCGCGAGCAGTTCCGTCTCGCCGAGGGCGGCACGCTCGACTACGCCGACCCCGAGCCGCGCGGCCACTCCTTCGAGTTCCGCATCAACGGCGAAGACGCCGGTCGCGGCTTCATGCCCGCACCCGGCCCGGTGCACGTCTTCAAGGCACCCAGCGGCCCCGGCGTTCGCGTCGACTCTGGCGTGCAGGCGGGCGATGAGATCTCCGGATCGTTCGACTCGCTGCTCGCCAAGCTCATCGTCACGGGTTCGTCGCGCGAAGACGCCCTCGAGCGCTCGCGCCGCGCTCTCGCCGAGTTCGAGGTCGCCGGTCTCCCCACCGTGCTGCCGTTCCACCGCGTGATCGTCGACGACCCCGCGTTCGCGCCCGAGCCCGGCACCCCGTTCTCGATCTACACCCGCTGGATCGAAACCGAATTCGACAACACCATCGAGCCGTGGTCGGGTGAGGCCTCCGCGCCCTCCGTCGCCGCGGCCCGCTCCACCGTCGTGGTCGAGGTCGGTGGCAAGCGCATCGAGGTGACGCTCCCCGCGACTCTCGGCTCGCGCTCCGGTGCCGCCGGCGCCGGTGCCTCCGCTCCGGCCCCGCGTGGATCGCGCTCGGGTCGCAGTGCCGGCCGCAACGCCGGCTCGGCTGCTACCGGCAACGCGGTCGTTGCTCCGATGCAGGCCACCGTCGTGAAGCTCGCCGTGACCGAGGGCCAGGCCGTCGTCAAGGGCGACCTCGTGCTCGTGCTCGAGGCCATGAAGATGGAGCAGCCCGTCGCGGCCCACCGCGATGGCGTCATCACGGGCATCGATGCGGCCGTCGGCACCACCGTGTCGGCGGGGCACGTGCTGCTGTCGATCGGCGATTAGCTGGGCTCGCTGCCTGCTTGGCTCCTTTCGCGCGTGCGGCGTGCGCTCATGTCAGCACTCACTGTTGTATGCTCTGCCTACCTGCCGCCGATCGCGTTGCTTGCCCGTATTCACACGGCTCACTCCTGAATTCAGGTGCGTCGTCTCCCGACTCAGGAGTGGGGACGGGCTGAGCGTATTAAGCAGGAGCCGGCCCCTTGGACGCTCCTGATTGCAGGCGCCAGGATCCTCCACTCCTGAATTCAGGCCACCGACCGCGCTCGCCCACACCTGAATTCAGGCTCGGGCGTCTGGAACGAGCCGACCATCACTCACAGCCGCGCTCGAGCCACCGTCGCCAACACGGTGCCCTGCACCCACAGCCAGCGATCGCGCACCTGGTCGGCGCTGAACCGCAGCGGGATCCAGCCCCGCGAGACCGCCACGGCGTCGCGCCGCCGATCCTCGTCGAACTGCGCTTTCGACCTGTGGAACTCGAACCCATCGACTTCAATGAGCACGGCCGTACCGACGACGCGAAAGTCGACGGTCCCCACGAACGGGATGTCGGCCTGCGCCTCGAGTTCGACGCCCTGGGCCGTCAGCCTCTGCCGTGTGATCGACTCGACTCCTGATCCCATGCCGGGCCGACTTGCCCTGACGAGGGCTTCCAGGCGCGGGATGCCGTCGGCGAGTCGCTTCAATGCGACCTCGCCGGCACCACGAAGCGAGCGCACCGTGTCGAGGCATGCAACCGCCGTCTCCGTGTCATGCCAGCGCATTACCTGCGCCACCGCACGGGGCAGGCCGACCCGCCAGCACTGGTCGGCGTCGCGATGATCGTCGTCCCAGTGCAGGAGGACCGGCCGGTGCCATCGATCGTCCACGAGGCAGGTGCCCGGGTGACGGCCCGAGGGAACGGAGACAGTGCGGAGTCTGCTCGCAT
This sequence comes from Frondihabitans sp. 4ASC-45, assembly GCF_049472575.1. Classification (NCBI taxonomy): domain Bacteria; kingdom Bacillati; phylum Actinomycetota; class Actinomycetes; order Micrococcales; family Microbacteriaceae; genus Frondihabitans; species Frondihabitans sp. 4ASC-45. The sequence continues at coordinate 41,569 of NZ_JBCEBN010000010.1, read as the reverse complement.
TCGGCAGCACGCTGACGTGGACGGGCTCACTCCAACCGCCCCAGAGCCCGTAAGAATCGGTGGCGCTCAACCCCGACAGCCGGCCTCCGACCCGAACCGCAGTCAGGGCCGCGGCGGGGGTCTCCGGTACGGCGTAGAAACCCCGCCGGACGCGAAGAAGTGTCTGAGTCGCCACCGCCTGCTGAAGATCTCGCGGGCTCACCCCCGCTCCGAGTAGCAGCTTGGCCGGAACGAGGCCGCCAAGTCGGCGAACGGTCGCTTGCACAGTGTCCATCCCACGAGGGTGGCGGGTCGGCAGCGGCCGGGGCGCGGGCGGCGGCGATCTGTGCAGGGGTGGGGCCGGATCCTGATCTGTGGAGACGAAGACGCGGGATCCGGCAGAGGCCGCCCGGATCCTGCGCTCTCGCGCCACCCTGTGGAGAGTGCCCCCGACCGCCCTCCGTCGCCCCTAGAGTTGTTCGCATGTCTTCGACCTCCAGCCCCTCACTCGGCAGCCCCGCGACCCCCCTCGACGATCCGTCGACCGACCCGTTCGAGGTCGCAGCCACGGCCGCCGCCGAGATTGCGGAGGCCACCGGCGTGGCAAGTCACGACATCGCACTCACGCTCGGGAGCGGATGGGGTCGCGCCGCCGAGCTGATCGGCGAGAGCGTGGCCGAGATTCCCGCGACCGAAATCACTGGTTTCGGCGCCTCGGCCGTCGTCGGCCACTCCGGGTCGCTGCGCAGCATCCGCCTTGCGGATGGCCGTCATGCGCTGATCATCGGTGCGCGCACGCACTACTACGAAGGCCACGGCGTGCGACGCGTCGTCCACAGCGTGCGCACCGCCGCCGCGACAGGCGCGAAGATCATGGTTCTGACCAATGGAGCCGGGGGTATCCGCGAGACCTGGAAGCCCGGGCAGCCCGTGCTCATCAGCGACCACATCAACCTCACGGCCGACTCGCCGCTCGAGGGCGCCACGTTCATCGACCTCACCGACCTCTACTCGAAGCGACTCCGAGACGTGGCACGCTCCGTCGACCCCAGCCTCGACGAAGGCGTGTACACGCAGTTCCGAGGCCCCCACTACGAGACACCGGCCGAGGTGCAGATGGCCAAGGCAATCGGAGGCCACATCGTCGGCATGTCCACGAGCCTCGAGGCCATCGCGGCACGCCAGGCCGGCATGGAAATCCTCGGCTTCTCGCTGATCACCAACCTCGCGGCCGGCATCCAGAAGACGCCCCTCGCCCACGAAGAGGTGCTCCAGGCCGGCAAAGACGCCGAAGGTGCGATCAGCCAGCTGCTCGCGCGGGTGGTGGCGGCCCTGTGAGCGACGCGAATACTCTTCGCGCCACCGCAGCAGCCTGGTTGGCACAAGACCCCGACGCCGAGACGCGCGCCGAGCTGTCTGAGTTGCTCGCTCGGTTCGACGGCGACGACGCCGAAGTGGCTGCGGAAGCCCACGCCGACCTGGCCGACAGGTTCGATGGCCGGCTCGAGTTCGGCACGGCAGGCCTGCGAGGCGAACTCGGAGCCGGCTCCAAGCGGATGAACCGCGTGCTCGTCGCTCAGGCCGCCGCCGGGTTTGCTGCGTTCCTCGTCGACCGGGCAGCGTCGGATCCCACCTCTGCCTCCCCCAGCATCGTGATCGGCTACGACGGCCGCACCAACAGCGACGTCTTCGCCCGCGATACCGCCGAGATCATGACCGCCGCCGGCGTGCGCGCGACCCTCCTCCCGCGGGCACTCCCCACCCCCGTGCTGGCCTTCGCCGTGCGCCACCTCGACGTCTCAGCCGGCGTGATGGTCACCGCCAGCCACAATCCGCCGCGCGACAACGGTTACAAGGTCTACCTCGGCGGCGCGGATCAGGGCTCGCAGATCGTCAGCCCCGTCGACGCCGAGATCGCCTCCGCGATCGAGCGGGCAGCCACCGGCTCCGTGCTCGACCTGCCTCGTTCCGACGACTACGTGATCGCCGGCGATGACATCGTCGCGGACTACGTCAGGCTTACCGCAGCCGTCGCCGGGCGCTCGGCTTCGCTTGCCGTCGCTGCTGCAGCGCCTCGAGTCGTCTACACGGCGATGCACGGCGTGGGGTGGGAGGTGGCTCGCCGCACGATCGCCACAGCGGGCTTCCCCGAGCCCATTCCCGTCGCCGAGCAGGTCGCACCCGATGCGGCCTTCCCCACGGTCGCCTTCCCGAACCCCGAAGAGCCCGGCGCTCTCGACCTCTCGTACGCCACCGCCGATCGTGTCGAGGCCGACCTGATCCTCGCCAACGACCCCGACGCCGACCGGCTTGCCGTCGCCATCCCCGACCCGTCCGGCGACGGCTGGCGTCGTCTCACCGGCAACGAGGTCGGAGCGATCCTGGGGTGGCGTGCGGCCGAACGCGCCAAGGCATCGGGTGATTCGTCCGGTGTGCTGGCGGCGTCGATCGTCTCCTCCCCCGCTCTTCGCACAGTCGCCGCCGCATACGGCCTCGAGTCAGTCGATACCCTGACGGGCTTTAAATGGGTCTCGCGCGTCGACGGGCTCATCTACGGTTACGAAGAGGCCCTCGGTTACCTCGTCGATCCAGCCAAGGTCCGTGATAAAGACGGAATTTCGGCGGCACTCGACATCCTCGCTCTCGCGACGGAGCTGCACGCCTCCGGGTCGAGTCTCGCGGAGCATCTCGGCGCCTTCGACGCCACCTTCGGCGCATTCGCGTCGTCCCAGGTGTCGTTGCGCGTCAGCGACCTCGCCGAGATCCCCCGCATCACCTCTGCGCTCCGAGCCGCGCCCCCGACGACGATCGGCGGGTATCCGGTCGACCGGCTCGACGACTTCGCCCACGGTTTCGAGCAGTTCCCGCCCGGCGACATCCTCCGCTTCTGGCTGGCAGGCGACGAGTCACACGACGGGTCGCGCGTCATCGTGCGTCCGAGCGGCACCGAACCCAAGCTGAAGGTCTACATCGACGCGTGGAGCACGACGGGTGACGCGGCCGAGCGTCGCGCCGCGGCCGACTCCGTGGTCGCCGCCCTCGACTCCGGGGTGCGCGAGCTGCTGCGCTGATCGCGGGCGCGGGCGCAGGCGCAGTCGCGGTCGCGGTCGCCTGGATCGGCGAACCGACGCGGTTCGGCCAATGCGACGTGGCGCGCCGCGTCGCCTTGGCCGAACCGCGTCGCTTTGCCACGCGACCCCGCGGCCTGACGTGAATCGGCCAACCTCGCGCGCCGCGGCGCTGGCACCTTGGCCGATTCGCGTCGCCTCACGGGACGAGAGATCGCAGCACGGCACCCCGCGTCGCCGCACCCCGCAGCGGGCACTGCACCCAGCAGCGGAGCACCCCGCACCACACAGCAGAAGGCCGGGCTCAGCCCAGAGCTCGCTCCAGCTTCTCGGTGAGCTCGGCGAGGTCGAAGTGGTTGACGATCACGATCACGTCGGCGAAGGTCGGCCCGATCGCGTCGACGAACTCGGCCGACGTCAGGATCACCTGCGCGTCGTCGGCGACAGACCGAACGCTTGCCAGGTCGGCCGCGACGACGTCGGCCTCGATGTCGAGCTTGGCGAGCACGCGCTCGGCGTTGACCTTCAGGATTCCGCTGGACCCGATGCCGACACCGCAGATCGTGACGATCTTCACGAGCCACCCTCAGACGACGAACCCGAAGCAGAACCACCAGCAGACGAACCAGAACCCGAACCAGAACCACCCTCAGACGAAGACGAACCCGCGCTAGAACCAGACCCCGCACCAACACCCATAATCGCTCTCACGTCGTCGGCCCTCGTCGCGTCGGCGAGGGCGCCGATCCGGCTCTGGTCGTTGAAGACGTTGGCGATGTCGGCGATAAGGTCGAGGTGGCCGCCGACCGATTCGACCGCGAGGCCGACGATGACGCGCACCGGGTCGTTGTGCGGGTGCCCGAACGAGACCGGCGAGGCCAGGGTGACGACGGCGAGGCCGTCGCTGATCACCTGATCGTCGGGGCGGGCGTGCGCGAGGGCGAGGCCGGGAGCGATCACGACGTAGGGGCCGTGCTCGTCGATCATGCGGATCATCTCATCGGAGTAGCCCGGACGCGCGGCCCCGGACGCCGTGAGAGCGGCCCCGGCGACCGCGACGGCGGAACGCCAGTCGGGCGCGAGCGACCCGAGCACGATGGCCTCGTCGGGAAGCGGGGGCAGCGCCATCTCAGGCCTGCTCGAACCCGGCGACGATGCGGTCGGCCAGGTCGTCGCGATCTTCGAGTGAGAGGAACGACGCTGCTGCCGCGTTGAGCTGGAACGCCTGGAGGTCGCTGAGGTCGTAGTCGAAGGCTTGCGACAGCAGCGACAGCTCGCGGCTGAGGCTCGTTGCGCTCATCAGGCGGTTGTCGACGTTGACCGTGACCCGGAAGCCGAGCTGATAGAGCAGGTCGAACGGGTGGTCGTAGAGCTCGGTGCCCCACTGGGCGATGGCCCCGGTCTGAAGGTTCGACGACGGCGACAGCTCAAGGGCGATCTCGCGGTCGCGCACCCAGGCGGCGATCGGGCCGAGGCCGACGGTCGTGTGGTCGCTCTCGCGACCGAGCACGCTGATGTCTTCGGCGAGGCGCACGCCGTGACCGAGGCGGAGGGTGCGTCCGTCGAAGAGGGCGCTCTTGATGCTGTCGAGCCCGTCGGCCTCGCCGGCGTGAACCGTGACGGGGAAGAACTCGCGCGCCAGGAGGTCGAACGCGGCCTGGTGGGCCGACGGCGGGAAGCCGAGCTCGGCGCCGGCAATGTCGAAGCCGATCACGCCGTTCTCTCGGTGGCGGAGGGCCAACTCGGCGATCTCGAGCGACCGGTCGGCGTGGCGCATTGCGGTGACCAGCTGGCCGATGGTGATCTCGTGACCGCGCTCGGCGAGGTCGGTGATGGCGTCGTCGATACCGGCCTGGACCGCCTCGACCGTCTCGTCGAGGGTGAGGCCCTCGCGCAGGTGCTGCTCGGGCGCCCAGCGGATCTCACCGTGGATGACGCCGTCGGCGGCCAGGTCGAGCACGAACTCGTGCGCGACCCGTCGGAGGTTGGCGGCCGTCTGCATCACGGCGAGAGTGACGTCGAAGGTCTTCAGGTATTCGACGAGCGAGCCCGAGTCGGACTGCGTCTGGAACCACGATTCGAGACCGGCGGCATCGTCGACCGGCAGGGCGATGCCGGCCTGAGAGGCGAGCTCGACGATGGTCGCGGGCCGAAGCCCGCCATCGAGGTGGTCGTGCAGGCTGACCTTGGGGAGGGCGGCGATGCTCGGCCCTCCGTTGGGCAGACGGTATTCCTGGTCCGGTGCGCTCATACGCACCACCGTACTAGTGCTCGGAGGCGACACTCTGAACGGCGACCACAAGCGAGGTAGACGAATCTAGGAGATTCGCTCCACGACGAGAGAACGAGCGGCGGGAGCCGAGGATCCGATGCCCCACGCTCCCTCGACCGACGCCAGGGCGCGCTCGAACCGCGATGCCTCGTCGGTGTGCAGGGTGAAGAGCGGCTGCCCCTCCTCCACGCGGTCACCCGGCTTCGCGTGCAGTTCGATGCCGGCCGTCGCCATCACCGGATCCTGCTTGCGAGCACGGCCGGCTCCGAGGCGCCAGGCCGCGATGCCGAAGGGCAGCGCCTCCTGCTTGTCGAGGTAGCCCGAGCGGGGCGCCGTGACGACGTGGGTCTCTCGAGCGACCGGAAGAGCGGCGTCGGGGTCGCCGCCCTGCGCCTCGATCATGCGGCGCCAGCTGTCCATAGCGCGACCGTCGTCGAGGGCGGCCTCGACATCGGCGTCGGGCTGGCCGGCAGCAGTCAGCATCTCGCGCGCGAGGGCGACGGTGAGCTCGCGGATGTCGGCGGGACCGCCTCCGGCGAGCGTCTCGACCGACTCGCGCACCTCGAGGGCGTTGCCGATGGTCAGTCCGAGGGGAATGCTCATGTCGGTCAGCAGCGCCGACGTCGTGACTCCGGCGTCTGTGCCGAGGTCGACCATCGTGCGGGCGAGGAGGCGCGACTGGTCGATGTCTTGGATGAACGCACCCGAGCCGAACTTCACGTCGAGCACCAGGGCGGAGGTGCCTTCGGCGATCTTCTTCGACATGATCGACGAGGCGATGAGCGGGATGGCCTCGACCGTGCCGGTGATGTCACGGAGGGCGTACAGCTTTTTGTCGGCGGGGGCCAGGCCGGATCCTGCGGCACAGATCACGGCGCCGACATCTTTCAGGATCTCGAACATGCGCTCGTTCGAGACGTCGGCCTGCCAGCCGGGAATCGACTCGAGCTTGTCGAGGGTTCCGCCGGTGTGGCCGAGCCCGCGGCCCGAGAGCTGCGGCACGGCGACGCCGAACGACGCCACGAGCGGGGCCAGCGGCAGGGTGATCTTGTCGCCCACTCCGCCGGTCGAGTGCTTGTCGACGGTCGTCTTGCCGAGCGTCTGGAACGACATGGTCTCGCCCGAGGCGATCATCGCGAGCGTCATGTCGCGGATCTCGGCGCGCTCCATGCCGTTGAGGAAGATCGCCATGATCACGGCGGCCATCTGCTCGTCGGCCACGTAGCCGCGTGTGTAGGCGTCGATCAGCCACTGGATCTCGGGTGTCGACAGGGCTTCCTTGGAGCGCTTGGTGCGGATCAGGTCGACGACGTCGAAGGGTTCTACGGAGGTGGTCATGAGCGGCCTTTCTGCGAGGCCTCGTAGGCCTCGAGCTGACGGGGCCCGAACGCGTCCGGGATCACCTCGTCGATTGTCTTGAATCCCGAGACGGTGTCGAGCACCATTCCCTCGGCGGAGTGTTCGTAGAGCAGCTGGCGGCAGCGACCGCAGGGCATCAGCACGCCGCCGTTGCCGTCGACGCAGGCGAAGGCGACGAGGTGCCCGCCACCGCCCATGACGAGGTCGGAGACGAGCGAGCACTCGGCGCAGAGCGTCAGACCGTACGAGGCGTTCTCGACGTTGCAGCCCGACACGATGCGGCCGGTGTCGGTGAGAGCGGCAGCCCCCACCGGGAACTTCGAGTACGGCACGTAGGCGCGCTCCATCGCGGCCCGGGCCGTCTCGCGCAGGAGGTTCCAGTCGACCCCGACCGGAGAACCGGTTCGGAGCGAAGGATCCGGCTGCGCAGCATCTGTCTCGGTCATGACTTGATGTACGCCTTTCCCGAGGCCGCAGGCCCGCGTGACTGACCCACGAGGCCGGCGACGGCCAGGATCGTGACGACGTACGGAAGCATCAGCATGAACTCGCTGGGCACGGGCGAGCCGACCGAGCTGAGCACGTTCTGCAGGTTGCTGGCGAATCCGAAGAGCAGGGCTGCGAGGGTCGCTCGGATGGGATCCCAGCGGCCGAAGATGACCGCGGCGAGGGCGATGTAGCCGGCGCCCGCCGTCATCGACTTCTGGAACTCGCCCAGGTCGCCGAGCGTGAAGAACGCGCCGCCGAGACCGGCGATGGCGCCCGCGAGAGTCACGTTCCAGAAACGAGTGGCGTTGACCCGGATGCCGACGGTGTCGGCTGCCTGCGGGTGTTCACCCACGGCGCGGAGGCGAAGGCCCCAGCGGGTCTTGAAGAGGCCGAAGAAGACGCCCGCGACCGCGATGTACATCAGGTAGACGATCACGTTCTGCTGGAAGAGCAGCGGCCCGATCAGCGGGATGGTGCTCAGCCCCGGGATGTCGAGCTTTGGGAATCGCAGACCCTGGTTGAGGTCGGGCGTGTTCGTGAGCACCTCCGAGTAGAGGAAGCTCGTGAGGCCCGTGACGAAGACATTCAACACCACGCCGACGATCACCTGGTCGACCAGATAGCGGATGCTGAACACCGCAAGCACCATCGAGACGAGGGCACCGGCGATCATGGCGCTGATCAGACCGACCCAGAGCGAACCCGTGATGCTGGCGACGACGGCCGAGACGAACGCACCGCCGAGCAGCTGGCCCTCGATGGCGACGTTGACGACGCCGACCCGCTCCGACACGACGCCACCGAGGGCGCCGAAGATCAGCGGGGTCGAGAGACCCAGCGAGCCGACCAGGAGGCCCGGCACGAGGATCGACTGACCGGCGCCGGCCCAGGCGAGGAACGCGACGAAGAACAGCACGCCGAAGACCGCGATGAGCCAGAGCGGCACCCGCTGGTACCGCGAGACGCGGAAGACCGCGATCAGGGCGATGAGGGCCAGCACGATAGTGACGACGATGCCCGCTCCGAACGACGGGAGCACCGCGTTGGGGAGCTTGACGAAGTCGGTCGACGTCGAGAGGCGGAACGTCGAGTCGCCGTCGCGGTGGCCGACGACGAAGAGCAGGAGCGCCACGACGACGAAGATGCCGAGCGCGATCGGGGCCTTCCACGAGCGGGTACGGGCGACGGCCAGGCCGGGGGTATCTCCGGCGGGGATGGCGGTGTCGGGGGCGAGAGTGCTCATTTGGTCACCACGGCGGTCTTGGCGGACGAGGTCTTACGGGCGCGGGGCGGTGTGCCGGTGCCGGGCTGCCGGATCCTGAAGATCGTTCGCACCAGCGGGGGCGCAGCAACGAACAGCACGATCAGCGACTGGACGACGAGCACGATGTCGATCGGAACGCCGTTGGCCGCCTGCATGGCATAGCCACCGGCCTTGAGCGCACCGAACAGGATGCCCGCACCGAAGACGCCCCACGGGCGCGAGCGTCCGAGGAGGGCGACGGTGATCGCGTCGAAGCCGATACCGGCGTCGATTCCCGACGAGAATCCGGTGGTCAGCGTGCCCAGCACCTGGGTGGCACCGGCGATGCCCACGAGGGCGCCCGAGAGCACCATCGCGTAGATGTAGACGTTCTTGACGTTGATGCCCGAGGTGCGCGCCGCGTGCGGGTTCTCGCCGACCGCGCGGAAGCGGAAGCCGAGGCTCGAGCGGTTGAGCAACCAGGAGCAGAAGATCGTCGCGGCGATCACCAGGATGAAGCCGAGGTTGAGGTTGTAGTTCGGGCCGAGGATCTTCGGCAGGATCGCCGACGGCAGCGTCGCGGGCGACTGCGGGTTGGCCGAGCCGGGAATCTGGAGGAGGCCCGGGGTGCGCAGCATGAACGACAGCAGGTAGAGAGCGATGTAGTTGAGCATGATCGTGAGGATCACCTCGTGGGCACCCGTGCGGGCCTTCAAGAACCCGACGATGAAGCCCCAGAACGCGCCCCCGGCGATACCGGCGAGAATCGCCAGCGGCAGGTGGACGCCGATCGGCAGGTCGAACGAGAAGCCGACCCAACCGGCCGCGGCGGCACCGGCGAGGATCTGCCCCTGGCCGCCGATGTTGAAGAGCCCGGCACGGAACGAGAGCGCGACGCCGAGACCGGCGACGATCAGTGGCATCGCGTAGTTCAGCGTCTCGGTGAACGGGCGGATACCCGCCGCGAACCCGTAGGCGCTGAAGTCGATGATCGACCCTTGGAAGATCGACACGTATGCGACCGAGATCGACTTCCAGGCGGCCCCGAAGAAGTCGCTCGGGCGGGCGAAGAGGTAGCCCGCCGTCTCTTGCACGTTGGGGTCGGTGGCGGCGATCAGGATCCCCGAGATCACCAGGGCGAGCACGACGGCCAGCACCGAGATCATCGCGTTCGACGAGACGATGTCGCGAAGGATCCTGGCGGTGCGGTCGTCAGGCTCGTCGCGGTGCGGCGCCGGGGTTCCGGCAGCGGCGGGTGCGGCTTCGACCAGCCCGGTCTCCCCGGGCGGGGTGGGTGTCGTCTCGGTCATGCGACCGGCTCCGTTTCGTGGGTCGTGGGCGGGACGAGCTCGGGCGGCGTCTCGCCGGCCATCATGAGCCCGAGCACGTCGCGCGGGGTGTCGGCGGGGACGATGCCGATGATCGTGCCGCGGTACATGACGGCGATGCGGTCGGCGAGCGCGACGACCTCGTCGAGCTCGGTGGACACGACGATGACGGGCACGCCCGAGTCGCGGGTCTCGACGATGCGCTTGTGCACGAATTCGATCGAGCCGACGTCGATGCCTCGCGTCGGCTGGGCCGCCACGAACAGGCGCAGGTCGCGCGAGAGCTCGCGGGCGAGCACGACCTTCTGCTGGTTTCCGCCGGAGAGTCGGCCGACCGGGGTCGCGATGCCCTGGCTGCGGATGTCGAACTCGCGCACCTTCTCGGTCGCGAACGCGGCGAGGTCGACCAGTTTGAGCCAGCCCCGTTTGACGAACGGGCCGGAGTAGGTGCGGTCGAGCATGAGGTTCTCGGCGATGGTGAACTGACCGACGAGACCGTCTTCGGTGCGGTCCTCGGGCACGAAGCCGACACCGGCGTCGAGCACCTTGCGCACGCTCAGGCCCTGGATCTGCTTGCCGTCGAGAGTGACCGACCCCTCGACGCGCTCCTGGAGTCCGAGGAGGGCCTCCGTCAGCTCGGTCTGCCCGTTGCCCTGCACACCCGCGATGGCGAGCACCTCGCCGCGCTTGACCTCGAACGAGACACCGTCGACGACGACCTGGCCGATCGCGTCGATCACCCGAAGGTCGTCGACCACGAGCGCTGTGTCGCCGATCTGCGGCGGGTTCTTCTGCACGGTCAGCTCGACCGACCGACCGACCATCAGCGAGGCCAGCTCCGCGTTCGACGCGGTGGGCGAGGCTTCGCCGACGACCTTGCCGAGGCGGATGACCGTGATGCGGTCGGCGACCTCGCGCACCTCGCGCAGCTTGTGCGTGATGAACACGATGCCGGTGCCCGCGTCGCGGAGCTGCCGCATGATGACCATCAGCTCATCGGTCTCTTGCGGGGTGAGCACGGCGGTGGGCTCGTCGAACACGAGCACCTTGGCGTCGCGCGAGAGCGCCTTGATGATCTCGACACGCTGCTGAACGCCGACGGGCAGTTCTTCGACCAGGGCGTCGGGGTCGATGTCGAAGCCGAAGCGCCGTGAGATCTCGCGCACCTTCGCGCGGGCGCCCGGCAGATCGAGGCGGCCGCCGAAGGTCGTCTCTTCGTGGCCGAGCATGACGTTCTCGGCGACGGTGAAGACGGGCACGAGCATGAAGTGCTGGTGCACCATGCCGATGCCGGCCGCCATGGCGTCGCCGGGGCCGTCGAAGTGCTGGACGACGTCGTCGAGCAAAATGTCGCCCTCTTCAGCCTGGTAGAGGCCGTAGAGGACGTTCATAAGGGTGGATTTACCGGCGCCGTTCTCACCGAGGAGAGCGTGGATCTCACCCGCCTCGACAGTGAGGCTGATGTGATCGTTCGCGGTGAGGGCGCCGAAGCGCTTGGTGATGCCCTGGAGTTCGAGCTTCATGGTGGTTCTCCCTGGATCGGGGGCAGGGGCGGAGCAGAGCGGAGGGCCCGAAGTGACGATAGTCGCTCCGGGCCCTCCTGAGGTGCTACTTCTCGGTGGCCTTCGACTCGACGGGGATCGAACCGTCGATGATGCCGGCCTTGATCTTGTCGAGCTCGCCCTGCAGGGTCGAGGGGACCTTGTCTGCGTAGTCGTGGAACGGCGCCAGTCCGACACCGTCGTTAGCGAGGGTTCCGACGTAGGCCTTGTTCGAGAACTTGCCCTCCGCGGCCGCGGTGACGACGTCGTTGGTGGCGGGCTTGATGCCCTTCTCCACGCTGGTGAGGAACAGCGACTTGTTGGCGGGGTCGGTCTCGTAGGTGTCGGAGTCGACACCGATCAGGACGGTGCCGTTGTCAGCGTCTTTCACGGCCTGTGCGGCGCTCTGGTAGATCGGGCCACCGACGGGCATGATGACGTCGGCGTCCTGGTCGAGGAGGTTCTGAGCGGCCTGCTTGGCGGAGGTTCCGGCCTCGAAGCCACCGGTGAAGACGCCCTTCTGGCTGTCGACGTTCCAGCCGACGACCTTGACGTTCTTGTTCTTCTGCTCGTTGTAGTACTTCACACCGTCGGCGAAGCCGTCCATGAAGATGGTGACGGTCGGGATCTGGAGACCGCCCATGGTGCCGACGACGCCGCTCTTCGAGTAGGCAGCAGCCGCATAGCCACCGAGGAACGCGGCCTCGGAGGTGTTGAACGTGATCGCCTGGACGTTCTTGCCCGTGTTCGACGAGTCGTCGATGGTGGCGAAGTCGACGTTCGGGTTCGCCGCAGCGGCCGTCTTCGTCGCGTCGGCGAGAAGGAATCCGACGGTGATGATCAGGTTGCACTTCGAGTTGACGAGGCTGGTGATGTTGGAGTTGAAAACGGTCTCGTCGGCCGACTCGACGTGCTTCTCCTGGGAGCCGAGCGTCGTCGCCGCCTCCTGGAGCCCCTCGAGGCCGAGCTGGTTGAACGACTTGTCGTTGAACCCGCCCGAGTCGGAGACCATGCACGGCAGGTAGCTCGACTTCGCGCCACTGCTGGCAGTTCCGGTTGCTTCGGGTGCGGAGCCGCAGCCGGCGAGGATCGCCGTCGAGCCCACGATGGCGAGGCCGGTGAGTACGGCCTTCCGCGCTGAGATTGTCAAAGTGTCCTCCCAGACAGTCATTCTCAAGAATCGGCCCAGCATCGGGTGCTGAGCACTATGTCTGGCAGGTTACCTAAAGTGACGCGGTGTATTGACCACGGTCGACCCGGTTGACTCAAGCGTTACCGACTCGCGACCAACGCGAAACAGCGCCGATATCTGCGATGTGCTAGCGATGCCCGATGCCGCTCGCGTCGGCCGGGCACCTCAGAGGACGTCGTTGCGCCCCGAGAGCTTGAGCGCGTCGACGACGCTCTTCACCCGCTGCGCGTTGGCGCTCGTCGTGACGAGCAGGGCGTCCGGGGTGTCGACCACGACGATGTCGGTGACGCCGATCAGCGAGATGAGACGGTCGCCCTGGCTGACGACGATGCCCGACGACGAGTCGGCGAGCACGCGCGCGTTCTCGCCCAGGATCGCGAGATCGGAGGCGCGCCCCTTCGAGTGCAGCTTGGCGATCGAGGCGAAGTCGCCCACGTCGTCCCAGTCGAAGTCGCCCGGGATGACCGCGAGGCGCCCCTGCGCGGCAGCGGGCTCGGCGACCGTGTAGTCGATGGCGATCTTCTCGAGGTTCGGCCAGATCTGGTCGACGACGGCGCCCCTGGCCGGGGTGTCCCAGGCGTCGGCCAGTTCGAGCAGCCCGGCGAGCAGCTCCGGGCGCGTCTCGCCGAGCTGTTCGAGGAGGCGGTCGGCGCGCGAGATGAACATGCCGCCGTTCCAGAGGTAGTTGCCGTCGGCGAGGTAGGCCTCGGCGGTCTCGAACTCGGGCTTCTCGACGAACGAGGTGACGGCGGCGGCGTGCGGCGCCCCCTCGATCTCGAGGGGTTCGCCCCGGTGGATGTATCCGAATCCGACTGCGGGCTCGGTGGGCGTGATGCCGATGGTCGCGATGTAGCCCGCGTCGGCGGCCGCGATGGCCTCCTTCACGGCGCGGACGAAACCGCGCTGGTCGGCGATGACGTGGTCGGCCGCGAACGAGCCGATGATCACATCGGGCTCGCGCTTCACCAGAATGGCGGCGGCGAGACCGATCGCCGCGGTCGAGTCTTTGGGCTCCGACTCGAGCACCACGTTGTGGTCGTGGAGGTCGGGCAGCTGCGCCTCGACGGCGGCCCGGTGCGAGCGACCGGTGACCACCATGATCCGCTGATCGCCGTTGAGCGGCGCCAAGCGATCCCACGTGCCCCGGAGCAGCGTCGATCCGCTGCCGGTGAGGTCGTGCAAGAACTTGGGGGCGTCGGCCCGGCTGAGCGGCCAGAGGCGCGAGCCGATCCCGCCGGCCGGGATGATGCTGTAGAAGCGGTCGAGTGCTGTCATGGCCACACCCTATCGGCGAGCCGCCGAGGATCCGCGAGAAGCCCCCCTGACCCGGCCCCTCTCGCGCTACCCGCCGTTCACAGCACCGCCACTCCCCCGTCACGCCGGGCTTCTAGCCTCCAAGCAGCAACCGAGGGGAACAGATTGCGCGTAGCCATCGTCACCGAGAGCTTCCTGCCGACCTTGAACGGGGTCACCACGAGCGTGTGCCGGGTGCTGGAGCACCTGCGTGACCGCGGCCACGAGGCGATGGTGATCGCCCCGGCCGGGCGCGGGCCCGATCGCTTCGCCGGTTTTCCCGTCCACCGCATGCCGGCGGTGGGCTACCGCCAGTTTCCGGTCGGCATCCCCGGCCCCCAGCTGAGCGCCCTCCTCGCCGGCTTCGACCCCGACGTCGTGCACGCCGCGTCACCCCTCGTGCTCGGCGCCCAGGCGATCACCGCGGCGGCCCGCCTCGGTGTGCCGAGCGTGGCCATCTTCCAGACCGATATGGCCAAGTACGCCGGCCGCAACGGCTTCGGCGCCGCCGGAACCGCTCTCGTCTGGAAGCTGATCCGCCGCGTGCACCAGGGGGCGACCCTCACGCTCGTGCCGTCGCAGGCGTCGCGCCGCGACCTCGAGCGGATCGGCGTCGAATCGCTCGCCACGTGGGGGCGAGGGGTCGACTCGGCCCTCTACCACCCGAACCGGCGTCTCGAGGCGCGCACTCGGATCCTGCGCTCGTCGTTCGGCGGCGACGACCGGGTCGTCGTCGGCTACGTGGGGCGCCTGGCACCCGAGAAGGAGCTCGAGCGGCTGACGGCGCTGCGCAGGATCCGAGACATCCGGCTGGTCGTCGTCGGCGACGGTCCGAGCCGGGGTGCCCTCGCTCGCAAGCTCGCGCCGCTCGACCCGGTGTTCACGGGCGCCCTCCGCGGGGAGGAGCTCGCCACGGCGTACGCGGCGTTCGACGTCTTCGTGCACACGGGCACGACCGAGACCTTCGGCCAGACGCTGCAGGAGGCACACGCCTCGGGTCTGCCGGTCGTCGCACCCGCCGCCGGAGGGCCGCTCGACCTGGTGCGCCACGGCGTCGACGGCTACCTCTTCGACCCGCGGCACGAGCACTCGTTCCGCCGCGCCGTGCTGTCTCTCGTCGAGTCGCCCGAGCAGCGGGCCCGACTCGGCGAGGCCGGCCGTCGCACCGTCGTCGCGCGCACCTGGACGGCCCTCGGCGACGAGCTCATCGAGCACTACGAGACGGCACGCTCGACCTTCGCCACGGGTGTCGGGAGGCCGGCCGCCCGGCGTCCCAGCATTCTCTCGGTATCGAGATAAGTCGAAGGGCCCCGTCCGGGCCACTCTCGGCTGATGCCTAGGATGGAATAGTTTTTCTTACGGACACACCCCGACCAGTTGGAGGGTTGCTCATGGCCGAGCAGACAGGGGTCCTTACCGGATCCCCCGCACCGAAGATCCCCGCACCCCGACCTGGTCGGGTGCAGGGAACGCTCTACCGCGGTCGTGAAGGCATGTGGTCGTGGGTGCTCCATCGCATCACCGGTGTGTCGATCTACTTCTTCCTCCTGGTGCACATTCTCGACACCGCTCTCGTACGGGTCAGCCCCGCGGCCTACAACGCCGTGATCGGCACCTACAAGACGCCCATCATGGGGCTCGGCGAGACGGCTCTCGTCGCCGCGATCGGCTTCCACGCCCTCAACGGGCTGCGCATCATCCTCATCGACTTCTGGGGCAACGGCACGAAGCACCAGAGGTTGATGTTCTGGATCGTGATCGCGCTGTGGATCATCCTCCTCATCGGCTTCGTCCCCCGCCAGCTCATGAACGTCTTCTCGGAGTGATGCACTGATGACCACCGAGACCATCGAAGCTCCCCGCTCGGCGCGGGTGTCGAAGCGCAGCACCAACTTCGAGAAGTGGGGCTGGCTGTACATGCGCGGCAGCGGCGTGCTGCTCGTGGTGCTGATCTTCGCCCACCTCTTCACCAACCTGATCGCAGGCGAGGGCGGCGTCAAGGCCATCGACTTCGGCTTCGTCGCCGGCAAGTGGGCCAACCCGTTCTGGAAGGTCTGGGACACCCTCCTGCTGTGGCTCGCCCTGATCCACGGCTCGAACGGCATGCGCACGATCGTGAACGACTACGTGGGCAACCAGCGCCTCCGCAAGATCATCGTGTTGGCCCTCGTCATCTCCAGCGTCGTCCTGCTGGTCCTCGGCACGCTCGTCGTGTGGACCTTCAGCCCCTGCCCCGCCGGCGCACTTCCGAGCGACCTCCCGTCGTTCTGCCCGGCCCAGTAATCCCTCTCTCGTAAGGCTCTCGTGTCAGACATCCCAGACTCCTCCACCGCCCCGACACGCACCGTCGACGGCATCCACTACCACCAGCACGACATCGTCATCGTCGGTGCCGGTGGTGCCGGAATGCGCGCCGCCATTCAGGCCGGTGCCGGTGCGTCGACCGCCGTGATCTCGAAGCTGTACCCGACCCGCTCGCACACCGGTGCGGCTCAGGGCGGAATGGCCGCGGCTCTCGCGAACGTCGAAGACGACAACTGGGAGTGGCACACCTTCGACACCGTCAAGGGCGGCGACTACCTCGTCGACCAAGACGCCGCCGAGATCCTCGCCAAAGAGGCGATCACCGCCGTGCTTGAGCTCGAGAACATGGGGCTGCCGTTCAACCGCACCCCCGAGGGCAAGATCGACCAGCGCCGCTTCGGTGGCCACACGTCTGAGCACGGCAAGGCACCCGTGCGTCGCGCCTGCTACGCGGCCGACCGCACCGGCCACATGATCCTGCAGACGCTCTTCCAGAACTGCGTCAAGCTGGGCATCAACTTCTTCAACGAGTTCTACGTGCTCGATCTGATCATGACCGAGGTCGACGGTGAGAAGCGCCCCGCGGGCGTCGTCGCCTACGAGCTCTCGACCGGCGAGCTGCACGTGTTCCAGGGCAAGGCCGTCATCTTCGCGACGGGCGGCTTCGGCAAGATCTACAAGACGACCTCGAACGCGCACACGCTCACCGGCGACGGCGTCGGCATCATCTGGCGCAAGGGCCTCCCGCTCGAAGACATGGAGTTCTTCCAGTTCCACCCCACCGGCCTCGCGGGCCTCGGCATCCTCCTGTCAGAGGCGGCCCGTGGCGAGGGCGCCATCCTCCGCAACAGCGAGGGCGAACGCTTCATGGAGCGCTACGCCCCCACGATCAAAGACCTGGCGCCCCGCGATATCATCGCCCGGTGCATGCGCACCGAGATCCGCGAGGGTCGCGGCGCCGGCCCGAACAAAGACTATTTGTACCTCGACATCACCCACCTCTCTCCCGAGGTGATCGATGCCAAGCTGCCTGACATCACCGAGTTCGCGCGCACCTACCTCGGCGTCGAGCCGTACACCGAGCCCGTTCCTGTGCTCCCGACGGCTCACTACGCGATGGGTGGCATCCCCACCAACGTCAAGGCCGAGGTGCTCGCCGACAACACCACGGTCGTGCCCGGCCTCTATGCCGCCGGCGAGTGCGCCTGCGTCAGCGTGCACGGCTCCAACCGTCTCGGCACCAATTCCTTGCTCGACATCAACGTCTTCGGCAAGCGCGCCGGTGACAACGCCGTCGAGTACGTCAAGACCGCCGATTTCGTGCCGCTCCCCGACGACGCAGCCGACTTCGTGAAGGGCCTCATCGATCAGGTGCGCGGAGCGACCGGCACCGAGCGGATCGCGACACTCCGCAAAGAGCTCCAAGACTCGATGGACGACAACGCCCAGGTGTTCCGCACCGAAGAGACGCTGACCGCCGTGACCGAGAAGATCGAGGAGCTGCGCGAGCGGTTCTTGAACATCTCGGTGCAAGACAAGGGCAAGCGCTTCAACACCGACCTGCTCGAGGCGATCGAGCTCGGCTTCCTGCTCGACCTCGCCGAGGTCGTCGTCTATTCGGCGCTTTCCCGCCAGGAGAGCCGCGGCGGTCACTTCCGCGAAGACTTCCCGAAGCGCGACGACGAGAAGTGGCTCGTGCACACGATGGCCTACCTCACGGGTGACGCGCACTCCGCTGACGCCGGCGACCACATCAAACTCGACACGAAGCCAGTCGTTATCACGAACTACCAGCCGATGGAACGGAAGTACTGACATGAGCACCGTCCTCGAAGAGCGTCCGGCTGCAGCCGACGCGATCCAGAAGTTCACCGCGACGATGATGATCCGCCGCTTCGATCCCGACACCGACACCGAGCCCCGCTGGCAGGAGTTCTCGGTCGAGATGCTCCCCACCGACCGCGTGCTCGACGCGCTGCACCAGATCAAGTGGGAGCAAGACGGCTCGCTGACGTTCCGCCGCTCATGCGCTCACGGCGTCTGTGGCTCCGACGCCATGCGGATCAACGGCCGCAATCGTCTTGCCTGCAAGACGCTCATGAAAGACCTCGACATCTCGAAGCCGGTCTACGTCGAGGCGATCAAGGGTCTGCCCCTCGAGAAAGACCTCGTCGTCGACATGGAGCCCTTCTTCGCCTCCTACCGCGAAGTGCAGCCCTTCCTGCAGTCCTCGTCGAAGCCCGACAAAGAGCGACTTCAGTCGGCAGAGCAGCGCGCCCGCTTCGACGACACCACGAAGTGCATCCTCTGCGCCGCGTGCACCTCGTCGTGCCCCGTCTTCTGGACCGACGGCCAGTACTTCGGCCCGGCGGCCATCGTCAATGCGCACCGCTTCATCTTCGACTCGCGCGACGAGGCTTCCGAGGTCCGCCTCGACATCCTCAACGACAAAGAGGGCGTGTGGCGTTGCCGCACCACGTTCAACTGCACCGAGGCGTGCCCGCGTGGCATCCAGGTGACGCAGGCGATCGCCGAGGTCAAGGCTGCTGTCTTGCGGGGTCACGCGTAGGCCTAGCGCTTCCTCCCGCCGCTTGCGGGTCCGAGCAGCCCGCAGACCCACTAGTCAGCGACCACACACACCGCGTCAAGCGCGAGAGCGAGCCGCAGGGCAATCGACACTCCCGCCTCACCGGAGCCACCGAGAGGCGAGAACCCATCACTCCACCAGATCGGCAGCGCCACGTCGGGTGCGTCGGGCAGGAGTCGAGCGACCTCGCCCGCACTCTTCAGCAGGAGCGGTCGATACACGGTCAGTAGCACGGCCCCGTCGCCGGCCATGACCTGAAGCGCCGCCCCCGCATCGATCTCGCGCACCTCGACCGCTCCGCCGAACCCCTCCGACGCCGTCGCGACAGCGGTGAGGCCGAAGTCGACCGGGCTCAGAATTGTGATCTCACGGGGCATGAGGATCCCGTCTCCCGCGCCGGTCAATCGGCTCACCGCCGACCGAGTTGAGCGCGTCGTTCAGTCTCTCCCACCCCGAGCTGGCCGCGCTCCCCAGCGTCAGAAGGTAGGCGGGCTCTGCGGGCCTGCCCACGACGACCACGTCTTGCTCGCCGGCGAAGTCCCGGCTGTCGAGATCGAGGCGTGCCACCGAGGGTGCACCGATCAGAAGCGCGACCGGGTTCGGCGGCGGGTACTCGACGGGTCGCAGGCACCGATCCGGTTCGCCGACGCGGGCCAGCACGAGCGCGAAGGTCGGCGTCGAACGCCTGCTGAGCTCGGCCAGCGCGGCCCGGAGCCGGTCGATCGCACGGTCGAGCCCCTCGATTCCGCCCGGCACCTCCACGGTCAGCGCGATGGTCTCCTCGATCCCGTCGTCGGAGACACGGGCGGTGACGGCGGCGGAGAGACGGTCTCCCTCGACGAGGATCCGAGACGGCACCGGAGCACGATGCCGTGCGTCTTGTGTGAGCACCCAGCGATCCCAAACGTGATCGAGCGGCTCGGTCCGGCCCCACACGAGCGGCTTCGTCCCCGAAACGGCGTCGGCCAGGGCCTCGAGCGCCCCGCCGAGCACCGTGTCGTGCGCCTCCGCATGCAGCAGCGCCACGTCGATGCTGAGTTGCGTCGTGTCGGCGACAGCCTGCTCCCACGAGGCGGCGGGCTGACTACCGTCGGCCTCCTGTCCAGGCGGCGCCACGGGTGCCTCCACGGCGTCGTCGATCGACGCGCGTTCGACACCCGTGATCCCGTCGCGAAATCCGGTCGGCGTCGTCACCGCCCAGACGCCCCCGGCGGCGACCAGCGCAGCCCGGAGCCCAATAGTGAGCCGCGACGTGTCGGGGGTGACGAGCACGAAGCGCCTCCCGCCGAGAGCCGGCCGAGCCAGCAGCTCGGCGAGCGGCGGACTCAGGCGCACCACGACCGCCCGAGAGTCGATCCGCACGACGTGCGGAGTGACCTCGTCGATCAGAGGGTGGCGAATCGGTATGCCCACGCGACCAGTGAACTCCCGGGGGTGCGCGACCGGCCCAGCCGGGTCGGATCCTGGGCGGTGCGAACTCGTCGGCCGCCGCGACGGCCAGACGCGAATCGGCCACCCCGACACGGTCTTCGCGTCGGGGTGGCCGATTCAGGTCGGTTCGAGGTGCGGGCTAGGCGCGCGCGGCAGCTACTCGTGCGGCGAACGGGGCGACGAGCGGGTGCCCGGCATCGAGGCCCGTGATCGTCGTCGCGACGGTCTCATCGTCGAGCGAGGTGTCGGCCAGCATCGCCTGCAGC
This sequence comes from Frondihabitans sp. 4ASC-45, assembly GCF_049472575.1. Taxonomy (NCBI): domain Bacteria; kingdom Bacillati; phylum Actinomycetota; class Actinomycetes; order Micrococcales; family Microbacteriaceae; genus Frondihabitans; species Frondihabitans sp. 4ASC-45. Next base: position 21,217 of record NZ_JBCEBN010000010.1, on the reverse strand, counting down.
TCGACGCTCTGCTCGTCGTCGGTGACGTCGAACTTCAACGCCGCGCCCATGGCGTCGAGCAGCGCAGTCGGCTCGGTGCCCGACTCGGCAATGGCCGCACCGGGCGATACAAACCGCTCGTCTCGCGACAGCTTGCGGAGCGGCTGGCGACCAACACGGGTGACCGTGTCGGGCAGGCTCGCGTTCTCGAAGCGCGTGAGAATCGCCGCGACGTACTTCGCGTGCTCGGCCGGGTCGAGCTCGTGCTTGGCGATGAGCAGCGCGCTCGTCTCAGCGAGGACTGCCTCGACAGCGGCATGGACCTCGGGCAGCGCGATGGCGTCCGAGATCTTTTCGGCGCCGGCGGCAAAACCGAAGTACGCCGTCGTCGCGTGGCCGGTGTTGACCGTGAAGAGCTTCCGCTCGATCGAGGCTTCGAGGCCGTCGACCCAGTGGACACCCGGAATCTGGGGCTCGGCGCCCTCGAACGGCGTGCGGTCGATGGCCCACTCGAAGTAGGTCTCGACGGTGACGTCGAGGCCCTGGCCCGGGGCCTGCGCCGGCACGATGCGGTCGACGGCCGTGTTGGCGAAGATCGCTTTCGCGAGAGAAGGATCCGAGGCTCCGCCCGGCAGGGCGGCGACGATGAACTCCTCGAGGCGGTCGGTCGCGTTGATCGCATTCTCGCAGGCGAGAACGGCGAGTTTCGGCAGCGCGGCGTCGCGCGCTGCGAGGCCCTCGGCGATCGCCGGCGCGATGTAGCGCAGCACGTTCGGGCCCACGGCGCAGGTGACGATGTCGGCGGTGGCAACGGCCTGGACGACCGCCGCGGGATCGGCCGACGAGTTGAGCGCGCGGAACCGAGTGACCTCGTGGTCGCGGGCTCCCGTTCCGACCTCGTGCACCACGTAGGAGTCGGCGGCGGCGAGCTCGTTGATCAGCTCGGCGTTGACGTCAGAAAAGACGACCTCGTAGCCGGCCTCGTGGAGCAGCAGGCCGACGAAGCCTCGGCCGATGTTACCGGCGCCGAAGTGGACGGCGGTGCCGGGAGTCGAGTCGGTGCTGTCGCTCACTCGTTGACCTCTTCGAGCTGCGTGAAGATCTCGTCGACGCCGGCGGCGTCGCGAAGCGCCTGCACCTGGTCGTCGTCGGAGAAGATGATCGCGATCTTGGAGAGGATGTCGAGGTGCTCGTTCTCGATGCCGGCGATTCCGACGACGAAGTGGACGGGGTTGCCGTCCCAGTCGATCGGGGTCGTGTAGCGGACGAACGAGAGGGCCGACTTGAGGATCGCGTCTTTCGCCTCGTTGGTGCCGTGCGGGATCGCGAGGAAGTTGCCCATGTAGGTCGAGACGCTCTTCTCGCGCTCGATCATGGCCGGCAGGTAGTCGGCTGTGACCGAGCCCGCCTCCAGAAGGATCTCGCTGGCCTCTCTCATCGCCTCCAACTTGGTGGTGGCGGTGCCTTCGGCTTTGATCTGGCTCTTCTGCAGGACGGAATCGGTCATAACTCTGATGCTACTTTCGTTCGACGGACGGCGCCCTCGAAAGGGCGCCGTCCTTGGTGTGAATCGTGAGCCGGGTCGGATCCTTGAGGGATCCCCCCCGGCCGCGGATCAGTTTTGGTGCGAGATCTCGTTGACGACCTCGTCGTACTTCGGCGAGTTCATGAAGTTGTCGACCGAGATGTGCTGGGCAGTGGGGTTCTTCTGCTTGGCACGGGCGGTCAGATCCTGGTGCGTGATGATGAGCTGCTCGTCACCGGTGAGGTTGGCGATCGACTTGTTGACGACCGTGACCCCTTCGATGCCGGCCTTCTTGATCTTGTTGCGGAGCACGCTCGCACCCATGGCGCTGGAGCCCATTCCGGCGTCGCAGGCGAACACGATGTTGTCGATGCGCGTCGCCGTCGTCGTCGTTCCGCCAGCGGTGCCGACGCCGCCGAAGGAGGACTCGGCCTCTTCTTCGGTCGCGGGGGCGTTGTTGCCGAACAGCGCGGTGGTCGCGGCGTTGGCGTCGCGGCCCTTCGAGGCCTGCATCTTGGCGAGCGCCTCGGTCATGTCGCCGGCGCCCTCACGAGCCAGGTCGCTCTTGCGGCTGGCGATGAGGAGCAGCGAAGCGACGACACCCGAGACGGCTGCCGAGAGGACGACCGAGAGGATCACGCCGACGTAGCTGTCACGCGACGTGTTGGCCAGGACCGCGATGATCGAGCCGGGCGAGGCCGGTGCGACGAGACCCGAGTTGAACGCGACGTTCGTGCCGACGCCAGTGGCGCCACCGAGGATGACGGCGAGCAGCAGCTGAGGCTTCTGCAGCACGAACGGGAAGTAGATCTCGTGGATTCCACCGAAGAACTGGATGATGATCGCGCCGGGAGCCGAGGCACGGGCCGCACCGATTCCGAAGAAAGTGAAGGCGAGGAGGATTCCGAGGCCGGGGCCGGGGTTGGCCTCGAGTAGGAACAGGATCGACTTGCCCGAGTCCTGGACCTGCTGGGCGCCGAGCTGGTCGAGAACGCCGTGGTTGATCGCGTTGTTGAGGAACAGGATCTTGGCGGGCTCGATGATGATGCTCGCGAGCGGCAGCAGACCGGCGTTGATGAGGGTCTCGACCGCGTTGCCGAGGCCGGTGGCGATCAGCTTGAAGAGCGGCGCGAGCCAGAAGAAGCCGATGAGGGCGAGCGCGAAGCCGAGGATACCGGCAGCGTAGTTGTTGACCAGCATCTCGAAGCCGGGCTTGATCTTGCCGTCCCAGATGCGGTCGAGACGCTTGATGAGGAATGCGCCGAGGGGGCCACAGACCATCGCACCGAGGATCATGATGGTGCCGTTCGCACCGACGATGACACCCATGGCCATGATCGATCCGACGACGGCGCCGCGGGTGTCATAGACCATACGGCCACCCTGGAAGGCGATCGCGAGGGGGATCAGGTAGGTGAGGATCGGCGAGACGAGGCCGATGTTGGCCACCCCGTCGGTGGTGCCGAAGCCGCCGAGGATGCCGACCGGAGTCCAGCCGGTCTCGATGAAGAAGGCGGTGATGAAGCCCCACGCGATGAAGATCGCGATGTTGGGCATGACCATGCCGGAGAGGAAGGCACCAAAGCGCTGGATGCGAACGCGGGCGCCTTCGCTTTCCTTCACTCGGGCGTCAGGAGACGTCGTTGTCATTGTCGGATCTTTCTGTCGTGTGGTGGGGGGTTGTGATGCGGGAGGGCAGGGTTGCTGATTACGAGGTGGAGACGGAGGACACCGCCGCGGCACGAGCCGCAGCAGCCGACGGAGCGGCGACGGCGGCCTGAGCCATCGCCTTCGCCTCGTCGAGGGTGTGAGTCGAGAGTTCCGCGCGCACATCGGCCAGGGCCGCGGGCGTCATGGACAGGGTGGTGGCGCCGAGGCCCACGAGCACGACCGCGAGGAGCGGATCGCTGGCCGCCTCACCGCAGATGCCCACGCCCTTCGATGCCCGCGCGCCGGCCTCGCCGAGCTGGGCGACGAGGCGCAGAACTGCCGGGTGCCAGGGATCCTGGTAGGAGGCGACGGTGCCGAGCATGCGGTCGGCGGCCATCGTGTACTGGGTGAGGTCGTTGGTGCCGATCGAGACGAAGTCGGCGACACCGAGCACCTGGTCGGCCATCAGTGCGAGCGACGGGACCTCGGCCATGACTCCGGCGGTCTTGATGCCGAGCTCGCGAGCCAGATCGACGAAGTACTCGGTCTCTTCGACGTCGGCGACCATCGGCGCCATGACCCAGAGGTCGGCGTCGGTCTCGGCGTCTGCTTCGGCGAGCGCCGTGAGCTGGTCGCGGAGGATCTGCTCGTGGGCGCGAAGGGCGCGGAGGCCGCGACGACCGAGGGCCGGGTTCTCTTCGCCCGAGTCGGTGAGGAACGGCAGAGGCTTGTCGGCACCGGCGTCGAGGGCACGGACGACGACCTTCTTGCCGGGGAACTCCTTCAGCAGGGCGACGTACGACGCCTTCTGCGAGGCGACGTCGGGGGCGTAGGGCGCGTCGAGGAACAGGAACTCGGTGCGGAACAGCCCGACGCCCTCGGCGCCGAGGGCGACAGCCGCCGCGGCGTCTTTCGGAGAGCCGAGGTTCGCGAGGAGGGGAACCTTCGTGCCGTCGGCGAGGGCGCCCGGCGTGAGCGGCGCGGAGGCTGCGGCGAGACGCTCGGCCCGCTTCTGCTCGGCGTCGGCGATTTGCTCGGCGGTGGGGTCGGTCACGACGACGCCGGCAGCGGAGTCGACGATGACGACGTCGCCGTCGCCGAGCTTCTCGGCCTCGGTAACTCCGACGATCGCCGTGATGCCCTTGGACCGGGCGAGGATCGCGGTGTGAGACGTGGGACCGCCGTCGCGTGTGATGAGAGCGAGCACCTTGTCGAGGTCGAGAAGGGCCGTGTCGGCCGGTGCGAGGTCGCGGGCGACGAGGATGAAGGGGGTGGCCGACTCGGGCACGCCCGGAGCGTTGACGCCGCGGAGGTGCGCAATGATCCGCTGGCCCACGTCGCCCAGGTCGGCGGCGCGCTCGCCCATGTAGCCGCCCATGCCGCTCAAGATGTCTTGGAACGACTTGAAGGCCGTGAAGACCGCTCGCTCGGGGTTCGTGCCGGAGTCGATCTGTGCGTGGACGTCATCGAGGATCGAGGGATCCTGAGCCATGAGCGCCTGCGCCTCGAGAACGGCCTGCGCGTCTCCGCCGGCTGCCGCGCCTCGCGTGCCGAGATCCGCGGCGACGAACGCGAGCGCCTCGCCGACTCGGGCCTTGGCGTCGGCCGCGTCGCCCTGGAGAGGGGTCTGGTCGGGTTCGCCAAGGGGTTCGGCCATACGGAGGACGGGGCCGGACGCGGTACCGCGACCTACGCCTACACCGGTCAGTTCGGGCATCCGAGACTCCTTCATCTGGGCTGAGCTGTCTGGGAGCGACTGTCGTCGCATGACTAACGCGCACGAGGCGCAAGGACGACCATACCTCGAAGTGAATTGACAAACAAACAAAATCAGGGCTAAAAATGCATCAACAGACATTTGTTTGCGCTTGGTTGGGTTCCGGATCCGAGTTTGCGACCCCGAAGATGCCCATTTCTCACCGATGAGGACCGATGTACGCTCCAGAACGCCACCTCCGCATCGTCGAAGAGGCTCGGCAGCACGGTCGGGTCGATGTCCGAGACCTCGCCGAATTGCTCGAGGTCACTCCCGAGACCATCCGTCGCGACCTCACCAGCCTGGAGCGGCGAGGGTTGGTCCGTCGGGCGCACGGCGGGGCGATCCCCGTGGAACGCATCACCTTCCACCCGGGCGTCGGCGACCGAGGCGGAATCAACACGGCCGAGAAGATGGTGATCGCGCAGGCGGCCGTCGACGAGATCCCCGAGAACGGCTCGATCATCATCGACGCCGGCACCTCGACGATCCTGCTCGCCCAGATGCTGCCGTCTGACCGCGGCCTGACGGTCGTGACGCATTCGCTGCCGGTGGCCATGGCCGTCGCCAACCGCCCGGGCATCGACCTCCACCTGCTCGGCGGCAGCATCCGCCGTGACTCGCTCGCCGGTGTCGGCACTTGGACGCACCAGCTCGTCGGCATGGTCTCGGTCGACACCGCGTTCCTCAGCGTCGGCGGAATTACGCCAGAACGGGGCCTCACCACCCACAACATCTCGGAGGCGGCCGTGAAGTCGGCCCTCATCAAGTCGGCCCGCCGAAGCGTTCTCCTGGCAGATCACACCAAGTTCGGCCGAGAGGAGTTCGGTCGCGTCGCACCCATCGCCGCGATCGATACGATCATCACTGACCCGAGCGTCAACCTCGATCTCGTCCGCGAGGTCGAGGGGGCCGGCACCGAGGTCTTCTGGCCTGGCCGCGCCTGATCGTCGACCACCATCACCATCTAGCCACTTCCCTTGGAGGAGTCATGTCCGAAGCCACCCGTACCGTCACCGTCGCCTCGTCGTCCGGCCTGCACGCCCGACCCGCGTCGCTGTTCGTCCAGACGGTCACGGCCTCCGGCCACCAGGTCACCATCGCGAAGGGCGACAAGTCGGTCAACGCGGCGAGCATCCTCGGACTGCTCGGCCTCGGTGTGAACACGGGCGACGAGGTCGTCCTCACCGTCTCGGGCGACGACGCCGAGACCACCGCCGACTCTCTGGTCGAGTTCCTCACGACCGACCACGACGCGGCCTGACCGCTCCGCTCTTCCCCGCTGGCGCCCTCGACACTCATGTCGGTGGGCGCCAGTAGTCTTTTCGGCATGGGTTCACGTCTCCGTCTCGCCACTGTCAACGTCAACGGCATCCGCGCCGCCTACCGCAAGGGCATGGGCGAGTGGGTCGAGAGCCGCGACGTCGACATCCTCACGATTCAGGAGGTGCGGGCGTCCACCGACGACATCGAGGGTCTCCTCGGCCCCGAGTGGAACGTGCTCCACGACCCCGCGTCCGCAAAGGGTCGCGCGGGTGTCGCGATCGCCAGCCGCAAGAAGGCCGAGATCCACCGCGTCGACCTCGGCCCGACCGACTTCGACAGCGCCGGCCGCTGGTTGGAGGCCGACTACGACGTCGACGGCACAATCGTCACCGTCGTCAGCACCTACGTGCACTCCGGCGAGGTCGACACTCCCAAGCAAGACGAGAAGTGGAAGTTCCTCGACGCCATGTCGAAGCGACTTCCCGAACTCCAGGAGCACAACGAGTTGGCTGTGGTCACGGGCGATCTCAACGTCGGGCACACTCCTCTCGACATCAAAAACTGGAAGGGCAACGTCAAGCGCGCCGGGTTCCTGCCCCGCGAGCGTGCCTACTTCGACCGGTTCTTCGGCGAGGCGGGTACGAGCGTCGAGGGTGTCGACGGCACGACCGGCCCGGGTCTCGGCTGGGTCGATGTGGGTCGCCGGGCCGCCGGCGAGGTCGACGGGCCGTATACCTGGTGGTCATGGCGCGGTCAGGCCTTCGACAACGATTCCGGTTGGCGCATCGACTACCAGATGGCGACTCCGGCTCTGGCCGACAAGGTCACCGCCTACGCCGTCGACCGTGCCGAGTCGTACGACAAGCGATGGTCCGACCACACCCCTGTCGTCGTCGACTACTCCTTCTAAAACTCTTCCCCTTTTCCTTCCCCTCTCTTCCTCCGAGGAACGCAATGTCACTCCCCCGTCTCTTCTCCGGCATGCAGCCGTCTGGCGACTCCCTCCACGCCGGCAACTACATCGGCGCCCTCCAGCAGTGGGTCGCGCTGCAAGACACATACGACGCCCTCTTCTGCGTCGTCGACATGCACGCCATAACCGTGCCGCAAGACCCCGAGGTGCTCCGGGCGACCACGCGCCGCACTGCCGCGCAGTACATCGCCGGTGGCATCGACCCGTCGAAGTCCATTCTCTTCATCCAGTCGCACGTGCCGGCCCATGCCGAGCTCGCCTGGGTGCTCAACACGCTCACGGGCTTCGGCGAGGCGAGCCGGATGACACAGTTCAAAGACAAGTCGGCCAAGCAGGGCGCCGACTCCGCCTCGGTCGGCCTCTTCACCTACCCGGTGCTGATGGCCGCAGACATCCTGCTCTACGGCACCGAGCTCGTTCCGGTCGGCGACGACCAGAAGCAGCACGTCGAGCTCACGCGCACCCTGGCCGGGCGCTTCAACTCGAGGTTCGGCGAGACGTTCGTCGTGCCCGAGCCCTACATTCTCAAAGACACCGCGCGCATCTACGACCTCCAGAACCCGGAGTCGAAGATGAGCAAGTCGGCCGCGAGCGACGCTGGCATCGTCTGGATGCTCGACGAGCCGAAGAAGACCGCGAAGAAGATCAAGAGCGCGGTCACCGACACCGAACGCGAAATCCGCTTCGACCGGGGTGCCAAGCCCGGCGTCTCCAACCTCCTCGCGATCCTGTCGGCCTTCACCGGCACCGCGATCCCCGCGCTCGAAGAGTCGTATGCCGGGCGCGGCTACGGCGATCTCAAGGGTGACGTGGCCGAGGCCGTCGTCGAGAAGTTCACCCCGGTCCGCGAACGCACCCTCGAGCTGCTCGACGACCCCGCCGAGCTCGACCGGGTCCTCGCCGAGAACGCCGACCGCGCGGCCGAAATCGCCGAGGCGACTCTGGCGACGGTCTACGACAAGATCGGCTTCGTCCGTCGGGGCCCTTCCGGTCGACAGCTCGGCTGACGACACCATGCTGCCGTTCGTGCTCGAATCGAAGCGGCTGCGGCTCGAAGTGCCGCGGACGGCCGATGTCGGCGCCATCTTCGATGCCTGCCAAGACGAACAGCTCCAGAAGTACACGACGGTGCCGGTGCCGTACACGTTCCGCGACGCCCAGTTCTTCGTCTCGCAGGTGGTCGAGCGCGGCTGGACGACCGGCCGCGAGTACACCTGGGGGCTCCGCGAGCCCGGGTCGAGCCTGCTCGTCGGAATGATCAGCATCCGTCTGCTGCACCGCGACGTCGGTTTCTGGTCCGCCGCCGAGGCACGGGGGCGCGGCCTGATGACGGAGGCACTGCGCCTGGTCAGCGACTGGACCTTCGACGAGGGCCTTCCTGACATCCGGTGGGAGGGCTACGTCGGCAACACCGGTTCGGCCGGAGTCGCCCGCCGTTCCGGCTTCAGGTACATCGGTACGGGCCCCGGGCTCCAGCCCGACCGCGCCGGGCGTCACCCGAAGTGCTGGAAGGGCATTCTCTCGGCTACCGACGACGCCACCGAAAAGCCCGGCTGGCCGGCCGAGAGCGTCGCTCGGCCCTGAGTCGGCTCTCCGCTCTGACCCTGCCTGCCGCGCCACCACTGCTCTCCTGCGACCCTGCCCGGAATACAGCACGGCGGAGGGCGTTGGCTAAGGTCGAACAGCAACCCCCTACTCGAAAGACCGATCAGTGCCCCTCTCCCCCGACCGACTCGCGACTGCGATGCGGCACGCACTCAGCCTCGCCGCCCACGGTCCCGTCACCGGCCCGCACGCTCGAGTCGGCTGCGTCCTGCTCGACGACGCCGGAGCGACCGTCGCCGAGGGCTGGCACCGCGGGGCCGGCACACCGCACGCCGAGGTCGACGCACTCGCGAAACTCCCCGGGGGCGACGCACGCGGCCTGACCGCCGTCGTCACGCTCGAACCCTGCAACCACTGGGGGCGGACGGGCCCGTGCAGCGAGGCCCTCATCCACGCGGGAATCAGTCGGGTCGTCTTCTCCGTCGAGGATCCCGGTGCTCACTCGGGCGGAGGCAAGGAGCGTCTCAGAGACGCCGGCGTCCCGGTCGACGAGGGCGTCCTGGTCGACGAGGTCTCAGAGTGGATGCGCCGATGGCTGACCGCCGTGCGACTCGGCCGACCGTTCGTCACCGTGAAATGGGCGTCGAGCCTCGACGGCCGCGCCGCGGCCTCCGACGGCACGAGCCAGTGGATCACGGGCGCGGCCGCTCGTCAGCACGTACACGAGCAGCGTGCGGAGCACGACGCCATCCTCGTCGGAACAGGCACGGTCCTCAGCGACGACCCGAGCCTGACCGCCCGGGGCGACGGCGGCGAGTTGCTCGCGAGCCAGCCCGTGCCGGTGGTGGTTGGTGAGCGGTCCCTGCCGGCGACCAGTCGGATCCTGAAGCACCCTCGCGAAGCGATCGTCACCGGCACACGCGACCTCGACGCGGTGCTGTCCGACCTGTACGCCCGCGAAATCCGCACCGTGTTCGTCGAGGGCGGGCCGACGGTCGCCTCCGAATTCATCCGTCGGGGTCTCGCCGACGACATCCTCGTCTACCTGGCGCCGACGCTGATCGGTGGCCCCGGGCTCGCCCTCGGCGACCTCGGCGTCGACACGATCGACGGGCAGCACCGTCTCACCGTGACGCACGTCACACCCCTCGGCGACGATCTCGCGATCCTCGCCCGCACCCGGAGCGGGAGCTCTTCATGACCGACACCCCCGCGGTTCGACCGCACGTCTCATTCGAAGTCGAGACCACCGTTCCGACGACGCACGGCACGTTCCGCATGCGCGCCTACCGCGACCTCGACACCGGAGCGGACCACATCGCCATCGTGTCGGGGCGTCCCGGCGACGGCGCCATCGTGCGCGTGCACTCGGAGTGCCTCACCGGTGAAGCGTTCGGGTCACTCAAGTGCGAGTGCGGGCCCCAGCTCGACGCCGCCCTCGACACCATTCGCGACCACGGCGGCGTGGTGATCTACCTCCGGGGCCACGAGGGCCGAGGCATCGGCCTCATCAACAAGCTGCGCGCCTACAAGCTGCAGGAGGAGGGCCTCGACACGCTCGACGCGAACCTCGCGCTCGGACTCCCCGCCGACGCGCGCGAGTACGTCGCGGCCGCCGACATCCTGCGCGACCTCGGCATCACATCGGTGCGGCTGCTGTCGAACAACCCCGACAAGCGTCTGCAGCTCACGCAGCACGACATCGAGGTCAGCGAGATGGTGCCCCTCGTCGTCGGCGTCGGCACGTTCAACGAGTCGTACCTCGACACCAAGCGCGACCGGATGGGACACCAGCTTCCGGGGTCGCTCGGTACCGCCTGAGCTCGCGAAACCCTGCCGCGCGGTTCGACGGGCCGGGCGTGTCGTAGTAATGTGCCACTCGGCTGTTACAAACGGCCAATTACTTCCCCGGTGGCGACGATGCTCGGGAGCCCCGCCTCACCCCGCGCCGCCTCTCGAAGCGCCTCTCCGCCGCCTCTCTCGGTGCGATCTCTCGGGCTCGCACCCTGCACGTCAGCGACGGAGACACTCGCATGTCAGCCCGCACCACCACGCCCGCAACACCCGGCAAGCCCACCGCGACCGGCTCCGACGCCGCGCCGGTGAACTCGCGCTCCCGCGTCATCGTCGCGAGCCTCATCGGCACCTCGATCGAGTTCTACGACTTCTACGTCTACGCGACCGCGGCAGTGCTGGTGTTCCCCACCCTCTTCTTCGCCAACTCCGACCCGACGATCGCTCTGCTCCAGTCGTTCGCGGTCTTCGGCGTCGCCTTCGTCGCCCGACCGGTCGGCTCGATCGTCTTCGGCCACTTCGGTGACCGCATCGGTCGGAAGAACACACTCATCGCATCGCTGCTCACGATGGGTATCGCGACCTTCTTGATCGGACTCATTCCCGCCGGCACAACCACCGGATGGTCGATTCTGGCTCCGACGTTCCTCGTCATCCTGCGCTTCGCCCAGGGCTTCGGACTCGGCGGCGAATGGAGCGGGGCGGCGTTGCTCGCGACGGAGAACGCCCCCAAGGGCAAGCGCGCCATCTACGGCACGTTCCCGCAGCTCGGCGCACCCATCGGCTTCATGATCGCCAACGGGCTGTTCCTGGTGCTCAACGTGTCGATGTCGGCCGAGGCGTTCGCCAGCTGGGGCTGGCGCATCCCGTTCCTCGGCTCGGCCCTGCTCGTCGCGGTCGGCCTCTACGCCCGATTCAAGCTCGTCGAGACCCCCGCGTTCACCAAGGTCATCGAGACCGGAAACGTGTCGAAGCTCCCCCTCGGCCGCGTGTTCCGCACCAGCTGGCGTCAGCTGATCCTCGGCACGTTCATCATGCTGGCGACCTACACGCTCTTCTACCTGATGACGACGTTCACGCTCACCTACGGCACGACACCAGCCGACGCCCCCGTGGCCGGGCTCGGCTACACCCGCGAGAAGTTCCTGCTCATGCTCATCGTCGGTGTCGCGTTCTTCGGCATCTTCACGCTCGTGTCGGGGCCGCTGGCCGAGCGCTTCGGTCGGCGACGCCTCCTGCTCGTGGTGACCAGTGGGATCCTCGTCTTCGGCTTTTTGTTCACCCCGCTCTTCGGGGCAGGTTTCGCCGGTGCGCAGGGTCTGCTGATCGTCGGGTTCATCCTGATGGGGCTCACCTTCGGGCCCATGGGTGCGGTGCTGCCGGAGCTGTTTCCCGCGAACGTCAGATACACAGGATCCGCCATCAGCTACAACTTTGCGAGCATCCTGGGCGCCGCAGTCGCCCCCTTCATCGCCGTGGCGCTCTGGAAAGCCGCCGAGGGAAGCACCTGGCTCGTCGGCGTCTACCTGTCGGCGATGGCGCTCATCACGCTCGGCGCACTGGTGCTCAGCAAAGAGACGCGCGACGTCGACTACGGCGACAACCTGAGCTAGCCGTCTGGCTGTTATTCACAGACCCGAGGGATTCGTGGGCGGTGTCGGACGCCGAGGCTAAAATCGACGGAGCACCCATCAGAAGGACAGAATGAGCTCCGACACCGACTCGCGCCCCACCGCTTCTCCGACCGCGTCGGTGCCCTCTGCCGACTCGGCGTCTTCGTCTGCTGCGGGTTCGGCGTCTTCTTCGGGTTCTGCGTCGTCCGGCACGAAGAAGCGCGCGCGTCGCCCTCGCCCGCCGCGTCTCGACCGTAACGGGCGGCCCATTCCCGAGGGGCCCAGAGCGAAGTTCAGCCAGCTGCTGCCCTACCTCTTCGAGAACAAACCGGTGCTCTTCGTGATCGTCGGGCTCAGTGTTCTCGGTGCGGCCGCATCGCTGGCTCAACCGCTGCTCGTTCAGCAGGTGATCGGCTTCGTCCAGGCCAACAAGCCTCTCGGGCCATTGGTCTTCGCCCTCGTCGCCTTGGTGGTCGTCTCGGGCCTGGTCAACGGGTTCCAGCACTACCTCCTGCAACGAACTGGCGAGGCGGTCGTGCTCTCGAGCCGCCGTCGACTCGTTGCGCGGATGCTCAACCTCCCGATCAGCGAATTCGACGCGCGACGGACGGGCGACCTCGTGTCGCGCGTCGGCTCCGACACCACCCTGCTCCGGGCCGTCCTCACGCAGGGGCTCGTCGATGCGGTCGGCGGCTCGCTCACCTTCATCGGCGCCATCATCGGCATGGCAATCATCGACCCCGTGCTGCTGGCCCTCACGGTGCTGATCGTGGCCATCTCGGTCGTGGTCGTCGTGACGCTGTCGCGCCGCATCCGCGTTGCGAGCCAGCGGGCACAGCGCAAAGTCGGCGACCTGACCGCCGCCGTCGAGCGGGCTATCTCGTCTATTCGCACGGTCCGGGCTTCCGGGGCCACGGAGCGCGAAATCGACGCCATCGACGTCGATGCCCGCGGCGCCTACGACCGCGGTCTCGAGGTGGCGAGCGCCTCCGCCGTCGTCGTGCCGATCGCCAGCGTCGCCATGCAGGTGTCGTTCCTCGTCGTCCTCGGCGTGGGCGGCTACCGTGTCGCGACCGGTGCCGACACGATCGCCGACCTCGTTTCGTTCATTCTGTTCCTGTTCCTCATGATCATGCCTCTCGGCCAGGCGTTCGGCGCCGTCACCAGCGTCAACTCCGCGCTCGGTGCTCTCGGCCGCATCCAAGAGATCATCGATCTCCCCGGTGAGACCGCGAACGACGAGGCTCTGGCCCGAGCGGCCGCGACTGCTGGCACCGTGGCCGAGTCCGACCACTCGCTGACCTTCGAGGGCGTCGAGTTCAGCTACCCGACCGCTCCTCCCAGCGAGGAGGAGCTCCTCGCCCCCATCACCCCCAAACCTGCGCCGTCATCGGGCGTCGACTCCGACCTGACAGTGCTCCGCGGCGTCTCGTTCACTGCACCCCAGGGCAAGCGCACCGCGCTAGTCGGGCCGTCCGGTGCCGGTAAGTCAACCATCCTCGCGCTCATCGAACGCTTCTACGATCCGACGACCGGCGTGATCCGACTCGGCGGCGTCGACATCCGGGCTCTCGACCGCATCGAGCTCCGGGCTCAGATCGGCTACGTCGAGCAAGACGCTCCCGTGCTCGCCGGCACGATCCGAGACAACCTCGTGCTCGGCGCTCCCGGCGCCACCGACGACGACTGCCGTCGCGTACTCGAGGCCGTCAACCTCACCGCCGTTCTCGAACGCGGCGAGCACGGCCTCGACGCCCAGGTCGGCGAAGACGGCGTGATGCTGTCCGGTGGCGAGAAGCAGCGCCTCGCCATCGCGCGCACCCTTCTTGCGGCACCGCCGATCCTTCTGCTCGACGAGTCGACCTCGTCTCTCGACGGCATCAACGAGCAGCGTCTCCGCGAGGCGATCGACGCGGTCGCCGAGAACCGCACGCTGATCATCATCGCCCACCGCCTCTCGACGGTGGTCGACTCCGACCAGATCGTCGTGCTCGCCGAGGGCTCCGTGGTCGGTGTCGGCACGCACTCCGAGCTCGTTCAAAGCACGCCCCTCTACCGCGATCTCGCCAAGCACCAGCTGCTCGTGTAGTTCGCGGCTGTGTGCTGGCTTCGGCTCGCACCCGACCGGCCGGCTCGCACCCGACCGGCCGGCTCGCACCCGACCGGCCGGCTCGCACCCGCCCGGCCGACTCGCACCCGCCCGGCCGACTCGCACCCACGCGATCGGCTCACACCCGCACGATCGGCTCACACCCGCACGATCGGCTCACACCCGCACGGTCGACCCAGGCAGCCGCCCTAGCCGGCGGGTGCACGCCGCTCTTGCGGGTCTGGGCCGATGGTGCGGGCCATAGCCCTGGGTGCACGCGCGAACGGCGGTCGCTCCCCCCACGAGATGGCCCAATTGACGGGAGCTAGCCACGCTCGACGTAGGTACGGCCATCTCGCGGCGTGCGGGCGGACACTGCCGGACAGCCCACGACGCCGAGATCGCAGTTGAGGTCGCCCACACCCGACGCCAAGTGCGATCTCGGCGCGGGCAACGAGCCTCAACGAGATGGCCTAATCGACGGGAGCTAGCCACGCTTATCGTGGGTAGGGCCATCTCGCGGCAGGCGGGCGGGCCCGGGCGGACCCACGACGCCGAGATCGCAGTTGAGGTCGCCCACACCCGACGCCAAGTGCGATCTCGGCGCAGGCAGAAGCAAAAGCGAGCGCAGCGCGACTACACGACCTCGATGCCCGCAGCACGCATCTCGTCGAGAGCCGCGGCGCTCGAGCGGGCATCGACGCCCGCGACGAGATCGCCGAGCACGCGCACCCGCCCAGCACCGCCAGCACCAGCACCAGCACCACGCGAATTACGCAAGCCACCCACGCCCGCCCCGAGCAGCGCCACCGCGTCAAGCGCCGAGGCCCGCACGCAGTAGTCGGTCGCGATGCCGACCACGTCGACCGAGTCGACGCCGGCTCGGGCCAGCACCGACGCCACGCGCGAGCCGTCGTCGGTCACGCCCTCGAACATCGAGTACGCGGGCTCGCCCATGCCCTTGCGAACATGCACATCGATCAAAGCCGTGTCGAGGCTCGGGTGGTAGTCCGCGCCGACGGTGCCGGCCACGCAGTGCACAGGCCAGGTAGTAACGAAATCAGGATCCGCTCCCCCCGCAAAATGCCCACCGTTGTCGTTCCCCGCATCGTGCCAGTCCCGCGACGCCACCACGAGGTCGTAAGCAGCAGACGCGCCAGACACACCCGAGGCAGAAGCGCCAGACACACCCGAGGCACCGCCAGCGCCCCCAGCACCGGCACTCCCAGCACCCCCGGCACCACCCCGCACCAACGCCGTGATCCCCCGCGCGACCGCCGCTCCCCCGTCGACGCCGAGTGCCCCGCCCTCCGTGAAGTCGTTCTGCACGTCGACGATGAGGAGCGCGCGCATCACGAGTTGGTCAGGTTGGCGCCGCACGAGTAGGCGGCGGTGGTCAGCGTGTCGAGCGCCTCGCGGGCTGTGCCGGTGACGTTGCCGATGGCGTAGAACGCGAACGCCAGCTTGGTGCCGTCTTTCGCGTCGATGGTTCCGGCGAGCGTGTAGGCGCTGTCGATCCAGCCGGTTTTGGCGTGGACGGCCCCGCGGGCGACGGCGTTCGCGCCGGTGAACCGCGTCGCCAGGGTGCCGCTCTGGCCCGAGACGGGCAGGGCGTCGTACAGGACCCCGAGGGATCCTTCGCGGTTCAGCACCTTGATCATCAGGTTCGCCTCGAAAGCCGTCGGAACGCCGTTATTGGCGCTCTCGCCGGAGCCGTCGACGATCTTGATTTTCGACGAGTCGAGGCTGTACGCCTTCTTCAGGGCCGCCTGGTAGACGCTCGTGAGGGATGCGGCCGAGCCGTCGGATCCTGAGACCTTTGACGACACGCGAGCGAACATCTCGGCCAGCGTGTTGTCGCTGTTCGGGATCATCTGCCCGACGAGGGTCGACACGGGCTGCGACTGCACCTGCCCGAGCACGGTCTTGCTGGTCGCGACGCCGCGGGTGAGTGGGGCCGTCGAGGCGCCCTTCACCCCGGCTGCGGCGAGGGCCGCGCGGAAGGCCTCACCGGCACGGCCGACCGGGTCGGTGCTGCGCGGGCTCGTCGCCAAGGCGGGGTTGGCACGATCGCCGTCGACCATGAGCGCGACGACCTCGGGCTGGTAGCCGATGGTGCGCTCGGTGAGGGGCCAGCTGGCGTCGTAGCGGTCGGCGTCGTTCCAGAAGCTGTCGTCGAGCTGGATCGACTTGAGCGCCTTCGTGCCGAGGCGCGATTTGACCTGCGTGGCGAGGTCGCTGAGCTTCGGCGCTCCGCTGTAGACGCTCTCGGAACCGGCCGGCGTGGCCGAGAGAGTGGCGTCGCCGCCGCCGACGAGCGTGATGTCGCCGTCTTTGCCGACGACCTTGGTCGTGAAGCGGTAGTCGGGGCCGAGCACCGAGAGCGCGGTCGCGGTCGTGAGCGTCTTCATCACGCTTCCGGTGCGCGCCGGGGTCTGGCCGTTGCGGTCGAAGAGGGTCGCGCCGGTCGCGGCGTTCACGACAGTGCCCTCGAAGGTGCCGAGACGGCCGTCGGCGGCCGCGGAGGCGACGGAGCAGGTGCGCAGCGGCACGGGCGAGGCGACGGGCGACGGTTTTGCACGCTCGGCCGACGCGGTCGCTTTCGGGGTCGAGGTGGCCTTGGGGGTGGCCTTCTTCGACGACGGAGCGGACGGCGACGGCGTGGAGTCGGCGACCGCACCCGCCTGCGTCGAGGGCGCCGTCGGGGCCGTCGCCGCACCGGCGGCTAGCGCGGAGCCGCCGAACAGCACCAGCGCCAGGGCCCCTCCCGTGATCGCGGAGCCGCGGGGGTGGGAGCGAATGAAGGCGGTGGCGCGGGAAAGCGGGCCGGCCGAGGTGGCCTCGTCGTCGGAAGTCATCCAGGCCATCCTACGAAACGTCAGCGAGAACGCCAGCCCCCGAGCGAGGCTGGCCCCTACCTGCCGCCGGGATACACGACACCGAGCTGGCGCCGCACCTCGTCCATCGTCTCCATGACCGCGATCGATGCGGCCGGCGTGAGGGCGGCGTCGTCGCTCCAGCCCTCGTCGACGAGCCGCGCGAGCTCGAACGCCTGGAACTGCATTCCGCGCAGCCCGTCGTCGTCGGCGTCGTAGCGCGTCACCAGCAAGCCGTCGGCGGCGTAGACGCTGAACCCCGACGGGGCGAAGAACGTGTCGTCGATCTCGATACGGCCGTGGGTGCCGTCGATCCGGGCGCTGTTGACGAGCGCGACGTCGAGGGCGCTGTAGATCAGCGAGGTTGCTCCCCCGTCGTGCGACAGCACGACGCCCGACGATCGGTCGACGCCGCGGTCGCTCAGCACTCCGCTGGCGCTGACCGAGGTCGGCGCTCCCAGCACATCGAGCGCGAACGCCACCGGGTAGACCCCGAGGTCGAGCAGAGCCCCGCCACCGAGCGCCGGGTCGTTGAGACGGTGGTCGGGGTCGCTCGGCAGCTTCTGCGCGTGCGTGCCGGTGAAGAGACGGAGGTCGCCGATGGCTCCCGAGCGCAGGATCCGACGGAGCTCCCGATTCTGCGGCAGGAATCGCGTCCACATCGCCTCCAGCGCGATCACGCCGGCCTGCTCTGCCGCGGCGTAGACCTCGCGTGCCTCGTCGGCGTTCAGCGTGATCGGCTTCTCGATCAGCACGTGCTTGCCGGCGGCGATGGCGAGCAGGGCCTGGTCTCGATGGAAGGCGTGCGGGGTGGCGATGTAGATCGCATCGACGGTGTCGTCAGCCACCAGAGCTTCATAGCTGCCGTGCGCGTGGGCGATGCCGAACTCGTCGGCGAACTTCTGTGCGGTGGCCAGCGTGCGCGAGCCGACCGCGGTCACGTCGAGGTCGACGCCCTGTTCGCGAGCACCGACGAGGTCGGCGACGAAGGTGGAGGCGATACCGCCCGGACCGAGGATTCCCCAGCGAATACGTGACATGGGTCGATCCTGTCAGATGCCGAGGTCGGCGGCCCTCGCGTACGAGGATTGCGCCCCGAGGCCGTGGATCGCGAAGCTGCCAGCACGGGTGCCGAGGCTCACCGCGTCGGCGAGCGAGCTGCCACGGGCGATCGCCGAGGCCATCGCGCCGGTGAAGGCGTCGCCTGCCCCGGTCGTGTCGACGACCTCGTCGGTCGCCTCCGCGGGTGCGTGCCCGGTCGCGTCGGATGTCGCCCAGATCGCTCCCTCGGGCCCGAGCGTGATGACGACCGATCGTGCCCGCGACCGAAGGGCCTCGAGAGCCGCGTCGGCCCCCGCCCTGTCGGCGACGGCAAGCCCCGTCATCTCGGCGGCCTCGCCCTCGTTAAGCACGAGAGGGTCGGCGAGCGCGACCACGTCGCTCGCGATCGACGTGAAGGGCGCGAGGTTGATCAGAACGCGGAGACCCGTGTCGGCGGCGGCCCGCACGCTGGCCTCGAGCACCGCAACGGAGAGCTCCCCCTGGAGCGAGAGGATCGCCCCGGGCTGTGCCAGGCGCCGCACGGCCCGCGAGGCGCGGTCGGCCGTCACGGTGCTGTTGGCCCCCGAGACGACCGTGATCGAGTTCTCGCCGGCGTCGTCGACCATGATCAAGGCCAGGCCGGTCGGCTGGCTGTCGATGATCGAGACGTCGTCGATCGAGACGCCGTCGGTCTGAAGGGAGCGGAGGATCCGCGCGCCGTCGTCATCCCGACCGACTGCGCCGACGAAGTGGACGTCTGCCCCCAACCGCGCGGCGGCGACGGCTTGGTTCGCGCCCTTGCCGCCGGGCTGCTTGGCGAGGCTCGTCGCGATGGTCGTCTCACCGGGACGGGGTGACCTCGGGGTGCGGACGAGGTAATCCTGATTCGCTGATCCGACGACGATGACGCGCGAGCTGTTCACGCCGTCAAGACTGTCACGATCCCGCCCTCAATTCACCGAGCCCCACGCCGAACAGCCGCGCCGAGCTGCCGCGCTCGGCGCGGTTGGTGGGGGTCCCGTCTCGCCGTCCCGAAACAGCTCGCGCGAGACGGGACCCGGAGGGCGCACCAGCACCGGTGCTCCCTCGCCCGGACGACCCGTCAGCCGAAGCGGCCGTTGACGTAGTCGGAAGTCCGGGGATCCTGGGGGCGGTCGAACATGGCCTCGGTGAGCCCGTGTTCGACGATGGCACCGGGGGTGCCCGCCTCGGCGAGGAAGAAGGCGCAGCGCTTCGAGACGCGCTGGGCCTGCTGCATGTTGTGGGTCACGATGACGATGGTCACGTCGGTCGCGAGCTCGGTGATCGTCTGCTCGATGCGGCGCGTCGACGTCGGGTCGAGTGCGGAGCACGGCTCGTCCATCAGCAGCACTCGCGGGCGCACGGCGAGCGAGCGCGCGATGCAGAGCCGCTGCTGCTGGCCGCCCGAGAGGCCGCCGCCCGGCTGACGCAGGCGGTCCTTGACCTCGGTCCAGAGGCCGGCCTTGAGAAGGGTCTCCTCGACGAGATCCGCCTTCGCCGACTTGTCGAGCTTCACGCCGGTCAGCGCCAGCCCGGAGAGCACGTTGTCTTGGATGCTCATCGCCGGGAACGGGTTGGGCTTCTGAAAGACCATTCCGATCTGACGACGGGCATCGGTGATGCGGCGGCTCGCGTCGTACACGTCGACGCCGTCGAGCAGCACCTCGCCGGCGAGTGAGGCGCTCGGCACCAGTTCGTGCATGCGATTGAGGATCCGGAGGAACGTGCTCTTACCGCACCCCGAGGGTCCGATCAGCGCCGTCACCTCCCCCGGCTGCATGGTCAGCGACACCCGGTCGAGCACCTTGCGGTCGCCGAACCAGGCGGAGATCGCGCGAGCGTCGAGGGTGGCGAGGGCGGGAAGGGCGGCCGTGTCGACGGCGGGTTCGTCGAACCAGGCGCCGAACTCGGCGGTAGTGGAGAGGCCGGTCGGCACACCGGCGGACGGACCGGAAGGCGCGTCGAGCGGGGCCGTGCCGGACACCGGTGCGGGAACGGGTGCAGTAGTCATGGGAGTTCTCGAATCACATCAGGTTGGGAAGCAGGATCATGGTCTGTCGGGCGGCGACGAGCCCGACGGCGAGGAGCACCGGAACGGCGACGACCCAGGTCTGTCGTCGTCCCCAGAAGCGTGTGCTCAGTGCGAAGAGCGTGATCAGGCCGAAAAGGAGGATCAGCCCGAGCAGCAGGAACGGCCAGGCTTCGCCGTCGCCGACCATCGGGAGTTCCTCCTGGCCGAGCGCGGCGTAGTCGAGCACGGTCTGAGGTGTCGGCTGAGCGGCTGACGTGAGAGTCGCATCGACGCGGACGATCCCATCGGGGAAGAACGGCATCCCTTCGGCGCTCACCAGGGTTAGTCGGCCGCCGCCCGACGCCATCGCCTTCGGCACGGGATCCCCCTCGTGGCGAACACCGATCACCGAGTACTTCGCGGATCCTTGTCCGGTCGTCGCGACGATGACGTCGCCGGCCTTGAGCGAGGCGAGGTGGGCGAAGGGCGCACCGTTCGAGGCCTGGCGGCCGTAGAGCACGCTGGCGCCCTGCTGGCCGGGCAGCGGTGTGTCGCGGCGGTGACCCGGCCCGCCCTCGGTGACCGACGAGGAGGTGCCCTCGAGGACGACCTGGTTCAGACCGATCGAGGGGATCTCGAGGATCGCCACCGGGGTGCCGAGGGCGAGCAGGTGCCCGTCTGTGCCGGTCTGGCCGACCGGGGCGGTGGCGTTCGCGAGCTGGTAGCGGAAATCCGAGACCGACAGCTGCTGGTCGCGGACGGCGCTGATCTGCGAGACGCCGGCGAACTGGGCGACGAAGCCGACCGCGAGCAGGCCGACGACGATGACGGCCGAGCCCGAGAAGCGGAGGCGGTCGGGTGTGGACAGCGCGGGGAACGACTGGGCGGCGGGGCTCGTGGTGTCGAGATCGGACCATCCCGCGGCCCCGGCGGAAGAGCGTGGCTTCCCGGAGACGGCGCGGCTCGGCCAGCGGAGACGCCGCAGGAGGGCGCTCGGGCCGCTCGAGGGGCGGACGGTGGTGGTCATGTGGTGTGCCAGTCGGGAGGAGGAACGGGGGAAGCGGGCCGGTCGCACGAG
>NZ_JBCEBN010000009.1:0-188391 GCF_049472575.1 Frondihabitans sp. 4ASC-45 | reverse complement strand
GGTGCTSCMCCCCCCCCCGACTCCTCACAACACCCGCCCACTCCTCACAGCACCGCCCACCCCGGCCACCGGCACGGAACACGGTGCCCAGAATTCGCCCCGCAGCGGAGCGTTAGCGCGGACCGGCCAGACGCCTCGCCTCGCGCGCCGCACGCCGAACCGTCTTGCGGCGCCGATCCAGGCGCACGAGCGCGACGTTCGAGACCACGGTCACCACGAGCATCACGACGGCGATGACGATGTACAGCCGCGGCAGGGCGTCGAGCCCCACGCCCGACAGCACCAGGCCGCCGAGCAGGGCGCCGGCGCCGATGCCCGCGTTGAACGACGACGTGTAGAACGAGCTCGCGATGTCTCGGATGCGAGCCGGGGCCACCTGCAACAGACGCGTCTGCAAGAGGGGCGGCAGAGCGCCGAACGTCACACCGAGGATCACGAAGACCACGAACGACGGCACCGGCTGACCCTCGAAGACGAGCAAGCCGACGACGGCGACCGCGACGAGGGCCATGACGACCGGGATGCTCAGGTCGGGGCGCCTGCCGAGCACGAGGCCGACGAGGAGGAGGCCGACGGCTCCGGCGATCCCGTAGGCGAAGAGGGTGATGCTCAGGATGTCGGGCGGGAGCTCGCTCGACCGGGTGAGGAACGGCGCGACGTAGGTGTACAGCGAGTAGTGGCCGACCATGAAGAACCCGGTGACGATGCAGGCCATGACCACGCCGAGCACGCTCGGATCGATCTCTTCGCGCGGCGGGCGACCGCCGGCGCGCGAGCCGGGCCGAATGATCGGGATCGACCCAGTCGCCAGGGCACCGGGGCCGATCGGGGTCGCGCCGGTCATCGCGTCGCTGTATTCCTGGCGAAGCGTCGCGGCATCGGATGCCCCCGAGCCGACGTCGGGCAGCAGCCGCCAGACCAGAACGGCGCCGATCACCATCAGCACCGCGAGGAGGCCGAACGCCAGACGCCACCCGACCGCCTGCCCGACCGCGGTTCCGAGCGGCACCCCGAGGACGAACGCGAGCGTGCCGCCGCTCGACGACACGGCGAGCGCCTTGCCCACCTGGTCGCGCGGAACGAGGTGCGCGGCGTAGGCGCCGGTGATGGCCCAGAACACCCCGTGGGCCAGGCCCCCGACGACGCGGGCGACGACCAACGTCGCGTAGCTCGGGGCGAGGGCGGTGCCGGCGGCACCGATCGCGATCACGAGGATGAGGCCGACGAGGAGCCGGTGGCGAGGGATCCGGGAGGTGAAGTGGGTGAGGATCGGCGACGTAAGCACGACGGTGAAGGCGAACACCGAGACCAGCAGCCCGACCGACGACTCGCTGACCCGGAGTTCGTCGCCCATCTCGGGGAGAAGGCCGGTCGGGAGCATTTCGCCCGAGATCGAGAGGAACGACGCGATCGCCAGCGCGATCAACCCGGCCCAGGGAAAACGGAGTGCGGTTGTCGTCGTCACCGGAAAAGCCTAGCGACCAGGACCGACGGAGTAGAACGGAATCATGACCCTCGACGAGAAGACCTGCCGCTCCTGCGGTCGGCGTATCGAGCGGCGCGCGAAGTGGGCGAAGAACTGGGATGAAGTGGCGTACTGCAGCGACGCGTGCCGCCGCCACAAGATCAAGCCCGTTGACCGGGCTCTCGAGGCGAGCATCCAGCGCCTACTCGCGAGTCGTGCTGCCACCTCCACCATCTGCCCGTCCGATGCCGCGCGCGACGTCTACGAGGGCGACGACGACGGCTGGCGCGAGCTGATGGAGCCGGCCCGTCGCGCTGCCCGGCGGCTCGTGGCCGCGGGCGAGGTCGACATCACGCAGGGCGGCAGCGTGGTGGATCCCTCGACCGCCAAGGGCCCCATCAGGATCCGGCGCCACCGCTCCTGACTCAGCGTCACCCCGCCGCCCACCCCGACCGAGGCACCGCCGACTAGGTTTGTCGGGTGCCCGCCCTCCTCGCCCGACGCCCGTGGGTCGCGGTGCTGGTGGTCTACCTGCTGTCGCGGGTGCTCTCGACCGGACTCCTCGGATCCTTGTTCGCCCTCGCCACCTCGCAGGGCTGGTCGTTCGCGAGCGACCGGGCCGACCCGACGTTGTTCACCTTCTCCGGGTCGTGGGATGCCAGCTTCTACAAGACGATCGCCGAGCAGGGCTACCCGACGACTCTGCCGAAAGACGACGACGGGTACGTGCAGTCGAACCCGTGGGCTTTCTTGCCGGTGTTTCCGGGCATCGTCAAGGCAGTCGTCGCGGTCACGGGCCTGCCGTTCTACACGGCCGGTGTTCTGGTCGCGACCGTGTTCGGGTTCGGCGCCGCGCTGATGCTCTACCGACTGCTGGCCCTCCGGGTGCCGCGGGAGCGAGCGCTCTTCGCGGTCGCGGTGTTCTGCGTCGGGCCGATGGGGTACCTCTTGCAGTGCGCCTATGCCGAGAGCAGCTTCCTGTTCTTCTTCTTCACGGCGCTCTGGTGCCTGATGACGAGGCGCCACCTGCTGCTGATCCCATTCGCCGTGGTCGCGGCCTTCACACGCCCCGGCATGCTGGCGTTCGCCCTCACCCTCGGCATCCACCTCGTCGTCCGGTGGCGAGAATCGAGGATCCGAGGCGGTCACCTCCCGGTGCGCGACACGCTCCAGATCGTCTTCGCCGGCGCTGTCGTGACTGTCGCCGGCTTGGCGTGGCCCTGGGTCGCCACCGGCGTGACCGGCGAGCGCGACGCCTACCTCGACACGGAGCTGTCGTGGTGGGTGGGCTATGTCGGTCACCAGGCCTTCCGTCCGCTGACGCCGTGGTTCACGATGGCGGCGACCTGGCTGTCGTGGCCCGGCGTCCTGCTCGTGCTCCTGGCACTCGCCGCGGGCGCGTTCTGGCTCACTCGGCGGTCGACGCGCGAGCTCGGGCACGAGATCGTCGGTTTCACGACCTCGTACTGGCTGTATCTCGTCGCGGTGTTCTTACCGCAGCAGAGTCTGTTTCGGTTGATGATGCCGGTCGCGCCGCTGCTCGGCAGCCGGCTGTTCTCGGAGACGCGACGGCGGCGCGTGGTCGTGCTGGGCGTCGCGGTGGTGCTGCAGGCGGTGGCGCTGATTCCGCTGTGGTTCATCGGGTACCCCTGACCCAAACCAACATATGCAGGTAGACTGCATAAAGTCCCGATCGACGCCGCCGTCGACCAGCCCGTCGACGACCTGAGTAGGCGACCACCACGACCACCACGAGCCCCCGCACCCGCAACACCCGCACCGAGACCGGCTTCGGCCCCCGCTTCGTCATCCCGATCCTGTTCGGCCCTCTGCTCAACCCGATCAACACCACGATGATCGCGGTCGCCCTCGCCCCGATCTCCCGTGACCTCGGTATCGGCAGCGACCAGGCCATCTGGCTCGTCTCGTCGCTCTACCTCGCCTCGGCGATCGCGCAGCCGACGATGGGCAAGCTCGCCGATCGGTTCGGTCCGAAGAAGATCTTCCTCTTAGGGCTGGTCGTGGTGATCGTGGCAGGGATCCTGCCCGCGGTCGTCCCGACGTTCGGCGGCGCCCTGGTCTCGCGCGTGCTCATCGGCATCGGCACGTCGTCGGCCTACCCGGCGGCGATGAGCGCGATCCGCAACCAGAGCGACCGCCTCTCGATCGCCACCCCACCGCTCGTGCTCGGCGGCCTGTCGATCTCGTCGCTCGTCTCGGCCGCAGCCGGCCCACCCCTCGCGGGCGCGCTGATCGGCGCCTTCAGCTGGCAAGCGATCTTCCTCGTCAACGTGCCTCTCGCGGGCATCGGGCTCGTGTTGGCGGCACTCTGGCTTCCGTCGGACAGAATCCGGCCGATCCGCTCGGCGCCGCTCCCGATCGTCCAGGCCATCGACCCTCTTGGCCTCGCCCTTTTCGCCGTGACCATCGGCAGCCTGCTGGTGTTCCTCCTCGACCTCGGGGCGGGCCTGTGGTGGCTGCTGATCGTGACGGCTGCGGCCCTCGTCGCACTCATCGTCTGGGAGCGTCGCGCCGTCGCACCGTTCATCGACGTGCGCATGCTCGCCTCCAACGGTCCGTTGACCCGCACCTACCTCCGCCTGTTCCTGGTCTACGGCATCGCCTACACGATGACCTACGGGTTCTCGCAGTGGGTGCAGGAGGTCGCCGGCATCTCGTCTCAGACGGCCGGCCTGATCCAGCTGCCCGGTGCAATCCTCGCGGGCGTCGCGTCCTTCTGGTTCGCGCGAAAGGCCGGGGTGCGCCTGCCGTTGATCGCGGCCGCCCTGATTCCGCTGGTCGGCGGATTCGTCGTGGTGTCGCTCACCTCGGGATCCCCAGTCTGGTTGTTCGTCGTCGCCACGATCTTCTTCACGATCCCGCAGGGGCTCGCCTCGGTATCGAACCAGGCCGCGCTCTATCGCCAGGTCGACCCCGCCGGGATCGGAGCGGCCGCCGGGCTGTCGCGCACCAGCATCTACATCGGCGCGATCGCGTCGACGAGCCTCATCGGCGTCGCGTACGGCGACCGGCCGACGACCGGCGCTCTTCACGAGCTCGGCTGGGTGATCGTCGGGATAGCCGTCGTGCTCAGCGCCCTGACGATCTTCGACCGACGGCTGAAGGCCGTGCGGCCGGCGACGTCGAAGCCGGCCGATGACAGCACTGCCACGCGCGCCGACACGGAGCCCATCAGCGTCGTCTGAGCCGCCGCCGCTCCCATCCTCCTCCTCCTCCGAATTCGAAGGAAAAACCCGCGAGGCCGGACGCATTCATCCCGATCGCGGCCTGCCCGGGCGACGAATCTCCTTCCAATTCGGGAGGGGACGGGTCACCTAGGATTGACCGCGTGACCGAGACCCACTGGACCCTCACGCTCGTCTGCCAAGACAAGCCCGGCATCGTCCACGCGATCAGTGGCGCCGTGGTCGACGCGGGCGGCAACATCACCGAGTCGCAGCAGTTCTCGAGCATCGACACCGGCACCTTCTTCATGCGCCTGCAGGTCGTCTCCGACACCGGCCGCGACGCCTTCGCCGGGGCACTCGCGCCGGTCGCCGAGCGCTACGACATGGAGTGGAAGCTCGACGTCGTCGGCCGCCCCCTCCGCACGCTCGTGCTCGCGAGCAAGGCCGCGCACTGCCTCAACGACCTCCTCTTCCGCCAGCGCGCCGGGCAGCTGCCGATCGAGATCCCGCTCGTGCTGGCCAACCATGCCGATCTCGCCGAACTGGCCGAGTTCTACGGCGTGCCGTTCGAACACCGCGCCGTCGTCGGCCCCGAGCTCAAGGCCGACTTCGAGCGCCGCGTGCTCGAGGTGGTCGAAGAGCACGACATCGAGCTGGTCGTCCTGGCCCGCTACATGCAGATCCTCAGCCCCGAGCTCTGCGCCGCTCTCGAGGGCCGCGCCATCAACATCCACCACTCGTTCCTCCCCGGCTTTAAGGGCGCGAATCCCTACCGGCAGGCGCATGCCCGCGGCGTGAAGCTGATCGGCGCGACCGCCCACTTCGTCACGAGCGACCTCGACGAGGGCCCGATCATCGAGCAGAACGTGGTCCGAGTCGATCACAGCCGCACTCCGGGCGACCTGGTGGCCATCGGCCAAGACGAAGAGAGCCGCACCCTCACGCAGGCCGTCCGCTGGTTCGCCGAAGACCGCGTGCTCCTCGACGGCGCTCGTACGATCGTCTTCCGCTGACGCCGCACCCCGACAGACGACCAGAGCAGACACCAGGATCCATGTTCGACACTCCCAAGAGACGCCCCGGTCGCGGAGGCGGAGACGACGGCACCGGCCACCCGATCTCGCCGAACACCGTCGTGCGCATCGTCCTCCAGGTCTTCGCGCTGTTCAGCCTGGGCTTCTGGGGCTACCTGGCCTGGCCGTTCCCCTTTCCCTCGCTGTTCTTCGTCATCGGCGCTCCGCTCTTCGCCGCCGTGGTGTGGTGGCTTTTCCGCTCGCCTCGCGGTCCGCTGAAGACCGATCCGCTCGGGCGCGCCATTGTCGAGATCGCCGTGATGGGCTCTGCGGCGTACGCATGGTTCAGCCTCGGCTATCCCCTGGTCTCGGCGGTGTTCGCCGTGGTCGCCCTCGGGTCGGGAATCATTTACTTCCGACGCGAGCTTCGCGCCGCCGAGTGACGACGCCGCTCACCCCGGCGACGGTGCCGGGCGAGCGGCGCGCGCGTCTGACATGATCGACGGATGACAACGACGTCTCTCCTCTTCATCGGCGGCACCGGCCAGATCAGTGCGGCATGCGTCCGCGAGGCGGTGCGCAACGGCCTCGCCGTGACCGTCCTCAACCGCGGCACGACGACGGCACGGAGCATTCCCGACGGCGTCGAAGTGCTCACCGCCGATGCGCATGACGAAGCGGACGTGTCTCGGATCCTCGGCGACCGCCGCTTCGACAGCATCGCCGACTTTCTGACCTTCACTCCCGATCAGGCCGCCGCCGCGGTGCGCCTCTACGGGGCTCGCACCGACCAATACCTCTTCATCAGCTCCGCCTCGGCGTACCAGAAGCCCCCGGCTCGGCTGCCGATCGACGAGACCGTCCCCCTCTTCAACCCCTTCTGGCAGTACAGCCGCGACAAGATCGCCTGCGAGCGGTTGCTGCGAGACGAGCATGCGGCGGGCAGGATCCGCGTCACCGTCGTTCGCCCCTCCCACACCTACGACCGCACCCAGGTGCCTCTGCTCGGCGGGTGGACCGTCATCGATCGCCTGCGTCGCGGACTGCCGATCGTGCTCCACGGCGACGGCACCTCGCCCTGGGCGATCACCCACTCGGATGACTTCGCCACCGCGTTCCAGTCGTTGCTCGGCACCCCCGAAGCGATCGGCGAGGCGTTCAACATCATGTCGCCCGAACTGCTGACCTGGAACGCGATCGCCCTCGACCTGGCCGACGCCGCCGGGGTGGAGACGCCGCAGATCGTGCACCGCACGACTCACGACCTCGTCGTCGAGGCCCCGGAGTGGGATGAATCGCTCCGCGGCGACCGCAGCCACCCGGCGGTCTTCGACACGACCAAGATCCGGTCGCTGGCCACCGGATGGGAGCCGCGCATCCCCTTCGCCGAGGGTGCCCGGCAGATCATCGCCTGGCACGACGCCGACCCCTCGCGTCGCGTCGTGGATCCGGAGGTCGATGCGCTCATCGATCGGCTGACAGGTCGGGTCGCCGTCGGCTGAGGGTGTCCCCTGAAGAGACGACTGCGCGCGGCGGCGGCGCACTCTAGGGTTCGGGTATGAAGTCAGAGCGTCGTCGGATCACAGAGCGCATCGCCATCGTCTCGGGGATGGTGGGCGGCTTCTTCCTGGTCGTCGCCTTCACGCTGATGCTCACGACCGCACCGATCGTCGCGTCGGCCATCTGCCTGCCCGTCGGCCTCGCCGGCCTCGTGCTCGGGATCGGGCTGGCGCTGCTGCTTCGTCGCGGCGTCGCAGCCGACACGTGGCCCCGGTCGGGTCGCAACGCTCCCCGCTAGGTTCCGGTCGGCGAGACGTCAGAATCGACGACTGCACGACTCGTTCAGGCGTCGTTTTTGAGGTCTCAAAGCCTCCCACCTGCTAGAAGCGGGTCCGAATCACCCCCGACACCGCGGGCAGCGCGCGCGGCTGACCCCGGCCTTCGTCGATCGTCGCGATGTCGGTCCACTTGTCGATGGTCGTGCACGGGTGCGAGATGCCGAGACGGACGAGGTCGCCGATCGCCAGCGATGACTCGGGCGGGAGCTCGACGAACGCGTGCTGGTCGTTGAGGCCCGTCACGCGAGCGGCATCGACGGCGCCGGGCACCCGTCTCACGCCCTGGGCCGAGGTGCGGTACGCCTCGATGGGGATCGGCAGCCCCTCGTCGTCGGCGGTGTCGCGTCGGCCGACGTTGAGTAGCGCGAGCGTCGCCTCCGGTTTCGAGATGACGCTCGCCCACAGGTCGAGCGCCGGCAGGAAGCGGTCGGCATTCTCGATGCGCTCGAACGGGGTGAGTCGTCGATACAGGTCGTGGTCGTGCGTGACGTAGGCCCCCGATCGGAGGACGACGCGGGTTCGCACCCCGCGCACCCCGTCGGGGTCGTGTCGGAATCCGAGCGCCTCGACCACGCGATCAAAGTAGACGCTGCCGCCGGCCGTGAGCACGACGTCTCCGCCGAGGTCGAGCCACTGGGTGAACGATTCGCCGTCGAGCCGATCGCGGAACTCGATGAGCGTGGCCAGGTAGTCGTCGACGAGCTGGAGCGACTCGGCGTCGATACCGTGGGTCAGAGCCCCCTCGTAGCCGGCGACTCCTGCCAGCACGAGGTGGTCGGCATCGCGGACGGCCGCGGCCACGGCGAGCGCCGCGTCGAGGGTGCGAGCCCCGGTCCGACCACCGCGCGCGCCGAGCTCGACGAGCACGGGGAGCGGCCGGGTGGCGCTCCCCCGCTCGAGCGCCGCATCGACGAGGTGGACGGTCGCGACCGAGTCGACCCACATGAGCACGTCGCTCCCCGGCTCGACCAGAAGCAGAAGCGCGTCGGTCGAGAACGTGGTGCCGGCGAAGATGATGTGGCGAACACCGGCCTGACGCGCGATCTCGGCCTGGTACGCGGTCGCGATGGTGATCCCCCAGGCCCCCGCATCGAGTTGGCGCTGCCAGACCTCGGGGGCCATCGTGGTCTTGCCGTGCGGGGCGAGATCGACCCCGGCCTCGGAGCACCACCGGGCCATCGTGTCGATGTTGTGGTCGAGCACGGCCGTGTCGATGGTGAGCACCGGCGTCGGCAGCTCGTCGAGCGGGATCGGCCACGACCGCTTTGTGAATGCGACCTTCGACGAGGACGGGAGCGTCGCCGACGGGTCTGTGCGGGGAGTCATCATCGTCCTCTTTCGGGTGGTGGCCGATGCAGAAGCGCCGTCGACGACTGCCGAGCAATCGGCGACGCGGTGAGACACAGAATGGACCCCGCAACGAGCGACGGCAAGCCCCCGTCACGACGATCGATCCCCGATCAGTGTTGGGCCGGGATCCTCGCGTTCGATTGCAACCACCGCGCGACACCGTCGTCGGCGTTCGAGTCGATGATCGCCGTTGCCCGCGCCTTCACCTCGTCGCTCGCGTTGGCCATGGCATAAGCCTCGTCGGCCACGTCGAACATCGGCAGGTCGTTGAGGTTGTCGCCGAAGCAGACCACCCGATCGGCTCCCCAGGCCCTGGCCAGTTCGCGAATACCGGCACCCTTGTCCGACCCGAGCGCGGCCACCTCGAGCCAGTGGATGCCCTCGAGATACGTCTCGGGCTGCAGCGTGACCGTCAGCCGATCGCCATAGCGGGAGTCGAGGATCCTTCGCACCGGCTCGAGATCGGCCTCCGGTGCGAGAGCGACGATCGAGAATGTGCCGTCGCGCGTCAGCTCGCTCGGGTGCGCCACGGGCCGGAATCGCGGATCCGCGCCGCGCTCTGCGAGGTACCACTCGATACCCGGGCCTTCGGCCCCGCGCACCCACCCGACGGTGTCGGCGTGCGCCTCGGCCTCCGGCGACGAGTCGAGCGAGTACACGAGCGGGGCGGCACCGTTCTCGGCGAAGACGCCGAGGACCTCGTCGACGAGCTCCGGGTCGATGACGTGATCCACGAGGGTCTCGCCGGTCGTGAGGTCGACGATGAAGGCCCCGCCGTAGACGCACGCGGGCCCTTCGAGATGGAGTCCCTCGGTCACCCGCCGCAGCGAGACGACGGAGCGGGCCGTCGCGATGGCGATCGGGAGGCCCTGCGCGACGAGCGAGTTGACCGTATCGACGGTGAAGGCGCTCGGGCTCGCGTCGGGCGAGAGCAGAGTGCCGTCGAGGTCGCAGACGTAGAGGGTGGTCACGCGTTCATTCTCGCGGAGGCTGCTGGGGGCCCTCGACCCCAGTGCGGGGTGGGCGGCGGGTCAGACGGCCAGCTGCCCGTCGCGGGCGAGCCACTCCAGACCCTCTTCGACGGCCTGCAGTGTCGTGTAGCGGGGTTCGTAGCCGAGGATCCGGCGCCCCTTCTCGATCGACATCGAATGGCTGCGCGAGATGTGGGCCTCGCTCGCCTCCGCCGACTCCGCGCTTACGCCCCGCCTCCATTCGGCGAACGGCTCGAACTCGAGCTGCGCCTCCTGCCCGTACCAGCGGGCGATGCCCTCGGCGAGACCGCGCAGGGTCACCGCGCGATCGGACACCACGTGGAAGCTGTTGCCGACCGCCTCGGTCGACCGCTCGATGGCCTTCACGAACGCCTGCGCGACGTCGTCGGCGTGCACGTGGTGGAGCGTCTCGAGGCCGAACCCCGGAAGCGTGACGGGGCGCCCGTGCGCCAGGTCTTCCCAGACCGACAGATCGAGGTTGCCCTGCGGGTTGATCATGGCCCAGCCCGGGCCGGTGATGTGCCCGGGGTGCAGCACGACCGAGCGAAGCCCGCCGGGCCGCTGCGATTCGCGCAGAAGGAGCTCTTCGATCTCGGCCTTGCCGGTGCCGTACTCGCCGAACGGGGTGCGGATCGCACTCTCGGTGATCGGCACCTCGGTCGCCGGGCCGTGCACCCAGACCGTGCCGCAGTGAAGGAGGAGAGGAGACGCAGGCCGCAGTGCGTCGACGAGCTGCTCGGCTGAGGAGCGGGTGAAGCACACCATGTCGATGACGACGTCGGCCTCGAGGGCCGCGATGGCCGGCGCGAAGGTGCGGTCGGCGTCTCCTTGCTCGCGGTCGAGCTGGATCCTGGTGACTTTCTCCCAGGCCGGGTCGTCGCGATAGGGAGCGCTCGTGCCCCGGCTCACCGCCACGACCTCGTGTCCGGCAGCGATGAGGCGGGGAACGAGGTAACCGCCGACGTGCCCGGTGGCTCCGATGATGACGATCTTTGACATGGGGGCGACGTTACGCGCGGGGCGGCGTCGGTGGTTCGATTGCGACTCGCGCGGCGACACGAAAACACCGCCTTCCGGGGAAGACACCGCCCATGGGCGGTGCCGCGCCCGAAAGGCGGTGTTGTGACGCCGGGCGCCGCCTAGAGGGCAGCCAGCGCGGCGTTCAGCGTCGCGGATGGGCGCATCACGGCCGAGGCCTTCGCGTCGTCGGGCTGGTAGTAGCCGCCGATGTCGACCGCGTGGCCCTGCGCCCCGTTGAGCTCGCCGGTGATGGTCTCTTCGCCATCGCCAAGCGCCTTCGCGAGCGCCGCGAAGTCAGCGGCGAGAGCTGAGTCGTCGGTCTGCGCGGCGAGCTCGTTCGCCCAGTAGAGCGCCAGGTAGAAGTGGCTGCCGCGGTTGTCGATCGAGCCGATGGCGCGTGCCGGCGACTTGTTCTCGTCGAGGAAGGTGGCCGTGGCCCGGTCGAGGGTGTCGGCGAGAATCTGCGCTCGGGCATTGCCGGTCGTTGCCGCGAGGTGCTCGAAGCTGGCCGCGAGTGCGAGGAACTCGCCGAGGCTGTCCCAGCGGAGGTAGTTCTGCTGCACGAGCTGCGAGACCTGCTTCGGGGCCGAGCCGCCGGCACCGGTCTCGAAAAGACCGCCGCCGTTAAGCAGAGGCACGACCGACAGCATCTTGGCCGAGGTGCCGAGCTCCATGATCGGGAACAGGTCGGTCAGGTAGTCGCGCAGCACATTGCCGGTGACCGAGATCGTGTCTTCGCCGCGACGGATGCGCTCGAGCGAGAACTTCATGGCGTCGACAGGCGACATGATCTCGATCTGCAGGCCGTCGGTGTCGTGGTCGGCGAGATAGGTCGCGACCAGCGAGGCGAGCTGGGCGTCGTGCGCGCGAGTCCGGTCGAGCCAAAAGATCGCGGGGGCTCCGGTAGCACGGGCACGAGTGACCGCGAGCTTGACCCAGTCGCGAATGACGACGTCTTTGGTCTGGCACATGCGCCAGATGTCGCCCGCCTCGACGGACTGCTCGAGGAGCACCTCGCCCGATGCGGTCGACACCGTGACGGTGCCCGCGGCAGCCAGCTGGAACGTCTTGTCGTGTGAGCCGTACTCTTCGGCGGCCTGGGCCATGAGGCCGACGTTCGGCACGGACCCCATCGTGGTCGGGTCGAAGGCGCCATTGGCACGGCAGTCGTCGATCGTCGCCTGGTAGATGCCGGCGTAGCTCGAATCGGGGATGACCGCGAGGGTGTCGTGCTCGGCCCCGTCGGCGCCCCACATGTGGCCCGACGTGCGGATCATTGCGGGCATCGACGCGTCGACGATCACGTCGCTCGGCACGTGCAGGTTGGTGATGCCCTTGTCGGAGTCGACCATGGCGAGCTCGGGGCCAGCGGTGAGGCCTGCTTCGAAGGCCGCTTTGATCTCGGCGCCGTTCGCCACCGAGTCGAGGCCGCTGAGGATCGCGCCCAGGCCGTCGTTGGGGTTGAGGCCCGCGGCGGCGAGGTCGTCGCCGTACTTCGCGAACACGTCGGCGAAGAAGACGCGGATGACCTGGCCGAAGATGATCGGGTCGGAGACCTTCATCATCGTGGCCTTGAGGTGGACCGAGAACAGAACATCCTCGTCTTCGGCGCGTTGCATCTGCTCGTGGAGGAACGTGCGGAGGGCGGCGACGTGCATGACGGTCGCGTCGAGCACCTCCCCCTCGAGCACGGGCACCGACTCGCGGAGGACGCTCTTCGTGCCGTCGACGGCGGTGAATTCGATCTTCACCGAGCCGGCGGCTGTGACGACGGTGGTCTTCTCGTTCGAGCGGAAGTCGTCGTGGCCCATGGTGGCGACGTTCGTCTTCGAGTCGGCGCTCCAGGCACCCATGCGGTGCGGGTGCTTGCGGGCGTACTGCTTGACCGAGAGCGGTGCCCGGCGGTCGGAGTTGCCCTCGCGGAGCACCGGGTTGACGGCCGACCCCTTGACCCTGTCGTAGCGCGCCCGGATGTCGCGCTGTTCGGCAGACGCGGCATCGTCGTCGCTCGACGGCTCGTCAGGATAATCGGGAAGGTCGTAGCCCTGCGAGCGGAGCTCGGTGATGGCCGCCTTCAGCTGCGGCACCGATGCCGAGATGTTGGGCAGCTTGATGATGTTGGCCTCGGGCGTCTTCGCCAGGTCGCCGAGTTCGCCGAGCGTGTCGGGAACGCGCTGCGCCTCGGAGAGCCGGTCGGAGAACTGGGCGAGGATGCGGGCCGCGAGCGAGATGTCGCGCGACTCGACCTCGACGCCGGCCTTGGCCGCATACGCCTCGACAATGGGCAAGAAGGAGAAGGTCGCCAACCGGGGTGACTCGTCGGTCAAGGTGTAGATGATCGTGCTCATGCGAGTGGCGACTCCTTCGTTGGCGGCGATGCCTCGAGCTGCGGCCCAGGTGCATCGGACTGTCTCGATATCAAGATACCTCGCCGACCCCTGAGCCCGCTGGCATCTTCCTCCAGACTAGTGAGTGCCTCCGACGCCGCGCGCTCAGCCCTCCACAGGCGACGACGCCACAGGCCGCCCGGTCAATCGAAGAGTCACCGCGTCGCCGAATTCGAAGCGTTCGTCGACCGAGTGCTGCACCGAAACGATGGTGTCATCGTCGAGGCGAACGGTGGTGCGGCGGAGCGACCCGAGGAAGCTCGTCGAGGCCACCGTCCCCGAGAAGTCGCCGGGGGCAGTCGACGACGCCGACACGAACACGATGTCCTCCGGCCGCACGAACGCGAGCACGTCGCCGTTCGGCAGGGCCGGGTCGATCGACGGCAGTCGCGAGCCGCGCACGGTGACGACCCCCGACACCAAGGATCCGCGCATCCGGTTGCTCACCCCCACGAAGTCGGCGACGAACGGTGTTGCCGGGGTGAGGTACAGCTCCTCGGGCGTGCCGATCTGCTCGATGTCGCCGGAGCGCATCACGGCGACCCGGTCAGCGACCGCGAGGGCCTCTTCCTGGTCGTGCGTGACGAAGACGGTGGTGATGCCGAGTTCGGTCTGGATCCTTCGGATCTCTTCGCGGAGCGACACCCGCACCTTGGCGTCGAGAGCCGACAGCGGCTCGTCGAGCAGGAGCACACGCGGCCGGGTCACGAGCGCGCGGGCGAGGGCGACGCGCTGCTGCTGGCCGCCGGACATCTGGTGCGCGTACCGCTCGGAGAGGTGGTCGAGCGAGACCATCTCGAGTGCTTCGCGAGCTCGGGTCGCCCGGTCCGATGCCGACACCCGGCGCATCTGCAGGCCGAATTCGACGTTCTGCTGCACGGTGAGGTGCGGAAAGAGCGAGTACTGCTGAAACACCATGCCGATGTCGCGTCGGTTGACGGGCACGCCCGCCACGTCGACCCCGTCGATCCGGATGGCGCCGGCCGTGATCTGCTCGAGGCCTGCGAGCGCGCGGAGGGCCGTCGTCTTGCCACAGCCGGAGGGGCCGAGCAGGGCGACGAACTCGCCGGGGCGGATCGTCAACGACAGCTCGTCGAGGGCGCGGACTCCCGAGTACTCCTTGACGACGCCGAGGAGCTCGACGGTCGCGCCTTCGCCGAGGCGCTCGAGGGTGGGGGCGGGGCTGGTGGACGTCATGAGGCACTCCGGGCGGGTGTCGGTGTCGGGAGGGGGATCCTCGGCTCCGTGCCGCGAGGGCGACGGGTCTTCTTGACGCGACCGCCGGGGCGGACAGCACCGAAGCGGCCGATGATGACGAGCAGGACGAAGGCGAACACGAGGGCGGTGAGCGCGAAGATCGTCGCCACGTACGAGTCGGTCTGACTGATCAGCAACAGGGCCGTCTGGAACGTGTTCTGGCTGAGGAACGACGCGATCGTGTACTCGCCGAGCACGACAGCCACGGTGAGGAACACCGCCGAGATGACCCCGCGCCGCATGTTCGGCAGGATCACCCGGGCGATCGCCGTCGGCCAGGAAGCGCCGAGAGACCGCGCCGCCTCGGTCAGCGTGACGAGGTCGAAGGCCTGGATGTTCGTGGCGATCGGCCGGTAGGCGTACGGCAGCACGATGATGCCGACCGCGAACGCGAGAGTCCAGGGCGCACTGCCGAATACGGCCGCCACCCGCTGGTAGACGGGCACGTAGCCGACCACGAGCACGATCGACGGGATCGTGATGGGCAGGATGCAGACGAACTCCAGGATCCGACGGAACCGGGGATACCGCAGCTCCACCAGCAGCATGGTCGGCAGCAGCACCAGCATCACGATCGCGACGGTGATGACGCAGATCACCAGCGAGTTCTGGATGCCCTGCCAGATCGGCGAGTAGTCGGTGCCGAGGGCGGGGTCGGGATGGAAGATCGAGACGTAGTGGATGAACGAGTAGCCGCTCTTGCCCGCCAGGCGCAGTGTGAACTGGAACATGGCCGCAAGCGGCACGACGAAGACCAGCCCGACCACGATCAAGATGACGAGGCGTGCGGTGCGGCTCGGCTCGGCGCCGATGCGGGGCGCGCTCATCGCTGCCACCTCGCTGCCCGACGCTGCAGGAGCGAGTAGAAGAACATGATCACGACCATGATCACCAGCATTCCGAGGGCGAGGACGCCCGCGGAGTTCGCGACCCCGACGATCGTCTCGCTGGTGAGCTGCTGCTTGATGGCGAGCGGCACGATTCCGCCCTGGCTGAGCAGGGCCGCAGCCGTCGCGAACGACGAGAACGAGTTCGCGAAGAGGAGGAGGACGGAGCCGAAGAACGCGGGGGCGAGCACCGGCATGGCGATCTTCGTCCAGTACTGGAATCGGGTCGCGCCGAGAGTGGCCGCGGCCTCGCCCCAGGTGGCTTTGAGGCCCTCCATCGCCGGCATGAAGGTGAGCACCATGAGCGGCACCGAGAAGTAGGTATAGGGGATGATCAGGCCGGACGTCTGGTAGAGCAGCGCACCGTTCGCGTTGACGTCGAGGCCGAAGGTGTCTTTCAGCCAGAGCGTCACGACCCCCTGGAAACCGATCGTCGCGATGAACGCGAAGGCGAGCATGACGCCGCCGAACTGGGCGAGCACGCTCGAGGCGGCATCGACGACGGTGCGGAGCATGCCCTCCGCCTTCGTGCCGAGGAGCGCGAAGCAGACGAGAGCGCCGATGACGGCGCCGAGCAGGGCGCTGACGATCGAGACCAGCAGAGACCCCTGGAACGCCTTGACGATCGTCGGGTCGGTGAGAGCGGAGAGGTTCGCCAGGGTGAAGGCGCCGTCGGCGGTGAAGAAGCCGCTTGCCACCGCGATCACCGCAGGGATGGCGAGGAACAGCACGACATAGGCGGCGAACGGTGTGAAGCCGAGCCAAGCCGCACTGCGGCGTCGAGGTCGCGAGCCTCCGGTGCCGCCGCTGTCACCGGGGGCCGGGGCACGCCCGGCGGGGGTGCGCGGAGCGGGTGAACGCCGAGCACTCCCCGCACGCAGCTCCGACGACACGACCGATCCCACCGTGGGGGATGCCGTTTCGGGGATCGATCGTGTCGTCATGAGGTGTCTTTCTCCGGTGCTAGTTGACTGCCTTGGCCCAGCCGGCGGTCAGGAGCTTGGCCGCGGCCGTGGCCTGGTCGCTGGTGAGCTGGACGAAGTCGCTGGGCGCCTCGCCGACGGTCTTCAGCGTGTCTTTGTCGACGGTGCCGGCCTTCTCCATGGCGGCGAGGGTCGCGGGGTACGCACCGGCTGCCAGGTAGAGGTTCTGCACCTCGGGGCTGTAGAGGTACTCCTCCCAGAGGCGCGCCGCAGCGGGGTGCGGGGCGTCCTTGTTGATGGCCTGGTTGTAGTACGAGCCGAGGGCGGTACCCGGGAGCACGACCGTCTTCCAGTTCGGGTTGCCGGCGGATCCTCCGGCAGGGCCCCACGCGAGGTTGTTGTAGCTCCACTGGATCACAACGGGAGTCTCACCCGAGTTGACCGTGGCCTGGGTGGGCAGCGTCGAGTTGAAGTTGCCGTCGCCCTTCAGCTTCTTGAAGAAGTCGATGCCGGGCTGGATGTTGTCGGCCGAGCCGCCGTTGCCGAGGGCCGCGAGGTAGACGGCCGAGGCGGCCTCGTTGGCCTGCGTCGGGTCGCCCTTGATCGAGACCTTGTTCTTGTAGTCCGACGAGAGCAGGTCGGTGATCGACGTCGGGGCCGTCTTGATGACGCTGGAGTCGTAGCCGACCGACATGAGGCCGGTGTAGTCGTAGTACCAGGTGCCGTCGGCGTCTTTGAAGTCGGCGGGGATGTCCGACCAGTTCGAGACCTTGTACTTGGCCAGCAGGTCGGTGTTCTCGTTGAGCACGGCCGTGCCGAGGTCGAACACGTCGGGGGCGGTCGACTGGCCCTTGAGCGACTTCGCCGCGGCGACCTCGTCAGCCGACGAGCCGTTCGGGTTCGCCGAGGTGATCTTGATGTCGGGGTACTTCTTCTCGAAGCCGGCGATGATCTTGCCGTAGTTGGCCCACGACGGGGGCAGCGTGATGACGTTGAGCGCACCCTCGGCGTTAGCGGCCTTGACGAGGGCGTCCATGCCGCCCATGTCGGCGGCGCTGGTGGCGGTGGCGGCTTTCGAGTCGCTGGCGTTTCCGCCGGCGCTCGACCCCGTCGAGCAGCCGGTCAGCACGATGGCCACGGCCGCGGAGAACGCAAGTCCGGCGACGATGCGCTTCGCCGGCTTCGAGAACGATGTCTGCACTGTGTTTCCTCCAGGACGCCTGCGGTGGTCCGTGGTGCCGGACGGGGGGAATCCGCAGGTCGATCGGGGGCCATGGTTGCCGTCCCCCGTTACGGGGACACGCTGGCTCGGTGAATGGCTTGCGAACTCTCGGCGACCAACGGCTTGAGCGTCGCCCTCGGGTTTTCGGCCCCACCTACGCTCGGAGGATGATCGAATTGGCAGTCTTTGATATGGCGGGAACCACCATCGACGACGGGGGCGCCGTCTACCGTGCGCTCTCGGAGGCCGTCACCGGAGCCGGCGCGACCCTCTCGGACAGCGACCTGCAGGCGTGGATGGGCACCGACAAGGTGCAGGCGATCACCGCCCTCCTCGATCTGGGCGGCATCTCCCCCACCGACGAGCTGGTCGCGAGCCGCTTCGCCGCATTCAAGGTCGCCCTCGCCGAGGCCTACCGCACCGACCCGCCGACCGCCTTCGACGGCGTGCCCGAGGCTCTCGCTTCGCTGCGCTCCCGCGGCATTCGGGTGGCCCTCTCGACCGGGTTCGATCGGCCGGTCGTCGAGGGGCTGCTGGCGTCGCTCGGATGGACGGCGGCCAAGGATCCTGCGGCTCCGATCTCGCCCTCCACCACCGTCGACGCGGTTGTGACCACCTCGGACGTCGCCGCCGGGCGCCCGGCGCCGTACCTGATCCACCACGCGATGGAGCTCACCGGAGTGCACGACGTCGCGCGCGTGCTCGCCGCTGGCGACACTCTCGTTGACCTGCAAGCCGCGCGCAATGCCGGGGCGATCTCGGTCGGTGTGCTCACCGGGGCGCTGTCGCGGGAGGCCCTCACGGAGGGGCCGCACGACTACATCCTCGGCGGCGTGGTCGACATCCCGGCGCTGGCGGAGTGCCGGCCCGGCTGATCGGCAAAGGGCCGCACGACCGGCGTAAACACCCCGCCTAGGGCAGGTGTCGAGGCCGATCGTGCGGGCCTGTGCCGCCGAAGCGGGTCTGTGCCGCTAGCCGGGGCCTAGCCCACCTTCACCCGGAGCGTAACGATCTGGAACGGCCGAAGCTCCAGCTCGATGGCGTCGTGGGCACCCCACCTCGCGGCGGCATCGTCCGAAAGCTCCCGCTCGATCAGGTCGGTCGTCCACGCCGACGCCACCGGCACGCCGAGCCCGATCGTCGCCCGCGCGCGACCGCCCTGCGCCTCGTACAGGCGCACGATCAGGTCGCCCGAGCGGTCTTCGGCGAGTTTGACCGACTCGACGAGCACCGCCGGCGACGAGACAGTGAGGATGGGGGCCACGCCGTCGGATCCTGCGCCCGAAATGGTTCGCGCCGGCAGGTTCAGGCGGTAGCCGTAGGCGGCCGCATCGAGAACCGTGTCGGCCACGGCGAGCGCGGTCCGCAGCACGTGCACGCCCTGGTCGGCCTCGGGGTCGGGGAACCGCGGGGCCCGCAGCAGCGACTCGCGCACGAGCGTGGTCGTGCCGCCGTCGTCGCGGGTCGAGCGGGTGATGTCGTGGCCGTACGTCGAGCCGTTCGCCACCGCGATACCGAAGCCGGGTTCGCCGACGTGCACCCAGCGGTGCGCGATCGTCTCGAAGCGGGCGTAGTCCCACGACGTGTTGACGGCGGTCGGCCGGTTGATGTGGCCGAACTGGATCTCGGACGACGCCTGCTCGGCCCGCACATCGAGCGGGAACGCCAGCTTCAGCAGCTTCTCGGTCTCGTGCCAGTCGATCTCGGTCTCGAGCTGCACGGCCGCCTCGCCCTCGACGAGCCAGTAGCGCTGGGTGAACGTCGACTGTCCGTGCGTGTGCACGACCTCGACGACGTCGCCCGCGATCGAGACCGAGTCGGGGGTGTCGAGCTCGAACCGGTTGTTCTTGTAGTGGCGGTCGATGTCCCACGCATCCCACTGGTTCGGGGTGTCGCGGAAGATCTGCAGGCGCGCGGCCACCTCGCCGGGGGCGACGAGCTCGCGGCCGGAGGCCAGGTGACGGACCGACACCAAGGATCCGGCGGCGTCCAGTCGCACGCTCACCAGCCCGTTCTCGAGGGTGATCCCGTCGCTCGTCTCGACCGGGCGCACGGTGCGCGCGCGTCCGTCCGTCCCGGCCCCGAGCGGCGCCACCTCCCCCGCTGCCACGGGGCTCGCGTTGAAGACGAGCTCGGCGTCGCCCGATCCGGCGAGCGCGCGCTGCGCCGCTCCGATGAGCGTCTCGAGCTCCCCCGCGATGCGGGCGTAGTTCTCTTCGGCCTGCTGGTGCACCCAGGCGATCGACGAGCCGGGCAGGATGTCGTGGAACTGCTGCAGCAGCACGGTCTGCCAGATCTCGGTCAGCTCGTCGTAGGGGTAGTCGAGCAGGCCGCGGGCGGCGGCTGTCGCACTCCAGAGCTCGGCTTCGCGGAGCAGGTGCTCGCTGACCCGGTTGCCCTGCTTGGTGTTCGCCTGCGACGTGTAGGTGCCGCGGTGCAGTTCGAGGTACATCTCGCCCGACCAGACCGACGGGTGGGGCAGCGTCGCCTTGGCCTCGTCGAAGAACTGCTGGGGCGAGCCGATCGTCACCTTGGGCGACCCCTCGAGGTCGTGGGTGCGCCCCGCTGCGGCGAGCATCTCGCGTGTGGGCCCGCCGCCGCCGTCGCCCCAGCCGAAGAGGCCCATCGAGATGTTCGACGCGCCCTTCTCGGCGTACTGCCTCTGGGCGCGGGCCAGATCGGAGGCCGCGAGGTCGGAGTTGTAGGTGTCGCTCGGCGGGAAGTGCGTGAAGACCTGCGACCCGTCGATTCCCTCCCAGAGGAACGAGTGGTGCGGCATCCTGTTGGTGTCGTTCCAGGAGATCTTCTGCGTGAGGAAGGAGTCGGATCCTGACGCCCTGACGATCTGGGGCAGCGCGGCCGTGTAGCCGAACGAGTCGGGCAGCCAGACCTCTTTCGGCTCGTAGCCGAACTCGAGGAGAAAGAAGCCCTTGCCGTGCACGAACTGGCGCACGAGCGCCTCGCCGCCCGGCATGTTGGTGTCGCTCTCGACCCACATGCCGCCGACCGGCACGAAGCGGCCCTCGGCGACTCGCTCGCGGATGCGCTCGAAGAGCTCGGGGTAGAACTGCTTCATCCAGGAGAACTGCTGGGCGCTCGAGCAGGCGAAGACGAAGTCGGGGTCGACGTCCATCAGCTGCAGCACGTTCGAGAACGTGCGCGCGCACTTGCGGACGGTCTCGCGGGTCGGCCAGAGCCAGGCCGAGTCGATGTGCGCGTGGCCGACGGCCGTGATGGCGTGCGCGCTGGCGTAGGCCGGCGAGGCGAGAACCGCCTCGAGTTCCGCTCGACCCCGGCCCGCGGTGGAGGCGACGTCGTCGGGGTCGACCACGTCGCAGACCCGCTCGAGCGCGCGCAGGATCTCGGCGCGACGCGGCAGGGTGGGCTCGAGCTCGCGCATCAGACCGAGCAGGCTCCACACGTCGCGCTCTAGCTCGTACACGTCGACGTCGCGTTCGACGAGGTCGATCTGCCGCAGCGTGTAGATGGACTCGGTGCCGGCGGTCGCCTTGTCTCCGAGGGGCGTCGGAATGTAGAAGAAGTTGCCGCCGACATCGGGGTTCGATGCCGCCTCGATGTAGAAGTCGAGACGGTCGCCGGGGGCGACGTCGAGCGGCACGTAGCCGTTGTAGGGCTCGATCGCCTTGACGATGGTTCCGTCCGGGCGGAAGACGAGGCCTTCCGCCTGGAAGCCGGGCTGCCGCGTGCTGAACCCCAGGTCGACGAGGAGCTCGAGAGCCGTTCCTGCGCTGCCCCACCCCGCGGGCACCTCGCCGGTCACGTGAAACCAGGTGGTCCCCCACGGCTTGCTCCACGGGGTGCCGACGGCGAAGGGCGTGAATTCCTGCGCCACCGCCTCGGCGAACGGCACGGGTTCGTCGGGGACGTCCCACGCCTCGACGGTGAGGTGATGGGAGCGGCGGTACAGGGCCGGGATGAGCCGCTCCAAGACGAAACGGTCGACGCGGACTTCGACGGAGGCAGAGTTGTCGTGCATGGGGTGGTGCTCCTTGCAGAATTCGCGGCCGCCGGAGGGGCGACGCGAGGGCGAGAGGTGGAACGGGATCGAGGGGTTCTGCCTACCGGCCTACCCCTTCACGGCACCGGCCAGTGCGTTCGAGCCGCCGAGCACGCGCGAGATGAAGACGTACAGGGCGATCACCGGCACCGAGTAGACGAGCGAGAAGGCGGCGAGCTGCCCGTAGGCGACGGAGCCGTACTGCCCGAAGAAGTTGAAGATGCTCACGGCGGCCGGCTGGTTGCCCGGGCTCAGCAGCAGGATGAAGGGAACGAAGAAGTTTCCCCAGGCCTGGATGAACACGAAGATGAAGACGACCGCGATGCCCGGTCGCATCAGCGGCACGACCACCCGGGTCAGGGTGGTGAACATCGAGGCGCCGTCGGTCCAGGCGGCCTCCTCGAGTGAGATCGGCACGGAGTCCATGAAGTTCTTCGACATCCAGATCGCCATCGGCAGGCTGGAGGCGGCGAGGAAGAACACGGTGCCGGCCACGGAGTCGATCAGGTTGAGCGACACGAACAGGCTGTAGACGGGCACCATGATCGCGGTGATCGGCAGGCAGGTGCCGAACAGGATCCCGTACAGGAACGGCTTGTTGATCCGCATCCGGTAGCGCGACAGCGGGTACGCCGCGAGGATCGCCACGACGACCGTCACGATCGCGCACCCGCCCGACAGGATAAGGCTGTTCATCAGCGGAATGAACGAGATGTCGGGCGTCAGCACCTTCTGGAAGTTCTCCATGGTGAACTCGGTCGGGATCTTCACCGACAGCGTCGCCGAGGAGTCGAACGAGGCCAGCACGAGCCAGACGAGTGGCACGGCGAAGCAGACGGCGATGATGACGAGCACGCCGTTCGAGACGAACCGCAGGTTGCGGCCGCTGGGAGAGGTCATGGCCATGGTCAGTCGACCTCCGGCTTAAGGGCCCGGATGTAGACGATCGAGAAGATCGCGCCGATGAGCAGCATGATCGTCGCGATCGCGGTTCCGAAGCCGAGTTGCGAGAACTTGAACGCCTCCTGGTAGGCGAGGATCGGCAGGGTCGAGCTGTTGGTTCCGGGCCCGCCTCCCGTCATCACGAAGATGAGCGTGAAGACCGACAGGGTCTGCAGCGTCGTCAGCATCAGGTTGGTCGAGATGCTGCGTCGGATCACGGGCAGCGTGATGTAGATAAGGCGCTTGAACCCGCCCGCTCCGTCGACCTCGGCTGACTCGGTGATTTCGGGCGGCACCTCTTGCACGGCCGCCGCGTAGACCAGCATCGAGAAGGCCGTGCCGCGCCAGATGTTCGCCAGGATCACGGCGATCATCGGGAACGTGTAGAGCCAGTTCGCGCCCTCGATGCCGAACCACGCGAGCACCGTGTTGAGCGTACCCGTCTGGTTGAAGAACGCGTACGCGGCGAACGCGGCGACGATCTCGGGCAGCACCCAGGCCGCGACGACGAACGTGCCGACGAGCGAGCGGACGACGGTGTTCGCCGAACGCATCAGGAGAGCGAGGCCGAGCCCCAGGACATTCTG
Organism: Frondihabitans sp. 4ASC-45; assembly: GCF_049472575.1. Lineage (NCBI taxonomy): Bacteria > Bacillati > Actinomycetota > Actinomycetes > Micrococcales > Microbacteriaceae > Frondihabitans > Frondihabitans sp. 4ASC-45. Next base: position 165,302 of record NZ_JBCEBN010000009.1, on the reverse strand, counting down.
GCCGATGACCGCCGACGCGAACAGGAACACCAGGGTCAGCACGATCGACTTGGGGAAGTCGGGTGAGTTGAAGAGCTTGACGTAGTTGTCGAGCCCGATGAACGACGACTTCTGCGCCGCGGCCCCGGTGAGCGAGGCGTTGGTCAGTGACCCATAGAACGACGAGACGATGGGCCCGAGCAGGAACAGCGCCAGGAGCACCATCGACGGCACGAGAGGAATCGTGCGACCGACGGTGCGGATGTTCCGCGCTCGCGCCGACCCCGGCCGAGGCCCCTGCGACGGTGTGCCGCTGGAGCCCCGGCCTCCGGCCGGATCAGTGTCTTTGCCGAGAGGGGTCGGCGCGATCGTTGCCATCAGCCCTACTTCGAGACCGTCTTGTCGGCGCCGACGATGCCGGTGAGGGCGGTGTCGTAGGCCTTCGCGGCTTCCTCGGGCGTCTGCTGGCCCGTCATGACCGCTTCCATCGCCACGGTGATCTGGTTCGAGATCTGGCTGTAGTCGGTGGTCGCGGGTCGGAAGTGCGTGTCTTTCACGAGCGACGAGAAGAACTTAAAGCTCGGGTTCGAGTCGGCGTAGTCGGGGTCGGTCGCGACGTCGCTGCGCACCGCGATCTGGCTGGCGGCGATGTCGTACGACATCGAGCCGTCTTTATCGAGTGCGTCGGCGATGAAGTCGAACGCCTTGTCGGGGTTCTTGCTGGTCGCGCCGACCGCGAGGGTCCAGCCGCCCGACATGCTGTTCACGCCGGGAGCCTCGCCGTTCTGGGTCGGCATTCCGACCTGGCCCATGACCTTGCTCCACTCGGGCCACGGGTTCGTGCCCGTCGAGAGCCAGGTGCCACTGAGCCACGAGCCGTCGAGGTCGATGGCGAGCTTGCCCTTGGGCAGCCACTCGCCGCCGACGACGGTCGAGATGTTGGTGTCGAGGGCCTGCTCGGGTGTCGGGCCCACTCCGCCCTGGTAGACGTCTTTGATGAAGCCGAGCGAGTCGGTGAAGTTCGACGACCCGGTGATCCACTTCCTCGACGCGTCGTCGTAGAGGGTGCCGTTCGGGGTGCCGTACAGGAGCATCTCGAAGCCCTGCATGGTCGAGCCCTCGCCCTGCGGCTTGCCCGAGTAGACGTTGAGCGGCACGACGTCGGGCAGCTTCGACTTGATCGTCTTGGCCGCACTCAGCACGTCGTCCCAGGTCTTGGGCGCCCACGGCACGGTCAGACCGGCCTTCTTGAAGAGGTCTTTGTTGTACCAGAGGGCCCTGGTGTCGGTGCCCATCGGGATCCCGTAGGTTTTACCGTCAGTGCCGACGCCCGCCTCTTTGGCGTTGTCGAAGAACTTGCTCCAGTCGGCCCACTTCGCCGTGTATTTGTCGAGGGGCAGCAGGTAGCCGGCCTCGGCGTCCGCCTTCACCTTGAACGTGTCTTCGTAGATGACGTCGGGGGCCGTCGAGGGCGCGCGCTCCATCAGGGCGAGCTTCGTGTAGTAGTCGTCGTTCTGGGCCGCGATCGGCTCGAGCTGCACCGTCATGCCGGGGTTGTCCTTCTCGAACGTCTTCTTCACCTCTTTGAGGTGGGCGTCGAGCTGCGTGAACGTGCCGAACTTCTGGTACGCGATCTTGATCGTGTTCGAATCGCCACCGCCGCCGGCGCTGCACCCGGTCGCGACCAAGGCTGTGGTCATGACGGTGGCCGCGATGGCGAGGATGCGGGCGGCTCGCCGCCCCCTGCGAGAAGTGGTGGTGCCGGTGCTGCTCATCATGGTGCTCCCTTGCTCCATAAGACGCCGTCTCGGCAACTCCGCCGATCCGCTCGGCATTACTCAATCGTCTTTACTAACCTCTGTCAAGACTCATTTTCGTAACGCTCCGATTGGGATCCTGCGTTCGCTCGTGCCGTCGCCGCTCCTGCAAATTCGAAGGAGAAACCGGCGCCGGGCGACGAGAAATCAAGGATCCGACGGGGTCACCCACGCGGATCTCCTTCGAATTCGACGTCGTACCGCGAGCCGCGAGCGGGTCAGACCGAGATGAGCATCCCCGACGGCCGCGGCGAGAACGCATGGTCGAGCACCAGGCACGCAGCACCGACAGCGGCGACGTCTTCACCGATCGCCGAGCCGACGAACCCGAGCCCGCGCCGCGGGATGAGCGCGGCCGACTGCTCCACCGCCTCGGGAAGCACCTCGAGCACGACATCGCCGATCTCGTCCCAGAACGGGCCTCCGAAGACGAGCTCGTCGAGGTCCAGCAGGTTGACCAGCACGACGATCGCCCGGGCGAGGTGCAGCCCGGCCCCGTGGAGGATGCGCCGAGCGGAGTCACGCTGATCGGAGGACGGCGTCGCCTGGGCATCGGCCGGGCCGGATCCTTCGATTTCAGTCGCGTCGACGGGAGCACCGCCCGCGATGGCCGCGAGTCGGTGGAAGGCCCCGCTGACCGACTCCATGTCGGCGCCGTCGTCGAGCGCGGGAAGCAGTCCCGCGTCGACCGCCTGGCACACCAGCGCGCGAGGCGTGATGAGGTCGCCCACGCAGCCGGCCCGCCCGCACACGCAGATCGCCCCCGCGGGATCGACCGTGATGTGCCCCGCGTCGCCGGCATTCGAGCTCGAGCCCCGGACGACGTCGCGCCCGACGACCAGCCCGGTGCCGAATCCGGTGCCGTAGTAGACGAACGCGAAATTGGCGCGCTCGGAGGCCGTCGAGAACCAGAGCTCGGCGACCGCGGCGGCCGTGACGTCTTTCTCGAGCAGCACCGGCAACCCCGTCGCCTCGCTGAGTGCTGCCCGGAGCGGCACATGACGCCAGAGCGGCAGCATCGGCGGGTCGAGGACGATGCCCTGCTCGGCGTCGATGGGGCCGGGCGAGGCGATTCCGACACCGATCACGAGCCGAGGATCCACGCCCGAGTCGCCGATCAACCGGTCGATCGAGCGCGCCATCAGGTCGATCAGCTGAACGGGCTCCGACGCGGAGGGCGTGCGGGTGCGGGAGTGCGACACGACGGCCCCGCGCAGATCGAGGACGACGTAGGTGATGACGGCCGGGTCGATATGGACGCCGACCGCGTAGCTGCCGCGAGCTTCGAGCTGCAGGATGGTGCGCGGCTTGCCCGGGCCGTTGACGATCTTGCCCGTCTCGCGCACGAGGCCCGCCTCGAGCAGGCGCCTCGACACGTTCCCGATCGTCTGGGCGCTGAGCCCCGTCTGCACGGCCAGCTCGACCCGGCTCAGCCCCTCGGATGCGCGCCGGATCGCGTCGAGCACGACGGCCTGGTTGTAGCCGCCGATCGCCGGAAGGTTCGTGCCGGTTCGCATGGCGTCGAGAGTAGCGGTCATCCGGCTGACAGGCGTTCTCCACAAGGGCCGAAGGGATCCTGTTGCACCCCGGAGCCGCACGCTAGCCTGGGCACATGAGTGACCTCCGCCTCGAAGAGCTGTCGGCCAAGACCATCGTCGCGGCCAATACCCTGACCCTCAAGCCGGGCCAAGAGCAGTACGTGGCGCCCGTGTCGCACTCCATCGCCGAGGCCTACGTCAACCCGACGTCGGCGTGGCCACGAGTCGTGCTCGACGGCGACGAGGTGGTCGGCTTCATCATGGGGCAGTTCGACCCCGACAACGATCACGAAGAGCTCCGCAGCTGCATCTGGCGCATCAACGTGTCGGCCGACGCGCAGGGCCAGGGGGTGGGCCGCTTCGCCGTGCACTCGCTGGCCACCGAGGCGCGCAACCGGGGCTTCGAGCGACTCACCGTCATCTACGAGCCCGGCGACGACGGCCCCGAGAGCTTCTTCACGCACGTCGGCTTCGAAGTGATCGGCGAGACCCCCTACGGCGAGCACCTGGCCGCGCTGACCATCGCCCCGTCGCCCCACGACGACGAGGCCTGAGCCCCGACGACGCCTGAGCCGCAGCGTTCCATGCGCTCTTCCGAGCCCGGCGCCGACCTCGCGAGTCCGGCAGACGCCGACGACTGGGTCTCCCGCGTTGTCGCCGTCGTCGAGTCCATTCCCGCCGGGTGCGCGCTCAGCTACGGCGGGGTCGCGGCCCTGCTCGGCTCCCGCTCCTCCCGCGGCGTCGGCAAGGTGATGGCGCAGGCCGGCCACGATCTGCCGTGGTGGCGGGTGATCCGCGCGTCGGGTCATCCGCCCGAAGGCCACGAGCAGCGCGCCCTCGAGATGTACCGCGTCGAGGGCACGCCGCTCCGGTGGAGCCGCACGGGCACCTGGCGCGTCGATCTCGACGCTGCCGAGTGGCGCCCCTGAGCCATGAGCGCTCGTGGCACCATGTTTCGGGCCCAGCACCGCCGACAGACGGTGCCCTGCCCGAAACGTGGTGTCGGCGCTCAGACCAGCGACTCCCGCCACGCCGCGTGCAACTGCGCGAACCGGCCCGTCCCGGCGATGAGGTCATCGGGCGTGCCGTCTTCGACGATGCGTCCGTACTCCATCACGAGCACCCGGTCGGCGATCGCGACCGTCGAGAGCCGGTGCGCGATGATCAGCGCTGTCCGGTCGCTCAGCAGCGTCTGCAGCGCCTCTTGCACGAGCCGCTCCGACGGGATGTCGAGCGACGCCGTCGCCTCGTCCAGAATCAGCACCGCCGGGTCGGCGATGAACGCCCGCGCGAACGAGAGCAGCTGACGCTGACCCGCTGAGACACGACCGCCGCGCTTGTTCACGTCGGTGTCGTAGCCGTCCGGCAGCGCCATGATGAACTCGTGCGCGCCGACCGCCCGCGCCGACCGCTCGATCTCCTCGCGCGTCGCGTCGGGCTTGCCGAGCGCGATGTTGTCGGCGACGGATCCCGAGAAGAGATACGCCTCCTGGGTGACCATGACGATCGCCCGGCGCAGGTCTTTCGGGTGCAGGTTGCGCAGGTCGACGCCGTCGAGTCGAATGCTGCCGCGCGACGGGTCGTAGAAGCGCGCGATCAGCTTCGCGAGCGTCGACTTGCCGGCACCGGTCGATCCGACGAGGGCGATGGTCTGGCCGGCCGGCACGTGCAGGTCGAACTCGGGGAGCACGACCGCGTCGCTGTTGTACGCGAACTCGACGTCGTCGAAGTCGACGGCGCCCTTCGCGTCGTAGAGGTCGGTCGGGCGCACCGGATCGGGGACACTCGGCTCCTCCTCGAGCACGCCCGAGATCTTCTCGAGCGCGGCCGACGCCGACTGGTAGCCGTTGTAGAACATCGCCAGCTCTTCGGCCGGATCGAAGAAGCGTTTCGCGTAGAGGGCGACAGCCAGCAGCGCGCCGATCTCGAGCGAACCGTCGATGACACGGAACCCGCCGAACAGCACGACCGCGGCGAGGGTCGCGTTGCCGATCATCACGAGGCCGGGGTCGAACGTTCCGAACAGGCGGAAGACCTTCGCGTTGGCCTGCCGGTAGCTCTCGACGTACTCGCCGTAGGTGTCTTCGTTGCGCTTCTCCTTGCGGAACGCCTGCACGGCACGAATGCCCGTCATCGTCTCGACGAAGTGCACGATCACGCGCGCACTGGTCGTGCGGGTGGCACGGAACAGTCGCTGCGACCGGACCTGGAACCACCGGGTGAGGGCGAACAGCGGAATCAGCGCCACCCCGAGGATCAACCCCGACGGAGCATCGAGACTGACGAGCGCGATGGCCGTGAAGACCATGTACAGCAGACCCTGCACCAGCTGGTTGATACCCGAGTCGAACAGTTCGCGGATCGAATCGAGGTCGCTCGTCTGGCGCGAGATGATCCGGCCCGACGTGTAGCTCTCGTGGAACTCCAGGCTGAGTCGCTGCGTGTGCAAGAAGAGTCGCTTGCGCAGGTCGAACAGCACGCTCTGGCTGATCCGGGCGAAGAGCACCGTGTACTGCGCCATCATGACGGCGCCGATGATGCCGGTCACGAGATACAGGCCGACCACGACGAAGGTCGGAGCCCAGTTCTGATCGTCGAGCAGCGCCGGCAGCGCGTTGTCGATGCCGTACGCGATGAGGGTGGGCCCGGCGACCTGGGCAGCGGTCGAGAGCACCACGATGATCGCGGTGACGAGGATCCTGCGCTTCAAAGGGGACAACAAGGATCCGAGGAGACGCCGCGAACGCAACTGCAGTCGCCTGCTCTCGTCGCGCGTGAAGTCGTTGCGCTCTTCGCCCTTGACACCCTGGGTGCTTGCAGTGGTGCTCACGCCAGCACGTCCTCTCGGGTGGTCCGATCGTCGTCGAGCGACGAGATCACATAGCGGTAGTGGTCGTTGGTGGCGATTAGGTCGGAGTGCCGGCCGACCGCGGTGACGCGTCCGTTTTCGAGGAGCGCCACGCGATCCGCGAGGTTCACGGTCGACGGACGGTGCGCCACGATCAGCGACGTCGTCTCGGAGAGGACCCGCCGGAGCCCCGCCTCGACGCGGGCCTCGGTGTCGACGTCGAGCGCCGACAACGGGTCGTCGAGCACCAGCACCGACGGCCGCGCCGCGATGGCCCGGGCCAGGGCGAGCCGCTGGCGCTGGCCTCCTGAGAGGCTGAGCCCCTCTTCGCCGACAGTCGTGTCGACACCCTCCGGTAGATCGTGCACGAACCCGGCCTGAGCGATGTCGAGGGCCTCGCGCATCACGCGATCGGCCTCGTCGCCCGACAGGTCGGGTCGTCCGAGCAGCACGTTGTCGCGCACCGTGGTGCTGAACAGGGTCGCGTCTTCGAAGGCCATGCCGATGTGGCGGCGGAGCTCTTCGCGCGTCAGATCGCGCACGTCGACACCGTCGAGCAACACCTCCCCGTCGGTGACGTCGTACAGGCGCGGCACGAGAGCCAGGAGCGTGGTCTTGCCGGATCCTGTGAGCCCGACCAGGGCCATCGTCTCACCCGGCTGGAGCTCGAGATCGACGCCGTCGACGAGGTCGGCGAACTGCGCCGGGCTGTCTTGGTAGCGGAAATGCGTCGCCCGGAACTCGAGGTGACCGCGGGGGTTCGTGATGGTCTTGGGCTCGACCGGATCGGTCACCGTATTGACGCTGTCGAGCACCTCGAAGAAGCGGTCGACCGCTGTGCGGGTGTCGAAGGTCATCGACAGGAGGAACCCGATCGATTCGACCGGGAAGCGCAGCACGGTCGCCGTAGCGAAGAACGCGAAGAGCTCGCCGACAGTCAACTGCCCCTCGGAGGCCAGCCAGATGCCCGCCAGCAGACACAGCGCGAACGCCACGTCGGGCACGAGCAGCAGCCACAGCCACAGTTGTGCGATCGCCTTCGACTTCTCGATCTCGGTGCCGCGCAGCTCTTCGGCACGCTTCGCGAAGTCGCGCAGCGAATGCTTGCCGCGACCGAACGCCTTGAGCACCCGGATGCCGTGCACCGATTCTTCGACGCTCGTCGCGAGGTCGCCGACCTGGTCTTGGCTCCGTCGCGCGATGACCGAGTAGCGGTTCTCGAACCGCAGGCCGACGACCCAGATCGGAATCGACGCGACCACGAAGATCAGGCCGAGCAGCCAGCTGTAGAAGAACAGCACCACGAAGCCGACGACGATCGTCAAGAAGTTGACGATCAGCAGAACGATTCCGAACGCGAGCCACCGGCGGATGAGGCTGAGATCGCTGACCGAACGGCTGAGCAGCTGGCCGCTCTGCCATCGGTCGTGGAAGGCCACGGGCAGGTCTTGCAGCTTCTTGTAGAGGCCGTTGCGCATGCTCGTCTCGACGTGCGTGCTGGGCGTGAGCACCAGCCAGCGCCGGCCCATGATCATGACCGCCTCGACGACGCCGAGCCCGAGGACGATCCAGAACGCCGGCCACACCTGCCGCGAATCACCGCTCGACAGCGGCCCGTCGACGAGCTGCTGGAGCACGAACGGGATCAGCAGGGCGACGACGGAGGCCAAGAGCGCGGCCACCATGCCGAGGACGATGCGGGGGAAAGCAGGCTTGACGAAGGGATAGAGGCGCTTGAGCGTGTCGAACGTCGAGAGACGGTCGGCCGTGTCGGTGCTCGTGGTGTTGCCGGTGCTCGTGTTCGTGTTCGTGTTCGTCTTCGTGGGAGGGGGATGCTGAGACATGAAGGATCCAAGTCGTGGGGCAGGGTCGACGCGGCGATCCTGAAAGTTGCGATGTGATGGGCGTGACCGTGAAGGAGGTCACGTGAACGGCGCCACGCGGGCGCGGATGGTGCTGCGGAGGCGATCGCTGGTCAGGCGGCCGAGGCAGAGTGTCGGCGAGCGCGCGGGGAAGAGGCGGCGCTGATAGCCACCGTCCGGAACGAGGTGTGGGCTGTCTTCGTCATTGTGTCCTCCCGAGGCATTCGCTTCTGCATATAGTCACGTGGCTTCATGCCGCCACTTTGAAGGTGACTGCAAGCAGCCTTACAGGATAAACCGACGCCGACGTAAACCGCAATGAAAAGTTCGGTTCTCGCGCTGCCCCCGAATTCGAAGGAGAAACGCCCGACCGACCCCGCCCGATCGGCATGAAGTCGTCGGCGCGCTCGTGTTTCTCCTTCGAATTCGGGCCCGACCCCGCGCTCCGGCAAGAGAGCCCGAAACCGGCGGAGAGGACTCGCCCCGAAGACGCCCTCACCTAGTGGAAGAAGTGACGCTCTCCGGTGAAGTACATCGAGACACCGGCGGCCTGCGCGGCGGCGATGACCTCGTTGTCGCGGATCGACCCGCCCGGCTGCACCACGGCGCGAACGCCCGCGGCGAGAAGCACCTCGAGCCCGTCGGCGAACGGGAAGAACGCGTCGGAGGCAGCTACGGAGCCGAGAGCCCGGTCGCCGGCACGCTGTACGGCCAGGTGGCAGGAGTCGACCCGGTTGACCTGCCCCATGCCGACGCCGACCGAGGCACCGCCCGAAGCCAGCAGGATCGCGTTCGATTTGACCGACCGCGATGCAATCCAGGCGAACTCCAGGTCGGCGCGCGTGGCCTCGTCGACCTCCTCGCCCGCCACTAAGCTCCAGCCCGACGACGAGAAGCCCGTGAAGCGGTCGCTGTCTTGCACGAGCACGCCGCCCGAGATCTGCTTGTACTCGCGGTCGGCGAGGGCGAACCCGTCGGGAAGCTGCAGCAGGCGGATGTTCTTCTTCGCCGTCAGAATCGCGAGCGCCTCCGGCTCGAAGCCCGGTGCGATGACGACCTCGGTGAAGATGTCTTTGACCGTCTCGGCCATGGCGACGGTGACGGTGCGGTTCGCCGCGATCACTCCCCCGAAGGCCGACAGGGGGTCGCAGGCGTGCGCTCGGGCGTGCGCGTCGGCGATGGGGTCTGCCTCATCGAGACCTCCGACGGCGATCCCGCACGGGTTGGCGTGCTTGATGATGGCGACGGCCGGACGGTCGAAGTCGTATGCCGCCCGCACCGCCGCGTCGGCGTCGACGAAGTTGTTGTACGACATCTCTTTGCCGTGCAGCTGGGTCGCCTGCGCGATGCCGGTTCCGTCCGTCTCGGCGTACAGCGCGGCTGCCTGGTGCGAGTTCTCGCCGTAGCGGAGGGTGTGCTCCAGTTCGGCCGAGACGGCGAAGGCCTGATCGAACGGGGCCGAGGATCCTGCCGTCGCCGCTGGGGCATCCGTGCCGGCATCGTGCTCGGCCCGCACCCCGACACTCGCCGCGAAGTACGCCGCGACCGCGGTGTCGTAGGAGGCGGTGTGGGCGAAGGCCTCGCCCGCGAGACGCTGCCGCTGGGCGAGAGTCGTGCCGCCGAGGGTGAGTGCCTTCGTGATCTGGGGGTACGACGCCGGTGAGACGGCGATCGCCACGTTGGCGTGGTTCTTGGCCGCCGCCCGGACGAGCGCCGGGCCGCCGATGTCGATGTTCTCGATCACGGTCGGGGCATCGGCGCCCGAGGCCACCGTCTCGACGAATGGGTAGAGGTTGACCACGACGAGCTGGAACGGCTTGATGTCGAGGTCGCGGAGCTGGTCTTCGTGCGTCTCGAGTCGCAGGTCGGCGAGCACGCCGGCGTGGATGGCGGGGTGCAGCGTCTTGACGCGGCCATCGAGCGACTCGGGGAAGTCGGTCACCGCACTCACGTCGGTGACCGCGAACCCGGCGTCGCGGATCGTCTGCGCGGTCGAACCCGTCGACACGATCTCGACGCCCGCCTTCGCGAGGGCCGTCGCGAGTTCGACCAGTCCGGTCTTGTCGCTCACGGAGATCAGCGCGCGCGCGATCTCGATGGCGTCGCGGTCGCGGTAGAGGCTGGGGTCGATTGCGTGGCCGCTCATGCGGGAGTCTTCTCCGTCAGGTCGATTGTTCCGTTGGCGATGTCGAGGATGCTCTGCACGAGCAACCGGCGCTCGACGACCTTGATGCGGTCGTGGAGCGTGTCTTCGGTGTCGCCGGGGTGCACGGGAATGCGCTCCTGCGACAGGATGGGGCCCGAGTCGACGCCGTTGTCGACGACGATGACGCTCGCCCCGGTCTGGCTCACTCCGGCCGCTATCGCATCACGGACCCCGTGCGCGCCGGGAAACTCGGGCAGGTAGGCAGGGTGCGTGTTGATCAGCCTCGGGCTGAACGCCTCGACGACTCGGGGCGGTACGAGCCGCATAAAACCGCTGAGCACCACGAGGTCGGGCTGCCACTGCCGAATCTGGTCGAGCAGCTCGTCGCCCCAGGCCTCACGGTCGGGAAAACTCGTGAACGGCACCGAGAACGTGGCAATGCCGAATGCCTCGGCGTGGTCGAAACCGTCGGCCGCACGATCGGCCCCGACTGCGACGACCCGGGCCGGATATTCGACGTCGCTCGCGGCTTCGAGGAGGGCCCGGAGATTGGAGCCCCCGCCGGAGATGAGCACGACGAGCCTTAGCACCCGGCAAGCCTAGCGTGCGGCTCACGGCAGCCCGGGCGGTTCTCCACAGGGCTATCCGGCCCGGGAAAGCTGCTCGGAAGCGGGCCCACCAGTCGGCCCGAAATGCGGACAACGCACCAATGCCCTTCATGGTGTCGAGTCTGCATCGTGGGCGTCAGCGGGTGAACCCGTCGAGGCGCTCGGTCGGAACGTCGTCGGGCGAGCGCGTGTCGGACGACCGCGTGTCAGACGGGCGGCCGTCGGACGAGCGCTTGTCGCGCGGCAGCACCGTGTCGAGGCTCGGCAGCCCGTCGGCTGTCTCGGGCGCGCCGGGCCCGCCGGCGTCACGGTCACCGGCACCACGCGAGCGATCAGGATCCGACACAGCTGACTCCGACTTCGGCTTGTCGCGAGCAGCGGACGCACGCTCCGGCAGCCTCTCGCCCACCACCTGCGCGAGGTCGCCGATCGCCTCGGCCCCCGACTTCACCACGAGGGCGAGAACGGCCGGGATGCCGACCTCCAGTGCAGCGAATAGCCCCACGACCCAGGCGTCGGGCCCCACAGACGCAAGCCGACCCGGACCGGCGGAGCCGGCCGAGACGCCGGCCACCCCGCCGATGATCAGACCCGCGACGACGCCCGTCGAGACGCCGACGACGGCGCGGAAGAGAAGGGAGTCGCGGGCCCCCAGAGCGCGCTCGATGCGGCCGCGCATCAACGTGACGACTACGAACGAGGCGACCACGGGAACGACGAGGCCGACGAACGCGAAAGCCGGGGTCGACGTCGGCAGGGCGCCGAGGAAGGGCACGGCCGGCATCGGGCCGAGGGTGGTGCCGAGCGGCGAGACCGAGGATCCTTCGCCGAGTGCGAAGCCCGGGCCGATCAGCCACGACGCGACCCAGGCGACGGCGTTGGGCACCAGGGCAATCTGGCCGATCGTGAGAGCGAGTCCGCCGAGCACCCCGGCGTGTGCGCCCTCGTACAGCGAGATGATCGACGCGTAGTTCGTCAGCAGGAGGAGTGCGAGGATCGCCCCGGCGACCGCGAAGACGATGACCGCGACGGCGGCGCCCGCGCGAAGCGACACCAGGCCGATCGATCGACCGAGTGACGGGATGGCTTCTACCCCGCGCAGAAGGAGGGCCGTGAGCGGGTCGGGTGTCGCGTCGCGGCGACGCCGGTTGACCTCGGCCGACGCGAGCAGGGGAACGGCGAAGACGAGCGTGGGCAGGACGATGCCCTGCGCGAGGGAGACTGTCGCCCCGGGACGGCTGGCCGTGGCTGTCACGATGGCCGAGGCGAGGGCGAACGCGAGGACGGCGACGCCGGAGCCGATCGCGCGATGGCTCGTCTCGGCGATTCGCCGGCCCGCACGCGCACCGAGCAGCACGGTGGTGAGCGCAAAACCCAGAGCCGCTATCGAGATGGCGATCGGAGCACCCGCGCCGCTGATGCCGGTCGCCGCCGCAGCCGATTTTGAGAGCGTCAGGGTGAGATCGGCCCCGTGGCCCACCAGCCAGACGTCTACGCCGGCCTGCCAGAAGACGACCCAGTCGATCTGCAGCCCGTACTGGAAGGCCCAGAGGAAGGTGAGCGACACCACGGGGATGCCCACGCCGATGCCCACGACGAGCAGAGACTCGAGCGCGGCGAAGACGGCGGTGAGAGGGCGATTCATACGGCCATGACTGTACCGGGGGCCACCGACGCCGAAGGGCCGCCCCGCCGAAAGCGGAGCGGCCCTTCAGCAAGCAAGCCGCAGCCCGTGACACCGCAATTCAGCGCCGACACCGCCGATGGGCGGTCGTGCCACCGAAATGCAGTGTCAGCACCGAAATGCAGTGCCAGGCCCGAAAGCGGCGTCAGAGCGAGCTGTAAACCTCGCGCAACAAGGCAGCAGTCTCGCTGGGCGTCTTACCGACCTTGACGCCGGCGGCCTCGAGGGCCTCCTTCTTGGCCTGCGCCGTGCCGGCCGACCCGGAGACGATTGCACCGGCGTGGCCCATGGTCTTTCCCTCGGGAGCGGTGAATCCGGCCACGTAGCCGACAACCGGCTTCGTGACGTTCGCCTTGATGTAGTCAGCAGCGCGCTCTTCGGCGTCGCCACCGATCTCGCCGATCATCACGATCGCCTTCGTCTCGGGGTCGGCCTCGAACGCGGCGAGCGCGTCGATGTGCGTCGTGCCGATAACAGGGTCGCCGCCGATGCCGATCGCAGTCGAGAAGCCGAGATCGCGGAGCTCGAACATCATCTGGTACGTGAGCGTGCCCGACTTCGACACGAGGCCGATCGGACCCTTGCCGGTGATGTTGTTGGGGGTGATACCGACGAGCGACTCGCCGGGCGTGATGATGCCGGGGCAGTTCGGGCCGATGATGCGGGTCGCGCCACCCTTCGACTTGGCGAGCGCCCAGAACTCGGCGGCGTCTTGCGCCGGGATGCCCTCGGTGATGACGACGACGAGCGGGATGCCCGCTTCGATGGCCTCGACGACGGCGTCTTTGGCGAACGCCGGCGGAACGAAGACGATCGACACGTCGGCGCCGGTCGTCTCGATGGCCTCGGTGACGGTGCCGAACACGGGCAGCGTGACGTCGCCGTGCGAGACGGTGGTGCCGGCCTTGCGGGCGTTGACGCCGCCCACGACCTGCGTGCCCGCCTTCAGCATGAGAGCGGTGTGCTTGGTGCCCTCGCCGCCGGTGATGCCCTGGACGATGACCTTGGAGTCTTTGGTGAGGAAGATCGACATTGTTCTGATCCTTTACTTCTCGTCGGCAGCGGCGAAGGCCAGCTCGGCGGCTTTGTCGGCGGCTTCGTCCATGGTCGCAACGACGGTGACGAGGGGGTGAGCGGCTTCGGCCAAGATCTTTCGGCCCTCGTCGACGTTGTTGCCGTCGAGACGCACGACCAGGGGCTTCGTCGCGGCGTCGCCCAGGATGCCGAGCGCGGCGACGATTCCGTTGGCGACGGCGTCGCACGCCGTGATGCCGCCGAAGACGTTGACGAAGACGCTCTTGACCTGCTCGTCGCCCAAAATGACGTCGAGGCCGTTCGCCATGACCTCGGCGCTCGCTCCGCCGCCGATGTCGAGGAAGTTGGCCGGCTTGACCCCGCCATGCTTCTCTCCGGCGTAGGCGACGACGTCGAGGGTCGACATGACGAGACCCGCGCCGTTGCCGATGATCCCGACCTGGCCGTCGAGTTTGACGTAGTTGAGACCCGCAGCCTTGGCCTTGGCCTCGAGCGGGTCGGCGGCCTCCGCGTCTTCGAGGGACGCGTGGCCGGGGTGACGGAAGTCGGCGTTCTCGTCGATCGAGACCTTGCCGTCGAGTGCCACGATGTCGCCCTGCTCGGTGAGCACGAGCGGGTTGACCTCAACGAGAGAGGCGTCTTCGCCCTTGTAGACGTCGTAGAGCTTCACGAGCACAGGCGCGACCTTCTCGATCAGGTCGTCAGGGAATCCGCCCGCCTTGGCGATCTCGGTGGCCTTCGCGAGGTCGATGCCCGTCAGCGGGTCGACCTCGACTCGGGCGAGAGCTTCAGGACGCTCGACGGCGAGCTCTTCGATCTCCATGCCGCCCTCGACGCTGCAGAGCGAGAGGTACGAGCGGTTGGCCCGGTCGAGGAGCACGGAGAAGTAGAACTCCTGCTTGATCTGGGCCCCGCCCGCGACCATGACGCGCTTGACCGTATGGCCCTTGATGTCGAGCCCCAGAATCGCTTCCGCCGCGGCCTCAGCATCGGCGGCTGTCTTCGCGACCTTGACGCCGCCGGCCTTGCCTCGGCCGCCTACCTTGACCTGGGCCTTCACCACGGTCACGCCGCCGATCTTCTCCGCCGCAGCCCGCACCTCGGCGGGAGTATCGGCGATGATGCCGGGGAGGACTGGTACGCCGTAGGCCTCGAAGAGGTCTCTGGCCTGATACTCGAAAAGATCCACGCTGTTCTTCCAATCCGCATCGCTGCGTCTCACCACACGGTGTCGTTCCTCTTCCAGCCTGGATAACCGGCGGGAAGGGCGTCTCGAACTCTCTCGACATCGAGACTATGGGCCGTCCATCAGCCTAGCGCGCACCCCCAACACCCTTCTGGCTCTGTCCACAGGTCCGTTCCCCTGGGAGCGCCCGCAGAGAGGCCCGTACCCCGCGGCGTAGACCGGAGGCATGGCTAAAGACACGAACGTCAAGACGCAAGAGAAGCTCGGCGAGATCCTCACCGCCCGTGAGGTGTCGCGCCTCGGCGAGGGATTCCACGCCGACGTCGTCGACCACGACCCGGTTCCCGGTGCGCCCGCGGGCCTTGCCGGCATCCAGGAGTTCTGGTCCTCCTTCTTCGAGGCCTTCCCCGACGTCGACCTCAAGGTAGAGACGCTGGTCGCCGACGACGAGTACGTCACCGCGGTCTTCACGATCTCAGGCACCCACACCGGTCCGTTCGAGGGCAACGAGCCGACCGGCAAGAGCTTCCAGGTGCGAGGCATTCAGGTCGGCAAGTTCAACGACGAAGGCCTGATCGTCGAGCGCTGGGGCGCCACCGACCAGGCGACCCTGATGCAGCAACTCGGATTGGACTCCTGACATGAGCGACGCACCATTCACCGACGCGAGCGACCCCGACGAATCGTTCGCCGAGTCGGAGCAGATCGTCACCAACGATGCCGTGGCGGGCGAAACCGTCGAGCCCGGCATCGGTGAAGGCAACGACGGACCGACGGGCGGCGCACCCTCCGAGGGCGAGCCGGAGTACGCCGAGAACGACCTCGCCGGCGACGACATCGACCTCAGCGACGACGCCGACAACTGATCGTTAACACCTGAAGACCCCCTCTCCACAGAGGGGGTCTTCGTGGTTTCCGGAGCACCCCCTGTGGAAAGCGGCGGCGAAGCCGGCCGAGGATCCGAGAGGGTCATCGGCATGAATCGACGAACGTCTCCCCCTCTCCCACCGCCGCGCGCGGGCTCGACCCGGCCACGGCGGATCCTGCTCGCCCTCCTGGCTCTGCTGGCCACCTGTCTGCTGTTCGCTCCGCCGCCTCCCGCCTCCGCCCTCCAGTCGACCGGTCACGGTCGCGGATTCCTGTGGGACGGCGACGGGGTCTCCTGGCTCGGCACGTACCGCCTCGCCGACGGGCGGTCGGCGTTCTGCCTCGAGGTCGGCAGATCGTCGCCGGTGGGGAACGACTACGACCTGAGTTCCTCGGCGACAGGGCTCGGCCTGACCTCGACCGAGATAGCCCGACTCGCATATATCGCGCGCACCTGGTCGGGCACCACCGATCCGGTGACGGCGGCGGCGGCCCAGCTCTCGGTCTGGTCGATCACCGGTCTCGACGGGCACACCCTCGAGTACTACGCCGGCCGGGCCAACGAGAAGCGCGATACGGTGCTGAAGAAGGCGGCCACCTTCAGCGCCAGGGCTGCTGCGCAGGCGACGAACGGGGTCACGGCCGATGTGAGCCTGACCCTCGACGGCACCGGGGCGGGGCGAGTGCGCGCCGATCTCAGCGCCCGGCTCGAATCGGGCGGAGGCACGACGGTGGCAGCGGGTGCATTCGCCGGCACGATCACCCTCCGTGGAGGCGCCTTCGCCGACGGTTCCTCGACCAAGGCCCTGCGTAACGGCCGCAATCAGTCGTTCCGAGCGACCGGTACGACGCCGATCAACCACGTCAGCGCCACCGCGTCGTTCTCCGGCCTTCCCTACCGCGCCGTGATCACGGTCGGCTCGAGCGCCGCCGGCTCCCAGCGATTGCTCTTCGATACCGCACCCACCGGCACTGCGACCACGACCGAGACGGTCGAGGCCGTGTCGCCCCGTCCGTTCCAGCCGCGCGTCACAACGTCGACGAGCATGACCCGGGCTGCCGCTGGCGCGGCCATCACCGATGAGCTCAAGCTGTCGGTCCGACCGGGCGCGGGTCTGCTGTCGAAGTGGGGCGTCTACCGGGTCTCCGGCACCTCGCATCCCGTGCCTGTGACGATCCGCAGCAGACTCCTCGGACCATTCGCGAAAAAACCGGCGACGTCGTCTGCGTGGCCGGCGAAGGCCCCCGAGGTCTGCCGCCTTGCGACGGTCGTGAAAACGGGGCCGGGTACCTACCGGACGAAACCCTGCACGCTCCCCTCGGAGGGCTACTTCGTCTGGGTCGAGACCATCGATCCGAAAGACACCCCCGTCGCTCAGGGTCGCTCCCGGGTCAAGGCCTGGAAGTCGCCGTTCGCGTCCGCGACCGAGGTGACGTTCTCGCCACCGAAACCCCCGTCCCCGCTCCCGTCGATCACCACGTCGGTGGAGCACGACGAGGTCGTTCCCGGCGAATGCACGCCCGATCGTCTCGTCGCGACCGGATTCCCCACCGACGCGGGCGATGTCGTCGTCGAATCCGTCCTTCTCGGCCCCTTCGCCGATGCGCCAGCCGATGGTCACGACTTCGGGCCCGACAAGACCCTCGACGATCTGCCGGTCGCAGGCCGAGTCGAGACCGTCGTGACAGGCGACGGGGAGTACGAATCACCCTGCGTCGAGACCCGAAAGCCGGGGCACTACATCTGGGTCTTCCTCTCCGAGGGGTCGAAGACGATCGGCGCCGCGCAGGCGGTCGCCCCCTTCGCCGATCTCACCGCTCACGCGAGCGAGCGGTTCGTCGTGTCGAAACCCGACGTGCCGACCCCGACACCGACCCCATCCGTCCCGCCCACAACCCCGCCGACGCCCCAGAGAACGACGCCACCGACCCCCTCGGCGAGCACTCCTCCGACGACTACGCCCGTGCCTCCCGCACCTGACGAGCCCCGGCCTCCGCGCCTGCTCGCGTTCACCGGGTCCGGGCCTCTCAGGCCCATCGCGATCGCCGCCGGGAGCAGCGTCGGCCTCGGCCTGCTGGCAGTTCTCGCAGGGGTGAGCACTCGCCGCCTCCGAGCTCGGCGCGAACCCGCACCGGCTTCAGGATCCGCCGCACCCCCGCTCGACGACACCGTCTAGCCGGCCCCAACGAAAGTGCCCAAAACGGTGCTTGCCAGCTCGGTGAGCGCCGTTTTGGTCACTCTCGTGCCGCGCCTACGATCCGGCCGAACCACCCGGCAGCCCCGCTACCCGGCAGCGCCGCTACCCGGCAGCCGGACCCACCCGGCAGCCGGCAGCCGGGCAGCCCGGCTAGATCTTTTGGATCGGCGCGACCTTGACCAGCAGCTTCTTTCGGCCCGCGGTGTCGAACTGCACCTCGGCGATGCGTCGCGGACCGATGCCGGTGACGGCGACGACCCGGCCCTCGCCGAAGTCGACGTGGGAGATGCGGTCGTCGGCCGCGAGCTCGAGGTCGCCGTTGTCGCGCACGGTGCCGGTGACCCGGTTGGCCCATTCGGTCTTGGGCTTCGTCTTGGCCGCGGCTGCCGCCCGGTCGTAGCTGCCGCCGCCCATACCGCCGCCGCCGCGTAGTCCACCGGCTCGAGGAGCACCACCGAAACCGCGATCGGTGAAGCCGCTGTCGCGGCGGGCGTTGAGCGCGCGCGGTTCGGTGCCCCCGCGGCTGTTGGCCATGCCGGGCGATTGCTTCCAGTCGATGAGCTCGACGGGGATCTCCTGCAGGTAGCGCGAGGGCATCGCGACGTTGACTTCACCGAACTGCGCCCGCGTCATCGCGAGCGACAGGAACAGCTTCTGACGCGCCCGCGTGATGCCGACGTAGAACAACCGTCGTTCTTCGGCGGGGCCACCCGGCTCCGACGCCGACATGCGGTGCGGCAGCAGGTCTTCTTCGACGCCGGTGAGGAACACCGCCTCGTATTCGAGCCCCTTCGCCGTGTGCAGCGTCATCAGCGACACCGTGCCGCTGGTGTCGTCGAGGTCGTCGGCCGCGGCGACGAGAGTGACCTCGGTGAGGAAGTCGAGGAGGACCCCGTCGGGGTTGTTCTTCTGGAACTCGCGGGTGACGGCGACGAGCTCGTCGATGTTCTCAGCGCGGGCCTCGTCTTGAGGATCGCGCGACGCGCGGAGAGCGGCAACGAGCCCGCTGCCCTCGATCAGCGCCGTGAGGATCTCGGAGACCGGAGCGGTCGCCGCGGTGGCTGTCACGTCGTCGAGCAGCTGAGCCAGGCCGGTGATCGCACCGGTCACCTTCGGCCCCAGGCCGAGAGCCGCGGCGTTGCGCATTGCGTCGCGTAGGCCTACCTCGTTGGTGTCGGCATACCGCTGCAGCGCCGTCTCGGTCGCCGGACCGATGCCGCGCTTCGGGGTGTTCATGATGCGCCGGAGTGCCATGGGGTCTGCCGGGTTCGCCACGGCGATCAGGTACGCCATCGCGTCTTTGATCTCGGCGCGCTCGTAGAACTTCGTGCCGCCGAGCACGCGGTACGGGATGGCGGAGCGGATGAAGATCTCTTCGAGGGCTCGCGTCTGCGAGTTGGTGCGGTAGAAGACGGCCACGTCTTTGTAGGCCATGCCGGCCTCGTGCAGGGAAGCGATCTCGTCGGCGACGAACTGCGCCTCGTCGTGCCCGGTGTAGCCCGTGAACCCGACGATCTTGTCGCCCGACCCCACTGTCGTGAAGAGGCTCTTCGCCTGGCGGTCGAAGTTGTTCGAGATGACGGCGTTCGCCGCGTCGAGGATGTTCTGCGTCGAGCGGTAGTTCTGCTCGAGCAGAATCACCTTCGAGTTCGGGAAGTCGTGCTCGAACTCGGTGATGTTGCGGATGTCGGCGCCACGGAACGCGTAGATCGACTGGTCGGAGTCGCCGACGACCGTGAGCGACGCCCCGGGGATCCGCCCGCTGCCGTCTTTCAGCGAGGCGACGTACTGGCCGCCGCGCTCGAGCTCTTCGACGAGGGGTGTCTCGACCGGGCGTGTGAGTTCTCGGATCAGGGCGTACTGCGCGTGGTTGGTGTCTTGGTACTCGTCGACCAGGATGTGCCGGAACCGACGCTGATAGACGGCCGCCACGTGCGGGAACGCGCGGAACAGGTAGACCGTCTGGGCAATGAGGTCGTCGAAGTCGAAGGCGTTGGCTCGCTGGAGCTCGCGGGTGTACTGCCGGAAGATCTCGAGGAACATGACCTCCTGCGGGTCTCCCATGTTGATCTGGCGGGAGTAGGTCTCGACGTCGCTGAGCTCGTTCTTGAGTTTGGAGATCTTTCCTGAGGCCTGGCTCACGGTAAATCCGAGCGAGTCGGCGTCGAGCTCTTTCAGGATTCGCTTGAGCAGCGCCCTCGAATCGGCGCTGTCGTAAATCGTGAAGCTCTTAGTGAAGCCGAACTGTTCGGCCTCGCGCCGAAGAATGCGCACGCACGCCGAGTGGAACGTCGAGATCCACATCCCCTCGGCCGACTGCCCGACGAGCTGGGCGACTCGCTCACGCATCTCGGCTGCCGCCTTGTTGGTGAAGGTGATGGCGAGGATCTGGCTGGGCCAGGCCTCACGCGAGTCGAGGAACCCCGCGATGCGGCGGGTGAGCACGCTCGTCTTACCGGAGCCGGCGCCGGCCACGATGAGAAGCGACTGGCCGCGGTACTCGACCGCTTCTTTCTGCTGCGGATTCAGGCCGGCGGTCAGCCGATCGTTCGGCGTGCCGCCGGTGCTGTCGAAGGGCTCGAGGACGATCGTCATGATCCCCCAAGCCTACGGCCGCCCACCGACACCGCCACCCGCGGCGTGCGTCTCAGCTGTTGGCCGACACCCTCGGAAGAACCTCCAGCAGCAGCTCGGGAAAGTCGGTGAAGACCCCGTCGACGCCGGTCGCGGCGATCTCGTGGAATTCGGTGCGCCAATCGCCATGATCGGCCTTTGTCGACCCAATTCGGTTCGGCTTCGCGAGGAACGCGTTCTCCGGTCGCAGGGTCCAGGTGAAAGCCTCGAGCCCGAGCCCGTGCGCCCGCTCGACCAGGGTCGCGTCGCCGCGCCCGCCCTCGCCGAGCAGCAGGCCCTTGGGCACGCTGACCCCGTCGAGACCTTCGTCGCGGTTCAGGGCGGCCATGCCCTCCGCAGTCAGCTGCTCGGCGTACGTCGTCGCCGCCGCGCCATCGCGCGCCACCAGGTCGAACGCCGCGCCCGCCGCTTCAAGCAGGTAGACGAAGCGTCCTCCGACACCGCGCCCGCGCAAGTCGTCGAGGACGCCCCGCTCGAAGCTCTCCACCGTCAGCCGGGGGTCGTCGATCCAGCCGGTCTCGGCCAGTTCCGTCGCAACCAGCTCGCCGAGCGGCAGCCCGATCGAGGTGAAGTAGGTGGCGTGCTTCACCTCGGCGACGAGCGAGACGGCGGCCTCGACGGCCTGGTCTGCGTCGAGGAGGTCGAGCAGATCGCGGAACCGCAGGATCCTGCCCTCGCCGTCGTGGCCCGCACTCTCGGGTCGCAGCAGCGGCAATCGCTCCCGGATGCGCAGGCGCTGCAGCTCGGGCCAGGTGAAGTCTTCGGTGAACCAGCCGGTGACCTGCTGGCCGTCGACCTCTTTGGTCGTGCGGCGACCTTCGAAGTCGGGGTACTCGGCGACGTCGGTCGTTCCCGAGATCTCGTTCTCGTGCCGCAGCACCAGCACTCCGTCTTTCGACGCGACGATGTCGGGCTCGATGGCGTCGGCTCCGAGCTCGATGGCCAGCTGATACGCGTCGGCGCCGTGCTCGGGGCGGTGGCCGCTGGCTCCGCGATGGGCGATGACGAGGGGTTCGAGGGTCACGAGAACACGGTAACCGCAGGATCCGACAGCCCGGCTCACGACCCTCTCCCCACGCCGCTCTCAGTCGGGTGCAAACGTGCACGCCCTGCACGTTCTCCCGTGGCGAAACCGCCTCTCATCAGGTGAATTCTCAGCACGTGCCGTACAGCAAACACGTAGACTCGAGTTCAACAAAAGCAGTGTCGGCCGACCCCACCAACCATCGCCGACGCGGATCCCCTGGAGGACCAATTGGCTCACTCGAATCCCGGCTTCAGTCAGTCGCCGGCCTTTTCGAACAACGGCAACGACCTGGTGAACTGGCAGGCCGCGCAGTCGGCTCAGGGCAAGGCTGGTCAGCAGCCGGTCGTGAACGGCGGCATGACTGCCGAGCAGCTCAACGACCTGTACAGCAAGCCCAGCGCCACGCCGGTCGACACCGACCGGATGACGTACGAAGACGTCGTCGCCAAGACCGTCGGCGCCTTCGCTGTGCTCCTCGTCGGTGCCGCGATCGGCTGGTTCGTTCCCGCTCTCGCCGTCGTCGGCGGAATCGTCGGCTTGGTCCTCGCCTTCGTCAACATCTTCAAGAAGCGCCCGTCGGGCGCGCTCGTCCTGGCTTACGCCGGCTTCGAGGGTCTTCTCGTCGGTGGGCTCTCGAGCTACTTCGAAGCCGCCTACGACGGCATCGTCGTCCAGGCCATCCTTGGCACGCTCGGTGTGTTCGCGGTGACGCTGGCCCTCTTCAAGTCGGGCAAGGTCCGCGAGTCGAAGCGCGCTACCCAGATCTTCCTCGTTGCCATGCTCGGCTACCTGGCCTTCTCGTTGATCAGCTTCGTTCTGCAGCTCACCGGCGTGACCTCGGGTCAGTTCGGCCTCCGCAGCATCGAGTTCCTCGGCATTCCGCTCGGCTTCTGGATCGGTATCATCGTCGTGCTCCTCGCCGCCTACTCGCTCGTGATGGACTTCACGCAGATTAAGGTCGGCGTCGAGCGGGGTGTCCCGCGCGTCTTTGGATGGCAGGCCGCTTTCGGCCTCGTCGTCACGATCGTGTGGCTGTACACCGAGATCCTGCGCATGCTCGCGATCCTGCGCGGCAACAACTAGCTTCTGTCTCAGCACACGGGCCGCTCTCCTCACGGAGGGCGGCCCGTTTTGCGTCCACCCTGGTGCGGGCCGGGCATGAGCTCGGCCCCGGTCGATGGACAGCCGCGGCCGCTGGGGCCGCCGTAACCGCCGAGATCGCACCTGTGGTCGCTGCCACCCGACCACTACTGCGATCTCGGCGCCCGGGCGTCGCACGGCCCGCGAAATGGCCCGATCTCCCGCTTTACGCCGGCATTCTCGTAGTTCAGGCCACCTCGCGCTCTGCGGCCCCCACTGCGCCGAGAACGCACTAGTGGTCGCCACCACCCGACCACGACTGCGATCTCGGCGACGTCCCGGCGTGCCAAGCCGCGGGCGGCACCCGCGAGATGGCCCTATCTCCCGCCAGCCGTCGGTAATCCCGGAGGTCGGGCCATCTCGCGGCCGCCGCCTTGGCGCCCCGGCCTGCACCGCCGCTGTGCCGCACCCCCGCCGTGCGACGCTTCACGCCCGCGCCGAGATCGCACTAGTTGTCGCCACCACCCGACCGCTACTGCGATCTCGGCGATGGCGCCCCTCGTACCCCGGAACCGCAAACGGCCCACGACACCGCCGAAAGGCGGTGTCGCGGGCCGAAAGCGGTGCGGCTCGGAGCTAGCCAGCGAACCAGCTGCGCTCCGCTACTCCCACTCGATGGTGCCCGGCGGCTTCGACGTGACGTCGAGCACGACACGGTTGACGCCGGCGACCTCGTTCGTGATGCGGTTCGAGATCTTGGCGAGCACGTCGTAGGGCAGGCGGGTCCAGTCGGCGGTCATCGCGTCTTCGGAGGAGACGGGGCGGAGCACGATGGGGTGACCGTAGGTGCGCCCGTCGCCCTGGACGCCGACCGACCGGACGTCGGCGAGGAGCACGACCGGGCACTGCCAGATCTCGTTGTCGAGGCCCGCCGCGGTGAGCTCGGCACGGGCGATCTTGTCGGCAGCACGAAGCAGCTCGAGACGCTCGTGCGTGACCTCGCCGACGATGCGGATACCCAGGCCGGGACCGGGGAACGGCTGGCGGCCGACGATGACCTCGGGAAGCCCGAGCTCGCGACCGATGGCGCGGACCTCGTCTTTGAACAGGGTGCGGAGCGGCTCGACGAGCTCGAACTGCAGGTCTTCGGGGAGGCCGCCGACATTGTGGTGGCTCTTGATGTTCGCGGTGCCGGTGCCGCCGCCCGACTCGACCACGTCGGGGTAGAGCGTGCCCTGCACGAGGAACTTGACCGGCTCCCCAGCACCCGAGGCGTCGGCTTCAAGGACGAGGGCCGTGGCCGCCTCCTCGAAGGACCGGATGAACTCGCGACCAATGATCTTGCGCTTCTGCTCGGGGTCGGAGACTCCGGCGAGAGCGTCGAGGAACTGCTGCTCGGCGTCGACCGTGATTAGACGGATGCCCGTGGCAGCGACGTAGTCGTTCTCGACCTGAGTGCGCTCATCGGCGCGCAGCAGGCCGTGATCGACGAAGATGCAGGTGAGCTGGTCACCGACGGCCTTGTGCACGATGGCCGCGGCCACTGCCGAGTCAACCCCGCCCGAGAGACCGCAGATAACGCGGCCCGCACCGATCTGCTCCTGGATGCGTGCCACCTGCTCGGCGATGACGTTGCCGCTGTTCCAGTCGGCGGGAATGCCTGCCGCGCGGTGCAGGAAGTTTTCGAGCACGGCCTGCCCGTGGGCGGAGTGCTTGACCTCGGGGTGCCACTGCACGCCGTACAGACGTCGGGCGTCGGAGGCGAACGCGGCCACGGGAGTCGACGCACTGGAGGCGAGCACCTCGAAGCCCTCGGGCGCCTTCGAAACGGAGTCGCCGTGGCTCATCCACGCCGTCTGTGCGGCGGGTTGCCCATCGAGCAGTGTCGACTCGGTGCCCGAGACAGTCACGTCGGTGGCGCCGTATTCACGCGCGCCCGTCTTCGCCACCTCGCCGCCCAGGGCGACGGCCATGGCCTGGAAGCCGTAGCAGATGCCCAGCACGGGCACTTCGAGGTCGAGGATGCCGGCGTCCAGGGCCGGCGCACCCTCTTCGTAGACGCTCGACGGGCCGCCACTGAGGACGATGCCGACCGGGCTCTTCGCCGCGACCTCGGCCGCGGTGATGGTGTGCGGCACGATCTCGGAGTACACGCCGGCCTCCCGAACGCGTCGGGCGATCAACTGGGCGTACTGCGCGCCGAAGTCGACGACGAGGACGGGCTTCTGCACGGTCTCGTCGCTCATGCGGTGGCCTTCGCCGTCTCGCGCTCTGCTTGCAGCGCCTCGTATTCGGTCAGGGCGATCTTGGCCATGTGGCGCTCCACGAAGAATGACATCAGAGGGATAACCCCGCCGAGAGCGATGAGGATGAACCGAGAGAACGGCCACCGCATGATGCTCCACAGGCGGAAGTCGGTGAACAGGTAGACGACGTACAGCCAGCCGTGGGCGATGAGGATGCCGAGCGACAGGTCGAGAGCTGGGCTGCGGATGGTGCCCTCGCGCACGAAGAAGCCGCGCGGATCGCCGATGGCCATCTCGGTCTGGAGGCCGGTGTACTTCAACAGCATCTCGAAGCAGAGCAACAGCAGCATGACACCGGTGACGTAGGCGGAGATCTTGTACAGGCGCACCGCCCCCGGGATCTTGGGGATATTGCGCGGCCGAGGCTTCAGGGGCATGGGAGCCAGTCTAATCGAGGCGGATCAGGGGTCAGTCGGCGTGAAGCGATGCCTGGGGAGAACCACCCTCGAGCAGCGCACGGGCCTCTTCGGCCTCCTCGATCTCGCGCTCGAAGGCGTCTCGCACGAGACGGAACCAGAGGAAGATCGCGAAGCCGGCGAAGACCACCCACTCGATCGCGTAGAAGAGGTTCAAGAAGTTGATCGAGGTCTTGTCGATCGGGGGCGGCGAGTAGATCGCCGTCAGGTCGCCCCAAGAGCGATCGGCCACGACATAGCCGTTGTAGACGTCGCCCGAGAAGTCGCTCCACTGATTGATGAGCTGCGGTACGGCGACGACCGTCTCCCGGCCCTCCTGGAACTTGCCCTCGGATGCGGCCTCACTCGGCAGGTACCGCCCGGCGAGCGCGGTCGTCGTCGGGGCCACCGGCACCGACGAGATCGCGGACCTGGCGTCGGCGGCAGTCGCACCCCAGCCGAGCGCGACGGCGAGCGAGCCGCCCGTCGAGGAGTCGACGAAGCGGCCGACGAGCCAGTAGCCACTGTCGGAGTGGTTGAGGCGGCCGCTGATGACGCGGAAGTCGTCTTTGTCGAACGCGCCCGTGACCGTCACCTTCTGGCCGGTGAACTTATCGAGGTATTTGCTCTGGGGCGACGTGAGGTCGGAGAGGGGGGTGCTGGTCTCGGATCCTGTGCTGACGGGCTTGAGGCTGTCGACGCTGCGATCGAGCTGCCAGTGCCCGAGCCAGGCGAAGAGGGCGGCGACAGCGAGGGCGAGGGCGAGCATGCCGATCCAGCGCGGTCGACGCGCGACCTCCCACATGCTGTCGGGAAGCGGTCTCACCTGGTCGTCGCGCATCAGTATTCGGGGTCTCTCTGCCGTGTTGCTCGGTGGTCGGACTGCTGGCTGGCCTGCTCGGCCGCAGCGTCGACCTCGTCGTCGTCGGTGCCGTAGAGGAATTCGTCGGTGTCGACGGGGACCGCAAGCGCCACCGCTTCGAGGTCGTCGTCGAGATCGGCACTCTGCCGGGGTGTCTCACCGGCGAGGGCAGCCTCCATCAGCGCGATTTCTTCGCTGCCCCGCGGCACGACCTGTTGCTTCGCGTTCGCCCGGGCGGCCTTCTTCTTCTTGCGCAAGAGTACGCCTCCGATCTTCTCGGAATTGGCGGCGAGCAGCGGCCCGATGACGGCCATGATGAGCACGTAGAGACCGGCAAACGGTTGGATGCGGTCGTCGAGCCCTGCCCCCAGCGAGAGCGTCGCGAGGATCAGCGCGAACTCGCCCCGGTTGTGCAGAATCGCCGCCGCGTTGATTCCGGCCTGCGGCCCGAGCTTGTTGAGCCACGCGACGAACTGGCCGGCACCCGCGTTGAGCACGATCGTCATGACGACGGCCGCGATAACGGGCCAGACCACCGCGGGGAAGGTGCCGGGGTTCAGCGCAAGGCCGAAGTTCAAGAAGAAGAACGCCGCGAAGACGTCGCGCATCGGGAGCGCGAAGGTCTCGATGCGGTTGCGGAACCGCGTCGCCCCGCAGACCAGACCGATCAGGAACGCCCCGATCGCGTCGGTGACGCCGAGGATTTCGCCGATCCCCGCGAACATGACGGCGAGCCCGAAGAAGAGGATCGTGAAGAGCTCGTCGTCTTTGGTGCGCATGAGTTTCGAGACCCATTTGCCGCCCCATCTCGCGATGGTGAACATCACTATGAGGAACAGGAACGCAATCGCGAGTTTGCCGATCACCGGCCACGGCGCGGTCTCGCCGCTGAGCACGACCGAGACGATCGCGAGGTAGATCGCGATGAAGATGTCTTCGACGACAGTGATGCCGAGGATCATCGGCGTCTCGCGGTTCGCCAGACGGCCGAGCTCGATCAGCAGCTTGGTGACGATCGCCGACGACGACGTGGCCGTGATGCCCGCGATCACGAGCGCCTCGCGCGTGCCCCAGCCGACCCAGAAGCCGAAGGCCAGGCCGACGACCATATTGACGGCTATATAGCTGCCACCCGACAGCACCAGCTTGCCGACGTTGCCGAAGAACTCGTCTTGATCGAACTCGAGCCCGAGGTTGAACAGCAGGAGGATCAACCCGAAGATCGCGATCAGCTCGATCTTGTCGGACTCGAAGTCGAGGGGGAACCAGCCGACGTGGGGGCTCGCGAGCAGGCCGACGACCATGTAGACGGGAATCGTCGGGAGGCCGATCAGCTTCGCCAGCCGGCCGAGGATGTACGCCAGGACGAGGAGGATCCCTAAGACGAGGAGCTCTTGACCCAGGTGCATACGGCTTAGACCCCCGGCGGGGAGTCGAGCGACGAACCGCCGTCGACGAGCGTGCTGCCGCCCGCGGGCACGCCGGCCGCCGACTTGATGCCGCCGCTGCGGTAGAAGTGGAATGCCTTCGCGACCTTCTCGGGCGAACCCGCGACCACGAGCGTGTCGCCCGGGAACACCTTGAAGTCGCCCGAGGGCGCCGGGTTGGCGGTCTCACCGCGTACGACCGCGACGACGGTCAGACCGACGACGCCTTTGGCCGCGAGGTCACCGAGCGGCTGCCCGGCGATGTGATCGTCGTAGTCGACCGTGAACCAGTCGATGCTGAGGCCCGGCATCTGCTCGAGCGCCGACAGTGACTCGGTGATGCGGGTGCCGCCGAGCAACTCGGCGAGGGTGTGCGCTTCGTCTTCGCTCAGACGCAGCGACACCTTCGTGACGTTGTCGCCGTCGGCATCGTCGCTGAACGTGATGAGGTCGCTGTGGCCGGAACGATGCGTGATCACTCCGCACTTGCCACCGTCGTCGGTGATGAAGGTGTGAAGCACTCCCACACCGGGGAGTTTCACACGACGCACGTCAACCATGGGCTGGTCTCCAGAAGCTCGGGGGCAGTCGTCTCAGCTTACCGTCGCGAAAATCGAGGCGAGCCGGGCTGTCCACAGGGTCAACAAGGATCCGGCGGCGGCGCTTCCCGGCACCGGGTCGCCCCGCGCACGCTGTCAGCGAACCCGGCCCGCGGGATCCTGCGCTTCTCGTCGGTGCGAATCGAAAGGCCTCAACACGCGCCGCTCGACCTGACCTGCCCGGCTAGTGCGGGTGGTACGGCGCGACGACCACTTCGACGCGCTGGAACTCTTTGAGGTCGCTGTAACCGGTCGTCGCCATGGAGCGGCGGAGGGCTCCCATGAGATTCGCCGTGCCGTTGGTCGTCGGCGCCGGGCCGAACAGGACGTTCTCGAGCGTGCCCGTCGATCCGACGTGCATGCGTCGGCCACGGGGCAGTTCGGGGTGGTGCGCTTCGGCTCCCCAGTGGAAACCGCCACCCGGCACGTCGGTCGCACGGGCGAGGGCGGCACCGAGCATGACGGCGTCGGCCCCCATCGCGATGGCCTTGACGATGTCGCCGGAGGTGCCGAGACCGCCGTCGGCGATGACGTGCACGTACCGGCCGCCCGACTCGTCGAGGTAGTCGCGGCGTGCTCCGGCGACATCGGCGACCGCCGACGCCATGGGTGCGTGGATGCCGAGCGAGGCTCGGGTGGTCGAGGCTGCTCCCCCGCCGAACCCGACGAGGACGCCGGCCGCACCCGTGCGCATGAGGTGCAGCGCCGCCGTGTAGGTGGAGGCACCGCCCACGATCACGGGCACGTCGAGTTCGTAGATGAACTTCTTCAAGTTGAGCGGCTCGGCGTTCTTCGACACGTGCTCGGCCGAGACCGTCGTGCCGCGGATCACGAAGAGGTCGACACCGGCGTCGACCACCGTCTGGTACAGGTCTTGGGTGCGCTGCGGGCTGAGGGCGCCGGCGACCGGAACCCCGGCTGCGCGGATCTCGGCGAGCCTCGCCGTGACGAGCTCGGGCCGGATGGGCGCCGCGTAGATCTCTTGCATGCGGGCGGTGGCGATCTCGTCGGGCAGGCCGCGGATCTCAGCGAGCACCGCCTCGGGGTCGTCGTAGCGAGTCCAGACGCCCTCGAGGTCGAGCACGCCCAGGCCGCCGAGCTGACCGATGCGGATGGCCGTCGCGGGGCTCACCACCGAGTCCATGGGGGCCGCGATGATCGGCGTCTCGAAGTGGAACGCGTCGATCGACCAGCCGAGGTTGACGTCGCGGGGGTCACGGGTGCGGCGGCTCGGAACGATCGCGATGTCGTCGAACGCGTATGCGCGGCGGGCGCGCTTGGCGACGCCGATCTCTACCTCAGTCACTCGTCAACCCTACCGGCCTGCCGCCCTCCTGCCCGTGACACCGCTTTTCGGACTCAACACCGCCGATGGACGTGCTCCGCCCCGAAAGACGGTGTCGCCGTCATCGCCGAGTCACGCCGGCGGTACTCAGCAGCGCGTGAAGCCGTGGCGGCTCCAGCGCATCTCGCCAGACCCATCGCACCACAGTGCGAACCACCGGCAGGGCTTCGAGTCGGCGCTCGCGATGCTTCTCCCCGACGACCACCTGCGACGGTGTGCGCCCACGGAGGTACTCGGCCTTCGCGTATTTCTGAAAGCCATCCAGCTCGCCGATGACCCCCGCTCGCTCCCACCAGAAATCGACGACGCCGATGCGGCCTAGGCGGTCGTCGAAAGGGACCTGCAGCTGCGGCGCCTCGAAGCCGAGGCTGTCGATGACGACGCGCGAGAGGCTTTCACCTGGATTGGCCGCCCGAGGATCGGCAAAGGCGAGTACACGCTGAGCCTGCTGGCGCCCGTGGGTCCGGCCGGAATCTCCCAGGGCGCACGCAATGGCATCAATGGTTGTTCTTTCGAGTCGAAGTGCCGCGTCGCAGACCGCGACCGCGTCGGGGAAAGAACTTCCGAGCGCGATATCCGCGAGAGTCCGTGTCGGCGAGGTCAGTGTGAATGGTGGCATCTCGATGACGTCGGTCGCGGTCAACGGACCAGCGTGCCACGTCACCCCGCTCCGCGACCGGGTGCTCCGAATCTCCGGGCTCGTGAAGTGCACCTCTTCAGGCTCGTTCAGTAGCGGCAATCCCAGCAGAACGGCAGCCGACTCGTGAGACAGCACATCCTGAAACCCGCGCGACGCCGCCACCGCCTGAATGATCAGGAGTGATCGCCGTCGGCGATCGCTGGCCTCCCAGAGCGAAGCGTCAACGTACGCGCCGGCTCTCACTCGACGAAGCACACCCGACTTGCAGGCCTGCCGGAAGGTCTCGAGTGCGCGGCCACCCCTCGAGACATAGACGCCCTCGAATGGCCCGGGCGGAAGATCGAATCGCATGCGACGAGCTTTGACGACCCCAAGGATCCTTCGCTCGCGCTCTCCACAGCCCTCGTGGCGAAACACATCCCCGCTCACCACCGCAAAACGGAGAGGGCACCGCCCATCGGCGGTGCCCTCTCCGGAAAGCGCTGCCTAGCGACTACCGGCGGTAGTTCGGCGCCTCCACGACCATCTGCAGGTCGTGCGGGTGGCTCTCCTTGAGCCCCGCGGCGGTGATGCGCACGAACTTGCCACGGGCCTTCAGCTCGGGGATCGTGCGGCCTCCGACGTAGAACATCGACTGGCGGAGCCCGCCGGCGAGCTGGTACACGACGTTGGCGAGCGCGCCGCGATACGGCACCTGGCCCTCGACGCCCTCGGGAATGAGCTTGTCGTCGCTCGGCACATCGGCCTGGAAGTAGCGGTCTTTGGAGTACGAGGTGTTCTTGCCGCGGGTCTGCATGGCTCCGAGCGAGCCCATGCCGCGGTAGGCCTTGAACTGCTTGCCACCCACGAACACCATCTCGCCCGGGCTCTCGTCGCAGCCGGCGAGGAGCGAGCCGAGCATGACGGTGTCGGCGCCGGCCACGAGGGCCTTGGCGATGTCGCCGGAATACTGCAGGCCGCCGTCGGCGATGACCGGAACGCCGGCCTCGCGTGCGGCGAGCGACGCCTCGTAGACGGCGGTGACCTGGGGCACGCCGACGCCCGAGACGACGCGGGTGGTGCAGATCGAGCCGGGGCCCACGCCGACCTTGATCGCGTCGGCGCCGGCGTCGATGAGGGCCTGGGCACCCGAGCGCGTTGCGACGTTGCCGCCGATCACGTCGATGTCGGCGAAGGTCGGGTCGGCCTTGATGCGCTTGATCATGTCGAGCTCGCCGAAGCTCTCGCCATTGGCGGTGTCGACGACGAGGACGTCGACGCCCGCGTCGCGGAGCGCCTGGGCGCGCTGCCACGCGTCGCCGAAGAAGCCGATCGCCGCACCGACACGAAGTCGGCCCGCGTCGTCTTTGGTCGCGTTCGGGTACTGCTCGGTCTTGTCGAAGTCTTTGACCGTGATGAGACCGCGGAGGCGACCGGCTTCGTCGACGAGGGGAAGCTTCTCGATCTTGTGCTGCGCGAAGATGGCGATCGCCGAGTCGGGATCGACGCCCTCGGCCGCGGTGATGAGCGGCGCCTTCGTCATGACGTCGCGCACGAGCGTGCTGGCCATCTCGAACTTCGAGACGAAGCGCATGTCTCGGTTCGTGATGATGCCGACGAGCGTGCCGTCTTGTTCGATGACCGGGAGGCCGGAGACACGGAACTGACCGCACAGGGCGTCGACGTCGGCGACGGTCGCGTCGGGCGTCGTGGTGACCGGGTTGGTGATCATGCCCGACTCGCTGCGCTTGACCTTGTCGACGTGGGCCGCCTGGTCGGCGATCGACAGGTTGCGGTGGATGATGCCGAGACCGCCCTGGCGCGCCATGGCGATGGCCATGCGGGATTCGGTGACGGTGTCCATGGCCGCGGACAGGAGCGGCGTCGCCACCCGGATCCTTTTCGTCAGCTGCGACGAGGTGTCTGCCTCGGACGGGATGACGTCGGTGTGCCCGGGCAGGAGCATGACGTCGTCGTACGTGAGTCCGATGAAACCGAAGGGATCCGGCTGGTCCATGAGCCACCTTTTGAGTGAATGAAGCTGCGACAGTGGGAACCGGTTTCGCCGTCGAGCACCGGTGATACATCTTAACCCGCGGGGCACGCGATCATTCCCGAGACCGGAGTGGAGCAGGCCCGCCACGGACCCGCAACAGCGCCGACACGAGCCACCGGTACCGCGACGAGCCTAGGAACCATTTAGACTCCTGTGTCTCTACCGTGTTTTCGCGGAAACACAGCCGACACATAGGGAAAGTACTGTCAACGACGACGGCGAGCCAGACCCTCGGGGAAATGTCCGACTGGGCCGTCCAGGAGGTTCTGTGATTCTCGTGCCCACGAACACACCACCGCTCCGGAGTTCCCGCTCCCTGCGAACGCGTTCTGATACCCGATCGGGCTCCCGCTCCCGCATCCCCACCCGCCACTCGCTGGTCGTCGTGGCATCACTGCTGATGCTCGGGCTGCTGGCCAGCCTCGCCTCGCTCGTGCTCGCGCCGACCTCGGCGCAGGCGGCGACCACGACCTGTGTGGCCGATGCGACGACCGCGTGCATCCAGGGCACGCTGAAGACCAGCGACGGCAAGCCCGCCGAGGGCGTCACCATCTCGGCGAAGCCCGAGTCGGGCGATGCCCTGACCGGCACGACGAATGCGGTCGGCCGCTGGGTGATTCCGGCCAAGACGGCGGGCACCTACACCGTGTCGCTCGACGAGTCGACCCTGCCGAGCGGGCAGTTCCTGGCGAACGCCGGCACGAACGACCGCAAGGTCCAGGTGAGTCTCGGCTCGTCGGCCGGAACGCTCTTTCAGCTGACGACCACGAAGGGCGCGACCATCGACAACGCCGCGACCAACGACGTCACCTGGCAGCGCTTCGCCCAGCAGGCGGTCTCCGGGATCCGGCTCGGCCTCCTTCTGGCCCTCGCTGCCATCGGCCTCTCGCTGGTCTACGGCACGACCGGCCTCCAGAGCTTTGCCCACGGCGAGCAGGTGACGCTCGGCGGGTTGCTCGCCTACACGTTCGCGAACGTGCTGGGGCTCAACCTCATCCTCGCCGCGGTCGTCACGGTGGTGATCTCGGCGGCAACCGGGTTCTTCCAAGACGCCCTGATTTGGAAGCCGCTGCGCAAGAAGCGGCTCAGCCTGACGCAGCTCATGATCGTCACTATCGGCCTCTCCATCGCCCTGCAGTACGCCTTCCAGTACTTCTACGGCGCGGCCACGGTGCGCATCTCGACCGCCAACCCCGAGACGGTGACGATCGGCGGCGTGACGCTGACCATCCAGTCGTACGTCGCAATGGGCATCTCGATCGTCGTGCTCGCCGGCGCCGGGTTCTTCCTCCTGAAGACCCGCACCGGCCGTGCCACCCGCGCGGTCTCGGACAACCCGTCGCTCGCCGCCGCCTCGGGCATCGACGTCGACCGGATCATCCGCCTCGTGTGGACTGTCGCCGCCGGTCTCGCCGGCCTCTCGGGCGTCATGCTCGGCCTCGTGCTGAACGGGGTGAACTGGCAGACCGGTCTGCAGATCCTTCTGCTGATCTTCGCCGCGGTGACCCTCGGCGGCCTCGGCACGGCGTTCGGCGCCCTGGTCGGTTCCATGATCGTCGGCATCATCGTCGAGCTCACGAACCTCGTGCTCCCCGGTGACTTCAAGTACGCGACGGCCCTCCTCATCCTCATCCTCATCCTGCTGTTCCGGCCGCAGGGCATCTTCGGCCGCCGCGAGCGCATCGGTTAAGGGAGACAACTCATGGACTACATCGTCAATCTCTTCCAATCCCTGACCGTCCAGGCGCTTGCGCCGACGACGGCCGCCTTCGCCATCGCGGCGATCGGCCTCAACGTGCACTTCGGTTTCGCGGGTCTGCTCAACATCGGCCAGGCGGCGTTCCTGCTGCTGGGCGCCTACGGCTTCGCCATCGCGGTCGAGCGGGGTCTGCCGATCTTCGCGGCCGTCCTGGTCGCCATGCTCTGCGCGCTCGTCTTCGCGTTCATCCTCGGTCTGCCGACGCTCAAACTGCGGGGCGACTATCTCGCGATAGTCACGATCTCGGCCGCCGAGATCATCCGCATGGTCGGCCGCTCGAGCATCCTCACCGATCTCACCGGCGGATCGAACGGCATCACGGGCAACTCGTACAACGGCGCCTTCACCGCTCTCTCGCCCCTGCCGAACGGCACCACCACCATCCTGTGGTTCACGTACGACAACAACGGCGTCAACGGCTGGTGGATCCGCATCGTCGGCTGGAGCCTCGTCGCCCTCTTCCTCCTGCTGATCTGGGCTCTCGCCCGCAGCCCGTGGGGTCGCCTGCTCAAGGGCATCCGCGAAGACGAAGACGCGGTTCGCAGCCTGGGCAAGAACGTCTACAGCTACAAGCTGCAGGCGCTGGTGCTCGGCGGTGTGATCGGCGCGATCGCCGGAATCATCTACGTGCTGCCGTCGTCGGTGCAGCCGGACGGCCTCGGTCGTTCGACGACGTTCTTCATCTACACGGCGCTGCTGCTGGGTGGTGCGGCGACCGTCTTCGGCCCCGTGCTCGGCGCGATCCTGTTCTTCGTCATGCGTCTTCTCATCCAGACGCTGGCGCAGGATTTCATCCCCGACTCGATCATGGGAGCCCAGCAGACCGTGCAGTTCTCGTACGTTCTCGTCGGAATCGCACTTATGTGCCTGATCATCTTCAGACCACAGGGAATCCTGGGTAATAAGAGGGAGCTGTCGTTCAGTGTCTGAGACCACAACCAACCTGAAGCCCGGTTACGACTACGACCGCGTCGAACTTCGCAAGAAGCTCGCGACCGTCTCCGAAGAACCAGGATCCGC
Source organism: Frondihabitans sp. 4ASC-45 (assembly GCF_049472575.1). Classification (NCBI taxonomy): domain Bacteria; kingdom Bacillati; phylum Actinomycetota; class Actinomycetes; order Micrococcales; family Microbacteriaceae; genus Frondihabitans; species Frondihabitans sp. 4ASC-45. The sequence goes on along the minus strand of NZ_JBCEBN010000009.1, from coordinate 130,405 downwards.
CAAACCGAACCCGATCCTCACCGTCGACAATGTGATCCGCAAATTCGGGGGCATGACGGCCGTCGATGTGCAGCACGTCGAGGTGCAGCGCGGCGCCATCACCGCGCTGATCGGCCCGAACGGCGCCGGTAAAACCACGTTCTTCAACCTCCTCACCGGTTTCGACAAGCCGAACTCGGCTCCGTCGCTCACCAACCGGGGCGAGGGCACCGCCCGCTGGGTCTTCGACGGCAAGGCGATGGGCGCGGTCGGCGCGGCGAAGGTCGCCAAGAGCGGCATGGTTCGCACGTTCCAGCTGACCAAGGCGCTCTCGCGCCTGACGGTGATGCAGAACATGCTCCTCGGAGCGCGCGACCAGCCGGGCGAGAACTTCTTCATTGCGATCGTCAAGCCGCTCTGGAAGAAGCGCGAGGCCGAGATCGAGGCGAAGGCCGAAGACCTGCTGCAGCGCTTCAAGCTCTACGAGAAGAAGGACGACTACGCGGGCAGCCTCTCGGGCGGCCAGCGCAAGCTCCTCGAGATGGCCCGGGCGCTCATGAGCGACCCCGAGATGATCATGCTCGACGAGCCCATGGCCGGCGTGAACCCCGCGCTGACGCAGTCGCTGCTCGGGCACATCCAGAGCCTCCGCGACGAGGGCACCACCGTCCTCTTCGTCGAGCACGACATGCACATGGTGCGGCACATCTCGGACTGGGTCATCGTCATGGCCGAGGGCAAGATCGTCGCCGAGGGCCCCGCCGACACGGTGATGGACAACCAGGCCGTGATCGACGCCTACCTCGGCGCCCACCACGACACCGACCTCGGTGACGACTCCCTCCTCACCGACGACTCACTCGAAGAGCTCGAGGCCGAGGTCAAAGAAGAGGACGCCGCCCGGGCCGAGACCGAGCACGGCGCAGACGGCAAGGCATCGGAAGGCAAAGCATGAGCATCCTCGACACCAGCACCCACAAGGGCACAGAGAAGTTCGCCGGCCAGGAGCCGATCATGCGCGCCGAGCACCTCGTCGCCGGCTATCTCCCGGGCGTCAACATCCTGAACGACTGCGACCTTGTCTGCTATCCGGGCGAGCTCATCGGAATCATCGGGCCGAACGGCGCGGGAAAGTCGACGCTGCTCAAGGCGCTGTTCGGCGGCGTCAAGATCCACTCCGGGTCGGTCACGCTCGCGGGCCGCGACATCACCAACCTGAAGGCCAACAAGCTGGTCCAGGCCGGTGTCGGGTTCGTTCCGCAGACGAACAACGTCTTCCCGTCGCTGACCATCGTCGAGAACCTCCAGATGGGCATGTTCCTCCGCCCGAAGAAGTTCGAGGAGCGCCTCGACGTCATCTTCGATCTCTTCCCCGTGCTCCGAGACCGTCGCGACCAGCGCGCCGGCTCGCTGTCGGGTGGCGAGCGTCAGAGTGTCGCCATGGCGCGAGCCCTGATGATGGACCCGAAGGTGCTGCTGCTCGATGAGCCGAGCGCCGGGCTCTCCCCCGTGCGTCAAGACGAGACCTTCATCCGCACCCGTCGCATCAACAAGGCCGGCGTTTCGGTGATCATGGTCGAGCAGAACGCCCGCCGCTGCCTGCAGATCTGCGACCGCGGCTACGTGCTCGACCAGGGCCGCAACGCCTATTCGGGCACCGGTCGCGAGCTGGCCGACGACCCGAAGGTGATCGAGCTCTACCTCGGCACCCTGGCGAAAGACGTCGACGGCGAGTAGCCCCGCCCGCCTGCCCCGAGTGGCGGCATCTGCGACTTCGGCTTCGGCCAAAGCGGCAGATGCCGCCACTCGGCATGTGGGGCGGCTCGAGGGCTGGCTGAGCGGCGGACCGCAGGATCCTGCGCTCTCGATCGTCGGCGCTGCCGTCGCGCATGCCGGCCAGCCACAGGCTGCAGGCGGACTCGGGCTGCATCGGATTCAGCCGGCACGCTCGTGCACAATGCTGCATCGCAGCAGGTTCTGCGCCGCAATGGCTTCGAAGAGTTCGGTTTCGCGCGCGACTACCTGCGCATCGCGGGACGCTGGCAGGATCACCGGCTGTTCCAGCGCATCCTGGCTGAGTGATACGGAGCGAGCCGCAGGATCCTGCCCTCCCCGCTCGTCGGCAACCTCGTCCTGAATGCAGGAGAATTCGCGCTCCGCGCCTGAACTACGGGCGGAGACGAAACTCGAAACCTGAACTCAGGATCCGAGGCGCCGCTCGCACCTGAGTCCGCCCCCGGCGCACCTGAATTCAGGTCCCCGGCCACGGCCCCGGCCTCAGCTCGCCGCACGCCATCCCGACACGCCAAAGGGCCCGGCAGGATCGCTCCCGCCGGGCCCTCTGTGTCAGGGGTGGTGAATTACTTCACGTCACCCTGGATGCTGCTCTGGTAAACCGGCTTGTTGTCTTTGTCGAACTTGTAGATGCCGATGTAGGCGCTCGACGGGTCGTTGTTCTTGTTGAACGGTCCGATACCCGAGGGGCCCGTGTACTGGATGTCCGTGCCCGCGTCGAGGAGCTTCTTGCACTCGGCGTAGGTGGTGCACTTCGTACCACCGTCGGCACCCGAGACAGCGGCCATCTTCGACTGGATCGTCGGAGCGTCGGTGCCCTTGCCGGCTTCGGCGGCGAGAGCGGTCAGGATGATTGCGTCGTACGACTCAGCGGCGTACGAGTAGTCGCTGAGCGCCTTGCCGTTGTTCGTCTTGTACCAGGTGTTGAGGCGCTTCTTGAGGCTGTCGTTCGGCTGCGCGCCGGGGATGGTGCCCTGGGCGCCCGAGAGGGTCTTGGCCTTGAAGTCTTTCGAGTAGTCGGCCGTGTTGCCGTCCGACATGTAGACGGTCGACAGGTTGGCGCCCTGCGAGACGAGCTCGGGAACGATCGACTTGGTCTCGTCGAAGGCCAGGATGACGATCGCGTCGGGCTTGGCGGCGAGCGCCGCGGTCACCTCGGACGAGAAGGTCGTCTGACCGGGAGGGAACTCCTGGCTCTTGCCCTTGCCGCCGTAGACGACCGAGCCGCCGGCTGCCTCGATGGCGGCCTGGGTCGAGTCGCGGAGGCCGGTGCCGTACGAGTCGTTGAAGACGAGGAACGCGACCTTGGCGGCACCGTCGTTGACGATGAGCTGGCCGAGAGCCGAACCCTGGACCGAGTCCGGCGGTGCGGTGCGGTAGTAGTACGACGAGTAGCCCGAGAGAGTCGACGCTGTGTTGGCGGGCGAGATCTCGATGGTGCAGCTGCCGGTGATCTGGTCGACCACGTTCAGCGTGACGCTGGACGACTCGGCGCCGAGCACGACGGAGACCTTGGCGGCCTTGAGCTTGGCGGCAGCCGCGCTCGAGACGGTGAGGTCGGTCGAGTCGCCGGAGTCGGTGGCGGTCGAGATCTCGGCGGGCTTGCCGACGACGCCGCCGGCCTTGTTGATGTCTTCGAGAGCGAGCCCGGCGCCGGCGATGGCGGGCGGTCCGAGGTACGCGAGCGAACCCGTGAGCGGCAGCATGGTGCCGATCTTCATCGCGTCAGTGCTCGGCGACGAGGGCACCTTGCAGTTGGCGGCCGGATCGGCCTTCGCGGTCGACGACGCTGACGACGTGTTGGAAGGCGTTGCCCCTGTCGAGGAACAGCCCACGAGGAGCATGGAGGCTGCCCCCATGACGGCTAGTCCCTTGAGGGCGGTGATGGATCGGATCATCCGTGAACCCTTTCTTGACGGTGGTGATGCGGCCGCGCGATGGTGCGCGGCCCAACCGTGTGAATGGGTTAGAACCTATGTGCAGATTGTTTCGACCGTGTGTTGCGGGCGTCACCTTGCGGTTTCGTTAGCAATTCGTGATGAATCACCTGCGTGCTTCTGCGGTTCGTCGGCGGCGATATCGACTGCGGGCTCGGGTCGACCGCGCCTGGCCGCACGGACGGCGTCGGTGCTGAGCACGACGAGGGCCACCCAGATGAGCGCGAATCCGATCCACCGAGCGGTCGTCATCGGTTCGTGCAGGAGGGCGACGCCGACGATCAGCTGGAGGATGGGCGCGATGTACTGCGTCAACCCCAGCGTGGAAAGGGGCAGCCGCCGTGCCGCGCTCGCGAAGAGCAGCAGCGGAACAGCCGTGATCACGCCCGTGCCGACCACCGCCACGGTCTGCAGCGTGCCCGACGAGCCGAACGCGAGGCCGCCGGTCTGCGAGGTGAAGCCGGTCGCGCTCACGACGACGAGGGCGACAGCCGCGGGCACTGCCAGCGCGAGCGTCTCGATGCTCAGGCCACTGACCGCGTCGACCCGGCCTCCGACCCTCTTCTTGATCAGACCGTAGAAGCCGAACGAGAACGCCAGGATCAGCGAGATCCACGGGAACCGGCCGTAGCCGATGGCGATCACCAGGATCGCGACGAGTGAGATGCCGACGGCCACCCACTGGAGCACCCGCAGGCGTTCGCGCAGCAGCAGCACGCCCAGCAGCACCGTCACCACCGGATTGATGAAGTAGCCGAGGGCCGCCTCGACGACGTGCCCGGAGAGCGTCGCGAAGATGAAGGTGGTCCAGTTGACGACGATGAATGCCCCGGCGAGCCCCAGTGTGCCGGCGATGCTGCGATCGCGCAGAAGGGCGACGAAACGGCCGAACGAGCGCGTGACGGCGAGGAGCACCCCGCAGAAGACGAGAGACCAGAGGATCCGCCACGCCACGATCTCGACGGCGCCTGCGGGCCGCAGAAGCAGGAAGTACACCGGCAGCACACCCCAGAGGCCGTAGGCGATGACCGCGTAGATCAGGCCGGAACGGGCGGTGCCGATGTCGTCTTTCACTGGGAAAGACTATCGACGACCTCCGTCATCGGAGGGGTTCCGGACTGCCACACCCCGGCACGGGAGCGCCAACGACGAAGGGCCCCGTCTCCAGTGAGACGGGGCCCTTCGCAGGGGGCTTCGACCTAGTGGACGATGACCGCCAGCACGTCGCGGGCCGAGAGCACCAGCAGGTCTTCACCCGAGTACTTCACCTCGGTTCCGCCGTACTTCGAGTAGATGACCTTGTCGCCGACGGCGACGTCGAGGGGAACGCGGTTTCCGTTGTCGTCGATGCGACCCGGTCCGACAGCCACGACCTCGCCCTCCTGGGGCTTCTCCTTGGCGGTGTCGGGGATCACGAGGCCGGAAGCAGTGGTCTGCTCGGCGTCGACCTGACGAATGACGATGCGATCTTCGAGCGGCTTGATGTTGACCGACACGGTTGACCTCTTCTTTCTCACAAGCGGCGTGACTCTGGAAATCTCTGGTTGGCACTTCACGCGTGTGAGTGCCAGAACAAACTCTAGAGCGTGGCTGGCACTCGGTCAATCCGAGTGCCAGGTGCGACGATGAACTCATGGAATCCTCCGAGCTCCGCGAGCTCCTCACGCCCGAGGGGCTGCGGCTGCTCGATTCGCTGCCCGCCTTCGACCAGAAAGCGGACGTGGTGTCGCAGGTCGCACGCCTCCGAAAAGCCGGCCACTCGCCCGAGCTCGTCGCCGCGGTGCTCGGCCAGTCGCGGCTGCGCGCCAAGGGTCGTGCCAAGTTCGGTGACTTCGCCGAGCGCATGCTCTTCACCGAGGCCGGGCTCGAGCAGGCCACACGCCTCGCGGTCGCCTCCACCCACGCGGGCCGCTTCCGTCGGGCGGGCGTCACCCGGGTGGCCGACCTCGGCTGCGGCATCGGCGGCGACGCCCTGGCCTTCGCGGCGCTCGAGCTGGGAGTGCTGGCCGTCGACCGCGACGAGGTGACCGCGGCCGTCGCGACCTACAACCTCGCCCCGTGGAGCGGCGCCGAGGTGCGACTGGGCGACGCCGAACAGGTGGATCTGGCGGGGGTGGACGGCGTGTTCCTGGATCCTGCGCGCCGGACGGCCGGCCACGCCAACACCTCACGAATTCAGGATCCGAGTCAGTGGTCTCCGACACTCGACACCGCGTTCGCCTTCGCTTCGCGTTTTCCGACCGGAGTGAAGCTCGGCCCCGGCGTCGACCGCGATCTGCTTCCGACCGATGCCGAATGCCAGTGGATCTCGGTCAACCGCTCGGTGGTCGAGGTCGGCGTCTGGTTCGGCGATCTGGCTCGCCCGGGCGTCGGCCGCGCGGCACTCGTCTTCGGCCCGGACGGGCCCTCCGAGATGACGGCCCCCGGAGACTCGGACGACGTCGACGTGGCCGAACTCGCGGAGTACGTCTACGAACCCGACGGCGCTGTGATCCGGGCCCGCCTGATCGGCGATCTGGCCCGGACCCTTGATGCGCATACGATCAGCCGCGACATCGCCTACCTGTCGTCGGCGACCGCTCGGGCCACTCCGTTCGCGCAGTGCTTCCGTGTGATCGAGACGTTCCCGCTCGACGAGAAGCTCCTGCGCCAGGAGCTCAAGACGCGCGGCATCGGCCGGGTAGAGATCAAGAAGCGCGGGGTCGACGTCGACCCGGCGGCGTTCCGCAAGAAGCTGCAGCTGAAGGGCGCGAACGAGGCCACACTGATCTTGACGCGAGTGGCGGGCCGACACACGGCGCTGCTCTGCGAGCGCGTGGTCGCGGCTGATCTCGGTGCCTAGCTCAGGCGATGCCTGAGATGGCCCGATCTCCCGCCGATCGGCACCACAGCCGCAGGTACGGCCATCTCGCGGCACTGCCACTCGAGGCGCCTTCGCTCACTGCGCGGCACTCAGGCCCGGACGACAACCCAGACGAGCAGGGCGACGCACGCCACGACGACGAGCGCCGCCACGGCCAGCGCAGCGATCCAGACACCGAGGATGACGCGCGTCGCCGTGGCCGGCAGGGTGCCCGGCGCACCCGGACGCACCCTGGAGCGGAGGGCAAGGAGCAGCCCGAGCCTCCAGAGGGCCGGGATCACGTGTTCGGGTAGGAGGAGGGGTCGAAGTCGCCGTTCGAGTATCCAGCCGAGAATGCAACGATCACGAGGATGATGATGCCGATCGCGACGACGACGCCTGCGATGCCGAGGATGAGGCCGGCCAGCGAGAGTCCCTTGCCGCCCTGGTTGCGCGCCTTGATCTGCCCGCGCGCGATGATCGCCAGGATGATGGCGGCGATACTCGGCAGCACGACCGGGAAGATCGTGAGCCCCGCGATGCCCGTGATCAGCGACGCGATCGCAAGCCCGTTGGTGGTCGGACGGTCGTAACCGGGCTGGCCGTACGGCTGGTACGGGTTCGGCTGCTGCTGGCCATAGGCCTGCTGGCCGTACTGCTGCTGGCCGTAAGTCGGCTGCTGACCGTACGCCGGCGGCTGCGCGTTCTGCTGGCCGTAGGTCGGCTGCTGGCCATACGTCGGCTGCTGCCCGCTCGGCTGCTGCCCGTAGGTCGGGTTCGGCTCGTACCTCGGCGGCTGCTCCGAGTCTTTCCGCGCCTGGTCGTCGGCGGAAGGACGGTCGTGTGAGTTGTTGTCGGTCATGGTGACTAGCTCCGGTCTGTGATCGCGGCCGTGGGTCGTTCATCCCCGACAGTACCCGCCGCCAGGCAGAGGGTGGAGGCCCCAAAAGGAGTCTCCGCCACCGCCGACAGCTCCGGTCTGACTCGCCCCGGCCTCACCTGACCCGATCGTCAACAATTTGAGAGCGATCCGTTCGGCGCCTCCCACAAGCACGGAGAAAAATGGGGCGACGACCAGAAATCACTCTCAAATTGCCGAGATCACCTAGAGCGCCCTAGCCGACCCACCCGCACGCACGCACGCAACGGGCGTCAGCTGGCCTGCGCGCTCGTCACCGGCAACGTCGAGTCAGCGCCGAAGCCGAGGGGGCTGGGCGCCCGCCCGCGCGACGCCAGCTCAGCGCCGAGAGCCGCGATCATGGCGCCGTTGTCGGTGCAGAGGGCGAGCGGTGGGATCCTGAGTTCGATTCCCGCCGCAGCGCACCGCTCAGCCGCGACCTGGCGCACGCGCGCGTTGGCGACGACACCGCCGCCGAGCAGGAGGCGCGGCACGCCGAGTTCGGCGCATGCGGCGAGCGCCTTCGTCAGCAGCACGTCGACGACGGCCTCTCGGAAACTGGCGGCGACGTCGGCGGTCGGCACGTCGGATCCTGCGTTCTGGAGCTTTTCGACGTGCCTGGCGACCGCCGTCTTGAGGCCCGAGAACGAGAAGTCGTAGCGGTGCTGAGCCAGGTCTTTCGGCAGGGTGAGCCCGCGTGGAAAGCGGATCGCCTTCGGGTCGCCATCGGTCGCCACCCGATCGATCTGCGGCCCTCCGGGGTAGGGCAGCCCGAGCAGGCGCGCGACCTTGTCGAAGGCCTCGCCGGCCGCGTCGTCGATCGTCTCGCCGAGCAGTTCGACGTCGTCGAGCAGGTCGCGCACGTGCAGCAGCGACGTGTGTCCGCCGCTGACCAGCAGGGCGATGGTGGGGAGTTCGATCTCGCTGCCATCGTCTCGCAGCACATCGGCGCCGACGTGTCCGACGAGATGGTTGACGGCGTACAGGGGCTTGCCTGCGCCGAGCGCCAGCGCTTTCGCCGCTCCGACGCCGACCATGAGTGCTCCGGCGAGGCCCGGGCCGCTCGTCACCGCGATGGCGTCGAGGTCGTCCAGTGTGACGCCGGCTTCGGCGAGCGCGGCCTCGAGCGTCGGTTGCAGTGCTTCGAGGTGGGCCCTCGCCGCGATCTCGGGCACGACTCCGCCATAGCGCGCGTGCTCGTCCATCGACGACGCGATGACGTTGGCCAGCAGGGTGCGGCCGCGCACGATGCCGATTCCGGTCTCGTCGCAGCTCGTCTCGATGCCGAGCACGAGGGGGTCGGTGGCGCTCATTCGGCTTGCTCCAGGTCTTTCTTCATCACGAGGGCGTCGACGCCGTCGGGCATGTAATAGCGGGGGCGGACGGCGATCCCCTCGAAGCCGAGCGACTCGTAGAGGGCCTGCGCGCCGGGGTTGTCGACGCGCACCTCGAGGAACGTCTCGCGGGCGCCGCGCTCCACCGCCTCGGCGAGGAGACGGTTCATCAGGGCGCGAGCGATCCCCTGTCGCCGGGCCTCGGGCGCCACCGCGATCGTCTGCACGTCCGACTCCGGCGCCCCCCGAGGCGAGAGCAGCCCGGCGTAGCCGACCACACCCTCGCCCTGCTCGGCGATCAGATAGAAGCCCTGCGGATTCGCCAGCTCGGCATCCATCAGCTCGGGGCTCCAGGCGTCGTTCACGAACAGCGCCGTCTCGAGCGCCATGATCGCGTCGAGGTCGTCGGCCACGGCACGCCGGTAGACCGGTTCGGCGTTCGTCACGAGACCCTCTTGGGCGCGCCCGGAACGGTCACGTCGGGCGAGCGCAGGTAGAGCGGCTCGTCGCGGGCGAACGGACGCCCTGCGGCGAACAGCACCTCGCCGAGCATGCCCAGGGCGGCGGCCGACACGGGAGTGGAGGTCGGGTCGGTTCGCGTCGCCTCGGCGACGAAGGCCGAACCGCAGGATCCGGCGACAGCCTCATCGAGCTCAGCGGGGCGGGCCAGCCCGGGCGCTGCCAGCCGCACCGGCAGCCCGGCGCCGTCGAGTCCCCTGAACGCGCTCCAGTACAGCTCGCGGCGTCGCGCGTCGGTGATCACGAGAAGGGGGGCGACGGCCTCGGGTGCTGCGGGCTCGGGTGCTGCGGTTTCGGAGGCGGCGGGGTCGGGTGCTGCGCCGCTGATCGCCAGGGCCAGCCCTCCGAGCCGCTCGAACGCGATGGCGTCGTGGCTGATGAGCGGCAGGCAGGGCTTGCCCGCTCCGAACGCGAATGCTCGCGCGGCCGCGATGCCGACCCGCAGCCCGGTGAAGGGCCCCGGGCCCATGCCTGCGACGACGGCGCTGAGCTCGTCCGGAGCGACGCCAGCCGCATCGAGGCAGAACGCGATCGACTCGCCGATGACCTCGGCGTGGCGGCGCGTATCGAGCTCGGTCACCTCGGCGAGCACGCCGCCGTCGCGGTCGACCACCGCCACCGAGGTTCCTGACGACGTGTCGATGGCGAGAAGCATCTGTCAACTGTATTCGCCCACGATGCGGACAAGGCACCACGGATCCTGATGGTGCCGAGTCCGCATCATGGGCCCGCCCGGCCTCCCCGCACCCCGATCTGATTCGCCGGTGGCGGCACCTCCTCAGAGACGTTTTGCGCGGCATCAAATTTGACCGCGCGCAAAACGCCTCCACGGAGGTGCCCACGCCCGCGTCGATGCCCCCGCCCTGCTAAACCTCCGGCCACTCAGCCCAGCGAAACTCCGTGCCAGCGGGGCCCGTGCGCTTCGACGACCACGTGACGCGGCTCGTCCGGCACCTCAGAGGCGTCGATCGCGTCGAGGCCCGCATCATCCGCGTCACCAACACCAACACCAGCCCCAGCACCCACGGGCCGCGAGATCTTCACGTCCAGCCACGACGACGCCACACCGTCGAGCAGCCCGGCACCCCACTCCACGACCACCACTGACGCGTCGTAGTCGATGTCGAGGTCGTCTAGCTCGGCCGCCGAACCCAGGCGATACGCGTCGACGTGCACGAGCGGTACTCCGCCCGGGGTGAGCGACGGGTGAGTCCGCGCGAGCACGAACGTCGGCGAGGCCACCTGACCCCGCACCCCGAGACCGCGGCCAAGACCACGCGTCATCGTCGTCTTCCCGGCTCCGAGCGGCCCGGTCAGCACGAGCAGGTCTCCGGCCCGAAGCAACGCGGCCAGGCGCAGGCCGAAACCCTCCATGGCGGTTGCATCGGCCACAGGGCCGTCGAACAGGATCACACGTACACCCGTGGCACCCGCGCCCCGATCGAGCAGCACACCTCTTCGCCGATCGTTCCGATCAGGTCGGCCCACTCCCCCACCGTCAGTTCGTTCTGCGAGCCCGAGCCGAACAGCGTGACCTCGTCGCCGACCGACACCTCGTCGTCGCCGACGTCGATCAAGAACTGGTCCATGGCGACCCGGCCCACGATCGGGTACCGCTTGCCGTTCAGCGCGATCGTCACCCCGTGCTGCGCCCGCCGCGAGATGCCGTCGGCGTAGCCGACCGGCACGAGAGCGAGCGTCGTGTCTTTCGGAGCGACGAACGTGTAGTCGTACGAGACGCCCGTCCCGGCGGCCACGCGCTTCACCCGCGAGACCCGAGCCTGCAGCGTCATCACCGGGGTGAGTCCGCGGTCGGAGGCCGAGACGCCATCCGTGACCGGGATCCCATACGTGTTCGACCCCATCCGCACCATGTCGAGCCGCAGTTCGGGGCGCTCCATCCCCGCGCTCGACGCCGTCAGATGCCTCAGTTCGAAACGCGCACCGAGCTCGTGGGCCCGCTCGATCGACTCGGACAGCAGCAGGGCCGAGTCAGTGTCTTCGTCGTCGGAGGCCTCCGCCAGGTGCGAGTACACCCCTCGAAGCTCCAGGATCCCCCGGCCCGCCAGTTCGACAGCGCGCGTCACGACGGCGTCCCAGTCGTTCTGCAGCACTCCGTCGCGGTGCAGGCCGGTGTCGACGTTCAAGTGCACCCGGGCGGGCTCGACCGAGCGCCCCTCGGTGGCGTCGGGCGCGGCAGCCTCGGCGATCGCCTCGACGGCCCGCGCCACCGCGTCGAGCTGCGCGACCGACGACAGCCCCAGGTCGATCTTCTCGGCGACGGCTCGCTCGAAGGTCTCCGACGCGGCGAACTGCCACGCGAAGACGGCGATCTCGGGGCCGATCCCCGAGGCACGCAACTCGTGCGCGTTCTCGAGACTCAAGGATCCGAGCCACGTCACCCCGGCAGCCACGGCCGCCGCCGCGACGTGTGTCGCGCCGTGTCCGTATCCGTCCGCCTTCACCACGGCCATCAGCTCGGCCGGCGCTACGAGCTCGCGCAGGCGCGCGACGTTGCTCCGGTAGGCGCCGAGGTCGATGGTCGCGCGTCGCAGCCACGGTGTCTCGGCGGGTGAGACCTCGCTCATCGGTAGCTCCTCGGCAGTCGCGGTGACAGTCGCGCCACGACCTCATAGTTGATGGTTCCCGTCGATTCGGCCCAATCGAATGCGGTGGGATGCCCGACCGTCGCGTCGCCGAACAGGATCGCCTCGTCGCCGAGGTGCACGGCCGCACCGGCATCCGTCGGCTCGGGCCCGATGTCGACCGTCATCGAGTTCATGGCGATGCGGCCCACGACGGGTCGCAGTTCGCCGCCGATCAGGGCGAACGCACGGTTGCCCGCGTGCCGCTCGATGCCGTCGGCGTAACCGAGCGGAAGGAGCGCGAGTCGGGTGTCGCGCTCGGCACGCCAGGTGTAGCCGTACGAGGTGCCCTCGCCGGCCGCCACCTCTTTGATGCCGATCACCGGGGCCGACAGGGTCAGTGCCGAGCGGAGGCCGAGGTCGCCGGGTGAACGGTCGGCGAAGGGTGACAGGCCATATGACGCGAGGCCGATGCGCACCATCGTGATCCGCGACGCCCCGTACGACACGGAGGCCGCGGAGGCGGCGAGGTGCTGCAACGGCGGCGTGATGCCTCGCTCGCCGAGCATGCCGGCGGCGGTGACGAACGACGCCATCTGGTGCCCGTCCTCCTGCGGCGAGGTGTTCGACAGGTGGCTCATGACGCCCTCGACCGTAATGCGGTCGCGGAGTTCGGCCGCCCGGTCGAAGAGCGCCGGCCATTCCGACTCCACCGCGCCGTTGCGACTCAGCCCGGTGTCGAGGCACAGGTGCACGCGGGGCACGCCGGCCGCGACGCAGGCTTCGAGCTGCGCGAGGTCGGAGATGCCCGGGGTGATGTCGTGCTGCACGGCGCGCTCGAACGTCTCGCCGGGGGCGTGCAGCCAGGCGAGTATCGGCAGTTTCACCCCGCCGGCACGAAGCGCTGTGGCCTCGTCGAGGTCGACAACACCGAGCCAGTCGACGCCGGCGTCTTCGAAGGCGAGCGCGCACGCGACGGCGCCGTGCCCGTAAGCATTGGCTTTCACGACCGTCATCACCTTGGCGGGAGCGACCGCCGCACGGAGCACCTGGACGTTCTGGCGCAGAGCCGCTGTATCGATCGAGACGAGTGGGCCACGCATCAGCCGTCGGATCCTTGTCGTGTTGTCTGCTCGGCGACCACGAAGGCGGTCGCGATGCCGGCGTCGTGACTGAGCGAGAGATGGATTTCGTCGGCTCCGCGGGAGGCGGCGAGCGCCGCAGCCCCGCCGCTGAGCTGCAGGGAGGGCGCCCGCTGGTCGTCGGCCCCCACGACCATGTCGTGCCAGAAGACTCCTGCCGAACCGCCGAGCGCCTTGATGAGCGCCTCTTTCGCCGCGAACCGGGCCGCGAGAGACTCGATCGCCCGCGGCTCGCCGTTTCGCACCAGTTCGGAGTCGCTGAAGAGTCGCCACCGCAGTTTCGGGGTCCGCTCGAGCGCACGCCCGAAGCGTGCGACGTCGACCACGTCGACCCCGATCCCGACGATGGCCACCGCTTACTCGACCGTGACGCTCTTGGCCAGGTTGCGGGGCTGGTCGACGTCGAGCCCCTTGGCGGCTGCGAGCTCCATGCCGAAAATGTGCAGGGGCACCACGGCGAGCAGCGACTCGAACAGCGGGGCCGCGAGCGGAATGTGCAGCACCTCGTCGGCGAAGGGCAGCACGGCGGCGTCGCCCTCTTCGGCGATGGCGATGACGCGAGCGCCCCGAGCCCGGATCTCTTGGATGTTCGAGACGACCTTGGGGTGCAGCGAGCGCGGGTCGCGGGGCGACGGGACGATCACGAAGACGATCTGGCCCGGCTCGATCAGCGCGATGGGGCCGTGCTTCAGCTCACCGGCCGCGAAGCCCTCGGCGTGGATGTACGCCAGCTCTTTGAGCTTAAGGGCTCCCTCGAGAGCGATGGGGTAGCCGACGTGACGGCCGAGGAACAGCACGGAGCGGGTATCCGCCATCCAGCCGGCCAGCGTCTTGATCCGCTCACCGGTCTCCAGCACGCGCGAGATCTTCTCCGGGATCGCCTTGAGGTCGTCGACCTGCTCGGCGATCTCGGCGCTCGTCATGGTGCCGCGGATCGTCGCGAGGTGGAGGCCGAGCAGGAACAGCGCGGTGCCCTGGGCGACGAACGCCTTGGTCGACGCCACCGCGACCTCCGGGCCGGCGTGCGTGTAGATGACGGCGTCGCTCTCGCGCGGGATGGTCGCACCCTGCGTGTTGCAGATCGACAGCACCTGGGCGCCCTGCTCGCGGGCGTACTTGACGGCCATCAGGGTGTCCATCGTCTCGCCGGACTGGCTGATCGAGACGACGAGGGTCTGCGCGTCGAGCACGGGGTCGCGGTAGCGGAACTCGTGCGCGAGCTCGACCTCGACGGGGAGGCGCGACCACTGCTCGATGGCGTACTTGCCGAGGATCCCGGCATACGCCGCAGTACCGCACGCGATGATGATCAGACGGTTCACGGTCAGCAGGCGGTCTTTGATCGCGTCGAGGTCATCGAGGTGCACGGCCCCGTCGACGGCGCGTCCGAGCAGCGTGTTCGCCACGGCCTCGGGCTCTTCGCTGATCTCTTTCGCCATGAAGCTCGACCAGCCACCCTTTTCGGCCGCCTTGGCGTCCCAGGTGATCTCGAACTCGCTCGCCTCGACGGGGTTGCCCTCGAAGTCGACGACGTTGACGGCCTCGGACGAGATCGTCACGATCTGGTCTTGCCCGATCGCCATGGCGCGGTGAGTGAACTCGACGAACGCGGCCACGTCGGAGCCGAGGAAGTTCTCGCCGTCGCCGAGCCCGATCACGAGCGGCGAGTTGCGGCGGGCACCGACGACGACGCCGGGCTGGTCGGCGTGCACGACGAGGAGCGTGAACGCGCCCTCGAGCCGCTGCACGACCGCGCGGAGAGCCTCGGTGAGGTCGCCCGAACGGCGGTACTCCCGGGCGACGAGGTGCGCCGCGACCTCGGAGTCGGTCTCGCTCGCGAACTGGACGCCCTCGAGCAGCAGCTCTTCTTTCAGCTCGGAGAAGTTCTCGATGATCCCGTTGTGGATCAGCGCGAGCCGGCCGCCGTCGGAGAGGTGCGGGTGCGCGTTCTCATCGGTCGGGCCGCCGTGGGTGGCCCAGCGCGTGTGCCCGATTCCGGTGGTGCCGTCTCGGAGCGGAGCCGCCTCGAGGTCGTCCACCAGCATCTGCAGCTTGCCGGCTTTCTTGCGCATGCCGAGCTCTCCGTCGGCGTCGACGATGGCGATTCCTGCCGAGTCGTAGCCGCGGTACTCAAGCCGCTTCAATCCGCCGAGAAGTACCTCGACGCTCTTGTCCGTTCCGACGTAACCCACGATGCCACACATGCGAGCCAGCCTATTCGACCGTGCCCGTGCACCTCGTCCGCCTCGCGATGGATAGCCTGTACCGCATGGCCGATGCGACCACCGCCGCTCCTCCCACCCATCCCACGCCGTTTGTCGAGATCGACCGTGCGGACTGGGCTGCCCTCGCGCCCGTGGCGAAGAATCCGCTGACAGAGACGGAGCTCGTGCAGCTCCGGGGGCTCGGCGATCGGCTCGATCTGCAGGAGGTCAGCGACGTCTACGTTCCGCTGAGCCGCCTGCTCAACCTCTACGCCGGCGGTGCGCGCAACCTGCACCGGGCCACCAGCGACTTCCTCGGCGAGCGCGCGCAGCGCACCCCCTTCGTCATCGGGGTCGCCGGCTCCGTCGCCGTCGGCAAGTCGACGGTCGCGCGTCTGCTCCGCGAACTGCTGTCGCGGTGGAGCGACACCCCCCGCGTCGAGCTGATCACCACCGACGGGTTCCTCTACCCCAACGCCGAGCTCGAGCGCCGCGGCATCATGGACCGAAAGGGCTTCCCCGAGTCGTACGACCGCCGCGCACTCCTGAAGTTCGTAACGAACGTCAAGAGCGGGGCCGAAGAGGTGCGGGCGCCGTTCTACTCGCACATCGAGTACGACATCGTGCCGGGGGCCGAGGTGGTCGTCCGCCGCCCCGACATCCTCATCGTCGAGGGCCTCAACGTGCTCCAGCCGCCGATCGGCGGTCGCCTCGCGCTCTCCGACCTGTTCGACTTCACGGTCTACGTCGACGCTCGCACGCACGACATCGAGAACTGGTTCGTCGAGCGCTTCCGATCACTGCGCGAGGGCGCGTTCAGCCAGGAAGACTCGTTCTTCCACCGGTTCGCGGCCATCCCGGAGGCGGAGGCGCTCGAATTCGCACGCCAGGTGTGGCGCAGCGTCAACGAGCCGAACCTCAAGCAGAACGTTCAACCGACGAGATCTCGCGCGACACTCGTGCTTCGCAAGGGCGCCGACCACAAGGTGTCGAGCGTGCTCCTCCGCAAGATCTGACGACAGAACCGAAGGATCCGGCGGCACGCCCTACGCGGCCGCAGTAGCCAGGCGCTCCCGCACGATCTCCGCGAGCGAGTGCGCGATCCGGTCAGCGTCGTCTTGGGATGCCGCCTCGACCATCACGCGCACGAGCTGCTCGGTGCCGGACGGGCGCAGCAGCACGCGTCCGGAATCGCCGAGTTCGCGCTCCGCGGCCACGACTGCCTTGTCGATGACCTCGTCGCCGGTGAGGCGGGTCCGGTCGACGCCGCGCACGTTGATGAGAATCTGCGGGAACACGGTCATGACCGAGGCCAGCTCGGCGAGTGACTTGCCGGTGCGAGCCATCTCGGCCACGATCGAGAGCCCGGTCAGGATCCCGTCACCCGTCGTGGCGTGATCGGCGAACACGATATGCCCCGACTGCTCGCCGCCGAGGTTGTAGCCGTGCTCGTTCATCGCCTCGAGCACGTAGCGGTCGCCCACCCCGGTCTCGACCATGGCAATGCCGTTGGCGGCCATGGCGCGTTTCAGACCCAGGTTCGACATGACCGTCGCGACGAGCGTGTCATGCACGAGGTCGCCGCGCTCTTTCATTGCGACGGCGAGGATCGCCATGATCTGGTCGCCGTCGACCACGTTGCCGTCGGCGTCGACCGCGAGGCAGCGATCAGCGTCGCCGTCGTGCGCGATGCCGACGTCGGCCCCGTGCTCGAGGACTGCGGCCGCCAGGTTGTCGAGGTGGGTGGAGCCCACACCGTCGTTGATGTTCATGCCGTCGGGGTCTGCCCCGATGACGGTGACTTTGGCGCCCAGATCGTGGAAGACCTCGGGCGAGACGCCGGCTGCGGCGCCGTGGGCGCAGTCGAGCACGACGTGGATGCCGTCGAGCCGGTTCTTCACGGCTCCGAGCAGATGCACGACGTAGCGGTCTTCGGCGTCCGCGAAGCGGCGGATCCTGCCCACGTCGCCACCCACCGGCATCAGCCGCGGGGCGTCCATGGTCGCTTCGATCCGGTCTTCGACCTCGTCGGGAAGCTTGGTTCCTCCGAACGCGAAGAACTTGATGCCGTTGTCGGGTGCGGGATTGTGCGAGGCACTGATCATCACACCGAAATCGGCCCTCGCGTCGTCGACGAGGAACGCTGCGGCGGGGGTGGTGATCACTCCGGCGTCGAGCACGTCGACGCCAGAGGAAGCAAGACCGGCGGCAACCGCAGCGGCCAAGAATTCGCCCGAGACACGGGGATCGCGCGCGAGGACGGCCGTGGGGCGGCGGCCCTCCGCGCGGCGGGCATCGGCGTGATGCCCGCGAGTGAGCACGACCGCGCTCGCCTGGGCAAGACCCAGGGCGAGCGCGGCCGTCAGCTCACGGTTGGCAAGGCCCCGAACTCCGTCGGTTCCGAAAAGTCGCGTCATCGCGAAGCCTCGCCAGGTGTTAGCGCTTGGAGAACTGAGGAGCCTTACGGGCCTTCTTGAGACCAGCCTTCTTGCGCTCCTTGACGCGAGCGTCGCGGCTGAGGAAGCCCGCCTTCTTCAGCTCGGCGCGGTTGTTCTCTTCGTCGATCTCGTTCAGCGTGCGGCTGATGCCGAGGCGGAGGGCACCGGCCTGACCCGAGGGGCCACCACCGGAGATCTTCGCGACGACGTCGTACGAGCCGAGCAGGTCGAGGACCTTGAACGGGTCGTTGATCAGCTGCTGGTGCAGCTTGTTGGGGAAGTACTCCTCGAGCGTACGGCCGTTGACGGTGATGACACCGGTGCCGGGCGTGAGGCGCACGCGGGCGATGGCCTGCTTGCGACGACCGACGGCGCCGCCGCCGACGGTGAGGACGGGGCGAGGGGCGGCCGCGGCAACCGGGGCTGCGCTCTCGGTCGTGAAGCTCTCGGGGGTGGATTCGATGGAATCGGCGATGCTTGCCACTGTAGGGATCCTTAAGTCTTCAGCGGTCGCTACTGGGCGACCTGGTCGAGGGTGTACACCGTGGGCTTCTGAGCGGCGTGAGGGTGCTCAGGGCCCGCGTACACCTTCAGCTTCGAGATCTGGGCACGGCCCAGCGAGTTCTTCGGCAGCATGCCGCGGATCGCCTTCTCGACGGCGCGAGTCGGGTGCTTCTCGAGCATCTCGGCGTAGGTCTGAGCGCGGAGGCCGCCCGGGTAACCCGAGTGGCGGTAGGCGAGCTTCGTCTGAAGCTTGGAGCCGGTCAGTGCGACCTTCTCGGCGTTGATGACGATGACGAAGTCGCCCATGTCCATGTGCGGAGCAAAGGTCGGCTTGTGCTTGCCACGGAGGAGTGCGGCAACGTGGCTGGCGAGACGGCCGAGAACGATGTCGTTCGCGTCGATGATCAGCCACTCCGGCTGAACATCAGCCGGCTTGGGGGAGAAAGTGCGCGTCACAGTAGTGCTGCTTTCTGGTCGAGGTGAGAGGTTCGTGAATCCCGCTCCGTTGCCATTCACTCGCGATGCGAGACGAATGAGTCAGGTGGAGGGCTCAACTTCGGGTGAAGCGCGCAGTTGCGCAGACACCAAGGGTATACGTTACAGGATCCGACAACACCCGGCAAGCGGGCCGGTCGCGTCCGTCACATGGCCTCGCGCTTCGAGCGGGTGAGGGCCGCTCGCGAGGCGAACTCCGCTTCGTCGGGGTAGGCGACGTGCATCAGAGTGAGGCCGTTGGCCGCGGCGACCTTGAACTGGCCCTTGCGGGCGCGGGAGTCTCGGATCCTGACCACGTCGTCGACCTCGAGGCGGCCCTCGCCGACGGCGAGCGTCGCACCGACCAGCGACCGCACCATGCTGTGGCAGAAGGCGTCGGCTCGCACGCGGGCGACGAGGATCCCATCCGGGTCGCGTCGCCAGTGGAATGCCTCCAGTGTGCGGATGGTCGTCGCGCCATCGCGTTGCTGACAGTACGCCGCCCAATCTTCCAAGCCGAGGAGCGAGAGGGCTGCTGCGTTCATCCGGTCGACGTCGACCGTCGCGTCGAACCACAGTGTGTCGAGGCGGCGGATCGGATGCCGAGGGCCCGAGAGATCCGACACCCGGTACTCGTATTCGCGCCAGAGGGCCGAGTAGCGAGCGTCGAAGGTGCGGGGCACGATCGTGGCGTCCGTGACGTGGAGGTCGCCCTCCGCGCCCGCCAGACCGTTGATCCGACGTCCGAGTCGCATGGCGGGCGGATACGGGGGGTATTTGGTGCGGTTGCGATGCGCCACCGACAGAAAGGCGAACTGCTCGGGTGTGAGATCGAGGTGCACGACCTGGCCGATGGCGTGGACGCCCGTGTCGGTGCGACCGGCCACGATCAGTCGAGGCGCCGGAAGGTAGCGCTGCAGCGTGATCTCGAGAGCCCGGGTGAGCTCACCCTCGACCGTGCGGAGGCCCGGCTGGGTGCTCCAGCCATTGAAGGCGGTCCCGTCGTAAGAGACGTCGAGGCGGATCCTTGTCATCTCGTCGCTCACGGTCGACGAGTCTACCGACCTGCCGTCCCTCCGAATTTGAAGGAGATTCTCGTCGCACCGGGCCCGGATCGGCATGTTCCCGTCGCCGCCGACGGGTTTTTCCTTCGAATTTGCAAGCCGGGCAGGGGCGCGAGACGGCAGAAGGCCCACCCTCACGAGGAGGGTGGGCCTTCTGGGTGGTGCGAGTTGCTAGTTACTTCTTGGCCTCGTCGGCAGCGGCGTCGTCGGCCGGAGCCTCGTCGCTGAAGGCGGCCTCGGCGTCAGCCTCGGTCGTCTCGGCGGCGTTGTCGGCGTCGGGAGCCTCGGTCGTGGCCTCGATGATCGCCTCGTCGGAGGTGGTCAGCTCTTCAGCCGGCTCCTCCAGCAGGGCCTCGGTCGAGGCGGGAGCGGCAGCGGCAGCGGCAGCCTTCGACGACGACTTCTTGGTCTTCGGGGTCACGGGCTCGAGAACGAGCTCGATCTGCACCATCGACGCGTTGTCGCCCTTGCGGAAGCCGAGCTTCGTGATGCGGGTGTAGCCGCCCTCACGCAGCTCGACCAGCGGCGCGACCTCGGAGAACAGGACGTGCGTGGTCTCTTTGTTGCGGAGGATGCTCAGCACGCGACGACGCGAGTGCAGGTCACCGCGCTTGGCGAAGGTGACGAGGCGCTCGGCGACGGGGCGGAGGCGCTTGGCCTTCGTCTCGGTCGTCTTGATGCTCTTGTACGTGAACAGCTGGCCGGCCATGTTGGCGAGGAGAAGACGCTCGTGAGCGGGTCCGCCTCCGAGGCGGGCACCCTTGGTGGGCTTTGGCATGGTGGATTCCTAAAGGTGTGTAAGTGGATACGGCGAGAAGAGCCAGGAGACCTAGTTGGTCTCCTCCTCGTCGTAGCCGCTGTAGAAGTGAGCGCCGTCGAAACCGGGCACGGTGTCTTTCAGCGAAAGACCGAGCTCGACGAGCTTGTCCTTCACTTCATCGACCGACTTCTGTCCGAAGTTACGGATGTTCATGAGCTGCGTCTCCGAGAGAGCGACCAGTTCGGAAACCGTGTTGATGCCCTCGCGCTTGAGGCAGTTGTAGCTGCGCACGGAGAGGTCGAGATCTTCGATCGGCGTCTGGAGCTCCGACGAGAGGACGGCGTCGACCGGCGCGGGGCCGATCTCGATGCCCTCGGCCGCGTTGTTGAGCTCGCGAGCGAGTCCGAACAGCTCGGTCAGCGTGCGGCCGGCCGAAGCGATGGCGTCGCGCGGGCTGATCGCGGGCTTGGTCTCGACGTCGACGACCAGGCGGTCGAAGTCGGTGCGCTCACCGGCACGAGTCGCCTCGACGCGGTAGGTCACCTTGAGGACGGGCGAGTAGATCGAGTCGATCGGGATCTGACCGGCCTCGGAGAACTCCGAGCGGTTCTGCACGGCCGACACGTAGCCACGGCCACGCTCGATCGTGAGCTCGAGCTCGAACTTCGCCTTGTCGTTCAGCGTCGCGATGACCAGGTCGGGGTTGTGCACCTCGACACCGGCGGGAACCGAGATGTCGGCGGCGGTGACCTGACCGGCACCCTGCTTGCGCAGGTAGGCCGTGATCGGCTCGTCGTGCTCGCTCGCGACGACCAGGCTCTTGATGTTCAGGATGATCTCGGTGACGTCTTCTTTCACACCGGGAACAGTCGTGAACTCGTGAAGCACGCCGTCGATGCGGATGCTGGTGACAGCTGCTCCGGGGATCGACGAAAGGAGGGTGCGACGCATCGAGTTACCGAGCGTGTAGCCGAAGCCAGGCTCGAGGGGCTCGATCACGAAGCGGGAGCGGAACTCCGAGATGTTCTCCTCGGTGAGAGTGGGGCGCTGTGCAATGAGCACTGTGGATTCCTTTCGGCGAAGAGTCCGCTATATGACTCTTGGCGGTACGACTGGTGGCTGTCAGTCGGTCTGTTGAGTTGTGAAGCACCTCGGCGACCGGACGCGAGCGGCGTCGGAGCCGGGTGACGAGAGAACGAGCGGAACGCCGCGACCCCGGAGCCCCCACGAGGAGGGCACCGGAGGCACGGCGAAACGGCTAACTCAGACGCGGCGACGCTTCGGCGGGCGGCACCCGTTGTGCGCCTGCGGCGTGACGTCGTTGATGGAACCCACCTCGAGGCCAGCGGCCTGGAGCGAGCGGATGGCGGTCTCGCGACCCGATCCCGGGCCCTTCACGAACACGTCGACCTTCTTGACGCCGTGCTCCTGAGCCTGGCGCGCGGCCGACTCGGCTGCGAGCTGTGCGGCGAACGGGGTCGACTTGCGCGAGCCCTTGAAGCCGACGGCGCCGGACGAAGCCCAGCTCAGCACGGCACCCGAGGGATCGGTGATCGAAACGATGGTGTTGTTGAAGGTCGACTTGATGTGGGCCTGGCCCACTGCGACGTTCTTCTTCTCTTTACGGCGGGGCTTACGCGCGGCCGACTTCGGTGCTGCCAATTTTTTCTCCTACAACCTAGATGGCTACGGCGGGCGCCGGGCCTATCGAGCCTTCTTCTTGCCGGCGACGGTGCGCTTCGGGCCCTTGCGGGTACGAGCGTTCGTCTTGGTGCGCTGGCCGCGAACGGGCAGACCGCGACGGTGGCGGATGCCCTCGTAGCTTCCGATCTCGACCTTGCGGCGGATATCGGCGGCGACCTCGCGACGAAGGTCACCCTCCACCTTGAAGTTGCCTTCGATGAAGTCGCGGAGGAGGACGAGCTGGTCGTCGGTGAGGTCTTTCACGCGGATGTTGCCGTCGACCGAGGTCTCGGCAAGAGCCTTGAGAGCGCGTGTGCGCCCGACTCCGTAGATGTAGGTCAGTGCGACTTCCACGCGCTTGTCGCGCGGGATGTCAACGCCTGCTAGACGTGCCATTGTGGCTTCTCCTTGAGAGATGGTGGAGGTATGTCACAGCATCGGTGCCAGGGCCTCCGCCCTGGGTGTCCGCCAAGGATCCGGAACCACGAGTGGTCGTGGATCCTTAGCTTCTGATGCTGCTTGAAGTGGTGCTGTTGGTGCTGCGTGCTGGTGGCACTGCGTGGAGATGGTGCAGAGCACCGCCCCACAGAGACAGGCTTATTAGCCCTGACGCTGCTTGTGACGCGGGTTGCTGTTGCAGATCACCATGACGCGACCGTTGCGGCGAATCACCTTGCAGTGCTCGCAGATGCGCTTGACGCTGGGCTTGACCTTCATGTTGCTTCCTTTTGACTCGCTGGCCTCGTGCTCGACGGATGCGTCGAGCCGTTCCTTTCCAGCACCAGCCCTTGCCGGGGGTAAACCCTCGGAGAGGAGCTGGCCTACTTGTAGCGGTAGACGATCCGGCCGCGGGTCAAGTCGTAGGGGCTCAGCTCGACGATCACACGGTCTTCGGGGAGGATGCGGATGTAGTGCTGCCGCATCTTTCCGGAGATGTGCGCGAGAACCTTGTGCCCGTTGCTCAGCTCAACACGAAACATCGCGTTGGGCAGCGCTTCGACCACTGCGCCTTCGATTTCGATGACACCGTCTTTTTTGGCCATAGCCTCACTGTCGCTAAAAATTGGTTTGCTGGTCTTGCGGGGATTGGTGCCGCACGTCTCGCAGACGAGACCGAGGTCTTGCCAAACTGAGAGCCCATGGATTCGACTCATAGGAATCGATCCGAAGATTGCACGCGGAGAGCGGCCCACGGCACCAAGGGTCGATCTTATTCGATTGCGCTACAGTTTTTCAACCTGGCGGGTCAACTCGACACGCCGATCGCCGCGCCAGTCCAGCGACGTCGCAGCCCTACGAAACGAGGAAACGTGCCCGGAGAACGCACGAGCCGTCGCCACACGGGCGCGAACCCCATCGCCCGCCACGGCCAGCTCCGCCGCCCGCACCCCTTCCGCTTCACGGCGATGCTCCTCGCAGTCGCGCTCGGCGTCGGTGTGATGAGCGTCGGCAGCGTGGCGGCCATCGCCGCCTTCAATCTCAAGTCGCAGATCAAGAGCGTGTCGATCGGCGCCGCCGAAGACAAGATTGCCGAGAACACCTCGATCGGCGCCATCGAGGGAGGCGCGAACATCCTCCTCGTCGGCAGCGACACCCGCGTCGGTCAGACCGAGGTGCAGGCCGGAGTCGCCGACGGCAGCCGCAATGACGTCACGATCCTGATCCACCTGTCGGCCGACCACAAGCAGATGACCGCCATCAGCTTTCCTCGCGACCTGATGGTCGACCTCCCCGCCTGCACGGGCACGGGCGGCGCCACGTTCCCTGAGCTGAGCTACCAGCAGTTCAACACCAGCCTCGGCCAGGGTCTCGGCTGCACCGTCGCCACCGTCGAGTCGCTGACGGGTCTCTCCATCCCCTATGCCGCCGAGATCACCTTCGACGGCGTCATCTCGATGTCGAACGCCGTCGGTGGAGTCGACGTCTGCGTCGCCCAGGCCATCAGCGACACCGACTCGGGCCTGCAGCTCTCCGCCGGTACGCACACGCTCAAGGGTCTTCAGGCGCTCGAGTTCCTCCGCACGCGCCATGGCGTGGGCGACGGCAGCGACCTCGCGCGAATCTCGTCTCAGCAGGTGTTCCTCTCCGCCATGATGCGCAAGATCGCCTCGGCCGGCACCCTCAGCAATCCCGTCAAGCTCTACGGCCTCGCCTCCGCCGCCGTCAAGAACATGACGCTCTCGAGGAGCCTCAGCAACACCGACACCATGATCGAGCTCGGCACAGCGCTCAAAGACATCGACCTCTCGAGCGTCCTCTTCGTCCAGTACCCGACGGCCGAAGACCCGCAGAACTCCAACCGCGTCGTTCCGGCCGCAGCAGACGCCGCCATCCTCAATGCCGACCTGCAGAGCGACACCAAGTTCACGCTCGGAGACGACAGCACCGGACGGGCATCACAGGCGGAAAGCTCGACGGGCTCAGGCGGCTCTTCGGGCAGCGGCTCCTCCGGCAGCAGCAGCTCAACCGGCGGCGGGACAGCGGCGGGCAGCGGATCCTCGTCCGGAACAACGGCGACACCGAAATCCTCGGCGACACCGAGCTCGACGGCGACGGCACTTCCGTCGACCATCACTGGTCAGGCGGCCTCCGAGAAGACCTGCTCCGTCGGCAACGGCTGACCTCCCGGGGGCAGCAGGCATCGCCGTGCCCCCTTGGGAGCGGGGTGCTACGGGATCGGAACCGGCTTGACCCCGAGCGGAGCCAACCCGGAGGCGCCACCGTCTGGCGCGGTCAGCACCCAGATGCCGTCGGCATGGACCGCGACCGAGTGCTCCCAGTGCGCAGAGTCAGATGAGTCGGTCGTCGTGACAGTCCAGTCGTCGCCCTGGGTGAACGTCTCGATTCCGCCAGCGGTGATCATTGGCTCGATGGCCACGACCAGGCCGGGCTTGACCGTCGGGCCGCGACCCTTGACGCGGTAGTTGAACACCGGGGGCTCTTCGTGCATCGAGCGTCCGATGCCGTGACCGACGTAGTCCTCGAGAATTCCGAATTCGCCCTGCGACTCGATGTACTCCTCGATGGCTTCGCCCACCTCATTCAGGTGCGAAGCCGCCGCCAGGGCTGCGATGCCGTGCCAGAGCGACTGCTCGGTCACGTGGTTGAGGCGCTCGCGCTCAGCAAAACGCTCAGGATCCGACGGGTCGGCAAGCACGAACGTCCGGGCGGAGTCGCCGTTCCACTCGTCGAGCTGAGCTCCGCTGTCGATCGACACGATGTCGCCCGCAGCCAACACCCGGTCGCCCGGGATGCCGTGAACGACGTCGGCGTTCACCGACGCGCACACCGTGTGTCGATAGCCGGGGACGAGCATGAAGTTCGGCTCGCCGCCGCCGGCACGGATCGTCCGCTCGGCGATGGCATCAAGCTCTCCGGTCGTGATGCCGGGACGGATCGCCTCGGCGACGGCCTCGAGCGACGCCGCGGTCAACAGCCCCGGGGCAACCATCCGCCGGAGCTCTTCGGGGGTCTTGTAGATGCCGGGACGGCGAAAAGCCACGCGGTGCCTTCGTTTCTGAGAGCGGAAAGAGGTCAGGCTGCGGCGGTGGGCCGGATGCCCCGTGACGCGAGAGCGTCGTCGATGCGCGAGGCAACCTCGTCGATCGAACCGAGTCCGTCGACCTCGAGTACGAGGCCCTTCTCGCCATACGCGGCGATTAGCGGACCGGTCTCGCGGAGATAGACGTCTTGACGGTGCCGAATGGCCTCTTCAGTGTCGTCACTGCGACCCTGCTCAACGGCCCGACGGCGGAGTCGCTCCACGATCTCATCGCGATCCGCGACGAGTTGCACAACTGCTGTGAGCTGCTCGCCCTTGCCCTGCAACAGGCTCTCCAGGTAGTCGACCTGGTCGGCCGTGCGTGGGTAACCGTCGAGCAAGAAGCCCTGCTCGGCGTCGGGCTGGGCCAGGCGGTCTTCGATCAGCTCGTTGGTCAGCGTGTCGGGAACGTAGTCGCCCGCGTCGAGAATGGTCTTCACCTTGAGACCCAACGGTGTCTCGTTCTTCACGTTCGCTCGGAAGATGTCTCCGGTCGAAATCGCGGGGATCCCGTAGGTCTCAGCGATGCGCACTGCCTGAGTGCCCTTGCCCGCGCCGGGCGGACCGACGATGAGCAGTCGAGTGCCCTGGACGTCTGCAGCCGGGGTCATCGAAGAAGACCCTCGTAGTGGCGCTGCTGGAGCTGGGAGTCGACCTGCTTCACCGTCTCGAGACCGACACCGACGATGATCAGGATGCTCGCGCCGCCGAAGGGGAAGTTCTGATTCGCGCCCACTGTGGCGAGAGCGATCAACGGGATGAGGGCGACGAGGCCCAGATACAACGACCCGGGCAGGGTGACGCGGGTGAGCACGTAGTCGAGGTAGTCAGCGGTGGGACGACCGGCACGGATGCCGGGGATGAACCCGCCGTACTTCTTCATGTTGTCGGCAACCTCTTCGGGGTTGAACGTGATCGCCACGTAGAAGTAGGTGAACCCGATGATGAGCATGAAGTACAGGAGCATGTAGAGCGGCTTGTCGCCCGACGTGAGGTTCGTCTGGACCCAGCTGACCCACGCGGCCGGAGCCGTGCCGTTGGTCGGCGTGTTGAACTGAGCGACCAGGGCCGGCAGGTACAGGAGCGACGAGGCGAAGATGACCGGCACGACGCCCGCCATATTGACCTTGATCGGGATGTACGTGTTGTTGCCACCGTAGGTTCGCCGCCCGACCATTCGTTTGGCGTACTGCACGGGAATCCGTCGTTGCGATTGCTCGACGAACACGACGAGGCCCATGATGACGACGCCGACGACGATCACCATCAGGAAGATCTCGAAGCCCTTCGCCTGCTGGATGGCCCAGAGCGCCGTCGGGAACTTGGCCGCGATCGACGTGAAGATGAGCAGCGACATTCCGTTGCCGATGCCGCGCTCGGTGATCAGCTCGCCCATCCACATGATGAGGCCGGTACCGGCGGTCATGGTGATGACCATGAGGAGGATCGCGTACCAGGCGTTGTTCGTGATGAGCTGGCTGCACTCGGACACGGTCGACGAGCCGAACAGGGCACCGGAGCGCGCCACCGTGATGAGGGTCGTGGACTGGAGGATTCCGAGGGCGATGGTGAGGTAACGCGTGTACTGCGTCAGCTTGGCCTGACCGGTCTGGCCTTCTTTGTACAGCGCGTCGAAGTGCGGGATGACCACGCGGAGCAACTGCACGATGATCGACGACGTGATGTAGGGCATGATGCCCAGCGCGAAGATCGAAAGTTGAAGGAGCGCGCCACCGGAGAAGAGGTTGACGAGCTCGTAGAGACCCGAGGTCGACTGGTTACCGGCGAGGCAGACCTGCACGTTGCTGTAGTCGACGAAGGGCGAGGGGATGAAGCTGCCCAACCGGAAGAGCGCGATGATGCCGAGCGTGAACCCGATCTTTCGGCGAAGGTCGGGTGTGCGGAATATCCGCGAAATAGCTCTGAACATGGTGGCCTCCCGGTATGAGGATAAACGACTGATGGGGGTGGCCCTTACGGACCACCCCCTCAGGTACTACTTGGTGACTGTTCCGCCCGCGGCGACAATCTTCTCTTCGGCAGAGCCGGAGACCTTGTCGACACTCACGGTCAGCTTGACGGCGAGATCGCCCTGGCCGAGCACCTTGACCTTCTCGTTCTTGCGAACGGCACCCTTGGCCACGAGGTCACTCACGGTGACCTCACCACCGGCGGGGTAGAGGTCGGTCAGCTTGTCGAGGTTGACAACCTGGTACTCGACGCGGAACGGGTTCTTGAACCCGCGGAGCTTCGGGGTGCGCATGTGCAGAGGCATCTGCCCACCCTCGAAGCCGACGCGGACCGTGTAGCGAGCCTTGGTTCCCTTGGTACCGCGACCAGCGGTCTTACCCTTCGAACCCTCACCGCGACCCACGCGAGTCTTCGCCTTCTTGGCACCGGGAGCCGGACGAAGGTGGTGGACCTTGAGGATCTGCGGACGAGCGACGTCGGAAGACTCCGACTTCGCTGCGGCCTGAGTGGTCGCTGCCTTGGTGGCAGGCTTCTTGGTCGCAGCCTTGGGAGCTGCGGCCTTCGTGGTGGCTTCGTCTTTCGAAGTGTCAGCCATTAGTCAATCTCCTCGACCTTGACGAGGTGAGCGACCGTTACGACGTAACCGCGGTTCTGCTTGTCGTCAGGGCGAACGACCGTCTGGCCGATTCGCTTGAGACCCAAGCTGCGCAGCGTGTCGCGCTGGTTCTGCTTCTCGCTAATTTTGGACTTGATCTGAGTCACGCGGAGCTGAGCCATCAGGCACCTGCCTTCTCAGTTGCGGCAGCACGAGCGTCGGCCTCGATGCGAAGCAGACGAGCGGGAGCGACCTGGTCGATGTCGAGACCACGACGAGCTGCGACGGCGCGCGGCTCTTCCAGCTGCTGCAGCGCGGCGACAGTCGCGTGCACGATGTTGATGGTGTTCGACGAACCGAGCGACTTGCTCAGAACGTCGTGGATGCCAGCGCACTCGAGAACGGCGCGAACCGGACCACCGGCGATAACACCGGTACCCGCAGCGGCGGGGCGGAGCAGGACGACGCCGGCTGCAGCCTCACCCTGGACGGGGTGCGGAATGGTGTTCGCGATGCGAGGGACGCGGAAGAAGTTCTTCTTCGCCTCCTCGACACCCTTCGAGATGGCGGTGGGGACCTCGCGGGCCTTGCCGTAGCCGACACCGACGAGACCGTTACCGTCACCGACGACGACGAGAGCGGTGAAGCTGAAGCGACGACCACCCTTGACGACCTTGGAGACACGGTTGATGGTGACGACGCGCTCGAGGAACTGGCTCTTGTCGCGGTCGTCACGACCACCGCGACCCTGGTTCCGGTCGCCGCGACCGGCGCCACGGCGGTCGGTACGACCACTGTTGCCACCCTCGCGGTTGTTCGACTCGGAGCCGGCAGCCGTCTCCACGGGGCGCTCGACGACGGCCTCGGCCGTCGGCTCGGGCGTCTTGTTCGTTGCGTCGCTCACAGGTCCAACCCACCTTCCCGGGCGCCGTCGGCGATTGCCGCCACGCGTCCGGCGTACTTGTTACCACCGCGGTCGAAGACGACCGCTTCGATTCCGGCAGCCTTGGCGCGCTCGGCGACGAGCTCGCCGACCTTCTTGGCCTTAGCCGTCTTGTCACCGTCGAACGTGCGCATGTCGGCCTCGAGGGTCGATGCGCTGGCGACGGTGTAGCCCTTGCTGTCGTCGACGACCTGCACGAATACGTGACGGGCCGAGCGATTGACGACGAGACGGGGGCGAACTTCCGTGCCCACGATCTTCTTGCGCAGGCGAGTGTGGCGTCGGCTCGTAGCGGCCGACTTGCTCTTACCTCTGGTTCCGAGACCCATGATTACTTACCTGACTTTCCGGCCTTGCGGCGGACGACCTCGCCGGCGTAGCGAACACCCTTGCCCTTGTAGGGCTCGGGCTTGCGCAGCTTGCGGATGTTGGCGGCCACTTCGCCGACGGCCTGCTTGTCGATGCCGGTGACGGTGAGCTTGTTGTTGCCCTCGACCGTGAAGCTGATGCCCTGGGGCGGCTCGACGGTGATCGGGTGCGAGTAGCCGAGGGCGAACTCGATGTTCTGGCCCTTGGCCTGCACGCGGTAACCGGTACCGACGATCTCGAGGCCCTTGGAGTAGCCCTGAGTGACGCCGGTGATCTGGTTCGCGATGAGAGTGCGGGTCAGGCCGTGGAGCGAACGCGATGAGCGCTCGTCATCCGGGCGGGTGACCAGAACGGTGCCCTCTTCGAGCTTGGCTTCAATGGGGCTGGCGACGACGAGCGACAGCTCGCCCTTCGGGCCCTTAACGGTGACGGCCTGGCCGTCGATCTTCACGTCGACCCCGGTGGGGATCGGAATGGGAAGGCGTCCGATTCGTGACATAGCGGGTTACCACACGTAGGCGAGGACTTCCCCACCCACGCCCTTCTTCTCGGCCTCACGGTCGGTCAGCAGACCGGAGGAAGTCGACAGGATGGCCACGCCGAGACCGCCGAGAACCTGAGGGATCTCGGTCGACTTTGCGTAGACGCGGAGGCCCGGCTTGGAAACGCGCTTGATGCCCACGATGGAGCGCTCGCGTGCGGGGCCGTACTTGAGGTCGATGGTGAGGGTCTGTCCGACGCGAGCGTCTTCGACCTTCCAGGACTCGATGAAACCCTCTTTTTTGAGGATCTCAGCGATGTGGGACTTGAGCTTGGAGCTCGGCAGCGACACGGTCTCGTGGAATGCCGAGTTCGCGTTGCGCAGTCTGGTCAGCAGGTCTGCGACCGGATCTGTCATCGTCATGCGAATTGATCTCTTTCTCGAGCGGTTTCGACTTCCGGTACACCGGGAGCCGACCTACGCGATCGGGTGGCCTGGAGCGATTCTCCAGACACGGAAGTGCGGCCGGACACTTCGAAACCGAAGTGTCCGACCGAACGATCTTAGTTGGCCGAGTCGGCCGAGCGGAACGGGAAGCCGAGTGCCTTGAGCAGAGCCCGACCCTCGTCGTCGTTCTTCGCGGTGGTCACGACAGTGATGTCGAAGCCGCGAACTCGGTCGATGCGGTCCTGATCGATCTCGTGGAACATGCTCTGCTCGTTGAGACCGAAGGTGTAGTTGCCGTTGCCGTCGAACTGGCGGTCGCTCAGACCGCGGAAGTCGCGGATGCGAGGAAGCGCAAGCGAGAGCAGACGGTCGAGGAACTCCCAAGCGCGGTCGCCACGAAGCGTGACGTGAGCACCGATCGGCTGACCCTCACGCAGTTTGAACTGCGCGATGGACTTGCGGGCCTTGGTGACCAGCGGTTTCTGTCCGGTGATAGCCGTGAGGTCTTTGACCGCGCCGTCCATGACCTTCGAGTCGCGAGCTGCCTCGCCGACACCGGTGTTGACGACGATCTTCACGAGACCGGGCACCTGGTGCACGTTCGTGAATCCGAAGTCGCTCTTCAGCTGCGGCAGGATCTCGGCCTGGTACTTGGCCTTGAGGCGAGGCTGAGCGCTGGGCTCGACCGTCGCGGTAGTGGTGTCACTCATCAGAGATCCTCCCCCGACTTCTTGGCGTAGCGGACACGGACGGTCTTGGTGACTCCGTCTTTCGTGACCTTGTCTTCGCGGAAGCCGACGCGGGTCGGCTTCTTGCTCTTAGGGTCGACCAGCGCGACGTTCGACACGTGGATGGAAGCCTCGTGCGTCTCGATGCCGCCGGTCTTGGTGCCCCGCTGGGTCTGGCCGACACGGACGTGCTTGGTGACGAAGTTGACACCCTCCACGACCACGCGGTTCTTCTCCACGAGGACCTCGATGACCTTGCCCTGCTTGCCGCGGTCTCCGCCGCGGGCCTGCGTGGCTCCGGTGATGACCTGAACCAGGTCACCCTTCTTGATGTTTGCCATGACTTAGATAACCTCCGGCGCCAGCGAGATGATCTTCATGAACTTCTTGTCGCGGAGTTCGCGACCGACCGGTCCGAAGATGCGGGTACCACGGGGGTCTCCGTCAGCCTTCAGGATCACTGCGGCGTTCTCGTCGAACTTGATGTAGGAGCCGTCGTTGCGACGGGTCTCCTTCTTGGTGCGAACGATGACCGCCTTGACGACGTCACCCTTCTTCACGTTGCCACCGGGGATGGCGTCCTTCACCGTGGCGACGATGACGTCACCGAGGCCGGCGTAACGACGACCCGAGCCACCGAGAACGCGGATGGTGAGGATCTCTTTGGCACCGGTGTTGTCGGCGACCTTGAGGCGGGATTCCTGCTGAATCACTTCTGTCTCCTATCGAGCAGGCCGAGGCCTACTTCGCCTTCTCGAGGATTTCGACCAGGCGCCAGCGCTTGGAGGCGCTGAGCGGACGGGTCTCGCTGATGACGACCAGGTCACCGACGCCGGCCGAGTTGGCCTCGTCGTGAACCTTGACCTTGGAGGTACGGCGGATGACCTTGCCGTACAGGGGGTGCTTCACGCGGTCTTCGACCTCGACGACGATGGTCTTCTCCATCTTGTCGCTCGTGACGTAGCCACGACGCGTCTTGCGGTAGCCGCGGACGAGGGTGTCCGACTCGACAGTGTCTGTCGAGGCCGCAGCAGCCTTCTTCTCGGTAGCCATTACTTGGTCTCCTCGGTCTCAGCGGCCTCGACGGTCTCGTCGGCCGGCTTCGCAGCGGCCTTCTTCGTCGACTTCTTGGCAGCAGCCTTGGGGGCAGCCGCGGCCGGGGCGGGGGTGGCACGAATGCCGAGCTCGCGCTCACGGAGCACCGTGTAGATACGAGCGATGTCGCGCTTCACGGCACGAACGCGGCCGTGGTTCTCGAGCTGGCCGGTAGCCGACTGGAAGCGCAGGTTGAACAGCTCTTCCTTGGCCTTCTTGAGCTCGTCGACAAGACGCTCGTCTTCGAAAGTGTCGAGCTCGGTCGGAGCGAGCTCCTTGGATCCGATCGCCATTATGCGTCGCCCTCCTCGCGCTTGATGATGCGTGCCTTCAGGGGCAGCTTGTGAATTGCACGAGTGAGCGCCTCTTTGGCGACTTCCTCGCTGACGCCGCTGAGCTCGAAGAGCACGCGACCCGGCTTGACGTTGGCGACCCACCACTCGGGCGAACCCTTACCGGAACCCATGCGGGTTTCGGCCGGCTTCTTGGTCAGCGGGCGGTCGGGGTAGATGTTGATCCACACCTTTCCACCACGCTTGATGTGACGGGTCATGGCGATACGAGCGGACTCGATCTGACGGTTGGTGACGTAGGCAGGCGTGAGAGCCTGGATGCCGTACTCACCGAAGCTCACGCGAGTACCACCGGTCGCCTGGCCACTACGGCCGGGGTGGTGCTGCTTGCGGTGCTTGACACGACGGGGAATCAACATGGTTATGCCTCAGCTCCTGCGGTGACCGGGGCGTCCTGCGTCTGCGGAGCACGGGTGTTGCCACCACGGGATCCACGGTCGCGGTCGCCACCACGGTCGTTACGACGCTCGGGGCGCGACGACTTCTGGTTCGCCTGCTCACGCGCGAGCTCTTTGTTGGTGATGTCGCCCTTGTAGATCCAGACCTTGACACCGATGCGACCGAACGTGGTCTTGGCTTCGTAGAAGCCGTAGTCGATGTTGGCGCGGAGCGTGTGCAGGGGCACGCGGCCCTCGCGGTAGAACTCCGAACGGCTCATCTCAGCGCCGCCGAGACGGCCCGAGACCTGGATGCGAACACCCTTGGCGCCGGCGCGCTGAGCACCCTGCAGCCCCTTGCGCATTGCGCGGCGGAAAGCCACGCGAGCGCTGAGCTGCTCGGCGATGCCCTGGGCGACGAGCTGAGCTTCGGCCTCGGGGTTCTTGACCTCGAGGATGTTCAGCTGGATCTGCTTGCCCGTGAGCTTCTCGAGGTCGGCGCGGATGCGCTCGGCCTCGGCGCCACGGCGACCGATCACGATGCCCGGGCGGGCCGTGTGAATGTCGACGCGAACGCGGTCGCGGGTGCGCTCGATCTCGATCTTGGCCACGCCAGCGCGGTCGAGGGAGGTCTTGAGCAGGTTGCGGATCTTGATGTCTTCAGCGACGTAGTCGCTGTAGCGCTGGCCGGCCTTCGTGCTGTCGGAGAACCAACGCGACACGTGGTCGGTGGTGATTCCGAGACGGAAGCCGTACGGGTTTACTTTCTGGCCCATTACTTGCTCGCCTTCTTCGACGTCGTGGCCGCTTCGGCCTCTTCGGGCGTCGCGAGGACGACCGTGATGTGGCTGGTGCGCTTCAGGATCTGGAACGCACGGCCCTGAGCACGAGGCTGGAACCGCTTGAGGGTTGCTCCCTCGTCGACGTAGGCACTCGAGATGTAGAGGTCTTCGTCGTTGAGGTAGCTGTTCTGAGCATCGGCCTTCACTCGGGCGTTGGCCATAGCCGACGCAACGAGCTTGTAGACCGGCTCCGATGCGCCCTGCGGCGCGAACTTCAGAATGGCCAGGGCCTCGAGGGCCTGCTTGCCGCGGATCAGGTTGACAACGCGACGGGCCTTCATGGGGGTGACGCGGATGTGACGCACGCGTGCGATCGACTCCACCATTTCTCTCCTCCTTCTCGCCGCCGCGTTAGCGACGACGACCCTTCTTGTCGTCCTTCACGTGGCCGCGGAAGGTGCGGGTGGGCGCGAACTCGCCGAGCTTGTGGCCGATCATGGATTCGGTCACGAAAACGGGGATGTGCTTGCGTCCGTCATGCACGGCGATGGTGTGGCCGAGCATGTTCGGGATGATCATCGAGCGACGCGACCAGGTACGGATCACGTTCTTTGTGTTGGCTTCGTTCTGAACAACAACCTTGCGGAGCAGGTGGTCGTCGACGAAGGGGCCCTTCTTCAGACTGCGTGGCATCTTCTACAACTCCTACTTGCGCTTGTTGCCAGCGTTGCGGCGGCGGACGATGAGCTTGTCGCTCTCGAGCTTGGGGTGACGAGTGCGGCCCTCTTTCTGGCCCCACGGCGAGACCGGGTGGCGTCCACCGGAGGTCTTGCCCTCACCACCACCGTGCGGGTGGTCGACGGGGTTCATGGCGACACCACGCACGGTCGGGCGAACGCCCTTCCAGCGCATACGGCCGGCCTTTCCCCAGTTGATGTTCGACTGCTCGGCGTTGCCGACCTCGCCGATCGTGGCGCGGCAGCGCGCGTCGACGTTGCGGACCTCGCCCGAAGGGAGACGCAGCTGCGCGTAGGGGCCGTCTTTGGCGACGAGACGAACTGAGGCACCGGCGGAGCGGGCCATCTTGGCACCGCCACCGGGCTTGAGCTCGATCGCGTGGATGACGGTACCGACCGGGATGTTCTTCAGCGGAAGGTTGTTACCCGGCTTGATGTCCGCGCCAGCGCCCGACTCGACGATGTCGCCCTGCGACAGCTTGTTCGGAGCGATGATGTAGCGCTTGGTGCCGTCCACGAAGTGGAGCAGCGCGATGCGCGCCGTGCGGTTGGGGTCGTACTCGATGTGAGCGACCTTGGCGTTCACGCCGTCTTTGTCGTTGCGACGGAAGTCGATGACGCGGTACTGGCGCTTGTGGCCACCACCGATGTGACGGGTCGTGATGCGGCCGGCGTTGTTACGGCCACCGGTCTTCGACAGGGGACGAAGCAGCGACTTCTCAGGAGTCGAGCGCGTGATCTCAGCGAAGTCGGCGACGGATGAACCGCGGCGACCCGGAGTCGTGGGCTTGTATTTGCGAATAGCCATTATTTATCCCTCCGCGCCCTAGCCGACAGCCGTGAAGATGTCGATGGAGCCCGACTTGAGTGTCACGATGGCGCGCTTGGTGCTCTTGCGCTTGCCGATCCCGAACTTGGTACGACGCGTCTTACCCGGACGGTTCAGCGTGTTGATGCTGTCGACCTTGACGTCGAAGATCTTCTCGATGGCGAGCTTGATCTCGGTCTTGTTCGAGCGCGGGTCGACCAGGAAGGTGTACTTGCCCTGATCAATCAGGGAGTACGACTTCTCGGAGACGACCGGCGAGATCACGACGTCGCGGGGGTCTTTGTGGATGCCGCTCATGCGGTGGCCTCCTTGTTGGTCTTCTTGGCCACGAAGGCCTCGAAAGCGCTCTTGGTGAAGACGATGTCGTCGGAGACGAGGACGTCGTAGGCGTTGAGCTGGTCCCACGAGATGACGTGGACCTCGTCGACGTTGCGGACGCTCTTCTGCGTCAGCAGGTCATCGCGCTCGATGACGACCAGGACGTGCTTGCTCGTGGAGATGCTCGCGAGCAGCTCGAGAGCGGTCTTGGTCGAGACGACGTCGGCCACGAAGGACTCGACGACGTGGACGCGGGCGCCGCGAGCGCGGTCGGAGAGAGCACCGAGCAGAGCTGCGGCGATCATCTTCTTGGGGGTGCGCTGCGAGTAGTTGCGGGGCGTCGGGCCGTGGACGATGCCACCGCCGGTCATCTGAGGAGCGCGGATGGAGCCCTGGCGAGCGCGACCCGTTCCCTTCTGCTTGAACGGCTTGCGGCCGGCACCGGAGACCTCGCCGCGGCCCTTGACCTTGTGCGTGCCCTGGCGTGCGGCAGCGAGCTGCGCGACGACGACCTGATGGATCAGCGGGACGTTTGCGACGACATCGAAGATCTCAGCGGGGAGGTCGACGGAGCCGGACTTGGCGCCCTTGGCGTCGAGGACATCGACGGCGGTGGAAGCAGTGGTGGTAGCCATGCGCTAGTTCCCCTTCACGGCGGTGCGGACGAAGACGGTGCGGCCACGAGCGCC
This sequence comes from Frondihabitans sp. 4ASC-45, assembly GCF_049472575.1. Lineage (NCBI taxonomy): Bacteria > Bacillati > Actinomycetota > Actinomycetes > Micrococcales > Microbacteriaceae > Frondihabitans > Frondihabitans sp. 4ASC-45. The sequence continues at coordinate 93,993 of NZ_JBCEBN010000009.1, read as the reverse complement.
GGGGACGGCGCCCTTGACGAGCAGCAGACCCTTCTCGACGTCGACGGCGTGAACCGTGAGGTTGAGGACGGTGACGCGCTCCCCACCCATGCGACCGGCCATGCGCATGCCCTTGAAGACACGGCTGGGGGTCGACGAAGCACCGATCGAACCGGGCTTGCGGTGGTTACGGTGCGAACCGTGGGATGCCGAGACACCCTTGAAGTTGTGACGCTTCATGACACCGGCGAAGCCCTTGCCCTTGGAAGTGCCGACGACGTCGACCTTCTGGCCGGCCTCGAAGGAATCGACCGCGAGCTCCTGGCCGAGTGCGTACTCGGCGGCGTCGGCGGTGCGAACCTCGGTGAGGGTGCGGCGAGGCGTGACGCCCGCCTTGTCGAAGTGACCGGTGCGGGGCTTGTTGGCCTTGCGCGGGTCGATTGCTCCGGCAGCGATCTGGACGGCGACGTAGCCGTCGACCTCTTCGGTACGGATCTGAGTCACGACGTTCGGCGAGATCTCGACGACGGTGACGGGGATCAGCTTGTTGTCGGCGTCCCAGACCTGGGTCATGCCGAGCTTCTTGCCGAGGAGACCCTTGACGTTCTTGGTGGTGATAGCCATTAGTTCGTCGCCCCCTACAGCTTGATCTCGATGTTGACGTCGGCGGGGAGGTCGAGACGCATGAGCGAGTCGACGGCCTTCGGCGTCGGGTCGATGATGTCGATGAGACGCTTGTGCGTCCGCTTCTCGAAGTGCTCGCGCGAGTCTTTGTACTTGTGGGGCGAACGGATGACTGCGATCACGTTCTTCTCCGTGGGAAGCGGCACGGGGCCGACCACGGTCGCGCCGGCACGGGTCACCGTGTCGACGATCTTGCGAGCTGACGTGTCGATGACCTCGTGGTCGTACGACTTCAGCCGGATGCGGATCTTTTGTCCCGCCATGTGTGACTCTCTCTCGATATAAACGTCGCGCACCTTCACGGGGCCGCCTGACGCGCCTTCGCGGTCGTATCGCTTTCGCGAACTCCCGCTCGGGCTGGGTCTTGTTCAGACTCGGGTCACTCCGGATGCCGCAGTTGCCTGCACACATGACCGTCGCACCACTGTTGATGTGTCAATCCGTCTTCGACCGCATGCCGAAGGCCTGCGCTCGTAACCGCTCCGCTGATTTCGTAGCCGATTCAGCGTGATGGCCACCGTGGGGAGGTCATCTCTCGGGTTTCGATTGAAGAGGTGTCCTGCTACCCGCGGCCCAGTCGATACGACTGTGCACTGCCTGGCAGTGATTCGAACCGCACGCAGCGGCCGAAGTGTTGAACCAGACAAGCTTGCCACAGCCCGGCATTTGCTGCAACCCGGGCGTGTCGGAATTGTTGCGACTCAGCTCGTGTCGAGTTATTCCGCCTCGGAGGGGCGGAACCACGGCGGGTAGACGGCGACTCGCGGCGCCCGCCCCTCCACATCGCGGAGCAGGCTCTTGACCTCGTCGCGGGTGCGATCGTTCGGCACTCCGATGAGGGTGACCAAGGAGAGATCGAAGGAGTCCGGCACGAGGATCTCGACCTCGAGCAGGTCGGGATCAGCGATCGAGGCGCGACGCGCAAGCGTAGCCGCCTCGGCCTGGCCGACCCCGAAACGCGCGAGGGGCCCGGCAGGGTCGCCGTCGGCGAGCACGAAGTCGTCGGGGAGGGCCGCTACGGGAGCCACGAGCACGACGAAGTCGGTGGGGCGGGTGGCTCGTGCTGCGGGTGACCACCGGGATCCTTCGGCGCCGCTGCGCACCTCGTTCCAGGTGGCCGCGTCGGGCGAGAGCGCGAACGGCACGTGACCGGCGACAGTGGAACCGGTCGGGAGAGCCGCAGCGGCACGCCGCTCGCGCGCCTCGGGCGACGCGACGTCGAGCTCGGGGACCGCGTCGGCTCGAAGGCGACCGTCGGAGAAGATGTCGGCGAGGTTCGACAGGTGCGTCCAGTGGTGGACACGCATCGTGGCGAGGTCGATGTCGGGGAGAGCTGCCGCCGCGGGGACGGCGCGCTTGGCACCCGGAGCGCGGACGACTGCCGGCATCCGGATCGCCGAGCCGCCGACGGGAGCACGTCGAGCAGCCGCCGGCCGAGCGACGGGCGCAACCACCGGCTCTTCTCGCTTGCGGGGCGTGCAGAGGTCGCAAAGCTCAGCATCGAGGCCGTGGATGCATTCGGTCACAGCAGTTGTTCCTCTCGGGCGCAACACGAAAGTCGCACAAAATTCAAGATTACGCGACCCGAGGGCATCACCGGTACAGAAGCGAACGAACCTCCGACTCCACGGCATGCACCCGGGCCGGATCGATCGTCTCGCCCTGGCGGAAGAGGTCGACGAGACGCGGGTCGACATAGCTGGCGCGGGCAACGGACGGCGTATTGCCGAGCACAGCCGACGCATCGCGCATCGCCTGGGCCACCGCGCGCTTGCGCCCGGTCTCGGAAGCCTTCGGCCCGGATCTCGCCAGGCTGATGGCCGCCGCAGCCGTTCCGTGGAGCGTGCGGAAGTCTTTCGCCGTGAACTCCCCGCCCGTCCGCTCGTGCACGTAGGCGTTGATGTCGACGGCGTGCAACGGCCTCCACGCCGCCCCTTGCTCGGGCCGGTAGGCGAGGAGCCGAGCACGCCCACCCCGAGACTTGAGGCCGCGGATAATCGCGGCGAGCTCGGGATCCTCGATTTCGCTCTCCCACTCCTGACCGCTCTTCGCCGGAAAGGCCAGCCGGATGCTGTCGCCGCTGACAGTCGCGTGCGAGCAGAGCAGGGTGGACAGCCCGTGGCTGCCGTGGGCGGTCGCGTACTGCTCTGAGCCGACGCGCAGCGAGCCCGTGTCGAGCATGCGGAATGCCGCCGCCAGAGCCCGGAGGCGATCCGGCTCGTCTCGCCGGAGGTCGAGTGTGACGAACCGCCGCGCGGTCGGAAGCGCCTCGGCGAGAGAGAGCGCCCGGTCGAACTTGATGCGGTCTTTCTGCTCGCGCCAGGTGGGGTGGTAGATGTACTGGCGCCGACCGACACCGTCGATACCGGTCGCCTGGATGTGCCCGTTGGGGTAGGGCGCGATCCACACGTCTTTCCACGCGGGCGGAATGGCGAGGGATTCGAACCGAGCACGCAATTCAGGATCCGAGACGGTCACGCCCGCATCGTCACGGTACGTGAACCCGCGGCCGGCCTTGACCCGGGTGACACCCGGTCGTGAGGAGTCGGTTCGGCGCAGTCGAGGCATGCCGACAAGTCAACTCCCCCGCGCCGGAGAACAGCTGCGGGAGCACGACACCCGAGCGAACGACGAAGGCCTCCGACGGACATCGTCGGAGGCCTTTGGCGGCTATACGCCGTCGTTGCCGATCTTCTTGTCGGCCGCGTCGCGCGCTTGCTGGATCTTGTCGTGGTGCTTACCGCCTGTGGCCCTGTCGGCTGCACTGGCCACGGCATCCAGGATGCTGTCGCTGATGCCCTCCGCCTTGTCGCTCTTCAGCGCGTCGGTGACCTTGTTGTCTTTCAGAAACTCCTGCGCCTTCTTGGTGACGTCGTCGAACCCAGCCATATGCGTTCCTCCCTGAACCGGTCGGCACCTCCGACTCGTGCCGCCAATCCTGCACCGACCCGACGCGCGGGTCTAGGGCGACAACTCTTCTCCCAGGCGATGGTCCGGGTACGCCAAAGCGGGTCGGACCCGAAGGCCCGACCCGCTCAGGGTGATGCGTGTCTACGACGCGTCAGAGAATCTCGAAGAAGTCGGAAGGACTACTTGTTGATCTTCGTGACGGTGCCGGCGCCGACGGTACGGCCACCCTCGCGGATAGCGAAGCGGAGGCCCTCCTCCATGGCGATCGGCTGGATCAGCTCAACGCTGATCTCAGTCGTGTCGCCGGGCATGACCATCTCGGTGCCCTCGGGCAGCGTGATGACGCCGGTGACGTCGGTGGTGCGGAAGTAGAACTGGGGACGGTAGTTCGCGTAGAACGGGTTGTGACGGCCGCCCTCATCCTTCGAGAGGATGTAGACGTTCGCGTCGAAACCGGTGTGCGGCGTAACCGAACCGGGCTTGACGATGACCTGGCCGCGCTCGACGTCTTCGCGCTTGGTGCCACGAAGAAGAAGACCGGTGTTGTCGCCGGCCACAGCCTGGTCGAGCAGCTTGCGGAACATCTCGATGCCGGTGACGGTGGTCTTGGTCGTCGGGCGGATGCCGACGATCTCGATCTCCTCGTTGACGTTGAGCTGACCGCGCTCGACACGACCGGTGACGACGGTGCCACGACCGGTGATCGTGAAGACGTCCTCGATGGGCATGAGGAAGGGCTGGTCGAGTGCACGGATGGGGTCGGGGACGTTCTCGTCCACGGCCTCCATGAGGTCGGCAACCGACTTGGCCCACTTCTCGTCGCCCTCGAGCGCCTGAAGCGCCGAGACCTGAACGACGGGGGCGTTGTCGCCATCGAAGTCCTGGCTGGAGAGCAGCTCGCGAACCTCGAGCTCGACGAGCTCCAGGATCTCTTCGTCATCGACCATGTCGGACTTGTTCAGCGCGACGACGATGTAGGGCACGCCGACCTGGCGAGCGAGCAGCACGTGCTCACGCGTCTGGGGCATGGGGCCGTCGGTAGCGGCAACCACGAGGATCGCGCCGTCCATCTGAGCCGCACCGGTGATCATGTTCTTCACGTAGTCGGCGTGGCCGGGAGCGTCGACGTGAGCGTAGTGACGCTTCTCAGTCTGGTACTCGACGTGCGAGATGTTGATCGTGATACCACGAGCCTTCTCTTCGGGCGCGTTGTCGATCTGGTCGAACGCGGACGCCGTGTTGAGGTCGGGGTACTTGTCGTGCAGAACCTTGGTGATCGCCGCGGTGAGCGTCGTCTTGCCGTGGTCAACGTGACCGATGGTTCCGATGTTTACGTGCGGCTTGGTCCGCTCGAACTTGGCCTTCGCCACTGTGGGTCCTCCTCAGGACTCGGGAGCAGTTGCCCGGCCGGGCCCGTGAAGGCCCGTCTCCGGGGAACTGCGCTTTGGTGTATTCACATGCTACGCGGTCGAGGCTCGACCCCGCATTTCGGGCGGTGCGCTCTGTGGAGAACGCACCACCCTGGGGTGGGCTACTCGCCCTTGTTCTTCGCGATGATCTCGTCGGCGACAGCCCGGGGGACCTCCGCGTACGACTCGAACGTCATCGAGTAGACGGCACGACCCGAGGTCTTCGACCGCAGGTCACCGACGTAACCGAACATCTCCGACAGCGGAACGCTGGCCCGAACGACCTTCACACCACTGGCGTCTTCCATCGAGGCGATCTGGCCACGACGAGAGTTGAGGTCGCCGATGACGTCGCCCATGTACTCCTCGGGCGTACGGACCTCGACGGCCATGATCGGCTCGAGCAGCACGGGACTGGACTTGCGTGCAGCCTCCTTGTACGCGATCGATCCGGCAATCTTGAACGCCATTTCAGACGAGTCGACATCGTGAGCAGCACCGTCGAGGAGCAGCGCACGAACACCCACGGTGGGGTAACCGGCTAGGACACCGACCTGCATGGCGTCCTGGATGCCGGCGTCGACCGAACCGATGTACTCGCGCGGAACGCGACCACCGGTGACCTTGTTGATGAATTCGTACGTCGACTCGGCCGTGACCTCGAAGGGCTCGAGCGCGATCTGGACCTTAGCGAACTGACCCGAACCACCCGTCTGCTTCTTGTGGGTGTAGTCGTAGCGCTCGATGCCCTTTTTGAGCGTCTCGCGGTAGGCGACCTGGGGCTTGCCCACGTTCGCCTCGACGTTGAACTCGCGCTTCATGCGGTCGACCAGGATGTCGAGGTGAAGCTCGCCCATTCCCTTGATGACCGTCTGACCAGTCTCGGCGTTGAGCTCGACGCGGAACGTCGGGTCTTCTTCGGCGAGCTTCTGGATGGCGATGGAGAGCTTCTCCTGGTCTTGCTTCGTCTTCGGCTCGATAGCAACCTCGATGACGGGCTCAGGGAAAGTCATCGACTCGAGGACAATCTGCTCGCTCGGGTCGCACAGGGTGTCACCCGTGGTCGTGAACTTGAGACCGATGACCGCGTAGATGTGACCAGCGGTCACGCCATCGACGGGGTTCTCCTTGTTGGAGTGCATCTGGAAGATCTTGCCGATGCGCTCCTTCTTGTCTTTCGTCGAGTTGATCACCTGGGCGCCGGACTCGATGGAACCCGAGTAGACGCGGACGTAGGTGAGGCGACCGAAGAAGGGGTGCACCGCGACCTTGAAGGCGAGAGCCGAGAACGGCTCCGACGACTCGGGCTTGCGGATGATGATCTTCTCGGCGTCGCGGACGTCGTGGCCCTCCATGGGAGGCACGTCGAGCGGCGAAGGCAGGTAGTCGATGACGGCATCGAGCATCGGCTGGACTCCGCGGTTCTTGAACGCGGAACCACAGAAGATCGGGTAGAGCTCGGAGTTGACGGTCATCTTGCGGACCGCACCCTTGATCTCGTCGACCGTCAGCTCTTCGCCGGCGAAGTACTTCTCGAGGAGAGCGTCGTCGGACTCGGCGACGGTCTCGAGCAGCTTCGCGCGGTACTCGTCGGCCTTCTCTTTGAGGTCTTCCGGGATGGGCTCGATCTCGTACTTCGCGCCCATCTCGACGTCACCCTTGGCGTCGCCGCGCCAGGTCAGTGCGCGCATCTCGACCAGGTCGACGACGCCCTCGAACGAGGACTCCGCACCGATCGGGAGCTGCATGACCAGGGGCTTGGCGCCGAGGCGGTTGATGATCGTGTCGACGGTGAAGTAGAAGTCGGCACCGAGCTTGTCCATCTTGTTGACGAAGCAGATGCGCGGCACGTCGTACTTGTCGGCCTGACGCCAGACGGTCTCGGACTGGGGCTCGACGCCCTCCTTGCCGTCGAAGACGGCGACGGCACCGTCGAGGACGCGGAGCGAACGCTCCACCTCGACCGTGAAGTCGACGTGACCCGGGGTGTCGATGATGTTGATCTGGTTCTTGTTCCAGAAGCACGTCGTAGCAGCCGACGTGATCGTGATTCCACGCTCCTGCTCCTGAGCCATCCAGTCCATCGTCGCAGCGCCGTCGTGGACTTCGCCGATCTTGTGGGTGATGCCCGTGTAGAACAGGATGCGCTCGGTGGTCGTCGTCTTGCCGGCATCGATGTGCGCCATGATGCCGATGTTGCGGACCTTGTTCAGGTCGGTGAGCACGTCCTGTGCCACGGGTTCCTCCGATTGGGGGGTTAGAGAGTGTGGTTACTGCGGGGCGGCGACCCGGTGCCGATCGGCACTGAGTCGCCACCCGCAGAGGTGGTGCCAGCGGTGCAGCACTACCAGCTGTGAAGTCTTACCAGCGGTAGTGAGCGAACGCCTTGTTCGACTCGGCCATCTTGTGCGTGTCTTCGCGACGCTTGACAGCAGCGCCGAGACCGTTCGACGCATCGAGGATCTCGTTCATGAGACGCTCGGTCATCGTCTTCTCGCGACGGGCCTTGGCGTAGCTGGTGAGCCAGCGGAGAGCCAGGGTGTTGGCACGGTGAGGCTTGACCTCGACGGGCACCTGGTAGGTGGAGCCACCGACGCGACGCGAACGGACCTCGAGGGTCGGACGCACGTTGTCGAGTGCCTTCTTCAGCGTGGCGACGGCGTCCTGGCCGTTCTTCGCGGAGACACCGGCGAGGGCACCGTAGACGATGCGCTCGGCGAGGCCCTTCTTGCCATCAAGAAGGATCTTGTTGACGAGCTGGCTGACGATGGGGGCGCCGTAGACGGGGTCTGCGACGACGGGACGCTTGGGAGCGGGACCCTTACGAGGCATTACTTCTTCTCCATCTTCGCGCCGTAGCGGCTGCGAGCCTGCTTGCGGTTCTTGACGGCCTGGGTGTCGAGGGCGCCACGAACGATCTTGTAACGGACACCGGGGAGGTCTTTCACACGACCGCCGCGAACGAGCACCATCGAGTGCTCCTGAAGGTTGTGGCCTTCACCGGGAATGTACGCGGTCACCTCGGTGCCGTTGGAGAGCTTCACACGGGCGACCTTGCGGAGCGCGGAGTTCGGCTTCTTGGGGGTGGTGGTGTACACACGGGTGCACACGCCACGCTGCTGGGGGTTGGCCTTCAGGGCGGGGGCCTTGGTCTTGACGACCTTCGGCGTGCGTCCCTTTCGGACCAGCTGCTGAATAGTTGGCACTGGTTCTCCTTGACTTGGTACTTCTCGGTGTTCTGGCCGGCCCGGTCGGACGGCTTCCTCATCTCTGGAGCACGACAGTCACACTTCGAAATAACGAAGAGTGGTCGTCGCGCGTCTCCCCCAACCAGCGCACTATGAGTGCACAGCACCTACGACACACGGTGGGGCCTGATCGGTTCGGCGAGAAGTTCGCCACTCCGAAGAGACGGTTAAACGGGCGCGCCGCTAAGCGCACACCCGAGCAAGAGTATCCCGTCGCCAGAGCAAGATCAAACGGGCTCAGCTGCGCTGCCGGCGAACCCGTGCTGCGTCTCGGCCTGACGGGCCTCGGTCGCACGAGCATCGACCTCGTGCTGAACGGCGGCGAGCGCCACGAACGCGAGAGCCGCGGTGACGACGGGGACGGAGTCGGCGAGGGTCGGGGCGGCGACGTGCTGAAGTTCGTCGGCGCGGATCCTGCGCTCTGTCTCTTCGAGGCGGGCGGCTTCGGCGGCGCGACGGGCTGCGGCACGGACACGCAGCATGCGCGTGAGGACGACGGCGGCGATGATCGCCCACACGCCGTTCACGACCGCCGAGGGCCAGGCGCCGTGGGCTGCGACGTTGAGGGAGATGAACAGGGCTCCCACCAGATTGCTGAGCTGATACACCGGCCCGTTCGACAGTCGTCCGAGTGAGAAGAGGCCGTAGCCGCTGAGGATGACGGCAGCGCCGACCCAGCCCAGGATGGAGAGAAACACGCTCAGATACTCCTTGTCGTGCGAGCGCGACGAAGCGGCCAGGAGATCTCTGGCGCCTCGGGGGAAAGTGCCCGGACGAGAGCCGAGCGACCAATTGTAGGCACGCTCGCAGCAGGGTTTCGACACCCCGAGAGAGGGTGTTTCGACGTGCATCTCAGCAGCCCTCGCGATGGCGTTCGGCCCGGTCGAGGAGCAGGGTTCCGGCGACCACGATCGCCGCCCAGACGGTGGTCGCGATGACGAAGGTCGACAGGGCATACCGGCCGGTGAACAGCACGAGCCAGACCGCTTCGCTGCGCCTCAGCGAGTAGAGCACCGCCCCGACGGCGAGCATGGCGACGTAGCTGGTGGCCAGGGTGATCAGTGCGGAAGCGAGGATCCTGGGCTGTCGCCTTTCGGGCTCGCGCTCGGCGACCCCGAAGCTCCGCGCCAGCACGAAGAAGACGGTCGCCATCGAGGCGAGCACCATGGTCGGCCCGAGCGTCGTGCCCGCATCGGACTCGACGATGAGGTCGCGGCCGGTGACGTAGAAGATCAGACCGGCGGTGAGGACGGCGAGCGCCAGGTGCGTGACCGTGGCCAGGAAGGCGAGGAGGCCGCGGGACATGAGGTCAGGGTACGCGGGGGCGGGGCGGGTCGTCTGGTCGGTTGCGGGTTTGGTGGCCGTTGGTGCGTCTGCTCGGCGGGGCCGGGGCCGGTGATCGGTGATCGGTGATCGGTGATTGTCCACGATGTGCTGATGTTCGGGCTGCGCCACCAGCAGATCGGGGACACTCACGCGCAACGGCGGCAGAGAAATGCCACGGGTCGGTCGATCGGGACCTCCGACCGACCCGTGGCGGCTTGTGCCCCTACTTGCCGGCGGCGGTGTCGGTGGAGGAGCTGGCTGAGGCCGCGTCGGCCGCGGTGGAGGTGGTGGACTGCTGCGTCTCTTGGACGGAGTCGGCGTCGGCGAGGGCGTAGACCAGGCCGCCGAAGGTCCAGTTGATTGTGTCGGTCGCATTGACGGAGTCAGTCGTCGACTCCCCGCCGGTGTCCGAAGATCCCGCGGCGCTGGTGATGTTGGTCACCAGGAACAGCCGATTTCCGTCGCGCATACCCTGGAGGAACGCCAGGGCCTGGGCATAGGTCCCCTGCACAGACACCGTCAACGGGATCGTCGTGAAGTTCGACGGGGTGATCAGCGAATCGGTCGTCGCGATGGGTGCGGAGGGTGTCGCGGATGCGCTCGGGGACGGTGTCGCCGTCGCCTCGCTGGTACCAGTGGATGCCGCGGCAGCGGGCGCGGCTGCGGCCACCGGCGCCACGTAGGCCGAGGCGGACCCGAACTGGATATTGCTCAGCGTTGCCTGGGACGACTTGGCGACGCCGTTCAGCTCGGTGATGAGCGAGCCCGTCTCGACGTCGGCGGGAACGGACTGCTTGAGGTCGGCCAGTTCGCTCTTGAGGTCGTCGAGAGAGTCGTACTGCCTTTTGAGCGAAGTCAGGCTGGTCTGAAGCTGAGCGTTCTGGGCCGTCACCGAATCCTCGGTGGCGCGAGCCGTACTGGCGGCATCGAGTTGGGGCTTGACTCCGAGGAGGAAGCCTCCCGCGACGACCACGATCGCGGCGACAACTGCGGCGATCATCATGAGGCGATTGCGATCCATGGTCACTTACCTTCCTTCGTGTAGGCGTCCGAGAAGGCCTTCTCGTCGATGTGGACGACTACGCCTGCCGTATAGACACCGGTCTGCAGCTGGATCGTTCCCGCCTGGGCGTCCGTGTAGCCGGGCAGAGTCGCCAGCTTGGTCAGCCAGGTGGGAACGGACGGGAGCGACGTGCTCGTCGCGGAGAAGGTCAACGTGGCGACACGCTGCCCCTCGAGAGGTGTGGTCGCCTGCGCGTAGGACGCGACTGGCGACGCCGAATCGATCGTGACAGTAGCCAGAGTCATGCCGCTCGGGAGGGTCGCCTGCACCTTGGCGAGGTACGCCGGCCAGTTGATGTCGGTCGAACCGCCGACCTTGCGCGCTGCATCGATGAGGTCGACCTGCCCCTGAGTGGTCTTGACCGCCGAGTACTTCATCGTCTGCGACGCCAGGAAGGACGTCTGGTTCTGGGCCGAGGCGAGAGTCGCCTCGCTCCCCTGGGCGTAGAGGGCGGCGGTTCCGCCCGCTACTACGACGAGGATGGCCAGGCCTGCAACGGCTGTCCAGGCGCGACGCACATGAACGGCGGCTCGACGCTCGGCACGAACCTCGGGCGGCAGGAGATCGACTCGCGGAAGCCCGCCGATTGCGATGATCCCGCGATTCGGTTTGGGCTGCTTCGGCGGGGATGCCTCTCCAGCGGTCTGGGGCGCTGCCACCAGGCTTGTCGCCGCCGCGGACGGTGCCGGCACGAGAGGAACGTCCGCGGTCGATCGGCGGGTGCCCTTCGGCGCCTTGGTGCCTTTCGCCGCTTTGGTGCTCTTCGCCGCCTTGGCTGAAGCCGGACCGCGACCTTCAGCAGCGAGCTGCGCCTGCTTGGTCAGATAGAACTTCATGCTGCGCTCCCCAGAGCGAGTCCGAGGGCGACGGTCAACGACGTGACATTCGACCGGACGTCGACCTCGGACGCCGAGCGCGCGAAGGAGACCCCCTGGAGGGGGTCGGCGGCCACGACGGGGATCCTGGTCACCTCGGCGAGGGCCTCGGGAAGGCCTCTCAATTGAGCGCCACCTCCGGATAGGACGATGTGAGTGACGTGCTCGGTCGGCCGCGTGTTGGCGTAGTAGCTCACGGTGTTGCGGAGGCTTCCCAGCAGTTCGTTGACCGTCTCGAATATGACGGCGGATGCGGTCTTGTCCTCTTTGGTGGCCGAGCTCGACACGAGACCCAGCGTGCGCTTGGCCCCTTCGGCCAGTTCGCGCGGAATCTCGAGGCGCGAGGCGAGATCGTTGGTGATGTCGTCACCGCCCGACGGGATGAGGCGGACGAACTGGGGGACGCCGTCGGAGACGAGTACCACCGAGGTGGTCGAGGCGCCGATGTCGATCAGCGCGACAGTGCCCGTCAGGCGAGCACGGTTGACGAGCAGGCGCGACACGGCGAAGGGGATGAGGTCGACCCCGACAGCATGGAGACCGGCGAGCTTCGAAGCACGGACGTTGCCGAGCACAGCGTCTTTGACGGCGGCGATGAGCAGGCCGTTGATGACCGGGCCGTGCTCCCCGATGCCCTCCGACACCGGGTAGAAGTCCAGGAGCGCATCAGCAACCGGAATCGGAAGCATGTCCTGCACTTGAAAAGGCAGAGCCTCCTGGATACGGGCCTTGGAGGCCTTGGCGACTGTGAGATCACGCGCGAGAACCCGCTGATTGCCCATCCCCAAGACCACCTGCTTGCTCTTGAAGCCTGCCTGCGACCAGAGCGCCCTCATACTCTGGGCGACGGTCTGCGGCTCGATGACCTCTCCGCGGCTCACTGAACCGGCGGGCAGCGGTACCTCGCCGAAGCGCACGAGTGTGGGCCTGGCCGAGGTCGGGTTGGCGATCTCCACCGCGCGCAGCGAGGCTGCGCCGATGTCGACGCCGACGATGGACTTGCTCATTGGTTCTCCAAAGACGAAAGGCGGGGGTCGGGCGATGCCGTGAATATCACGAGGCCAGACCGAGCAGTGCGAGGTAGCCGTTCCAGACGGCTGGACCGGCGAAGACGCCGACCCACGCGCCGACGAGCATCCAGGGACCGAAGGGGATCCCGCCCTTCCTCCCCATGCGCTTGAGGGCGATCAACACGATGGAGAACACTCCACCGAAGAGGAAGGCCGAGAAACCTCCCACGATGAGGGGGCCCCACCCGAGGTATCCCAAGTAGAGGCCAAGGAGGCCGGCGAGCTTCACGTCGCCGAAACCCATGCCTGCCGGGTAGATGAAAGCGGCGATGAAGTAGAAGGCTCCGAGGATCACGAGACCGAGACCGGCGCGGCCGAGGTCGCCCCAGCTACCGGAAAACAGCGACGAGGCCGCGAGAAGCGTGGCGCCGACCGCGTACGACGGGTAGACGATCCTATCGGGCAGCCGGTGGTGCTCGCCGTCGATGATCCCGAGCGCCATGCTGACGGCCGCGAGGTACAGGAAGGCGGCAATGATAAGGATCCGGGCGACGAGCGGTCCTGACCCGAGCGATTCCGCGCCCACCGGCCAGAACCGGATGGCCACCACGACGAAGAAGACGCCGGTGGCGAATTCCACGAGGGGGTAGCGAGCGGAGATGGGGGTGCGGCAGTCGCGGCAGCGGCCACGCAGGACGAGCCAACTGAGGACGGGCACGTTGTCGAACGGACGGATTTCGGAATGGCAGGTCGGGCACGCGCTCGCCGGGTGCGAGACGGACATGCCGGCCGGTACGCGGTAGACGACGACGTTGAGGAAAGAGCCGATCACGAGACCGAAGAGGGCAGCGAGGACGGGGAGCGCGACGATCACAGGTTCGCACCTGTCGCCGAGATCGCTGTCTTGGACTCCGTAACCTGGGTGATGCCGTAGGTGGTCGAGACTGGTGAGAGGAACTTTGGTGGCGCCTGGAACGCCAGTCGGGAGTCGTACTGGTAGTTCTTCGCGTAGCCGGTGACGGTGGTGTTCCCCGAAGTCGTCGCGACGGTGCCACGGAATTTCTGAGCGATGGCGCCCAGCACGGTGAGCCTCCCCTTGGGGTAGTTGCGATCCGCGTCATAGTTCTGGACGGTGAAGGAGTGGAGCACACTCATGATCGCCGCGTCGATGGTGCGATCCGAGGCTGTCCGGTCGAGCAGCTCCCCTGCGTGAGTCGTCGTCACGGGGCGGGTACACGTAGCCGGCTTCCGCGTCGTGCCACAGTTGTACGTCTCGGTATCTGAGGTCGTGTAGGTCGCGGCGATCGGGTTGTAGACGATCACGTTGTTCTCGCCGATCAGGCCGAGCATGTCCTTCGACGCGTCGGCGTAAAGGACGTCGTCAGTCACGTAGAGGTAGTTGTTCGCCGCAACGGTGACATTTCCCTTGACTGTCCCTTGGACGAAAGCATCCCCGTTGGTGCAGCCGTAGGACGTCGCAGAGGGTGCTACCTCCCCCTTGGCCGGGAAGCCGACGCCGTTACCAGCCGTGGAGCCATCGGCTCCGGTGCACGAGTAGTTCTTGGGAGTTTTCGTGCCCCAGTAGTTCGGGTCGCCGCTACCTGCCGACTGAGGGACGTTTTGGACGTAGATGAGGTTGCTGTCGACCACGGGCATCGTCTGGCCACCGGGGCTGCCGAGAGTGCCACCGGCGGACGAGTAACCGGGAGTGCCGCAGCCGTCAGCCACGCTCCCGCCGGTCACCGGGTTCCCTTTGATGTTGGTAGCGAGGGTCCACGGCGAGTACACCGTCATCTTGCCGTCGGAGGTGAAGTTGATCGTCGTCGGCCCCGAGTAGAGGCAACCGGGTCGAGGCACCGTCGAGGCGGTCAGGTCGGAACGAGTCTCCTGAATCAACGATCCGATGGTCGAGGGCATCTGGACGATGTTCTTGGGAGAGACGACGAGACCGGTGTTGTCGCAAGAGGCTGCCGGAGTCGCGTAGAACGGGGCCGTAGGGTTCGCGGAACTGACGGTACTCCCGAAGGTCGCTCCGCAGATGTTCATCGTGTCGTTGCTGTGCGCCGGGCCGCTGATGACGTCGTTCGGGCCGAACTGGATGGTGGTGCAGTTGGGTCGGCTCGCGACAGCCCAACCGTACGCGGCCGTGCAGCCGGAGGTCAGAGCCGGGTCGCGGATCTCGTAGTCCGTAAAGTAGAGGAAGTCGAGGAATCCCGACTGCTTCAGGTCGGCAACCACAGTGCGCGTGACATTCCCGACGCGACCGGTGGACTGGAGGCGCAAGACACCCGAGGCCGCGTAGTTCGAATTGTTCACCTGGTAGCGGTAGGTGCCCCCGGTCGCAACGGATGGGTCAACCTTCGCCCAGGCAGTCGCAGGCGTTCCGGAGTCGGACCCCAGCCCGAAGGCCGGGTTGTTGTTCGTGCCGACGAAGGTGCTGCCCGTGCTGAACGTGTTGCCGAGAGCGCCGTACCGGCTGTACGAGTTGTCGTTGGCCAGCTTGGATTGGTAGTCCTCGACGCCGGCGTAGGCAGCTGCGCCGGCGGCGTTCCAGTTGGCATCGTAGACAGATTTCTGAGCACCCGAGACGGAGACCGAGACGATGGCGCCGCTCATGAGCATGAGGACGGTGCCGAGGATGATGACGGTGGCCAACGCCATACCGCGCTCGTCGTCGCGTGCGCCGATGACACGGAGGAGGCGCCCTCCGATGCGTGCCCTGAGAAGCTTCAACATCAGTTCGTCCTAGCGACGTTCAAGTTGGGGAGGCCGACCGTGTTGGTCAGCAGAGTCGATTGGTTGGCACTTGAGGACGCACCGAACTGCAGCGAAACGGTGACGGCGGCGACGTTCGACACCTGAGGGATGGCCACAGCGCCGACGACCGTGGGGATCGCTGCACCAGTCGAGTCGAGGTAGGTAAAAATCTTCGGGCCGCCCGCCGCGGGAAGGACCACGGGCGTGCCGAGGATGCGACTCGTGCAGGACGTCGTGCACGTCAGCACCGAGGGGAACGTGTAGAAACCATTGGACAGACTCGCCGTCCAGGTCCGTTCGACGAGATTCTTCGTCGTCGCATCGACGAAGAACTGGACGCGGATAGGTGCCACACTGCTCGACGCCAGGTTCACGTACGAGTAGACGGTGATGGCATTGTCGGTCGCCTGGACGAATGCCGGGTCAGGAAGAGACTGTCCCGCCACCACATTCGTGGAGGCCCCGCGCAAGACGCGTGTGACCTCGTCCATCGAGTTGGCGGCCGTGCGGTTCGTCGCGTCGATGGCGCGGTTCGTGATGTTGGCTCGGCTCGCGTTGACGAGGAAGCCACCGGTCATGGCGAGGAGGAAGCCGAAGACCGTCATCGAGACAAGCAGTTCGGCGAGCGAAAGCCCTCGCTCGGATGTTTGCCGATCGACAACGACGGAGAGACGGCGGCGGATGGCGCGAATCACGGGGTCACCCCTCTCGGGTCGAGTGTGACGGTGCTGCCGTTGACGGTCCCGCCGGTCAAGACGGCGTTCGACCCGGGCGTGATGCCGAGGAGACCGCCCAATGTCGAGAACTTCCAGGTGCCGAACGGAAGCGCGAGAACGGGCGAACCGGAGACGGCGTTGAAGGTGTACTGAACGCCGGTCTGGCAGCCAGGGTCGCCATTCGCCGTCGAGTTGACCGAGGTTGCGATGATGCCCGTGAGCCCGAGGGTATCCGGCAGTTTCACTACGCCCATCGGGATGTTGACCGGTGAGGTCAGCGCGCCCGGAGCGCCCCCCGTGGTGAAGCCCACACCGACCTTGCCGGCGGCGTTCTTGGTCGTCCAGTTTGCCGGATCCACGTTGAGGCAGGACGCGATCGGCTTGTTGGCTTTGTCGGTGAGACCGTTTGGCACGAGGGCTCCGGTCTCGTACGTGTAGGACGAGAAGGGAAAAAGAGCGACCGGGTTCGTGCTGCCGGGCTGGAAGGAGTCGATCCCGCCCGTCGTGGAGTTGAAGGTGAGGTCGAGGTCCGTCGGCAGCGACGCAGTGCCCGAGTAGTTCGAGGCATAGTTGAGCTTGAAAGTCGCGGCCGTATCGTAGGTGAACGGCACGGTGGTCGCAGTGCCAGCGACCGCCACGGCAGGGGTAAAGGATGGGTTGACGACCTGGTTGATATCGATCCCGTTGGTCTTGGTGATCGAAACCTTGTAGTTGCCGGGCTTGACCTTGAGCGCGTAGGTGCACCCGTTGGCGTCCGTGACCGACGGCGCGGCCACCGCGTCGGCGCCGTTCGGTGTGGTCGACGTCGGAGCGATCGTCACCGCGACGCCGGGTAGACCAGCCCCGTTCGCGCCGGTTACGGCGACGATGATCGTGCCCAGGTTCGGGTCGTTGATACGACTGTTCGGGGCCAGGACGGTGGAAGAACTGACCGACCCAGAGCCTCGCTGCCCATCCCAGGTCACGTTGTCGCGAATGGTCTTGAACTGGAGAGTCCCCGTGCCGGATCCGCAGGCACTGGTCGCGGTCGAGGAACTGTTCCACGCAACCGTTCGAGTGAGGTGATAGGTCGTGCCCTGAACGGTGGTGTCCCACTTCTTGCTCTGCACGGAGAAGACATCGGCGACCGAGCGCTGGAGGTCGAGATCCTGCGCGATCAAATTGGCCGCGGTGGTGCGCGCGCGGCCGTCGCGGGTCAGGAGGAGCGAGTTCGTGATCGTGGCGGCGACGCCGACGGCGATCATCGAGAAGACCATCATCGCGATGATGACCTCGACGAGGCCGAGGCCGGCTTCGGGGTCGCGGTCGACGATGGCGCGGAGTTGGCGGGTGATGCGGTTCATTCGAGGTCACCTCCTCAGGTGGTCTTGTAGCGCGGTGTGATGCGGGCGCCGTGTCCGACGCCCGCCTCGCGCGCGGTGCAAGTTACGGAGTAGCGGTCGGGGTCGTGCACGACGAAGGAATGGTCACGGTCGTTGTGACTTTCGTCACACCCGAGGAGTCCGTTGCGAAGTACGTGTCGCCGGACTTGCTGATTGCGGCCACGCAAAAGACGTTTCCGGTGGTCTTGAGCGTGATTGTGCCGGTGTTGGCGCCCTTGGTGTAACCGGCGTCGCTGATGTTCGCCACGCTGCCGAGATCGGCATTCGTTGCCGGCAGACTGCCGCTGGTCGTCTGAATGGAGATGACGGCAGTTTTCGCGTTCGTCAGGTCGGACTGCGTGGCCGAGGCCTTGGCGTTGTTCTGCACGCCGAGGTACACGGGGATCGCGATCGCGGCGAGGATGCCGATGATGATCACGACGACCAGGAGCTCGATGAGCGTGAAGCCCTTGTCGGCGTCCTGGGTGAGGTTCTTACGGCGAGCGTTGAGCTTGCCCATGAGTGCTGCGTACATGTTCTCGTCCTGTCGGGATAAAGGAAGTGGGAGGGAGTGGCGGCAAGTTCCGGCTGCCACTACTGACGCTATTTGTGGGCGAAGGGGTACAGAATCCCGCATCCGGGGGGTTTGGGGCCATTTACTGACCCCAGTCCGGGGCGGCGCGACAGGGCGTCCACGTACCAGTCGAAAAGGCGGCCCCGCAATAGCGGGACCGCCCTTCGGCGATTTGGGAGGGGAGGGATTAGCCAGCGACGAACGCACCGTCGGCGTTGCAGGTGCCCTTGGCGACGCCGAGAGTGTCCGTCTCGGCAAAAGTGTCCTTCGTGGCCGAAACGCCCTGGACGCAGAAGCCTGTACCGGCCTTATTGACCATGAGCATGATGCTGGTCGTGTTAGCGCCACGAGTCGCACCAGCGCCGGTGAGAGCCGCGGTCAAGTCCGAGGTCGAGCTATAGGTCGCAGCGAGGGTAGACACGGCCGTTCCAGACGTCTGGAGGCTGACGACAGCGGTCTTGAAGTTCGTGAGGTCGGACTGCGTGGCGGAGTTCTTCGCGTTGTTCTGCACGCCGAGGTACACGGGGATCGCGATCGCGGCGAGGATGCCGATGATGATCACGACGACCAGGAGCTCGATGAGCGTGAAGCCCTTGTCGGCGTCCTGGATGAGGTTCTTACGGCGAGCGTTGAGCTTGCCCATGAGCACTGCGTACATTTTGAATCCTGTCGAGGGAGGGAGGGGTGATCGAGGAGGCAAGCCCTGCCTGCCGAGATAGACGCTACGAGCGCGGGATCGGGGGGAGAATCCCGCATCCGGGGGGTTTCTCAGCAAACCCTGGCCCCAGTTAGGGGTAACAGAACCCCCGATCAGGGACCAGTTAGCCGTGAGCGGCCAAGGAACAACCTCGGCACCCCGTGGGGCACCGAGGCTTGAGCAGCTTTCACCTGAAGGGTCAGGGCGCGGAGGTGACATTTGTCGTCGAGAACAGGCCGGCGGACGTGCAGGAGCCCTTGGCGACTCCGAGCAAATCGGTCGCCGCGAAACTCTTGCCCGACTTCGAGATTCCGAGGAGGCAGTAGCTCGTGCCGTTCGGGTAGAAGGTCAGGCTCGTCGTGCTGGACCCGAGTGTCGCCCCGGCCTGACTGGTGGTGGTGTCGAACGCCGCCGTGGGAGTCCAGGTCGTCTTGGCCGCGGCCAGCGCCGAACCGTTGCTCGTCTGGATGCTCACCGCAGCCGTCTTCAGGTTGGTGAGGTCCGACTGAACACCGGAGTCCTTCGCGTTGTTCTGCACGCCGAGGTACACGGGAATCGCGATGGCGGCGAGGATGCCGATGATGATCACGACGACCAAGAGCTCGATGAGCGTGAAACCTCGGTCGGGATCCTGAAGCACTGTTTTTCGGCGCCGCTGGAGGGCGGTGAGGAGCGTGGTCACAAAGGGTCCGTTCGGGTGGCGGGTGAGGGGGCGAGCCGAGCTCAGTGGATCAGCGACGTGATCTGGAAGATCGGCAGGTAGAGGGCAACGATCATGCCGCCGACCACGACGCCGAGGAAGGCGATCAGGAGCGGCTCGATGAGGGACGTGAGTGCCTCGGTGGTCGCCTGCACTTCCGCGTCGTAGAAGAGCGCGATCTTCTCGAGCATGGTTTCGAGGGATCCTGCGTCTTCTCCGACCGAGATCATCTGCGTGACCATCGCGGGGAACACCCCGGCCTCCGACAGCGGCACGGCGATCGACTCGCCCTGGCGGACCGACTCGGCGACCGTGACGAGGGCCTTCTGCAGCACGTAGTTGCCCGAGACCTCCCCCACGATGCGGAGTGCGGTCAGGATCGGCACACCGGCGCCGATCATGTTCGAGAAGTTGCGGCTGAAACGCGCGATGGCGATCTTGCGGATCAGCGGGCCGAAGACCGGCAGCTTGAGCTTGAGCGGGTCGACGACGCTGCGGACCTTCTCCGTGTTCTTGTTGACGCGCCACCAGGCCGAGAAGGCGAGGAGAACGACAGCCCCGATGGGAACGACGTAGACCATCGCGTGCGAGGCGTAGACGAGCAGCTGAGTCGGCAGGGGAAGTTTGCCCCCGAGCGACGCGAACATGCTGCTGAAGATCGGCACGATGAACGTCAGCATGACGATGACGGCGATGATCGACATCGCCAGCACGACGACCGGGTAGGTCATCGCCGACTTGATGGTGCCGGTCAGCTTGACTTCCTTCTCGAAGTTCGTCGCGAGCGAGTCGAGGGCCGAGTCGAGGAACCCGCCCGTCTCACCGGCGCGGACCATGTTGATCATGATCGGCGGGAGGTACTGCGCGTGCTTGCCGATGGCGTCGGAGAACGACACACCGGTCTCGACGTCCTCGCGCACCTCGGTGAGGATCTTCGCGAGCTTCTCGTTCTCTGTCTGCTCGGAGAGGATTGAGAGGGTGCGCAGCAGCGACAGACCCGACGAGATCATCGTCGACATCTGGCGGCTCATGATCGCGAGGTCTTTGAGCTTGACGCCCTTCGAGAATCCCGGGATCGAGATCTCGCGCTGGAGACCCGTGCTGCTCGACTCCGAGATCGCGATCGGCGCGACGCCCATGGTGCGGAGGCGCGAGACGACGGCACCCTCGCTGGAGGCCTCGACCTTCCCCTTGACGATCTTGCCGGCGGAATCGCGCCCCCGGTAGGCGTAGGTCAGACTGGCGGCCATCAGTGCTCACTCCTCGAGAAGGCGTCACCGAAATCGATGCCGCCGGCGTCCATGCCCGTGCCGGCACCGGTGTCGGTGCGCGTGACGAGGCGGTGGAAGCCCTCTTCGTCGTGCACCTTCTCCATGGCCGCCTTGAGCGTGATCTTTCCGGTGTTGACCAGGTCGGCGAGATCCTGGTCCATGGTGTGCATGCCGAGTTCGCGGCCGGCCTGCATCGACGACGAGATCTGGTACGTCTTGCCCTCGCGGATGAGGTTGCCGACGGCCGGGGTCATCATCATGATCTCGGTCGCCACGATGCGCCCGCGACCCGTGGCCCGCGGAACGAGCGTCTGGCAGACGACGCCGCGCAGGGTGGCGGCGAGCTGCGTTCGCACCTGATCCTGCTGGTGGGGCGGGAACACGTCGATGACACGGTCGATGGTCTGCGCGGCATCCTGCGTGTGCAGGGTCGCGAAGACGAGGTGGCCGGTCTCGGCGGCGGTCAACGCGACCGAGATGGTCTCGAGGTCGCGGAGCTCGCCGATGAGGATGACATCAGGATCCTGGCGCAGCACGTGCTTGAGCGCATTGGCGAAACTGTGCGTATCTGCGCCCACCTCCCGCTGATTGACCAGGGCCTTCTTGTGGGTGTGCATGAATTCGATCGGGTCTTCGACGGTGACGATGTGGTCGGCACGCGTCTCGTTGACCAGGTCGATCAGGGCCGCGAGAGTCGTCGACTTTCCGGATCCGGTCGGTCCGGTCACGAGGACGAGCCCGCGGGGCAGACCGGCGAACTTGCCGATGACCGGGTCCATGCCGAGCTGGTCGAGCGTCTTGATCTCGGTGGGGATGAGACGGAACACGGCGCCGAGCACGCCGCGCTGCTGGTAGAAGTTCACGCGGAACCGCGACTCGGGCGAGAGCGTGTACGCGAAGTCGAGCTCGAGCTCGGTGTCGAATTGATCCTGGCGGTCGGCCGTCAGGAGGCTGGCCAGAGCCTGCTGCACCTTCGCGCGATCCCACGGCTCCGGCGACATGGCCGGCTGGAGGTGCCCGTCGACCCGGATGGTGGGAGCGGCGTCGACCGTGATGTGGAGGTCGGACGCGCCCTGGTGCACGACCTGGCAGAGAGCCTCGATCAGCTCCTTGTCGGCGTCGGTGCGAGCGTGGTGGCTGAGCTCGATGCCGGCGGTAGCGCCCAGGGGGTCGAATGCTGCGGTGGCTGGCGCGGATCCTGCGCTCTCGATGCGGTGGACCGGTGCGGCGGGAGCCGGGGTGAACGGGGTTGTCGCGGGGACGGCCGCCGGCGCCGGGAACGACGACGTGGGCCACACCGGAGCCTCGGTCGGGGCGGGGAGGTCGAACACCCGGGGCGAGTCGGGCGCCGGCGGGAGGCCGGCGGAGCGGGAGTCGAGCATCGCGGCGGACGCCGGAACGACCAGGTCGGGGAACGCCGTCACGCCCGGCGAGAGCGGCGACGACGGCTGCTCGCGAGCCCAGCGCCGGCTGCCGACGGGGGCGGGCGTCCAGCCACCGGCGGGAGTCGTATCGGAGGCGTCGTCGAGGGAGTACACGGGACGCGAAGTGCCGTTCGGCGGCGTCTGCGGATCGTAGAGCGAGTCACTCATCGTGGGTGTCCGTTCGTGGGGTGATCGTGATCGTGCGTGGCCCAGCGCCACGTCGGGGTCGCCCTGGCTCGCGCCACGGCGGTGTCGGGGTCTAGGCCACGACTCGGAGGATCTCTTCGACGCTGGTGAGGCCCTGCTTGGCCTTCTCCCAGCCGTCCTGGCGGAGCGTGAGCATGCCCTGCTCCTGAGCGAGCCGCGCGATTTCGGCGCTGGAGGCGCGTTTGACGGCGAGGCGCTCGATGTCTTCGGAGACCGCCATGACCTCGTGAAGGGCGACGCGGCCGCGGTAGCCGGTGTTGGAGCACGACTGGCAGCCGACGGGCTCGAACACGACCGGCGGCGCGAGATCGGGGTCGATGTGGAACTTGAGCGCGTTCAGGTGCATCGGCGTGTACTCGGCGGGGCGCTTGCACCGGTCGCAGAGCCGACGCGCGAGACGCTGGGCGACCACGCAGTCGAGTGCGGAGCCGACGAGGAACGGCTCGATGTCCATCTCAGTCAATCGGACGATAGCGCTCGGGGCGTCGTTCGTGTGAAGCGTGGAGAGCACGAGGTGACCGGTGAGCGACGCTTCGATGGCGATCTGCGCCGTCTCGTGGTCGCGGATCTCGCCGAGGAGGACGACGTCGGGGTCGGAGCGGAGAATGCTGCGCAGTGCGCTGGCGAACGTGAGGCCGGCCTTCGGGTTGACCTGCACCTGATTGATGCCGGGCATGCGGTACTCGACCGGGTCTTCGACCGTGATCACGTTGATCTCGGGCCGCGCGACCGCGTTGAGCGTCGTGTACAGCGTCGTCGACTTGCCCGAGCCGGTCGGGCCGGTGACGAGGATCATGCCGTAGGGCTTCGAATACGACTCGGCGAAGACGTCGAAGTTGCGCTCGAGCATATTGAGGTCGCGCAGGCTCATCGACGTGTTCGAGTTGTCGAGAATTCGCATGACGACCTTCTCGCCCCACACCGTGGGGAGGGTAGCCACGCGGAGGTCGATCTGCCGGTTGCCGTGGCGAACCGACATGCGGCCGTCCTGCGGGCGGCGACGCTCGGCGATGTCGATCTCGCTCATGATCTTGAGGCGCGAGATGACGCCGTTCTGGATGCTCTTGGGGGCCGGCTGCATCTCGTGGAGCACGCCATCGATGCGATAGCGGACCCGCACCTCGTTCTCGCCGGGCTCGATGTGGATGTCCGAGGCCTGGTCGGTGATCGCCTGGCTGACCAGCAGGTTGACGAACCGGACGATCGGCACGTCGTCGTCAGGGCTGCCCGCGATGTCCATCGCGCTCTGATCCTGGACGGTGTTCTCCTCCTCCAGCGTGGAGGTGAGGTCGTTCAGCTCGTCGTCGGCACGGATGTAGCGGTCGATGGCGGTCTTGAGATCGCCCTTCTCCGCCATCACCCATTCGATGGGCATCCGCGAAGCGGCGCGCACGTCGTCGAGAGCGAAGACGTTGCCGGCATCGCTGACGGCGACGAGCAGCAGCCCGCCCTGGATCGAGATCGGCAGCGCGCCGTGGCGCCGTGCGATCGCGGCGGAGACCATCGTGACGGCGTTGCGGTCGACCGGGTAGTCGACGAGCTCGACGAACGACATGCCCGCCGCCTGAGCGCGCGCCTTCGCGATCTGCAGCTCGGAGACGACACCGCGCGCGAGGAGGTCGCGAACGCTCGCCTCTTCGTCGGCCGGATTGCTCATCAGGTCGAGCTGCTCGATCGGCAGAAGACCGTGCAAGATCAGGATCTCGGTCATCGACGCCATGCGGAACCTCCTAGGACAGGGGGCCGCGAACGGTGCACGCGACCGAGCCCGCCATGGGGAGCGGACCAGGCAAGTGTCACCCGATCGCCGTGCGGGGTACACGTCCCAATCGGAGTGGCACCCGTTGGGGGCGCGCCCCGAGCAAGCCCTAAAAGAGGGCCTCTGCGCAAAATGAGAATCTCTGCTTTGACATATCAAATTGGAGGTGTGAGGGTGGGGGCGGGCCGTTCTGTGGCCCGCCCCGCAGGCGGATTGTTGGAGCAACCCGTCTGCTGTTCGTGGAAGGACCACGAACTCATCACTACTGGAGCAATGATGTTCAAGTCTAAATCGAGTCGAACAGGACGCACATGGACGGTGGCCACCGTGCTAATAGCGCCTGCCCTTCTGGGTATCACCGTTCCCAGCGTCGCCTCAGCTGCAACACCGGCCGGCATCGCGGCTACCGCGTCGAGCTCTTCGGCTCAACCCAACGCGCCCAGGGTCCTCTCGGCCGCTGGCACGCCTCAAGGCTCTGTCTCTGCCACCGGCCTCGGCGCAAATTCTGCCGCAGGGGCAGAATCACGCGGCGCCATCAGCACACTGCTCAAACTCTTCTCGACCGGGGTCAAGAAGATTCCGGGCCTCTGGAGCACGTTCTCAAACGGCGTCAAGAAGGCCTACACCTGGTTTGCGAACAACACATGGAAGGCCGTCAAGGCTATCGCGGCGGCCGTCTCGTTCCTTCTGAACGCCTACGAGGTCTGGAGAGGCTTCCACTAGCCGCAATGGAGCGGCGGGCTCGTACCCGCCGCTCCCCCTCCTCGAAGTACGAACGGAGCATCATGCCTCAGACCGAGCCTGGTTCCTCTCGCCCCGCCCGATGGATAACGCAGGAATCCTGGGCCTGCCCCGTCCTGGCGGCGGTGAGTCTTGTCCTAGTCATTTACGACACGCGGGCGTCTCTTGTCCCGCTAGGCGTCGCATTCGCGCTCTTCGCCCACTTGGGTCGACGCGCTGGAGAGCGGTCCGAACCCCGGCATGCCGTCATGGCGGCACTCCCCCTCATAATGGCGATTATCGTCATCTACATCGTTCGATGGTTGGCCTCGTGAGCGTCAGTAACGCCTCGGCCGGTCTCGTAGTAGCGGGTCTCGAAAAGAGCTATCGGGGCGCAGTCGTCGTGAGCAACGTCTCCTTCCAATGCGCACCCGGAACCGTAACTGCGTTTCTGGGCCCGAATGGATCCGGTAAGTCGACGACCCTGCGAATGATCACCGGGCTAGCGCGGCCGGACCTCGGTACGAGCACGTTTGACGGGAAGACAATGGCCGAGCTCGAGAACGCGGGATTGTCTGTCGGCGTGCTTCTCGACGCCAGCGCCCATCACACGGGAAGGTCGGTGAGAGAAACCATAGCTCTCGCGTGCGTCATCCTTGGCGTGTCCGAGTCGCGCGGAACGGAATGCATCGACTTCGTCGGGCTCTTATCTGCGGCAAAGCGCCGGGTAGGAGCATTGTCGTTGGGAATGCGCCAACGCCTCGGACTGGCTATCGCGCTCCTCGGCGACCCGGCCTACCTGATTCTGGACGAGCCTGCCAATGGCCTTGACCCGGAAGGTATCGACTGGATGAATCAGTTTCTCCGAGATTTCGCCGCCCGCGGCGGGACGGTTCTGCTCTCGAGCCATCACCTCAATGACATCGAAGGGGTGGCCGATCACTTTGTGATCCTCGACAAGGGTCGAGTGACCGCGGACTACGAAAGGGATGCACTCCCGTCGCGGGCCGCGACGTCGTTTGTGCCGCGCGATCCCCGTGCTTTCGTCCGAGCCCTTGATGAGCGAGGCATATCGTGGACAAAATCCCCACACGACTCCGGCATGCTCGCCGACGCGGATTCGGTGTCGATCTGGCAGCTCTCAACAGAACTGGGTGAGCCTCTCGAATCTTTGAATCCGCTCACACGTCAGTCTTTGCACTCCGTGTTTCTCTCGTCCACGACCGGAGAGTTCGTTGGCGGGACCCTCACAAAGCGAGACGCGCTATGACAACAGCCAGACGTCTTCTCCACGCCGAATTGCGAAAGTGCATTGACACGGTGGCATCTCGCTGGGTGGTCGTTGTCATGATCGCGCTCAGCTGCGCGGCACTCACGATCAACAGGGTGGCTGAGGTCGACGACTTCGGCACGTTCCTCCGAGGAGCAACACTGCCCCTCCCGGCTCTTCTTCCCATCCTGGCCGTCCTGGCCACGACCGGCGACTGGAGTCAACGGTCAGCGATGACGACTTTTGTACTCGTTCCCCGGCGATCCCTGGTTATCGGTGCACGGCTCGTCGCAGCGCTCCTCATGGTCTTGGCGGTGACCGCTGTCATCTCCGTCATCTCGTTGGCAACGTTTCTCGTCTTGTTCCCCAGCCACGCCTCGACCGTCCTCACCGCGCGGACCCTCCTGAGCCTCCTGTCGATGACAGGGCTCTCTTTCGCTGCGTTACTCACGGGGACGGCAGCAGGATTTCTTCTTTTGAATACACCTCTCGCGATCACGACGACGCTTCTGCTCCCGTTTGTCTACGACGTCGGGATGGCACTTGCTTTCCCGTCAGTGGCGCCGTGGGTCTCGGTACTGGCTTTTAGTGCCTGGATGACGCAACCGGAATGGGCCTGGACAACCACTGAGGGTACCGAGGTCGGGATAGGTCCCGCGCTGACCTCGCTCGTCTTGTTCATCCTGGTTCCAATCGCGATCGGTTGGTGGCGACAGGTCCGACGCGAGGTGAAGTGATGTCGGGCTCACCATCTTGGATGCCTCCGAAACCCGTCTCACACCGTGGAGTGGAAACAGGCACTTCGACTTCTAAATGTTTTTCACGAGCGATACCGATCGGTTGATAGGCGTGAACCCGAGGCCGGCGTAGAGCCCTGTCGCACCGGTCGGGCTCTCGGAATCGACGTCGAGGGTCGCGTGCGAGAGCCCGGCGTCGCGAAAGGAGCGCATCGTGTGGTTCAGCAGCGCCTGCGCGACCTTGCGGCCTCGCCACCCGCGGCGCACCCCCACGTAGTCGATGTAGCCGAAGGAGTGCCCGGCTGCGGCCCACTCCTCCTCGTTGACGCTCGACAGCACGAAGGCCACGACCTCGTCGCTTGCCGGGTCGACGGCGACGAACGAGAGATCGGGTCGCGCGGTCGGCAATGCGCGCGCGACCTCCCAGTCAGCAGCCGGCGTCGCCTGCGAACCCCAGTGATCGCGGAAGACGTCGTTGCGAGCGACGCGCGTGCGCTCCGACAGCGCGGCGGTGAAAGGCTCGAGACGAAGCGCAGGATCCAGCGGCACGTCACCGATCTCGTCGTCGAGGGCGCGGGTCAACTCGAACCACCACCGCCGCAGCTCGTAGTCCCATTGCTCGTGCAGGCCTATCTTGTCCGTCGCCGCCTCGTCGGCGAAGGTGATGAGCCAGCCGGGGTGTGCCCCCTCGACACTCGCGAGCTGCTGACGCCCCCGCGCCTCGTGCCACCGCATCAGTGCCTGCCCGATACCCTCGCCGCGTCGGTCGAGACGGACGCTCCCATCGACCACGACTTTGACGACCCCTGTCACCTCGTCGAACGGGAGGAGGGTCGAGAGCGCGTATGCGACGAGCGCGCCGTTCTCATCGAACCCGACGAGAGAATCGCGGTCGAGGTCGACCCCGTCGCGCGTGAGATCGTGCTGCATTTCTTCCAGCGTCACGACGTAGCGGGGGTGGTCCACGGCGCCGGCCTCGCGCTCGAGGGCGGTGATCGCTGCGGCGTCGTGGGCCGTAGCCGGGCGCCAGGCGACGCTCGGCGTGTGCGGCCGGTCGACGGTGGCGGGGGCAGCTGCCCGATCGCGGAGGGATTTCGGTGCCTGATCCATGCCGTCCATCCTGCCGCGTGAGGAGCGCCCACCCGAATTCGAAGGAGAAACCGGGGAGCGACCCCGCCGGATCCTGATGTTCTCGTCGCCGGCCGGGGGTTTTTCCTTCAAATTTGCATCAGGGGCGTAGAGCCTCAGGGCGCGGGGCGGAGGGAGCCCGGCGGGGGACGCGGAAAGGCCCCGCCGCACCGGAGTGCAGCGGGGCCGTGCCTGGATCCTTGGACCCATTGTTCGGATTTAGTTGTACGTACCCGGCGTGAAGTCGTCGCTCGAGAACGAGTCGAAGTCGACGAAGCTGAGGTCAGCCTCGTTGAACGACGCGTCGTCGGTGAAGACACGGTTCGGGTAGCGCTCGGCCTTTGCCTCTTCGGTGGCCTCGACGGCCACGTCGCGGTAGCGGCTGAGGCCGGTACCGGCCGGGATCAGCTTTCCGATGATGACGTTCTCTTTCAAGCCCATCAGCGGGTCGGACTTGCCCTCCATGGCGGCCTGCGTGAGCACACGCGTGGTCTCCTGGAACGAAGCGGCCGACAGCCACGACTCGGTCGCGAGCGAGGCCTTGGTGATTCCGAGGACCTCCTGACGAGCCGAAGCCGTCTTCTTGCCCTCGGTCAGAGCCGCACGGTTGATCTCGTTGTAGCGCATCCGGTCGACGAGCTCACCGGGGAGCAGGTCGGTGTCGGCGTGGTCGACGACGGTGACCTTGCGGAGCATCTGACGAACGATGACCTCGATGTGCTTGTCGTGGATCGGCACACCCTGCGAACGGTAGACGTCTTGGACGCCACCGACGAGGTGCTGCTGAACCGCACGGACGCCCTTGACTCGCAGGACCTCCTTCGGGTCGACCGCACCGGCGATGATCTGCTGACCGAGCTCGACGTGCTGACCATCTTCGATGAGGAGGGTCGAACGCTTGAGCACCGGGTAGATCACCGGCTCGTCGCCGTTGTCGGGGGTGAGGATCACGCGACGTGCACGGTCGGTGTCTTCGATCTGCACACGGCCGGCGCTGTCGGCGATGGGCGACGCACCCTTGGGGGTACGGGCCTCGAAGAGCTCCGTCACGCGGGGAAGACCCTGCGTGATGTCGTCTGCCGAAGCCGAACCACCGGTGTGGAAGGTACGCATGGTCAGCTGCGTGCCGGGCTCACCGATCGACTGGGCCGCGATGATGCCGACCGCCTCTCCGATGTCGACGAGGTTGCCGGTGGCGAGCGAACGGCCGTAGCACTTCGCGCAGACACCGACGGCCGACTCACACGTGAGGACCGAGCGCACCTTGATGGTCTCGACACCCGCGGCGACCAGCTGGTCGATCAGGACGTCTCCGACATCGGCGCCAGCCTCGGCGACGACCGTGCCCTTGGGGTCGACCGCGTCGGCCGACAGGGTGCGGGCGTAGACGGTGTTCTCGACCGTCGCATCGCGGACCAGGACACCGTCGGCGCCAGGAGCAGCGATGGGCATCTCGAGACCGCGGGAGGTACCACAGTCGTCTTCACGGATGATGACGTCCTGCGACACGTCGACGAGACGACGAGTCAGGTAACCCGAGTCGGCCGTACGGAGAGCCGTGTCGGCCAGACCCTTACGAGCACCGTGCGTCGCGATGAAGTACTCGGCGACCGACAAACCCTCGCGGTACGAGGAGATGATCGGACGAGGGATGATGTCACCCTTCGGGTTGTTCACCAGACCACGCATACCCGCGATGTTGCGGACCTGCAGCCAGTTACCACGAGCACCCGACGTCACCATGCGGTTGATGGTGTTGTTCTTCGGGAAGTTCGCGCGCATCGCAGCGGCGACCTCGTTGGTCGCCTCTGTCCAGATCTTGATCAGGTCGGCGCGACGCTCGGCGTCGGAGATGAGGCCCTTGTCGAACTCGCCCTGCACAGCCGCAGCCTGCTTCTCGTAACCCGCGACGATCTCCGGCTTGCCGGGAGGCGTGAGGATGTCGGAGAGAGCAACGGTGACACCGGAACGCGAGGCCCAGTAGAAGCCCGCGTCTTTGATGTTGTCGAGAGCTGCCGCGACGGCGACCTTCGGGTACCGCTCGGCGAGGTCGTTGACGATCGTCGAGAGGACGCCCTTGTCGGTGACCTCCTGGACGAACGGGTAGTCCTCGGGGAGAGCCTCGTTGAAGATGGCGCGACCCAGAGTGGTCTCGACCAGGGTGGTGTCACCCTCGACGTAACCGGCGGGAGCGTCGCCCTCGGCGAAGGTCAGACCCGGGATACGGATCTTCACGACGGCGTTGAGGTCGAGCGAGTGCTGATCCTTGGCCAGGATGGCCTCGGAGACGGACGAGAACGCGCGGCCCTCACCCGTGGCACCCTCGGTGACCGTCGTCAGGTGGTGCAGACCGATGATCATGTCCTGTGCGGGCAGGGTCACCGGACGACCGTCGGACGGCTTCAGGATGTTGTTCGACGCCAGCATCAGGATGCGGGCCTCGGCCTGGGCCTCGACGCTCAGCGGGAGGTGGACAGCCATCTGGTCGCCGTCGAAGTCGGCGTTGAACGCCGCGCAGACGAGCGGGTGCAGCTGGATGGCCTTGCCCTCGACGAGGAGAGGCTCGAAGGCCTGGATGCCGAGACGGTGCAGCGTGGGCGCGCGGTTCAGCAGAACCGGACGCTCACGGATGATCTCTTCGAGGACATCCCACACCTGCGGGCGCGAACGCTCGACCATGCGCTTGGCGCTCTTGATGTTCTGAGCGTGGCTGAGGTCGATGAGGCGCTTGATGACGAACGGCTTGAAGAGCTCGAGAGCCATCTGCTTGGGCAGACCGCACTGGTGCAGCTTCAGCGTCGGTCCGACGATGATGACGGAACGACCCGAGTAGTCGACGCGCTTTCCGAGGAGGTTCTGGCGGAAACGACCCTGCTTTCCCTTGAGCATGTCGCTCAGGGACTTCAGGGCGCGGTTGCCGGTACCCGTGACGGGGCGACCACGGCGGCCGTTGTCGAACAGTGCATCGACGGCCTCCTGCAGCATCCGCTTCTCGTTGTTGACGATGATCTCGGGAGCACCGAGGTCGAGCAGACGACGAAGACGGTTGTTGCGGTTGATCACACGACGGTAGAGATCGTTGAGGTCGGAGGTCGCGAAACGGCCACCGTCGAGCTGCACCATGGGGCGGAGCTCGGGCGGGATGACCGGGACGACCTCGAGGACCATGGCGGCCGGCGAGTTGCCGGTCGACAGGAACGACGACACGACTCGGAGACGCTTGATGGCGCGGATCTTCTTCTGACCCTTGCCGTTCGCGATCTGGTCGTGGAGGATCTCGGCCTCGGCCTCGAGGTCGAACGACTGGAGACGCTTCTGGATCGCCTCGGCGCCCATGTGGGCCTCGAAGTAGATGCCGAAGCGGTCCTGGAGCTCGTGGAAGACGGCGTCTTCCGGCTTCAGGTCGCCGACCTTGAGGGTGCGGAAGTCTTCCCAGACGCGCTCGAGACGGTTGATGTCTTCGTCGAACGCCTTACGCGTCTGCGACATCTCCTTCTCGGCACCGTCTTTTGCACGACGCTTCTGGTCGCTCTTGGCGCCTTCCGCCTCCAGGGCGGCCAGGTCGTCTTCGAGCTTCTTCAGACGGTCGGCGATGCGGGTGTCGCGCTGCGACTCGAGCTGCTTGATCTCGAGACGAAGCTCGTTCTCAAGACCCGGCATGTCAGCGTGACGACCCTCGTCGTCGATCGAGATGACCATGTAGGCCGCGAAGTAGATGACCTTCTCGAGGTCTTTCGGCGCCATGTCGAGCAGGTAGCCGAGACGCGACGGAACACCCTTGAAGTACCAGATGTGCGTGACGGGTGCGGCGAGCTCGATGTGGCCCATGCGCTCGCGTCGGACCGAGGACTTGGTGACCTCGACGCCGCAGCGCTCGCAGACGATTCCTTTAAATCGGACTCGCTTGTACTTACCGCAGGCGCACTCCCAGTCGCGGCTGGGCCCGAAGATCTGCTCTCCGAAGAGGCCGTCTTTCTCGGGCTTGAGCGTGCGGTAGTTGATGGTTTCCGGCTTCTTGACCTCACCGTGCGACCAGGCGCGGATGTTCTCAGCCGTAGCGAGACCGATCCGCAGCTCATCGAAAGTTGTTGCTTCGAGCAATGTTTATCCCTTTTTCGAAAAGTGTCTTTGAGAGGGTGAGGCTTAGATCTCGTCGATGTTCGACGATTCGAAGCGAGAAGAGATGTTGATGCCGAGCTCTTCCGCAGCGCGGAACACCTCGTCGTCGTTGTCGCGCAGGCTGACCGTCTGACCGTCGGCCGAGAGGACCTCGACGTTCAGGCAGAGCGACTGCATCTCTTTGATGAGGACCTTGAAGCTCTCGGGGATGCCGGGCTCCTGGATGTTCTCACCCTTGACGATTGCCTCGTAGACCTTGACGCGGCCGAGGATGTCGTCGGACTTGATGGTCAGGAGCTCCTGGAGCGCGTAAGCGGCTCCGTAGGCCTCGAGGGCCCAGACCTCCATCTCACCGAATCGCTGACCACCGAACTGCGCCTTACCACCCAGCGGCTGCTGCGTGATCATCGAGTACGGACCGGTCGAACGAGCGTGGATCTTGTCGTCGACCAGGTGGTGCAGCTTCAGGATGTACATGTAGCCGACCGAGACGGGCTCGGGGAAGGGCTCACCGGAACGGCCGTCGAACAGCTGGGCCTTGCCGGACGAGCCGATGAGGCGCTCGCCGTCGCGGTTGACCAGCGTGGAGTCGAGCAGACCGGCGATCTCGTCTTCGGATGCACCGTCGAACACCGGGGTGGCGACCTTCGTGCCGGGCGACGCCTGGAGGGCGTGCTCGGGAAGGTTGTTGGCCCACTCCTGGATTCCGTCGACGTTCCAGCCCTGCTTGGCGATCCACCCGAGGTGGATCTCGAGCACCTGGCCGAAGTTCATTCGACCGGGAACACCCAGCGGGTTGAGGACGATGTCGACGGGGGTTCCGTCGGCGAGGAACGGCATGTCTTCGATCGGGAGGATCGTGGAGATGACGCCTTTGTTGCCGTGACGACCCGCGAGCTTGTCGCCCGCGGTGATCTTGCGCTTCTGGGCGATGAAGACGACAACGCGCTGGTTGACGCCCGAGCCGAGCTCGTCGTCGCCATCCTGCGAGTCGAAGACCTTGACGCCGATGATCGTGCCCTGCTCGCCGTGAGGCACCTTCAGGGACGTGTCGCGGACCTCGCGGCTCTTCTCGTTGAAGATCGCGCGGAGCAGGCGCTCCTCGGCGCTGAGCTCGGTCTCGCCCTTCGGCGTGACCTTGCCGACGAGGATGTCGCCGGGGCGAACCTCGGCACCGATGCGGATGATGCCGCGCTCGTCGAGGTCGGCCAGCAGATCCGGGCTGACGTTGGGGAGGTCACGGGTGATCTCCTCCTTGCCGAGCTTGGTGTCGCGAGCATCGACCTCGTACTCCTCGATGTGGATCGAGGAGAGCGTGTCGTCTTTCACCAGGTTCTGGCTCAAGATCATCGCGTCTTCGTAGTTGTAGCCCTCCCACGGCATGAACGCCACGAGGAGGTTCTTGCCGAGCGCGAGCTCGCCGTTCTCGGTCGCGGGACCGTCGGCGAGGACTTCGCCGACCTCGACACGCTGGCCGGCCTCGACGATGACGCGGTGGTTGTACGACGCACCCTGGTTGGAGCGGTCGAACTTGCGCAGGTAGTAATCCTGCGTGCCACCCTCGTCGAGCTGCACGGTGACGACGTCGGCCGAGACCTCGAGGACCACACCGGCCTTGTCGGTCGTGACCACGTCGCCGGCGTCGATGGCGGTGTAGCCCTCCATGCCGGTACCGACGAGCGGCGACTCGCTGCGGACGAGCGGGACAGCCTGACGCTGCATGTTGGCACCCATGAGGGCGCGGTTCGCGTCGTCGTGCTCGAGGAACGGGATGAGCGACGTAGCGACCGACACCATCTGGCGCGGCGAGACGTCCATGTAGTCGACCTCGTCTTTGTCGACGAGCTCGACCTCGCCGCCCTTCTTACGGACGAGCACCTTGTCGTCGACGAAGTCGAACTTGTCGTTGAGGGGTGCGTTCGCCTGGGCGACGACGTAGTCGTCTTCTTCGCTGGCGGTCAGGTAGTCGATCGTCGTGGTGACGTTGCCCTTGCTGACACGACGGTACGGCGTCTCGATGAAGCCGAACGAGTTGATGCGGGCGAAGGACGCCAGCGAGCCGATCAGACCGATGTTCGGGCCTTCCGGGGTCTCGATGGGGCACATGCGGCCGTAGTGCGACGGGTGGACGTCGCGAACCTCGACACCGGCGCGCTCGCGGCTCAGACCACCGGGCCCGAGAGCCGAGAGCCGACGCTTGTGGGTCAGACCCGAGAGCGGGTTGTTCTGGTCCATGAACTGCGACAGCTGCGAGGTTCCGAAGAACTCCTTGATCGCGGCGACGACGGGGCGCACGTTGATCAGGGTCTGGGGGGTGATCGCTTCGATGTCTTGCGTGGTCATGCGCTCGCGGACGACGCGCTCCATGCGGGAGAGACCGGTGCGGACCTGGTTCTGGATGAGCTCGCCGACGGCGCGGATACGACGGTTGCCGAAGTGGTCGATGTCGTCGATGTCGAGACGGATCTCGACCGGGTTGCCGTCGCGGGTGCCGCTGATCGTCTTCTGCTCGGCGTGGAGCGAGACGAGGTACTTGATCGTGGCGACGATGTCGTCGACGGTCAGCACCGAGTCGGTCAGCGGGGCGTCCATGCCCAGCTTGCGGTTAATCTTGTAGCGACCCACCTTCGCCAGGTCGTAGCGCTTCGGGTTGAAGTAGAAGTTGTCGAGGAGCGCACGCGCGGCCTCGGCAGCGACCTGCTCGCCCGGGCGGAGCTTGCGGTAGATGTCTTTGAGGGCCTCTTCTTTGGTGAGGACCGTGTCTTTTTCGAGAGTGGCCTCGATCGAGGCGAAGCCCTTGAACTGCTCGGCGATGTCTTCGCTCGTGAGGCCGAGGGCCTTGAGGAACACGGTGACGCTCTGCTTGCGCTTGCGGTCGATGCGGACGCCGACCTGGTCGCGCTTGTCGATCTCGAACTCGAGCCAGGCACCGCGGCTCGGGATGATGCGCGACGAGTAGACGTCTTTATCGGAGGTCTTCTCGGGGGTGCGGTCGAAGTAGACGCCGGGCGAACGGACGAGCTGCGACACGACGACACGCTCGGTGCCGTTGATGATGAAGGTGCCTCGCTCGGTCATGAGCGGGAAGTCGCCCATGAACACGGTCTGCGTCTTGATCTCACCGGTGAGGTGGTTCATGAACTCGGCGTTGACGTAGAGAGGAGCCGCGTAGGTCTTGCCGCGCTCCTTGCACTCGTCGATGGAGTACTTGGGCTCTTCGAGCTCGGGAGCCGTGAACGAGAGCTGCATCGTCTCGCCGAGGTCTTCGATCGGCGAGATCTCTTCGAAGATCTCTTCAAGGCCGGAGTTGACGGCGAGGTCGGTGCGGCCGGCAGCCTGGCCATCGGCCAGTCGCCCCTTCCACACGTCGTTGCCGACCAGCCAGTCGAAGCTCTCCGTCTGAAGCGCCAGCAGGTCGGGGACCGTGAGCGTGTCGGTGATCTTCGCGAACGAAAGCCGTGATGCGGCGCGGCCGTTCTTGGGTGAGTTGGTTTGTGCGTTGGGCGCAGCAGCCAAGGAAACTACCTCCGTGGACCCATAGGGCCCTGTCGTCTGTTGGGACGTGTCGTCTGTTGGGACAGTACGTTGTGGTTGTGTGGAGTGGAGCTCGCCAGGTGTCGGGAGGCCGAGACCTCAGACAAAACATCCACCTCGGTGGCGGCGTGAACCGACACAGCGACCGTGTCAGCTAACACAGTCTCGAAGCACCTCAGTCGACCGCAATATGACGTCTGAAAGCATGGGGAGCGCAAAGGTCAACTATATGTGGGTGTGACGCGCCCTGTCCAGTGGGGTCGTTGACCTTTTTCTCATCGACCGGTATAAGCGTCGTGCGGTGGGCAGATCCGGGCCGAAGGGTCAGGCGCCGAGGGCCAGCCGCAGACCCAGCGCGATCATGACGACGGCGATCAGGGCGTCGAGCACCCGCCAGGCCGACGGGCGGGCGAAGACGGGGCGAAGGATCCGCGCACCGAACCCGAGCCCGGCGAACCAGAGGCAGCTCGCCAGCACTGCCCCCGCGGCCCACCACCAGCGTTCGTCGGGGCCCTGACGGTTGGCGACCGACCCCAGGAACACGATCGTGTCGAGGTACACGTGCGGGTTCAGCCAGGTGAGCGCGAGGGCGGTCAGCACGGCCCGTCGCGCCGACAGCCCGGTCGACGCGTCGGACGCGTCGGACGCCAGGAGGACAGCCGGGCGGAACACACGCCTCGCGGCGAGGAGCCCGTAGCCGAGGAGGAAGGCCGCCCCGACGACTCGGATCACGACCAGTGCGACCGGCGCCGCATCGACGAGCGCGCCGACCCCGACGACGCCCGCGACGATGAGCACCGCATCCGACACGGCGCAGATCACGACGACCGGGGCGACGACGCCGAACCGACCCTCGATGCCGGTGCGCAGCACGAACGCGTTCTGTGCGCCGATGGCCACGATGAGCGAGAGGCCGGTGAGGAGTCCGAAGAGCGCGGGAAGGAGATGCACGGAGTTACCGTAGAGCCGACTGGGGGATGCAGGCCAGCTAAAGTTCTTTAGGATCCTTAAGCTTGCCTTATGCAGAGGGACCAACTCGAGACACTCGCCGCGCTGATCGACAGCGGCACCTTCGAGGCCGCGGCGAGCCAACTGCACATCAGCGCCTCGGCGGTCTCGCAGCGGGTGAAGGCGATGGAGCAGAATGCCGGCCAGATCTTCGTGCGTCGGACGACACCCGTGACGCTGACCGAGGCCGGCACGGTGGTGCTGCGGTATGCACGCCAGGTCGAACTCCTCGAGACGGAGACCGCCGCGGCTCTCGCCCGGGTCTCGGGCTCCTCCGGCGACAGCGGGGCGACGCTCATCCCCCTGGCCGTCAACGCCGACAGCCTCGCCACCTGGTTCCTCGAAGCGCTCGCAGGACTCGACCGCCAGCTCACGTTCGACCTCCACCGCGAAGACCAGCAGCTCACGACCGACCTGTTGCGCGCCGGCACCGTGATGGCCGCGGTGACCTCAACGAGAGACGCCGTCCAGGGCTGCACCACCGAGGCGCTGGGCGCGATGAGGTACCGAGCGGTGTGCTCGCCGGGATTCGCTGAGCGGTGGGGCGTTGCGCCGGATCCTTCGGTTCTGGACGGCACCAAGGATCCTTCGGGTCGACGACTCGAGACGGCCCCGGTCGTTCACTTCGACCGGAACGACGATCTGCAACTCGCCTTTCTCCGGCGGCTCGGGCTCCGGACGGATGCCGGGCCGCGACACTACATTCCGACGTCGGACGACTTCGCACGGGCGGTTACGCTCGGATTCGGGTGGGGTGTGCTGCCGGAGCAGCAGTGCACCGGGCCGCTGGCCGACGGGATGCTCGTGGAACTCGCGCCGACGCAGCCCGTCGACGTACCGCTCTACTGGCAGCGGTGGAACCTGACCTCGGTGACGCTCGATGCGGTGTCGGAAGCAGTGCGCGTGGCGGCGCGGGCGGCATTGCGGCAAGCGTGAGCCGGAAGTTGGAAGTGCACTGGCCGGTCTCCGGGAGAACGCTCTCGGGTCAGGAGCGGGAGCCCACCGTCTTCGCCGCAGCCCAGAGCGCGACCCGCTTCGGCAGGAAGCGCACGCCGACCCGGGCGAGCAGAGCGTTGTAGGTGCCGTCGACGACGCTCGGGCGGCCGTCGGCCAGAGCGCGCTTGGCGGTGTCGATCAGCTGGGTGGTGGTGCGCTTGGTGCGGGCGAAATCCTCTCCCGCGATAGCGAAGAAGGGTGTTTCGGTCGGCCCGGGGCAGAGGGCGAGCACCCGCACCCCGGTGCCCTGCGTCTCGTGCCAGAGCGCCTCGGTGAACGACAGCACGTAGGCTTTCGTCGCTCCGTACACGGCCATCTGCGGGAGCGGCTGGAACGCCGCATTGCTCGCGACGTTGACGATGGTGCCGCGGCGGCGAGAAGTCATGCCGGGCAGGAAGCGCTGGCTGAGCTCGGTCAGCACCTCGCAGTTCAGGCGAATCTCGTCGCTCAGCCGGTCGGGGTCGGCCAGGGCGACCGGTCCGTGGGTACCGAATCCGGCGTTGTTGAGCAGGAAGTCGACCTCGATGCCGAGCGCGTCGACCTCGTCGACGAGGGAGGCGGCGGCCCCCGACCGGCCCAGGTCGCGGGCGAGGACGGTGACGTGACGCCCCGAGTCGGAGCGTATGGATTCGGCGAGCGCTTCCAGCTTGTCGGCACTGCGAGCGACGAGCACCAGGTCGAGGCCGTCGCTGGCGAGACGGCGCGCGAAGTCGGCGCCGATGCCGGTGGAGGCGCCGGTGACGAGGGCCGTGCGGGCGGTCGTCAGTCGGCGGGCCGCGCTGGGGCGATCGGCAGAATAGCTGCGGTGGGAGGCCATTCGCCGATGGTACCGAGTCGGGCGGCTCGGTGGCGCGTTCCCGAATTCGAAGGAGAAACGGCCGCGTGACCCCGTCGGATCCTTGAGTTTTCGTTGCCGACCGCGCGTTTTTCCTTCAAATTCGGGACGGGACGGGGCGAGCGGGGCGGGCAGGCGGGGCGGGGTCAGGACGCGAGGGCGCTCGCCGGCAACGGAAAGCGGAGCGTCACGCGGGTGCCCGAGCCGGGAGCGCTGCGGATCGAGGCCTCGGCCCCGACGTTGCGCGCGCGCTCCAGGATGGAGACCCGTACGCCGAGCCGCTCCGACGGGATCGAGGTGTCGAATCCCACTCCGTCATCGATGACCGTGATCTGCGCCGCACCGTTCATCACCCGGATGTCGACGAGCCGGGACGCCCCGGGGCCTGCGTGCTGACAACTGTTGACGAGGGCCTGGCTCGCCGCATCGGCGAGGGTCTCGACGACATCGGCCGGCAGCAGCACAGCCGGGATCTCGTCGACGGGCGTGAGCTCCGCCGTCGGGTCGAGCGTCATCAGTGTGGCGGCGAGGCGATTGCGCACCTCGGCGAGGAGGACGGGCCGATCCCCGGTGGGCGTCTCGGCAGTGAGCGACGTCAGCCGGGCCATGCTCGCTCGCGCCATCGAGGCAGCGAGCCCGCGTGCGGCCGTCGTGTCGGCCTTGGCCGCGGACAGCAGCGTCGTGAGCACCCCGTCGTGCACGATCGCGTCGACCTCGACGCGCTCCACCTCGGTCGCGTGCTGCCGGACGGCATCGCCGTATCGGAGAACGGCCGCAGACTGGGCGGAATCGACGGCAGCCGCTGCACGCCGGAGCAGGGTGACGAGGATCAGGATGGCCGCACCGAGCAGGAACGCGTAGAAGCTCTCGAGGAGGGCGTGGTCGGCGGCGCCGTTACCCCCCGACGGCGTCTGCCGCACGACGAAGAAGATGGCCGGCACCACGACCACGTAGACCGCGGCGATCCACGTCACGAATGCCGACACGGCGGCGGCCATGACCAGGTTGCAGACGTACCAGAGCCAGGGCACGGAACTCTGCACCACGCTGTGGTCGAGAGTCGCGAACGGCCAGGTGATGAGAGCGGCGAGGTAGGCGATCGACACGAAGGTCGAGGCGAGGACGATGCTGCGGCCCAGAAGGCCGATCACGGCCATCACGGCGAACGAACCGTACAGCGCGACGACGAGCACGATCGTCCACACCGGTTCGAGCTCGTCTCGCTGCTGAAGCACGAAGGGGATCGCCTGCCCGCCGAACACGAGACAGAAGATCGCGAGGCTGCGACTCAGGATGCGCTCGATCAGCAGGCCCGTAACAGGCTTGGGCCCCCGGCGCGCGGACGGGCGCTCGAGCGTCGGCTCGCCGAGCGCGAGCGCGGTCGGAGGCGCTATCTGCGGCGCAGTCACAGGCGCGGACACGGGGACGGTCATGCGGTTCTCACGGGAATCGGTGGCGGGGAGCGGGTCGAGCTGACTGGCCGGTCAGATTACCGGACGGTTCGAACACTAATCGGCGAGAGGACTGGTGAGGAGCCCGAGGCGCAAAACGCACGTCTATTGGGGGTACGTGGGGCGTGTCGTCTCGGCGATCGATGCTCAGGCGAGAGCGAGAGCGAGAGCGAGCACGAGCACGAGCACGATCGACCCTCAGGCGAGAGCGAGCGCGATCGCCTGTGCCCTGGTCGAGACGCCGAGCTTGGCGAAGATCGTGTTGACGTGGGCCTTCACGGTGGCGACGCTCACGAACAGGCGTGCCGCAATCTCCGGATTCGACGCTCCCTCGGCGATCAGCGCGAAGACCTCTGCCTCGCGGGCGGTGAGAGCAGGGTGCCGGGTGCGGAGCGCGTCGGGAGAAGCACGCGGGGTCGCTGCGGGCGCCGAGTCGGTGACCCGGGTGGGCACGTCGGATCCTCGAGTCAGCTTGTCGACCAGAAGAGCCCCGACCGACGCGTCGAACGTCGCCTGCCCGGCCGCGACCGCGCGAATCGCACTGCTGAGCTCGACTCGACCCGCGTCTTTCGTGAGGTAGCCGCGGGCACCGGCGCGGAGGGCTCCGACGATCGACTCGTCGTCGGCGAAGGTCGTGAGCACGAGCACGGCGATCTCGGGGTGGGAGCGGACGATGAGCGCGGTGGCCTCGGCACCCGAGAGTCCGGGCATGCGGAGGTCCATCAGCACGACGTCGGGGCGCACCGTGTCGGCGAGGCCGACCGCCGCAGACCCGTCGGCGGCCTCCCCCACGATCTCGAAGCCCTCGACGAGCGACAGCAGTGTGACGAGGCCGTCGCGGACGATTGCCTGGTCGTCGGCGACGAGGATCCGGATGGCGGCGCTCACCGACCGACCCCCGCGGGCAGTTCGGCCACGACCAGAAACGAGTCGCCCTGTCGGCCTGCCTCGAGGTGAGAGCCGTCGCCCAGCTCGGCAAGGCGGGAGCGCATGCCAGGGAGTCCGGCACCGCCCCCCGGGCTCGCGGAGGCTCCGTGGCTCTCGTCCACCGTGTTCTCGATGACCGCGCGCAGGATCCCATCGCCTGCCTCGACCGAGAACGTCACCTGCACGGCACGACCCGGCGCATGCCGACGTGCATTGCTGAGGGCCTCCCGCAGCACCCCGGCCAGCGCCCTCCGGTGGGTCTCGTCGAGGAGGTCGAGGTGGCCTTCCCCCGCAACGATGATGTGGCCGCCGAGTTCGACGTGGGTTTCGAGAAGTCGTTCGATCGCCTTCGGATCGGCGGCGGCAGCCGCGGCACCCGCGTCCGTGGCGCCCCCGTCTGCGCTGGGGTCGCGCAGGGTGGCGACGGCGCGACGCGCCTCTCCGAGCCCCTCCGCCGCGAGAGTGCGGGCGGCCGCGACCCGGGTTGCGGCCTCGTCGGTGCGGCCGTTCTCGAGGAGCGCCTCGACGGCGTCGAGCTGGATGACGAGGCCACCGAGGCTGTGCGCCAAGAGATCGTGGATGTCACGGGCGATGGTGGCCCGATCGGTGAGGAATGCCGACCGGTTCCGCTGGCGTTCGAGTTCGAGCTCGCGCTCGGCCAAGGCGCGGTCCCGATCGACCGCGAGAGCGTTCTGGCGACGACTCACGCCCACGACGACACCGAGGGCGTACCCGGCCAGGATGCCGAGGAAGAAGGCGAGCGGTCGTTCGGCGGTGAGCCCCGCCACGACGGCGATCGTGAAGCCCGCCGCCCCGAGCAGCGGACCGGTGACGAACCGGTGCCTCGTCGTCGCCGTGACGCCGGCGATCGCGACGATCGCCGGCGTGATGAGGAGCGCATCCGTCGGCTGGACCATCGCCGAGCCCCCGGCGACCATGACCAACGATGCGACGTCGGCGACGACCTCGGACCGGGTGATCGCCCGAACCAGCCAGGCCACGACAGCGAGGAGGCTGACCCCGAGCACCACGGGCGAAGCGGACGCGTCGAGCGTCACGACCCAGAAGCCGACGACCACAGCCCCGACGCAGTTGAGCGCGGGGCTGAATCCCCGGGCATCGGGGTGGATCGGCGGGGCAGTCGTCACGCTGCCATCATGCCCTGCTGGCGACGGCGCGCGGCAGGCGGGCGTCGACCACGAAGGCGGCGGCGGCGCGGTTGGCCGCGACCGTGAGAAGGATCACGCCGGTGGCGGTGAGCAGGTGCGCGCCCAGCAGCCCGCCGACGACGTCGAGACCGATGCGGAAGGCGATGAGTCCGATCCACAGGGCCATTCCCGCACCGCCGGTCTTGGCCTCGATCGTGGTGCCCTTCGCGTCGGGTGCCGCAGCGCGGAACGTCGTGATGCGCCCCATGACGAGGCCGACCGCGACCGCGAGGACGAGCTCGACTGCGATGAGCGCCACGTCGACCGGACCGGCCGCCAGCGTCGTGGCCGCCGACGACAGATTGACGAGGCCGAGGATCCCGAGGATCGCCGGCAGACGCCAGACGCTCGTCCGGTCGACCCGGCGCCAGCGGAGCTGCTTCGAGCCGACATAGACGACGAGCGCGATTCCGAGGAGGACGTTGGTGAGCAGGTGAAGCGACATGGGGAGCCTTTCTGACGGGGCCGGTGGGGAGGTGATTCCAGCCTCGCCGCGTCGGGCCGTCGACCCCACCACCCCAGGGTGGAGACACCGGTGACCAGGGTGGA
This sequence comes from Frondihabitans sp. 4ASC-45, assembly GCF_049472575.1. Lineage (NCBI taxonomy): Bacteria > Bacillati > Actinomycetota > Actinomycetes > Micrococcales > Microbacteriaceae > Frondihabitans > Frondihabitans sp. 4ASC-45. Next base: position 51,541 of record NZ_JBCEBN010000009.1, on the reverse strand, counting down.
GATTCGCACCGCGTGGCAGGCTAGGCACATGGCCTCCCCCTCCTCGCCCGACTCCGACGCGCCCTCCGAGATCACGATCGGTGCGGGCCAGGCGAGGATCGACCCCGACAAGTACAGCCCCGGCTCGTTCACGCTGATAGTCGACGGAACGCCGCAGTCGCACGTCGACCTCGAGGATCCCACCCACCTCGTCTTCGAATACGTCCGCCGCATCGGTCACGCCATCGATACGCTGCCGGACGGCCCGATCACCGCCCTCCATCTCGGCGGCGGCGCTCTCACGCTGCCGCGCTACGTCGAGGCGATGCGGCCGGGCTCCCGCCAGCAGGTGATCGAGCTCGAGCAGGATCTCATCGAGCTGGTGCGCGCCGAGCTGCCCTTTCCGCGCGGAGCCTCGATCCGGGTCCGGTACGGCGACGCCCGTGCCGTGATGGAGAAGCTCCCGGCCGGCCTGCGCGGCACCGTCGACCTGCTCGTCGTCGACGTCTTCGGCGGATCGAGGATCCCCGCCCACGTCACCTCGCTCGAGTTCTACACGGCGGCTGCGGCTTTTCTGTCTCCGCGTGGGATCCTCGTGGTCAATTCGGCCGACGGAGCCGGCCTCGCGTTCGCTCGCGGCCAGGCGTCGACGCTCGCGACGGTGTTCGAGCACGTCGCGGCCGTCGCCGATCCGGGCACGCTCAAGGGGCGCCGGTTCGGCAACGTCGTACTCATCGGGTCACACGCCGAACTGCCGCTGGGCGAGATGCCGCGGGTGTATTCGGCGGATCCGCTGCCGGCGAAGGTCGTGGCCGGGCGCGAGCTGCGCGACTTCATCGCGGGGGCGCCGGTCGTGACGGATGCGACCGCCGTGCCGTCGCCGGAGCCGTCGCGGTCGGTGTTCGGAGGGCGCTAGCGGCGGGGGCCGATGCAAATTCGAAGGAAAAACGCGCGCCTGCAGGCTCGGATCCGCGAGAGTTCGTCGGCCGAGCGAGGTTTTTCCTTCAAATTTGAAGGAGAGGCGGGGCTACTTCGAGTCGGGCGCGGGCGGAGCGTCGGGGGCCGGCTTGTCGCCCAGCAGGTCGAGCAGGCGCGCCTCGGCGTCGTCGGAAGCGGCGGCCGCCTCGGCGTTGGCCTCGGTCACCGCCCGGACGACCTCTTCGCGCTGCACCTTGATGCCGCGAGGGGCGTCGATGCCGACGCGGATGCCGTCGCCTCGGGAATCGAGGATGGTGAGGACGATGTCGTCACCGATGAGGATCCTCTCCCCGACCTTGCGCGTAAGCACCAGCATCCCGCAAGACTACCGGCGCGGGGCGCTGCCGCAAGACGCCGTGCGGACTGAGCGACGGGCCGCGGCACGAGCGGTAGTCCGTACGACGCCGCGCGGCAGCACAGCGGCTACGCGTCGGCCCACCCGACCGGCAGGCCGAGCGCGCGCACCGTGTCGGGGCTCGACGTCTCGGCGATCCCCGTCACGGCGAGACCGTCGGCATCGATCACGGCCGTGACCGCGGCGACGAACCGCTCGGTGTCGGCGTGTTTGCGGGCGGCGTCGACGACGACCCAGATCTGATCGGGCGCCAGATCGCGGACGATGTCGGCGGCGCGGGAATCCCACCCCACGGCGACGAGGGTGGCCCGGTCGAGCTCGACCCCGGAGGCGCGCGCGTCGAGAGCACCCCGACGATCCGAGACGGCGACGAATCGGCCGTCGGCGCAGGTGCCGGCCACTCGCACCGCCGCCCGGGTGCGGCTCGACCCCTCGGCCATCGCCTGCACGGTGGCGGAGGTGTCGGGGCGCTCGCCGACGACGACCACGAGGTCGCCCGGGCCCTCGAGCAGCGACGGGGCGAGCGGGCCCGCGGCAGCAGCGGCGGCACGACGGCCGCGGCCGGTCGGCGCGGGCCTGATCGGAACGGCGAACAGAGGATCCGCCGGGGCCGGCCCGGCGGAAGCGCTCGGCTCAGTGATCGCGGGGGCGACGCCGTTGAAGGCGAGATCGTCCATGAGGTCGGCGAACGCTCCCGACCGGGTCGAGACCGCGGGCTCGGGCTCCGGAGCGGCGAACGCGGGCGACCCGGCAGCGGCGGGCGCACCCGTGCCCGCCGAGGAGCCCGACGTGGACTCCTGCGCGAAACCCTCCTCGGCCTCTTCGGCGTCGGCCAGCAGAGCGGCGAGCCCGACGCGCTGGGCCGGGGTCGGCGTGAAAGCGCGTTCGGCGTCGGGACCGGTGAGGGGTCGGGCTGGATCCTTCGCCGGTGCCGCCCGGCGGCCGCGCTCGGGAAGTTCGACCGTCGCCTCGACGTAGCGCTTCGAGAACAGCCCGGCGATGCCGAGACCGCCCGAGGTGACCCGTTCGGCCGCGACGATCCGGGCCCTCGGGCCGTGCTCGCTGCGGACGCGAGCGGCGATCTCGTCGAGGGTCTTGCCCTTCAGGACGATGCGCTGGCCGGTCATGGAGTCAGCCTCTCACGACCTCCGCGACCCCGGAAGCCCACCGGTCAGGCCGCGAGCGAGTCGGCGCCGCGCACGACGCCGACGGTCTCGATCGTGACGTGGCCGGCCGTGGCCTCCTGGTACGACAGGACCGGCAGACCGCCGGTCTGGGCCGAGACGAGACGGCGGATCGCGGGGCGGAGGGCCGGCGCGCAGACCAGCACGGCCGAGAGCCCCGAGGCCTCGACGTTCTGCACCTGCGCCTTGAGCGAGCCGAGGATCATCTCGATGCGGTTCGCGTCGAGGAGGATCTGGGTGCCGTTCTCGGACGGACGCAGCCCCTCGAGCAGCGACTGCTCGAGCACGGGGTCGATCATGATGACGCGGAGGATGGCGCCGTCGAGGTACTGGGCGGCGAGCGCCGGGCCGAGCGCCGCACGAGCCGCCTCGATCAGACCCTCGGGGTCGCTCGACACCTTGGCGCGGAGGGTCAGCGCCTCGCAGATGCGGCCGAGGTCGTTGATGGGGATCTGCTCCTGCAGGAGGCCCTGGAGCACGCGCTGCAGTTCGGCCATGCTCAGCATCGACGGGATGAGCTCGTCGACGGCCGGCGCGTTGACCGTCTTCACGCCCTCGACCAGCACGCGCACGTCTTCGCGGCTGAGCAGGCGGGCGGCGTTGTCGGAGATCATCGACGACAGGTGGGTGACCAGCACCGAGACGCGGTCGATCACGGTCGCGCCGGTCATCTCGGCGGAGTGGCGCATCTCGGCGGGGATCCACTTGCCGGCGAGGCCGAAGACCGGCTCGACGGTCGAGACGCCGGGGAGCGCGTCGAGGTAGTCGCCGAGAGCGAGCACTTTGCCGGCGGGAGCGATGCCGCGGCCCGCCTCGACACCGGCGATCCGGATGGCGTAGGTCGACGGCGGCAGCTCGACGCTGTCGCGGGTGCGCACCGGCGGCACGACGACTCCGAGCTCCATCGCGATCTTGCGGCGCAGCGCCTTGACGCGGCCGAGGAGGTCGTCGGAGGCGCCCGAGACCATGTCGACGAGGTCGGGGGCGAGCTGGATCTCGAGGGCGTGCACGCGCATCTGCTCGAGCAGGTCGTCGGTCGTCTCGGCGGGCGCGATCGCCGCGGTCTGCGCGGCGAGCTCGGCGCTGGCCTGCTCGGCGGCGGTGCGGGCCTTGATGCGCTGACCGATGACGAGCAGCATGACTCCGACGATGATGAAGGGGATCTTCGGCATGCCGGGGATGAACGCCATGGCGAGGGCTGCGACGCCGGCGATGGTGATCGCGACGCGCGACTGGGTGAGCTGAGTCGACGCCGTCGAGCCGAGGTCCGACTCGGCGTTCGAGCGGGTGACGATCATGCCGGTCGAGACGGCCATGAGCAGCGCGGGGATCTGGGTGACGAGACCGTCGCCGATGGTGAGGATGCCGTACTTCTGCACGGCGTCGCCGATGGCGAGACCGCCCGTGGTGACGCCCATCGCGATGCCGCCGATGAGGTTGATGATGATGATCAGGATCCCGGCGATCGCGTCGCCCTTCACGAACTTCGAGGCGCCGTCCATCGCGCCGTAGAAGTCGGCCTCGCCGGCGACCTCGGCCCGGCGCTGCTTGGCGATCTCGTCGGTGATGAGGCCGGCGTTGAGGTCGGCGTCGATCGCCATCTGCTTGCCGGGCATCGCGTCGAGGGTGAAGCGCGCGCCGACCTCGGCGACGCGCTCGGCGCCCTTCGTGACGACGACGAACTGGATGACCACGAGGATAAGGAAGATGACCGCGCCGATGATGACGCTGCCGGCGACGGCGACGTGGCCGAACGCCTGGATGACGTCGCCGGCGAAGCCCTGGCTGAGCACGAGGCGGGTCGACGCGACGTTGAGGCCGAGACGGAAGAGCGTCGCGATGAGCAGCAGCGACGGGAACACCGAGAAGTCCATCGGCTTCTTCACGAACATCGTCGTGAGCAGGATCACCAGCGCGAGCAGGATGTTCACGATGATCAGCACGTCGAGCAGGATGCTCGGCACCGGGACGACGAGCAGCATCACGATGCCGACGACGCCGACCGGGACTGCGAGTTTCGGCAAATTCTTCACGGGGTGGCTCCAACGAGGGTGGTGGGTGCTGCTGCGGGAGGTTCGGGTGCGGCGGCGATGGTGCCGCCCGGCATGGTGTGGACGCCGTGCGCTGCGCGGGATCCTCGTGCCTTGAGGGCCATGACGAAAGTGAGGACGCGGGCGACGGGTGAGTAGAGGTCGACCGGGATCTCGTCGTTCAGCTCGCAGGCGGCGTGGAGGGCCCGGGCGAGCGGGATGTCTTTGACCATGGGCACGCCCTCGGCCTCGGCCTTCTCGCGGATGCGGCGGGCGACCTCGCCGGAGCCCTTTGCCACGACGCGAGGAGCGGATCGGCCCGGCTCGTACTTCAGGGCGACGGCGACGTGGGTCGGGTTGATCATGACGACGTCGGCGTCGGCGATGGTCGACATCATCCGGTTGCGGCTCATTGCGAGGGCCCGCGAGCGACGCTGCTGCTTGATCAGCGGGTCGCCGTCCTGCGACTTGCTCTCGTCTTTGATCTCTTTCTTGGTCATGCGCGTCTTCTTCCGGTTGCGACGCATGACCACGATCATGTCGAGGCCGCCGAGTGCGAGACCGGCGACGACCGCGGCGACGACGAGCGACGACACTCCCCCGCCGGCGGCCGACATCAGCGACGCCAGCGGAAGGTTGGCCGTCATGAGCACGGGCATGAGGTTCTGGATGACCATCCAGAGCACGAGCGCGACGACGCCGGTCTTGAGGAGCACCTTGGCTCCCTGCCAGAGCGCCTGCAGGCCGAACATGTTCTTGATGCCGGCGAGCAGGTTGAAGTGCTCGAACTTCATGATCGACTTCTTGAAGTGGATGCCGCCCTGGACGACGGCGGTGACGAGCACCGCGATGCCGACGATGGCGAGCATCGGGGCGACGATCCCGCCGATCGACGAGAAGGCGTCCATCATGGCGATGCTGGCGCGCGCGGGCGTCGGGTCGTCGATGACGTCCTGCAGGGTCATGAGCTGGTGGAGGCCCGCGACGGTCGAGCGGTCGATCGCGCCGGGGATGGCGATGACGGCCGCGCCGACGCCGACCCACGCGCTCAGGTCGGTCGATTTGGAGAGTTGGCCCTTGTCGTGGACCTCCTTCATCCGCTTCTCGGTGGCGTCCTCTGTCTTTTCGCCGCTGTCGTCGGCCATCAGCTCACCGCCCCCATCATCGCGTCGACGGCCTGCTTCGAGAGGCTGTTGACGATCTGCGGAAGAGCGACGAAGACCATGCCGGCGAGGCCGAGCGTGATCATGATCTTGAGCGGGTAGCCGAGCTGGAACGCATTCAGGGCCGGGGCCACGCGAGTGAGCAGGCCGAGGCCGGCATCGGCGAGGAAGAGCACCACGATGAGCGGCCCGGCGATCTGCAGGGTGGAGAGGAACATCTGCGTGGTGGTCGACACCAGCAGCTGCACGGGGTGGGCGAGATCGAGGCCGACGCCGACGGGGATGGCGTCGAAGGTGCGGGTGAGGCCGCCGATGATCAGCTGGTAGCCGCCCGAGGTGAACATGAGCACGAGGGCGGTCATCTGGAAGAGGCGGGTGAACTGGGCGCCGTTGACCTGCGAGCCGGGGTCGTAGCCCATGGCGAGCTGGAACCCGCCGAAGAGGTCGACCGCACTGCCGGCCGCCTGGACGGCCGCGAAGACGAGCCACACCAGGAAGCCGAGGACGGCCCCGGCGACGACCTCGAGCACCAGTGAGACGAAGAAGGATCCCGTCGTCTGCAGCTGGTAGCCGGGGACTACCGCCGGGGAGACCGCGATGGCGAGACCGACCGACAGCATCGCCTTCACGCGCGCCGGAATGGCCTTGTAGGAGAACGGCGGGGCGATGACGAGGAACGCCACCATGCGCACGCCGGCGAGCATGATCGCCTCGACCGCGCCCATCGAGAAGTCGAAGCCCATCAGCCACCGCCGAGCAGACCGGGGATCCGGTCGAACAGCGCCGTGGTGAAGCTCACCATGGTCGAGATCATCCAGTTGCCGCAGACGACGAGGGCGATGGCGACGGCGATGGCCTTCGGCACGAACGCGAGAGTCGGCTCCTGGATCTGGGTGATCGACTGCAGCAGCGAGATCGCGAACCCGACCACGAGCGCCGTGATGAGCACGGGCGCGGCGAGCTTGCCGGCGACGAGCAGGGCCTGCACGCCGATGTCGAGGACTCCGGTGGTGTTCATCAGTTGTAGCTCTCGATCAGGCTCTTGATGATGAGGCCCCAGCCGTCGACGAGCACGAACAGGAGGATCTTGAAGGGCAGCGAGATCATCACCGGCGGGAGCATCATCATGCCCATCGACATCAGGGCGGCCGAGACGACGAGGTCGATCACGAGGAACGGCAGGAAGATCACGAAGCCGATGATGAAAGCGGCGCGGAGCTCCGAGATCATGAACGACGGGATGAGGGTGAGCATCGGCACCGACTGGATGTTCTCCGGGTTGGCCTTCTTGGCGGCCCGGGTCATCAGGGCGATGTCTTCTTCGCGGGTGTGCGCCGTCATGAAGGTGCGGAGCGGCCCCTCGGCGAGCTCGATCGCCTTCTGGAAGTCGATCTTGCCGCTCAGGTAGGGCTGCAGCGCGAGGTCGTTGATGTGGATCAGCACCGGCCCCATGATGAACAGGCTGAGAAAGAGCGCGAGGCCCGCGATGACCTGGTTCGGCGGGATCGACTGGAGGCTGAGGGCGTTCCGCGTCATGGCGAGCACGACGAAGATCTTGGTGAAACTCGTCATCATCAGCAGCAGCGCGGGGGCGACGCTGAGCAGCGTCAGGCCGAGAAGCGTGACGACGGCGGAGGAGGGCGTGCCGTCGGGGCCGTTGATGTTGACCGACATGCCGCCGGTGCCGGTCGTCGCAGGAGCGGTCGGCGTGGTCGGGGTGACGGGCGCGGTCGGCTCGACCGGCGCGGCATGGCCGGCGTTCGCGGTGATCAGCAGGATGCCGACGACGAGGGCGAGGACGGCGATGACGATGGCGACGATGCGCAGCACGCGAGCGAGGCGCTCGCGGCGGTCGCGGGCGGTGACGACACGGCTCGTGAGCGCGGCGGGCTTGGCGGCACCGACGAGGCGGCCGGCGAGCGAGTGCTCGAAGCCGAGGCGGAGGGCCTCGGCCAGGCTGGCCGGGCGGCGGCGAGGAGTGCCGAAAAGGACGACGGCGGGCGCGCCGAACGGAGCCGCGGCCCACGAGGAGCGGCGGAGGGGCGGGGGCGTCATGCCCTCTTCTGCGTTCGCATGGCTGCCGCCGCCTGCTTCCAGGTGCTGGCGGAGAGAATCGAACCGGCGATCGGCGAGGCGGCGACCGGCGTTGCGGCGGCGGCGCGGGCGGCCCGCCGCGGACTCAATACGACGGGCTCAGGATCCGGCTGCACCGCGATCGGCGCCGGCGTCTGCTCGAGCACCGCAGCGAATGCACTCCCCGCGGCCGGAGCCGCCGAGATCGCCGTGACCGTCGCGTCGACCGGCGCGACGGTCGACCCGATGACGCTGACCGACTGCTCGGTCACGCCCAGGACGTAGCGGACACCCTCGACGTCGACGACCGCGACGGACGCCTTGCCCGAGATGCCCTGACGGGCGACCACGGTGACGTGCTTGGCCTGCTTCGCGCCACGACCCGTCTTGGTGGCGACCTTCTTCTGGATAGCCCAGAGGAGGCCCAGCACCGCGGCGAGGGAGATGACGACCCGAAGGGCCAGGAAGAGGGTGTCCACGGGTCAGTTCTGCCCGTCCGCGAGGTCGAGGATCTGGGTGATGCGGACGGCGTAGTCCTGGTCGACGACGACGACCTCGCCGTGGGCGATGAGGCGGCCGTTGAGGAGCACGTCGGCCGGGGCGCCCGCGGAGCGGTCGAGCTCGATGACGGCACCGGGCTCGAGGCCGAGCACGTCGCGGACCGACATGCGGGTGCGACCGATCTCGACGGTCAACGCCATCTCGACGTTGTTGATGCGGCCGAGCTTGTCGGCGACCGATCCCTGGAACGGGACCGCTGTGGATCCTTGCCCCGGGTTGACGGCGCCGAACTCGCGGATGCGGACGACGAACCAGCCGGCCGGGCGACCGGCGTCGGTGAGCTCGAAGAGGATGCTGTCGGGGTCGGCGGCGAGCGCCTGCGCGTCTTCCTGGCGGACGTCGCCGAGCACGCCGGCGCCGAGGGCGTTCGCGGCTCCCTCGAGGGCGGGACGGAGCAGGTCGCTGGCGTTCAGGCCTGCCGGGGCGATGCCCGAGGCGTCGGTGTGGACGAGGGCGAAGTCGGCCGACACGTCGCCGACGAACGTCGCGGTGACGGCCTCGGCGAGGGCACCGTAGGGGGCGGACTGGACGATCTGCGTCGTGAGCGGAACGCTCGAGGGCAGGAGGCCGGCGAGGGCCTTCGCCGCGCTGGCGTGCAGGGCGGTGACGGTCGGGGTCATGCGAGTCTCTCTTCGGTGGTGACGATGATGCCGGCGAGGCGCGAGCCGTTGGCGCCGACGGCCGCGCGACCGACGGAGATGCCGCCGACGGTCATGTCGAGCGGGCGGTGCGCGGGGTGCGGCAGGGAGATGAGGTCGCCGACCGCGAGGTCGAGGACGGCGGTCGGGCGCATCTGCGCCGGGAGGAACTGGAGGGCGACGTCGACCGGCACGGAAGCCAGCTGGGCGTCGATGAGCTCGCTGGAGTTCTGCGCCGTCGAGGTCGGGTTCGTCTCGCCGAGCTGCGGGAGGAGGATCTCGGCGGGCAGTGCGAGGGTGGCCGGGGTGGCGAGCTCGCCGACGCGGATCTCGAACGAGGCGACGATCATGAGGTCGCTCTTCGCGGCGGCCTGGGCGAACTGCGAGTTGTACTGGAACCCGCCCACCGAGATCGGGGTGACGAGGAGGGATCCGAGCGAGTAGCGGAGGTCTTCGAGCGCGTCGTCCATCAGGCGGCGCACGAGGGCCTGCTCGATAGGCGTGAACTTGCGCTCGGGCAGCACGGTCGAGGCGTGCGTGTTGCCGCCCAGCATGTGAGTGACCCAGCCGAGGGCGGCCGCCGATGAGAACTGGATGACGGCTTTCGCGCTGACGCCCTCGAGGGGGCAGAGCACCATCGCCGTGGTCGCCGGGAGCGACGCGGCGAAGTCGTCGTAGGTCGTCATCTCGACCTGGTCGCAGGTGACCTGCGAGAGCACGCGCACCTTGGCGGTGAGCTGCGTGCCCCACTGGCGGGCGAACGTCTCGAAGCCGAGCTCGAGCACGCGCGAGTGCTCACGGGCCAGCGTCGTCGGTCGACGGAAGTCGTACACCTCGATCGAACGGGCGGAGCCGGTGCGCGTGGGCGCAGGCTTGAGCACGCTCGGGGCGGTCTGATCGAGGAGGGTCACGTAAACCCTTATCGGCCGGACCGCGCCGGGCGTTAGCCACGATTGTGAATTATCTCGCCGAGTGAGCTAATGACCGCCCTCGGCCTCGGTGGACGTCGCCTTCTGCTCGGTGGTCGACTCCGTCGTCTTCGACGCCGTGGGCGCGGTTCCCGTGGCCGCCGCCTCGGCCGCTGCGATCTTCGGGATCAGCGCGTTGACCTCGTCTTTCTGGTTCGACAGGACCACGATGTCGACGCGCCGGTTCTTCGCCAGGTCGGCGTCCGAGTCACCCTTCGCGAGGGGCCTCGTGGATCCGAAGCCGACCGACTGGATCCTCTCGCCCGGCATCCCCCCGCGCTCGACGAGGTCGCGCAGCACCGCGGTGGCCCGTGACGCCGAGAGCTCCCAGTTGGTGGCATACGGCGCCGTCGACGCTCGCGAGTCGGCGTGGCCCTCGACCGAGACACTGTGGCTCGCGGTCTTCAAGACCGGTGCGATCGCGTCCATCACCCGCTTGGCGGTGCCCGAGAGGTCGGCCGAGTTCGAGCCGAAGAACGTCTCCGAGCCGACGAGCCGGACGGTGAGGCCTCGCGAGGTGATCGCGAACTCGACGTCTTTCGACAGGCCCTTCTGCGCGAGCTTCGCGGCGATCGCCTTCTTGATCACGGTCAGGTCGTCGACCTCGGCGGTGGCGGCTTTCGTGTTGGCCTTCTGCTGAGCCTTGGTCTGAGGGATGGCGGCGGCGGCCTTCGCGGCGGCCTGGCCGGATCCTGCGGCATCGCTGTTCGTGGAGTCGGTGCCGCTCGCCGCCGTCGCCGTCTTGGCGTCGGTCTTGGAGGCGGAGTAGCCCTCGCCCTCCTTGGTGGCGTCGGCGGCCTTGACGATCGTGCCGGAGGCGGTGTCGACCGTCTCGGACTTGGTCTGGCCGAAGCCGGTGGCGAGCGACTCCTTGAGGGCGGCGAACTTGTTGGCATCGACGCTCGACATCGCGAACAGCACGATGAACAGGCACATGAGCACGGTGATCATGTCCATGTACGAGGCCATCCAGCGCTCGTCGGGATGATCGTCGCCGTGCTCCTCAGCGTGAGCCTTCTTGCGGCGGGCACTCATGCCGCGATGTCTTCCTTGTCGCCGACCTTCGTCGACTTGACGGTCTTGCCCTCGGCGGGCAGGTCGACCTTCGGCACCATCGCGCGGAGACGGGCACCGAGGAGGCGGGGCTGCGTGCCCTCCTGGATGGCGAGGACGCCCTCCATGAGCAGGGTCATGCGGGTGACCTCGAGCTCCATCATGCGCTTGACGCGGCCGGCCAGGGGCAGCCACATCAGGTTGGCGCTGATGAGGCCCCACAGGGTCGCGATGAACGCCGAGGCGATCAGCGGGCCGAGTTCATCGGGCGAGGAGAGGTTCTCGAGCACGTGGGTCAGCGAGACGACCGTGCCGATGATTCCGACGGTGGGGGCGTAACCGCCCATGCTCATGAAGAACTTCGCACCCTGGCGGGCCTGAGCCGTGCGGCCCTGGATCTCGTCTTCGAGCAGCTCGCGCAGCTCGTCGGCGTCGGTGCCGTCGGCCACGCTCTGCAGCGCGCCCTTGAGGAAGGGATCATCGACGCCCTCCGCCTCCTGCTCGAGAGCGAGGAGGCCGTTTGCCCTGGCCTTCTCCGAGATGGCGACGAGCTCGTCGATCGACTTCGCCGGGTTCGCCTTCTTGGCGAGGATCGACGGGAGGATGATCTTGAACGAGTTGATGGCGTCTTTGAGGGCGCCCGAGGCGATGCCGACGCCGAGCGTCGTGCCGAAGACCAGCAGCAGCGGCCCCGGCAAGAAGATCGACATGATCGAGACGTGCTCGATCGTCATCATGCCGACGAGGGCGCCGAACGCGAGAACCGCGCCGATGAGGAGTGCGGGATCCATGTCAGCGACCGCCGTTCTGCTCGAACGCGCCGGCGGTCACGAGGCCGAGGGCGGGGCGGGTGGCGGAGCTCCTGGCGGCTGCGGCCTGTGCGACCGGGCGGGCGACAGGCTGCGCGGCTTGGCGGGCGACAGGTTGCGCGACGGGCTGGTCGTCGTAGGCGAGGGCGACGATGCGCGAGCGGTACCGGGCGACCAGGTCGATGACCTCGGCCATCGTCTCGGTCACGATGAACTTCGCGCCGTCCACCATCACGAGGGTGGTGTCGGGGGTTTCGTGGATTCGCTCGATCAAGTCGGGATTGATCGCGAACTGACTGTCATTGAGTCGTGTGACGACGATCATCGGCCCGTCCTAGGTCTGTGTCTCCCGGCGCATCCGTGCTCCGGGGAGCGCACGTCCTGTGCTGCTCACTACCCACTATCGGCCGGGGGCGGGGGTGCGTTAGGTGGTCGTGCGGGTTTTGCAGATCGTTTCGGCGAAATTAAGGAAAAATCTGAACCGGGGCACCCGGATACAGATGTTCCCGTCGCGCGGAGGCCGCTTTTCCTTCGTACTGATCCGCATCCAAACCCAGAGGGCTCAGCTGAGGCTTGCGACGGTCACACTCTTAATGCGACCCTCGAAATGTCAGTATTTCAAAGGAGAAAAACATGATTGTCCGTAGAAGAGCCTTGAGCGTCTGTGTAGTCACGCTGAGTGTTGCAGCCAGCGTCAGCCTCCCTTCCATGGCCCAGGCAAGTGCCCCCGCTCGTTCTGCCCGGACCACCTCAACCATGCAGGAGGTGCAGCTGAGCCGCAGTCAGATGCGTGAAGGTGTCGAGCAGTTGAAGGCATCCGGCATCATCACCGAGCAACGTCGCGATAGCGACGGTCGCTTGGTAAGCACCTTGCAGCTAGGCGGAGGATCAGACGTCAAAATTGCCGAGCCGACGGAAGCGGAGTCCCGCATCTGGGCCGGTTCGGACAAGTACGGACTCTGGGTCAAGTTCAATAACTGGGACCAGAGCCTGATTATCGGCGGTGGAGTAGCTGCCGTCGTCACTGGTATCTGCTTCGCAACGGGGCCTGCTGGATGCGTCGTGGCCTCGGCGGTCGGGCTCGTCGCGGCGACTTCGTTGACCAAATACGGCGTCTGCTCGAACAACCGCGCCCTCAAGGTATGGGTGTTCGAAACAAAATGTGGTGCCAAGTGCGTCTGATGGCACGTTTTTTCAAGCACCCGCTTGTTCCGTTCCCAATGACAATCGTGTGGCTCGGCGCGTGGTCTGCGGTCTACCTCGCCGATGTTCCGGGCTGGCTCGAAGTGACTGCACGCGGCCTCTGGGCCGCCGGTTTCGTCGCCGGTGGTCTCTGGACCGGAGCCAACGTGCGACGTCGACGCCGGGCCCAGTCCGCGGGCACACGACCAACCTGACTTTCCAGACGTGCCCTGCCAAGTCGGATCCTGAGGTTCGAAGTCCGAAACGCGTGCTGCGGGTATCCGCCATTTGCGGGTGACCGAGCCGAAACACCCGCAATCCTTGAACACTCGGTGCCCGCAGGATCCACCCGAGCGGAAGCGGCTAGCGCTTCAGGTTCGTGAGCTCCTGGAGCACCTCGTCGGAGGTGGTGATGATGCGGGCGTTCGCCTGGAAGCCGCGCTGGGCGACGATCAGGTTCGTGAACTCCTGCGACAGGTCGACGTTCGACATCTCGAGGGTGCCGCCGGCGAGCGCACCGCGACCGGGCTGCCCGGGGGCGCCGAGGGTGCGTGCTCCCGAGTTCGACGACACGACGTAGCCAGAGTTGCCGACCTTCTCGAGGCCGGCGGGGTTGGTGAAGGTGGCGAGGGCGAGCTGGCCGAGCTTCGAGGTGGTGCCATTCGAGAAGGATCCGATGAGCGTTCCGTCGGCCGAGATGGTGTAGCCGTTCAGCGTTCCGGCCTGGCGACCATCGACGTCGGAGATCGCGGCAGTCGAGAGGGTGGCGAAGCCGGTGAGGCTCGACATGTCGGCGGTGATGTCGCCGACCGTCAGCGAGCCGGAGGTGGTCTGCTTGCCGTTGACGAAGGCGAGGTTCGTGGTGCCGGTGTTGCCCTGGCCGTCGGTTCCGGCAACGCTCCACCCGGCCGTCGTCTTCGTGTAGTCGAGCGTCAGCGTGTGCTTCGTGCCCTTCTTGTCGTAGATGTCGACGTCGCGGGTGATGACGGTGCCGTTGGCCGCGTCGCCCGGGAGGTTGCCGGCGACCTTCGCGGTGGTCGTCTCCTGCGCGGCCGACGTCGCGCCGACCGGGAGCATGATGTCGGCGAGACCGCCGTTGGTGTTGACGACGCCGTCGGTCGCCGGGTAACCCTGCACGATCTTGCCGTCGGTGGTGGTGAGGCGGCCCTGGCTGTCGAAGTCGAACGAGCCGGCCCGGGTGTAGACGCTCTCGTTGCCGTTGCGGGTGACGAAGAATCCGTCGCCCGAGATCATCAGGTCGGTCGCCTTGCCGGTGGCCTGGGCAGAACCCTGCGAGAAGTTGGTGGTGATGCCGGCGACCTGAACGCCGAGGCCGACCTGCGCCGGGTTCGTGCCGCCGAGGCCCTCCTGGGCGCCGCCGGCGCCGTGGGTGATCTGCGACAGGGTGTCTTGGAACACCGTCGACGACGCCTTGAAGCCGACCGTGTTGACGTTGGCGATGTTGTTGCCGGTGACGTCGAGCATGGTCTGGTGTGCGCGGAGGCCGGCGATGCCGGAGTAGAGCGAGCGGAGCATGGCGGATGCCTTTCGAGAAGAAAGAGGGAGGAAGGAAGTGTGAAGTGGTGCGGCCTTCCGTGGCCGTGAAGCCGGTCGCCATCCGTGGCAGCCGTCGTGTTCGGTGTCTGTGGCGCCGGGGCCCTGAGGCCGCCGGTCGCGCGTCGCTGGTCGAGGTCGTCGCTCGCGACTGAGAAGGGGGTCTACGGCGTGGTGGCCGCCGCGGAGGTCTTGTCGACGATGCCCGAGATCGAGTCGAGCGGGATGTCTTTGCCGCCGACGCTGACGGTCGGAACCGTGCCCGTGAACGAGACCGACGAGGCCGTGCCCGACACCTGCGTGCCGGTCCCGTCGTCGTAGGTGACCTGCTTGCCGACGAGGTTCGCCGCCGAGATGCGCATCTGCAGCGAGAAGTTCTCGTTGCCGGTGGTCGTGTTGTTGGTGACCTGCTCCATCATCGCCAGCTGAGTGGTCTGGCTGATCATGGCGTTGGTGTCCATCGGGCTGGAGGGATCCTGGTTCTTCAGCTGCGAGACCAGCAGCTGCAGGAACATCTCGCTGTCCATCGACTGCTTGGGCGCACGGGACGTCGCGGTGGTGGAGGCGGGCACGCTTGTCGTAACCGTGCCGGTGATGCCTTCGAGTGCCATTCGTTCAGTCCTTTCAGGCCATCACGTCGATGGAGGTGGCGGAGGTCGAGTGCACACGAGGTGCGCTCGACGGAGACTCTTCGTTCTCACTATCGGCAGGTGTCGCCGATCCGTCAGTGCGCGGGACGCGGCCGGCCTGGCTCTGGCCCTGACCCTGCCCGAGGGCGCTCTGACCCTGCTGCGGCTGGTTCTGGCTCGACAGGTCGACGGTCGACGAGACACCGGCGGACTGCAGGTCGCGGCGGAGGTCGCCGAGGATCCCGCGGACCGCCTCTCGACCGGCGTCCGACTGCGCGAACAGCTCGACCCTCATCCCCTCCGCACCCACGTGGGCTCGGACGGTGACCGGCCCGAGGGCGTCGGGGCTGACCTGCACGGTCACGACGTGCTCGCCGTGACCCGCGGCCGCGAGCGTGAAGACCGGCCGGGCGAGCTGGGTGTGCAGAGGGGTCGCCGGTTGGGCCGGGGCTGCGGCGACCGGGGTGGCGGTCGTGGTCGCGGCCGGGGCGGGGGCCTGCGGCGCCTGGACAGCGGCGAAGGCCGCGGCAGTGTCGGGGACGGTCGGCTGCGCCGCGGTCGCGGTAGCACCGGACGGTGCGGCGGCAGGCGGCTCGGTGTCGAGGGCGGGTGCGACGACGGTGCGAACGATCGGCGTGGTGGCCGCCGTCGGAGCACTCGCCGCGCCCGACGCCGCTGCGACGGATGACGCGAGGGCCGGGGAAGCGGGCTGAGTGGCAGCCGGCTGGACGGCGGCTGCCGGGCCGGTGGTCGTCGCTGCGGTGGTCGGGACTGCAGTAGTCGGCGCTGCGGTGGCAGGCGCTGCGGTGGCAGGCGCTGCGGTGGCCTGCCCCGGAGTAGTCGGCGCAGCGGCGGTCGCGCCCGCCGCGAGCCCGGTGGCCGAGCTGGACTTCGCGTCACCGCTGGCGGCCGCGGTCGTCGACTCCGATGTGGGGCGCATGCTCGAGCTAGGGGGCGTCGTGCCGGCGACCAGCGCGGCTGGCAGCTGCGACGCCGAGGGCAGGGCCGTGGCGGGCGCGGCCGGGTCGACCGGCGCCGCGGCGATGGCAGCCGGGGCGAGGCCGGCAGTTGGTGCTACTGCCGATGGTGCCACCGGAGCGGACGCCGCCGACGAGGTGGCCGTCGGCGTCGGTGCGACCAGGGATGGCGACACGGCCACGGCGGAGGCGGGTTCGGCCAGCGCGCCGCCGAGCTGTGCTGCGGCCGTGGCCGTGGCAGTGGCAGTGGCAGTGGCAGTGGCAGTGACAGTGACGAGCGAGGACTGAGCTGTCAGCATGGCCGGTAGGGTCGCGCCCGGCGCGGTCGCAGCCGACGTGGTCGCGGCAGAACAGGGCACGGCCGACGGCTGAAGTGCCGCGACGAGCGAAAGCGCGGGAAGGGGCAGGCCGGTCAGGGGCACGGCAGACAGGGACACGCCAGACACGGGCGAGGCCGGGGCCGCCGAGGCATCCACCACCGGAGCGGCGGCAGCGGCAGGGCTCGCAGCGTCGGCAGGCGTCGTGTCGGAACCGGAGCCGCCCTGCGACGACGGGTCGCGGGTGTCGCGCTGCGGCGAACGCGCGGCAGCGGTGCGGGGCGCGACGGGCTCGCGGGCGGGAGCCGTGGGATCCTGCGCGTGCATCGCGTCGCCGAAGGCGGACGCCGAGGCGGGCGAACCGGACGACCGCGAGGGCATGGACGGCGACGAGGCGGGGCGCGCTCCGAGCAGGTCGGCGACGGCGGGGCTCACGCGGAGGCTCCGGATGCCATGAGCTGCTGGAGGGCCGCCGTGACGAGGTCGGACTGCGAACCGGTCGCCTTCGCGGTCGACGCCGCCGACACCGACGCCGATGCGGTCGACGGCACGATGCGCCGGATTTCGCCGATGTCGCTGTCTTTGAGGTAGTTGTCGATGATGCGGACGTCCTTGCCGGGTCGGGGCGCGTGCAGGATCTTGCCGTCGCCGAGATAGATGACGATGTGGCCGCCGTCTTTGGTGCTGATGAGGTCGCCGGCCTTGGCGTGGGCGAGATCGGGGATTTTGACGCCCATCTCGGCCTGGTCGGGCACCACGCGCGGCATGGTGATTCCGAGGTCTTTGAAGACGGTCTGGACGAGGCCCGAGCAGTCCATGCCGGAGGTCGTGGTGCCGCCGAAGACGTAGGGCACGCCGAGGTACTTTTTGGCGTCGGCGACGATGTCGTCGCCGGTGACGCCGTTGTCGACGAGGCCGCCGGTCGGGCTGGCAGGGGTCGCCTTCGTGCCAGCTGTCGAATCGAGGCCGGTCGTGGAGGCCGCGGACGTCGCTGCTGCCGCTCCGGTTGCACCCGTCGTGCCGGTGGTGGCGTTGGCCGACGCCAGCGCCGACGCGAACGTCGACGCGCTGTCGGTCGACGACGTGCTCGACGAGGTGGAGAACTCCCCCGACTGGATCTGGGCGATGGTGCTCTGGATCTGCGAGATCCGGGTCATCACGTCCGTGACGCTCATGACTGCTCCCCCTCACGGGCGGTGAACTGACTAGGACTGTGGTTGTTCGAGGCGATCTCGTCGAGCGCGAGCTGCTCGTCGCGGAGCTCCTCGGCGAGGGCGAGCGCGTTGTGTCGCTCCTCGAGCTTCTCCAGGGCGATCGACCGGGCCCGGGCCCCGTTGAACTCGGACTGCGCCTCGGCCGCCTCGATCCGGTGCGCGTCGGCGACGGCGTCGAGCTCGGCGATCATGCTGCGGGTCGAGGCGCGTGCCGCGGCCACCGCGATGAGGGTGGCCGCATCGGTGACGATGGATTTGGAGCCGGCGGCGTCGACGAGAGTGCGCTCCACACGGGCACGGCGTTCGGCGACGTCGCGGATCCTTCGGTTCGCCTCCGACAGCTCGGCGAGCGCCTTCTGCTGCTGGGCGTGACGGACGCGGAGCAGCCCGGCGAGAGAGAACTGCTTCACAGGGCACCGCCGAGGATCCGAGCGAGCCGTTCCAGCCTCGCCCACGCGTCTGCCGCGGGCGTCTGGTCGTCCATGCTCTGCTGCAGGAACGCGTCGATCTCGCCCTGGTGGGCCACCGCCGCATCGACGAGCGGGTTGGTGCCCGGCTGGTACGCGCCGACGTCGATGAGATCCTGCGCCGACTTGCGAGCGGCCATGACGGTGCGGAGGTGCTTGGCGGCGGCGGACTGCTCGCGCGAGATGACCTTCGACGCGACGCGCGAGATCGAGCCGAGCACATCGATCGACGGGAAGTGCCCGGTGACGGCCAGCTTCCGGTCGAGCACGACGTGGCCGTCGAGGATCGAGCGGGCGGCATCGGCGATGGGCTCGTTGTGGTCGTCGCCGTCGACGAGCACCGTGTAGAGGCCGGTGACCGAGCCGGTGACGTCGGTGCCGGCGCGCTCCAGGAGGTTCGCGAGCGTCGAGAACGTCGACGGCGGGTAGCCCCGGGTGGCGGGAGGTTCGCCGACGGAGAGTCCGATCTCGCGCTGAGCCATGGCGACGCGGGTCAGCGAGTCCATCATCAGAACGACGTCGGAGCCGCCGTCGCGGAACGACTCGGCGATGCGGGTGGCGGCGAACGCGGCGCGAAGGCGCATGAGGGCGGGCTCGTCGGAGGTCGACACGACGACGACGGAGCGGGCGAGCCCTTCGGGGCCGAGGTCGTCTTCGAGGAACTCGCGCACCTCACGGCCGCGCTCGCCGATGAGGGCGATGACACTGACCTCGGCGTCGGTGCCGCGGGCGATCATCGACAGGAGCGACGACTTGCCGACGCCGGAGCCCGCGAAGAGACCGAGGCGCTGTCCGCGACCGGCCGTGGTGAGGGTGTCGAGCGCGCGGACGCCGAGCTGGAGGGGCGTGTCGATGCGGGCGCGCTGCATCGAGTTCGGGGTCGCGTGGTCGATCGAGACGAGCTCGTCGAAGTCGAGCGGGCCCTTGCCGTCGAGAGGACGGCCGAGTCCGTCGATCACGCGACCGAAGAGGCCGCGGCCGGTGGGGACGAGGATCGGGCGACCCGTCGGGCGCACGGCCATTCCGGCGCGAACACCCGTGAGCGGACCGAGCGGCATGCAGCGCACCCCGTCGGCCGTCGCTGCGACGACCTCGGCCAGGCGCTCGACACGCTGGCCGGACGCATCGACGAACGGTTCGCCCACCGCGACGACCTCGCCGAGAGCGGAGTCGAGGCCCGTCACGCCGAGGCCCAGGCCGACGACGCTCGACACGACGCCGACGCGCAGCGGGCGCGCCGCACGCGAGGCCGCACGCACCTGGGCGGCGACGTCGAGCGAGGGGGCGAGGAGGGTCGACGCGGCGAAGGTCACGCGGCGCCCCCGAGCAGTTCGTGGCGGGCACGGTCGAGCGCCGAGCCGAGCGTGGCGTCGATGAACCCGGCGGTGAGGTCGGCGCGGGCGTCACCGCGAGCGAGAGAGGCGTCTGCCACGAGGTGCACGCCGAGCGCATCGCCCTGCCCGTCGAGGAGTGAGAGGTCGGCGGGGTTGAGGCGCACCGAGACGACATCGGCCGGGTCGACCTCGGCGAGCGCGCGGGTGAGCGCGGCGACGACGGTCGACTCGGGGTTCGTCTCGAGCTCGTAGCCGATCACGGCGGTGGCGAGCTGGAGGGAGGTGGCGAGGAGGGTCTGCTGCACCTCGGTGCGGAGGGCCGCCTGACGCGCGTCGATGGCGCCGGTGGCCGCGTGGAGCACGGCGATGGCGGCATCGGCGCGGGCGTTCGCGTGGGCGATCACGGCGGCCTGCTCGGCGGCGAGCGCCTCGCGGAGGGCGGCGGTCTCGGCCGCGGCGGCACGGAGCCCCGCCGCGTACCCGGCGGCCTCGCCGCGCTGGGCGGCCTCGTCTTCGCGGGCCGCCGAGAGCGGGTTGCGGAGCACGGGGAACGCGACGCGGGTGAACAGGGTGTCGCTACTCAACGAGGGCCTCCTCGTCGCCGCGCTGCACGGTGATCGCGCCCTGGGCCTCGAGTTCGCGGATCGCGCTGACCACCGAGGCGCGGGCCTCTTCGACCTGCGACAGACGGACGGGGCCGGCGGCGCGGATCTCGTCGTCGAGCAGCTCCCGGTTGCGCTCCGAGACGTTGCCGCGGATGACCTCGGTGACGGCCTCGGGCGCGCCCTTCATGGCGATCGCGAGCACGGCGGCGTCGATGCCGCGCAGCACCTGCTGAACGTCGCGCGGGTCGAGCTTGACGATGTCGACAAAGGTGAGCATGCGCGAGCGCACCTCTTCGGCGAGCGCAGGATCCCGCGCCTCCAGACCCTCGAGGAGGATCCGTTCGGTCGCGGCGTCGGAGCGGTTGATGATCTCGACCAGCGGCTGGATGCCGCCGACGGCCTCGACCTGCTCGCGAGGCGCGACGACCGCGCCGGCGCGCACCTTCAGCGTCTGGGCGACGATGCCGACGGCCTCCGGGGTCGCGGTGCCCATGGTGGCGATGGCCTGGGCGACGTCGGTGCGGAGCGAGACGTCGAGCCCGACGAGCACCGCGGAGGCCTGGTCGGCCTTCAGGTGCGCGAGCACGAGCGCGATGGTCTGCGGCAGCTCGCTGTCGAGCAGGGTGAGCAGCTGACCGGAGTCGGCGGCGTCGAGGAACTCGAACGACTTGCCCGCCATCGACGAGGCGAGACGCTCCATGACGCCGGCGGCGCGCTCCGATCCGAACGAGGCCTCGAGCAGCCCGACCGCGAAGTCGCGGCCGCCACGACGGGTCACGCGGCCCTGTGTCGACAGCTCGTGGAATTCGCCCACGGCCGTATCGGCGACGCTCGACTCGACGCGACGCATCTTGACCAGCTCGGCGGTGATCTCGTCGGCCTCGGTCTCGTTGAACTTCTGCATGACCGTGGCGGCACGCGTCTGATCCATCTGCATGAGGATCACGGCGACCTTCTGCGCCCCGGTCAGCTCGACCGGCTTGACTGCGGAGCTCATACGGTCTGCTTGTCTTCGAGCATGCCGCGGAGGAGCTCGGCCGTGCGGTCGGGGTCGCTGGCCGCGAGGGCGTCGATCTCGGCGCGCTTGCGCTCCATCGTGGCGCCCTCGGGGGCGAGTGAGGGCAGCTGCACGGTCGGGGCGTTGCTCGCCGAGAGGGCTTCGAGACGGCGGCGCTCGGCGTCGGCGAGAGCCATCGACTGGGTCTCGGCCTCGCCCGGCCAGGTGCCGGCGACCGACGAGATCTCGCCGAGGTCGATGTCTTCGCGCTCCTGCTTGCGGCCCTTGCGGGTCAGCAGGAACAGCGCGATGAGCAGCGGGATCGCGATGGCGGCGATCGTTCCGACGGTGCGGATGGTCGCCCACATGCTGTCGCTGGCGGCCTGCGCGTCGGCGGCCTTCAGCGCGGCGGCGGCGGCCTTCGCGCCCGAGGTGTCGAACGACACGGCCTGCACGCTGACCGAGTCGCCGCGCTTGGTGTCGACGCCCGCGGCCTTCGACACGAGGTCCGAGATCGCGGTGAGGTTCTGCGAGCCGGCGATCGAGCTGTTCAGGGCAACCGAGATGGTCTGCTTGTTCAGCTGACCGGCGGGGATGTTCGTGGTCTCGGTGGTCTTGTCGACGGCGTTGTTCTTGGTGGCCGACTCGTTGACGTAGCCGTTGCCGCTGGCCGACGAGGTTCCCGACGTGGCCGACCCGCTCGGGACGGCGATGTTGTCGGGTCCGAGCACACCGGTCGTCCCCGAGGATCCGGCAGCGCCGTCTCCCGCATACGACTCCTTGGTGCTCGACTCGCTGAGGGGCTGCGCCCCGCCCGTCGGGTCGGCGTACGACTCCGACACCTTCGTGCCCGATGACTGGTTCATGTCGGCCGCGACGACGACCGTCGAGTTGCCGGCGCCCAGCACCTTGTCGAGCATCGCCTGGACGCTCGCCTGCACGCGGCTCTCGTAGTCGCTCGACTGCTGCGACGAGTTGCCCGTGGTGCCCGTGCCGACCGCCGAGAGAACGACGCCCTTCGAGTCGACGACCGAGACGTCGGTCGGCTTCATGCCCTCGATGGAGGCACTGGTCAGGTGGACGATCGCGTCGACCTGGTCGGTCGACAGGGTGACACCCGACTTGGCCTGGACGAACACGGAAGCGGTGGGATCCTTGGTGTTCTCCGCGAAGACGGTCTCCTGCGGGATCGCGAGCTGCACGCTCGCCGCCTGGACGCCGTCCATGGCGCCGATCGTCTTGGCGAGCTCGCCCTCGATCGCGCGCTTGTAGGTGACGTTCTGCTGGAACTCCGACGAGGTGACGCCCATGGTGTCGAGCAGCGAGTAACCGCCGGTGTTGTCGGCGGGGAGGCCTGCCGACGCGGCCTTAAGGCGCTCCGAGTAGACCTGCGACTGCGGCACGAGGATCGTGGATCCGCCGTCGGTGAGCTGGTACGGAACGCCGTCGGTGGTGAGCTGGTCGACCACGGCCGAGGCGTCGGTCGCGGCGAGGCCGGTGAACAGCGGCGTGTACGACGGCTTCGTGAGGAACGACGTGAGGGCGACGGAGCCGAGCACGAGCACGGCGACGCCGATGATCGCGAGCGTGCGCTGGGCGACGGTGAACGCCTTGATCCGGTCGGAGAGGCCGGTGAGCATGGAGCGGAGAGCGGGGGGCATCAGGCCTGCATCCTCATGATCTCGTTGAACGCGTCGACGCCCTTGTTACGGACGGCCGCGACGAGTTCCATCGTGACCTGGGCACGCGTGGCGGCGATCGTGGCGGTGTGGACGTCGTCGAGCGACCCGGTGACGGCCTTGACCGCGAGATCCTGCGACTGGCCCTGCAGCGACTGCAGGCCGTCGATGACGTTGCCGAAGCTCGAGGCGCCCGTGGTGGGGGTGGCGTCGAGGCCGTTGATCGCCGAGGCGTCCTGCGTGGCGCCGACGGAGCCGACACCGGAGTTGAGGGCGGTCGAGCCGGTCGGGAAAGTCCCGGAGACGGGGTAGATGGGCATTAGTTGCGTCCGATCTGGAGAGCTGCTTCGTAGCTCGTCTTGGCGCGGTCGACGACCGCTGCATTCGCTTGGTAGCCGCGCTGGGCCATGATCAGGTCGGCCATCTGCGTGCCGAGGTCGATGTCGGGCATGCGCACATAGCCGTCTTTGTCCGCCTGCGGGTCGTCGGGCGAGTACGTGACCCGGCCCTCGGCCGAACCGAACGCGGCCGCCTTGACGTAGACGCCCGAGACGCCCTCGCCCTCCTGCACCTCGACGTAGCGCGCCTGGAAAGCGGCGCCCGACATCGGTTTGACGGTGTTGACGTTGGCGATGTTGTCGGAGATGGCGTCCATCCACTTGCGGTGGACGGTGAGGCCGGTGCTCGCGATACCGATCGCGTCGAACATGCCCATCAGCTGGTCCTCAGGGCGGCGCGGACGCTGGTGATGACGTTGTTCTCGGCCTGCGCGGCGAACTGGTACTGCAGCACGGTGGTCGTGTTGCTGAGGGTCTCGGTGTCGAGATTGACGTTGTTGCCGTTCTCGTTGGTGGGCTCGAGCGAGCGGGCCATCGTGGCGGTCGTCGCTCCGTTGCCCTTCTCGACGCTGGCCTTCAACGCGTCCTCGAACGACACCCGCTCGGCCGTGTAGCCGGGGGTATTGATGTTGGCGATGTTGTTCGAGATCGCCTTCTGGCGCATCGAAAGGCCGTCGAGGGCACTTTCGAGAGCTCGGGAGGTCACGGATTCCAGCACGTCTGCTCGCTTCGCAAGTAGCAGGGAGAGGCGGCCGATCCGTGGCCTGAGGAGTGAGCGATCCGTGCTCACGTTGCTCTATCGACTCGGGCCGGGGCGGCGTTAGGAGGTCTGCGGATTCAGACGCCCCCGTCTTCGGGGGTCAGGGTGGTCGGGGGCCGGGTTGGCTGGGGCTCGATGGGCCGGGGCTAGATGGCCGGGGCTGGGCTGGCAGCGCGCGCGGTTTGCTAGGCGTCGCGTGGTGTGCGGCAGAATTGTCTGCATGTCTGTTCCCCGCACCCTCGCCCGTCTCGCCCTCGGTGGCGCCCTCGTCTTCGCCGGCACCACCCACCTCACTTCGGCGCGCGAGGCGTTCCGCGCCCAGGTGCCCACCTGGCTCACCGCCAAGACGCCCCTCACCGAAGACCAGGTCGTGCTGGCCTCCGGCGTCGTCGAGATCGCGCTCGGCGCAGCGCTCGTCTCCGGCGTCAAGCGCAACACCGTCGGCAACCTCGCGGCGACCTTCTTCACCGCGATCTTCCCTGGCAACATCTCGCAGCTCGTCACGCGCACCGACGCGTTCGGGCTCGACACCGACCGCAAGCGCGCCGTGCGCCTCGTCTTCCAACCCGTGCTGGTGGCCGTGTCGCTCTGGTCGACGCGCCGCTAGTTCTCGCTCGGGCCGGGCCTCCTGGGTCGCTCGCCTGCCGCCCCCGGCCGCTAATTTGAGAGCGATCCGGCCGCTCAGTCCCACCTGTTGCCGCGATTGCGGGCGCGTCGCCGCACATCACTCTCAAATTTGCAGGCGGACGCTAACCGGCTAGTCACCTAGCCGACTTCGACCAGCCCGCCCGCAGCGCCTGAAAGTAGCTCTGCCGTGGGCGCGGCCACACCAGAATGAGCACGGTCGCCAGCAGCCCAAGCGGGAGTGACACGAAGAACCAGACGATGCCGGAACGGCCCTTACTGCGGGCGAGCTGCGAATTGATGAGGGCGATCGCGAGCGACACGATCTGCATCCACAGCGTCGTCCAGTCCATGCGTCCATCCTATTTGCCGAGTCGCCCTGCCAATTTGAGAGCGATCCGGCCTCTCAGTCACACCCGTTGCACGCAGATATAGCGGCCCGCTTCGGATCGCTCTCAAATTTGCCGGCCGGGTCGCCACAGAGGCGGGCGCGGCGCGGGTCGCAAAGCCGGACGGCCGGAGCTTGTCGCAGGCCCGGCTCTGCGACCCGCGTCGCGCCAAAAGGGGCTAGCCGGTTGCGTCGAGGTAGACAGCCCGATCGGTCTCGCGCGCAGGCGGCACCGACCGCAGCGCCGCCAGGTGCTTCGACACCGATCGGCGCGCCTCGAGCACGCGCTCGATGGCCGACTTCTGCGCCCGCTGCACCTCGCGGGCACGGTCGGCGAGCTCGGCCGGGAGGGGTCCGAGGTCGGCGACGGGCCGGGCCAGGGTGCGAGGGGGCACGAAGGTACCGTCACCCGAAGCGCCGGCGACGGCTTCCATCTCGGCGAGCGCCTCGAGCCAGGCGGCGCGGGTCTCGTCCGACCTAGGCAACGCCGAGGCTCCCGCCGAAGGCGGCCGGTGCGGCGGGAACGAGCGCGGCGGCTTCGTGCCAGGCCTGCCGGAGCGGCTCGAGCAGCACGATGCTCTCGCGCGTGAGCGCGACGTCGCGGTGGACG
Organism: Frondihabitans sp. 4ASC-45; assembly: GCF_049472575.1. NCBI lineage: Bacteria > Bacillati > Actinomycetota > Actinomycetes > Micrococcales > Microbacteriaceae > Frondihabitans > Frondihabitans sp. 4ASC-45. The sequence goes on along the minus strand of NZ_JBCEBN010000009.1, from coordinate 26,075 downwards.
TTGGCATTGACGAGGGCGACCGAGACGTAGGTGTAGAGCGCCTGGAGCTCGACGCCGCCCTCCCACAGCTCGACGCGGAGCGACGTGGTGAGCTCGGAGACGATGGCCTGGGCGTGGACGAGGTTCTCAGAGGCGGTGGCCCAGGATCCTTGGTTCTGTGCCGCTTCGGCACGACCGAGGTCGAGCAGGAGGCGGTCGTACAGCATCGTGAGGAGCCGGATGGGCGTAGCCGAGAGGACTGCCTCGCGGCCGTAGGCGTTGCGCTGCTTGGCTGCGGCGCCGAAGGTCATGGTCATGGCGTGCCTAGCTGTAGGTCGGCAGGTTCGCGAGCGACGACGTGAGCGACGACGACTGCGACTGGAGGTTGGAGAGCTGCACCTCGAGAGCGGAGTAGAGCTTCTCGAGCGAGGCGCGGCGGTCGGTGAGGCGGAGATCCCACTCGTCGACCTGTTTGCTCATCGAGGTGACGAGCGACTGCTGGCCGGTGATCACGCTGGTCAGCTGGCCGTTGTATTTGTCGGAGACCTGATTCGCCGCCGTGGCGACACGGGCGGTCAACGTCGAGAACATCGCCTGGGTGCCGGCGGGGTCGGCGGCCATGGCTGCGGCGAACTTGTCGGCGTCGAACTCGAGCGTGCCCGAGCGGGTGATGCTGATGCCGATCTGCGACGGCGATTTTCCGTCGATCGGCAGGGAGGCGGCGTCCATGAGCGACTGGTTGGCGCTCCGGATCGTGCTGTTGCCGGTGAACGGTCCGCCCGACACGATGGCCTTGCCTGCCGAGTCGGTGCTGTTGACGATGGCGCTCTTGGTCGAAATGAGGCCGAAGACGCCGTTGAGACCGTCGACGAGACTCGAGGCCACTTTCGACGCGGCGGCGGTGTCTTGCCCGATCGTGATCGTGACCGGATCGGCGGAGATCTTGCTGACCGTGACGGCGACCCCGGGAAGCAGGTCGCTGAAGGTGTTGGTGCTCGACGTGACCGTCTGCTCGGCGCTGGTGCCGGCCCAGAGGGTGACGCTGGCGTCCTGCGCGGGCTTGGTAACGGCGGCGCCCGGCGCGGTGAGGAGGTTGGTGGCCGTGCCCGACGCGACGTCGGCGGCGGTGCCCTGGTAGACGTCGAATCCGCCGGAGACACCGGTGGTCTGCGACGTGAACTGGAGGCGGTACTGCGCGGTGCCGTCGGCGGCGGTGCCCGACGAGACCTTGACGGCCTTGACTCCCGAACCCGAGCCATTGACGGCGGTGACGACGTCGTCGAGCGATGTCGATGCGGCCGAGATGTTGAACGACTTGCCCGAGGCCGAGACGATGGTGAGCTTCGCAGGATCCGCGGGCCACGTCGAGAGGGCCGCCGTGACCCCCGTCTTCGCCTGCGCCACGGACCCGACCGTGAACTCGATCGAACCGGCGGCCGCGGAGGTTCCGGCTATTGCCGTCGCGGCGGTCGACGAGCTCGTCGCCGTGAAGAGGGAGAGCGAGGTGGCCGACTTGGCCGACGTCGCGGCGGTCGCGAGTGCCGCCACCTGAGAGTTGAGACCCTGGAGCGCCGTGATGGTGCTCTGGGTGGAGGTGACCTTGGCTTTGAGGAGGGTCTGGGGCTGCGACTCAGCGGTCATCAGCGAGTTGATGAGCGACGTCGTGTCGAGGCCGGAGACGAGGCCGTCGACGGCGAGTCCTGCCATGACCTGCTCCTAGGCGATGAGGGCGAAAAGGGGTGGTCCGCGGCGGGGGTGGGGAGAAGACCCGAACTTCCTCTCCTCACCGCCTGCCGCGGATGGGTGGTGCTGTGGTGCTACCGGCTCGCTAGGGACTAGCGGAGGAGGCTCAGCACACCCTGCGTGCTCTGGTTCGCCTGAGCGAGCATCGCGGTGCCGGCCTGGCTGAGGATGTTGGCTCGTGTGTACTTGACCATCTCCTGTGCCATGTCGGTGTCGGTGATGCGCGAGGAGGCGGCCGTGAGGTTCTCCTTGGCGACGTTGGTGTTGTTGATGGCGTGCTCGAAGCGGTTCTGGACCGCACCGAGGCTGGCGCGAGCGGTCGAGATCTTGGTGATCTCGTCGTCGATCGTCTTGATCGCAGCCGACGAACCGGCAGCGGTCGAGAGGTCGATTGCTCCGACAGCGGTCGCGGTCTTCGACACGTCGGCCGGCGCGAGGTCGACGGTGATCGTGTTCGAGGCCGCGTCCGAACCAGCACCGACCTGGAAGCTCAGCTTGCCGTCGGCGCCCGTGCCACCCTTGCCGTCCAGCAGCTGGATGCCGTTGAAGTTGGTGGAGGCGGAGATGCGAGTGAGCTCCGTCGTGAGGGAGTCGGTCTCGGTCTTGATCGCAGCACGCGAGGTCGCGTTGTTCGAGTCGTTACCGGACTGAACAGCGAGGTCGCGCATGCGCTGGAGGATCGACTGCGTTTCGGTCAGTCCACCTTCAGCCGTCTGGACGACGGAGATGCCGTCCTGAGCGTTGCGAGCGGCGACCGTGAGGCCACCGACCTGCGACTTGAGGCCCTCGGAGATGGCGAGACCCGCAGCATCGTCAGCGGCACGGTTGATGCGGAGACCCGACGAGAGCTTCTCGAGGGACTTCGACAGGTCGCCCTGCGTGCTGTTGAGGTTGCGGTAGGTGTTGTTCGCCGCGAGGTTGTTGTTGATCTGGAAACCCATGATGGTTCTCTCTTCCGTGATTTATGGGGTGTGGTGCTGCCGCCCATCCGTGGGCTGACATGGATAGCTATCGGCGGGGGTGTCCGGTCCGTTAGCGGAACGGTGAAAAAGTTTTTTTACGAGGCTGCCGCGGTCTGCTGCACGGGCACGCTGTCGCGCATGGCCGTACCGATGCCGACGACCGCGTTGCTGGCGACGCGGGCCAGGTAGGCGGCGCGGCGAGCGGGAGCAGTGCGCGACTCGTACGACACCTCGGCGGTTTCGTCGGCGGCTGCGCCGGCATAGTGCGTGTTGAGGCCGTCGCGGAGGAGGCGGATGGCCTCGGTGCGCTGCTGCGACACCGCGGAGTGGGTGATGCCGAGCTCGTCGGCGACCTCGGTGACGCTGCGGTCGCCGAAGTAGACGTTGTCGATGATGAAGCGCATCTTCTCGGGCAGAGCGTCGACCGCGGCACGCAGGTAGCGGGTGCGCTCTTGCTCGAGCAGCGTCTCCTCGGGGAGGATGATGTCGGCGGCGAGCTGGTCGGCGACGGTCTCGTCGATGGCCGTAACGGTGCGGGCGGCATCGGTCAGAGCGTCGGTCGCCGTCTTGCGGTCGACGCCGAGCGACGACGCGATCTCATCGACGTTGGGGGTGCGGCCGAGGGCGGCGGTCAGGGTCTCCTGCGTGGCGAGCGTCTCTTTGATGCGCTTGCGAGTGCCGCGGCTGGCCCAGTCGCTCGAACGCATGTCGTCAGCGAAGGCACCCATGATGCGTGTGCGGGCGTAGGCGCCGAACGGCACACCCTGGGTGGGATCGAAGGCGTCGGCCGCCTGGACGAGAGCGAGGGCACCGGCCGAGGCCAGGTCGTCGCGGCTGAGGTGCGTCGCCTTGGCGCACACCTCCGAGACGAGGTAGCCCACGAGCGGGAGGTTCTGAACCACCATCGTGTTGCGCTCTGTCTTGTTCATCGCGGTAACCCTGTCGTTGTCGGCCGAGTGGAAATCGGCATGGCGAAGCACCCCGGCATGACGGCGCGCCGGAGTGAATCGAAAGAAGTGATGGGCTGACCGCTGAGCCGATGGCCCTGTCGGTCGGTGCCGCCGGTGATCTCGGCGACACCCTCAACGCTAGTGAGAGCAGGGGGCCGAAAACTAGGCGTAAAAGACCCCACTCCGGGGGTTTGGGGTGTCATCATTTCGGGGGACAGCCAGCGTTTTTCCCGAATTTTCACCCCCGGACGGGGTGTTGTGAGCCCTCCGCCAACCACCTGGTTCGGTCTCCTTTGCAAATTCGAAGGAGAAACTCGCGCTGGCCCGCCCCGATCCGCATGAATCCGTTCGGCCCGGTGCGTTTCTCCTTCAAATTCGGAGAAAACAGGGCGAAGGATCCCGGTGCTCACCTAACGAGGCCGGGCTACCGGCCGATAGTGGCCGGTGAGAGCAAAACAGCTCCCTGCGGCGGCCACTCGAAAAGGCGGCCGGCACCGCAGCCGACACTTGGAGGGACCGTGGGCGTGAACGAATTGTCCGCCGTGCTCTGGCGTGAGAGAGAGCTCCTCGAGCTGCTCACGTTCAAGCTGGAAGAGGAGCAGCTGCTCCTCACCGCCGGAAAATCCCGGTGGATCGAGCACGCCACTCGCGAGGTCGAGCAGGTCCTCGACCGCCTCCGCACCGCCGGCCTCGAGCGGACCGTCGAGGTCGCCGTCGTCGCCGAGGAGTGGGGCACCTCGTCCGAGGCACCTCTGCGCGAGCTCGTCGACCACGCTCCCGAGGGCCCCTGGGCCGATATCTTCTCGTCGCACCTGCGAGCGATGACCGAGCTCACGCGTCAGATCAAGCAGCTTCGCGACGAGAACGAGCAGTTCTTGAGGGCGGCCGCGCGCTCGACGCAAGAGACTCTCGCGACGGTGTCGTCGGATCCTTCGCTCTATGACTCGCACGGCGCCGGTCGCGCTGCGACGGTCTCGTCGAGCCACCTCTTCGACGGGCGGCTGTAGTGAGCACGTTCTCCGGGCTGAACACCGCGTACCGGGGCCTCACTGCCGCTCGCGCCGGCCTCGACGTCGTCGGCCAGAACATCGCCAACGCCACGACCGAGGGCTACACCCGACAGCGCGTGACGACGTCGTCGATCTCGGCGGTGCAGCCGGGCCTCTTCTCGACGGGCACGGCCATCGGCCAGGGCGTCTCGATCGACGGCTATTCGCGCATCGGTGACGCTACCCTCGACGCGCAAGTGCGCGGCACCGCCTCGTCGGCCGGATACGGCTCGGTCCGGGCCGGCGTGCTCTCGACTCTCGAGACCTCCCTCAACGAACCCGGCAAGAACGGCCTCTCGACGCAGCTCTCGAACTTCTGGGCCGGCTGGGGCGACGTCTCGAACGATCCGACCGACACCTCTGCGGCGGCGAACCTGCTCGGCCAAGCGCAGGGCATCGCCAGCACGATCGCCACCGGCTACCAGGGTGTCAGCAACCAGTGGAGCGCCGCGCGCAGCAGCGTGGCGACCATGGCCAGCGACCTCAACGCAGCTGCCAAGCAGGTCGCCGACCTCAACGGGCAGATCCAGCAGGGCCTGACCACCGGCGGCAGCGTCAACGAGCTCGTCGACCAGCGCAACCTCCTGACCGAGAAGATCTCGTCGCTCGCCGGCGGCTCGGTCCACGCCAACTCCGACGGCACGGTCGACGTGCTCATCGGAGGCAATGCGATCGTCAGCGGCACGACCGCGCGCACCGTCCAGGTCTCGGGGTCGACGACTCTCGAGGGTGCCGCCGCAGCTCCCGTGACGCTCGAATGGACGCACCGACCGGGTGCCTCCGTCGGCCTCGACGGCGGACAGTTGGCCGGTACGCTCTCGGTTCTCGCCCCCGCCGACGGCTCGGGCTCGGGTGGCGTCCTCGCCGAGGCGGCCGCCAGTTACAACGCCTTCGCGACCAAGCTCGCGACGAGTGTCAACGCGGTGTACTCCGGTGGATCCTCGCCGAGCGGTACGACCGGCGCCGATTTCTTCTCCGTCTCGTCGACCGGGCCCGCCGCCCTCGGCCTCGGCGTGATTCCGACCTCCGCCTCGGGTATCCAGGCGAGCGCACCCGGCTCGGGCAACACCGGTGGGGTCGCCGACAAGCTCTCCACCCTCGGCGTCGGAGCAGCTTCCCCCGACCGCGTCTGGGCCTCGTTCGTCACGTCCACCGGGGCTGCAGCAAAGGCCGAGATCGCCTCGTCCGACCGCGCGACGCTGGCCGCCACCGCCGCCAAGACGCAGCAGACCTCGACCGCCGGCGTCGACCTCGACGAGGAGAACGTCAACATGCTGACGTTCCAGCACGCCTACCAGGGCGCCGCCCGCGTCATGACGGCCATCGACGAAATGCTCGACACCCTGATCAACCGCACCGGACGGGTGGGCCTGTAATGCTCGGACGCGTCACCAACCAGACCGCCGCCCTCGCGTCATCGCGGATGCTGCAGGCCAATGCTGCTCGACTCGCGCAGCTGCAGGGCCAGGCCTCATCGCTCAAGGCGATCTCGGTGCCGTCGGACGACCCGACCGCCACCGGTCAGTCGCTGCTGGTCCGCGGTCAGCAGGCCGCCAACGCGCAGTACTCCCGCAACGCCGACAACGGCGTGGGCTGGCTCGCGACGACCGACTCCGCCCTCAGCGACACCAAGAACATCCTCGATCGGGTGCGGTTCCTCACCGTGCAGGGAGCCAACGACGGAGCCATGTCGGCCACCGCCAAAGAAGCGATCGCGACCGAGCTCGACGGCCTCAAGACCGACCTGCTGGCCACCGCGAACACGTCGTTCCAGGGCCGATCCGTGTTCGCCGGTTCGTCCGACGCGGGCGCCGCCTTCACCCCGGGCACGCCGCCGGCGTTCACCGGAATCGCCGGCAGCTCGGTGCAGCGTCGGATCGCCGACGGCACGACAGTCCAGGTCGACACCGACGGTGCAGCGGTCTTCGGCACGGGAGCCGACTCGGTCTTCTCGATGATCGACTCGATCTCGGCCGATCTGCGCGCCGGCGTCAACATCGGCGGCAAGCTCGCCGACATCGACACCCGCCTCACCGCCGTGCGCGGAGCCTGGGGCGACGTCGGAACCCGCCAGGCGCAGCTCGAGCGCGCCCAGGACACCCTGAAGAACACCTCCGTCTCGCTCGAGAACCAGCGATCCGGAATCGAGGATCTCGACCTCGCCAAGGTCGCCCTCGACCTCCAGACCCAGCAAGTCACCTACCAAGCCGCCCTCGCTGTCACCGCCAAGGTGATCCAGCCGACCCTGATGGACTTCCTCCGATGAGCGCTTCTCTCTCCTTCGTCACTCCTCCGCCCGGGCTCGACCCCGTCGTCGACTTCTCCCTCGACGAGGTCAAGGGCGCCAACGGCCTGTATGCCCTGCACGCGGTCGCCGGGCCGTCGACGCGCATGTTCGTCGTGGACGCCGCGATCCACCTCCCCGACTACGCCCCCGAGATCAGCGACGAACAGGGCGAGGCCCTCGGCCTCTCCGGCCCCGAGAACGCGCTGCTCCTCGTCGTCGCGAACCCGGCCGCGTCGGGCACCACCGTCAACCTCATGGCGCCGATCGTCGTCAACTCGGTCTCGGGTGCCGCCGCGCAGGTGATCCTCGAGAACCAGGACTTCCCGCTGCGGGCCGCTCTCATGCCGGTGTCGGCCGCTCCGGTCGCCAAGCCCATCGCTCCGGCCCGCGTAGCTGTTCCGGCCTAGCTCGGGCTCGTTCGCGCGCCGATCAGGCCAAAAGCCCCGCGCTCGACTACCCTCGACACCGATGACCGAGCACGACCGTACCGACGACGCCCAAGGCGGCACCACGAGCCACCCTGTGCCCTCGAGCCTGACCGCACCGATCGTGCCGACGGGCCCTTCGGGCACCTCGCACTTCGATCCCGTCAGCCTCCGACCCGCCATCGACGCCTCGGCGCTCGAAGACCGCCTGGCCGAGCTCGGGGCGAGCCGCAGCACCGCCGCCCTCGGCGAACGCGCCGACCTGCTTCGCATGCTGGGCCGCCTCGACGAGGCGCTCGCGATCAGCGAGGAGGCCTTCCGGCTCGCGCACTTCACCGGCGATCGGGCCGACTCGACTGCCGCGCGCATCCGCCGCGCCTACGTCTTCAAAGAGCAGGGCCGCCTCGAGCGTGCTCTGAGCGACCTCCACACCAGCCGCCTCAGCGCCTCGACCGAAGAGTGGCACGAGCTCGAGGCCGCGGCCGCCGAGCTCGAGGGCTACACGCTCTACGACCTCCAGCGCTACGAAGAGGCCCGTCAGTCTCTGGCCGCTGCGCTCGAGGCCTACGAGAAGGCCGGTGCGCCCGCCGAGCGCACCAACGGCCTCCGCGTCGCCATCGAGGGCGTCATGCGCGCTGTGCTGCAGGGGTCCGCTCCCGCCGCACCCGAGCCGATCGTCGAAACCGAGCCCGAGCCCGCCGCCGAGCCGATGGTCTCGACCGTCGTCGTCGACGCTCCCGTCTTCGCTGACGAGGTGGCCGGCGAGACCTCTGCCGTAGCCTCCGAAGACGACACCGACGCTCGCGTCACCGACGACCGCGACGACGCTGACGCCGCCGGCGACACCAACCCGGCCCCGCTCTTCCGCACCACCGGCTCCCCCGCGTTCCTCGTCTCGCCGTCCGAGCAGGGCTCCCCCGCCCGACTCGACCCGTCGGCCCCGCGCCTCGACCCGTCGGCCCCGACCTCCGAGTCGATCACCGATGCCGCGTCGATCGGAGTCGAGACCCAGGCGATCGCGATCCCGCACGCCACGGCTCCCGGTCGCACCCGCCGCGACATCGACGACGAAGACCGCAACGAAGACGACGAGCCGGCCAACGGCTTCGACGCCGAGGTGAATCGCGCCCGTAAGGCCGCGCGCAGCATCTGGGGCGCCTTCGACGCCTCGCAGTCGAAGACGCCGCCGAGCGACCGCTCCTAGCGAGTGGCCGATCTGGCCAAGGTCCGCCACTGGGCCTCGTCTCTGATCGCGCTCCACCTCGACCCCGGGGTCTGGACGTTCGACTTCGACCGCGCGACCACCCGCGCCGGACTCTGCAACTACACGAAGCACCGCATCACGGTTTCGCGTCACCTGGCCGAACGCTACGACGACGATGAGATCCACCAGGTGCTGCTGCACGAGGTCGCGCACGCGATCGCAGGATCCGCAGCGGGTCACGGCCCCAAATGGCGCACCGTCGCGGAGGGCCTCGGCTATGCCGGGGGCCGCCTGCACGACGGCGCCATCGCCTCCGAGCTCGCCCCCTGGGTGGGACTCTGCCCGCAGGGCCACGAGCACTTCCGCTACCGGGCGCCGCGGAAGCCGCTCGCGTGCGGCCGGTGCGCGCGCCGCTTCGACCTCGCGAACCTCATCGTCTGGCAGAAGCGCGAGGTCTGAGCACTAGCGAGGCCGATGCCTTTCGTCACCGGCTACGCTGGTTACATGACGGTCGAGACGTGGTTCCGCTCCGATGCCGGAGTCCGCTGGCAGTTCGAGACCGGCGCCCTGTGCCTCGACTTCGCCTACCTCGGCGGGTTTCCCGAAGGCGCATTCGGCCCCGCCTCCGGCCTCCCCGGAGCCACCGCAGCACCCGGCTCACCCCGGTGGGACGGCCTGCTCGTGCCCGCCGACCTCGGCGACTGGCTCGGCGAGCGCTACCCGGGCCTCGGTCAGGCGCCGAGTGACCGTGAGCTGCACGACGCCCGCTCGTTCCGCGACGCCGTCGCACGCCTGGCGCTCTGCGCCGCCGACGGCCACACTCCCGACGCCGACGACATCGACGTCGTCAACTTGTTCGCGGCGCTCCCCGATGTTCCTCCGTCGCTCGCGGGTGGTCGCCGTCAGGCGGGTGCGGGTCGGCTGCGCACGGGGCAGGCGCTGGCCTCGGTGGCGCGGGATGCAGTGACGCTGTTCGCGGGGGTGGGGTTTGTCGGGGAGCCGGGCCGCCGGATCCTTCGGTGTTCTGCAGACGACTGCGGGCTCGTCTTCTACGACGACTCCCGCGCCGGAACCCGTCGCTGGTGCTCGATGCCGAAGTGCGGCAATCGCTCGAAGGTGCGGGCCCACCGCGCGCGTGTTGCGGCCGCACACGCCTGAGACCTCAAAAACGACCGCTGATCTCGGGGATCAGCGGTCGTTTTTGAGGTCTCGCAAGGTGTCTACTCGACGACCTTGACCTCTTTCCAGAACGCGACGTAGTTCGAGAAGTCTTTGCCGACGCGGTCGAACGCGGTCGGGAACGGCGTCGGGTAGCTGAACGCGCGGTCGGGCAGGCCGTTCACCGAGAAGTACTGGCACTCGCCCTTCCACGGGCAGGTGTATGGGGTGTCGGTCTTCTCGAGCAGCGCGTCGTTGACGCTGGCCGGCGGGAAGTACCAGTTGCCCTCGATCTTGATGAGGTCGGCTTCGGGGGCCTCGGCCACCACTGTTCCGTCGTCGAGTACTGCCTTCATGTTGTCCTCCAGGGGATCGGGATCTACTGCACCGAACGCTACGCGCGCGAGGTGAATTCCCGCAGGACGACCGCCGACGCGGGGCGCGACTCACGCTGGGCCATCGGATCGTCCGCTCCCCCGAGGGTCGCCGACACCGACGCGGTGAGCAGGTGTGCCGTCGCCCTCTGCAGCCCCTGCCAGGCAGCGCAGGCGGCGGCCGCCTCGGGAGACGAGGAGTCGAGGCCTCGGGCGGCGAGCGCGTCGATCACGGCCCCGGCAGCGAGGTGGTCTTCGACGGCGGTGCGAAACCCGTCGGGGTCGAGTGAGCCCGCGCCGATCACTGCGACGACAGCCCGGTCACCGAGCTGCGCTTGAAGGCGAAGGATCCACTCGGCCGCGTCACCCGCACTGGCCTCGGTGACGCAGAGAACGGCCGGGCCACCGGGGCACGCCTCGGCGATGGCTGCGACGAGCTGCGCTCCCGATGCCTCGCCGTGCCCGTCGAGCTCATCCGCGACGACGATGACGTGCGCTCCCGGCGCGATGCGCCGGGCGCCCGCCTCGCCCCACTCGAACCGGACCTGGTAGCGCTGTTGATGCATTGATCCAGGGTAGCGGCGGCTCGACCCTTCAGAACTCTGGCAGAACCGGCTGTAGCCGGCGCATCCGGGCACCTGCAGCTCACTTTTGCCAGAGTTCTGAACCGCCGGCGTCAGTGCGCGCCCGAGTACCGCTCCCCCACCGGGATGTCGACGGCGACCGTGTTGCCCGGCTGAGCCAGCGGGCACGCCCAGGCCGGGTCGTAGGCACAGCTCGGGTTGTAGGCGAAGTTGAAGTCGAGCACGAGCGAGGTCGGCGCGGATCCTGGTCCGAGGTCGGCGCCCTTGACCGTATCGAGCAGGTAGCGACCGCCGCCGTAGGTGCCACCGGGCTTGCCCGCGAGTGCGTCTTTCACGGGCACGAAGATGCCGCCACCGTAGGTCGCGAGTCGCCACACGTCGAGCGAGCCGACGCCGGGCACGTCGACGAGGCCGACCCGGTCGAAGAGCACGTCGCCGTCGGTGCCGGTGGGCACGACCATGCGGTACTCGTCGGCCGGCTGGATCTCGACCTCGAAGCGCCAGTCACGGTCGTACGGCTTGGTCGGGAGGCCGGTGAAGTCGGGGCGATCCTCGGGCAGCAGCGGCGTCGAGGGGTGGTTCGCGAACAGGTCGTCGCGGGTGCGGCGCCACAGGTCGTGCGCCGCCTCGAGGTCGGTCGCCTCGCGGATCGCGCGGTACGTCTCGTGGATCGTGCGCCGCCACGACGCGATGTCGAGGGCGTACTGGGCCTGCTGGGCGGTGGTGCGGGCGTCGGTCACTTCGTCTCTCCTGCCGCAGCGGCGGGCGCGGTCGCCGAGTCGGCGGGCGCACTCCAGGTCGGGGCGAGCTGCCGCATCCGCCAGCCTCGCCACTGCCAAACCACCCACAGTCCGGGCCACAGCACCGGGGTGAGCAGCCCCGCGTCGAACTCGAGCCGGTCGCGCAAGAGGGTTCCCCGAGCCAAGCCGCTCGAATGCGGTGCGCGCGAGATCGCCATGCGGTGTCGGATCCTCAAGCGGGAGAACTGCCCCGTGACCCCGCGGCCCGTGTCTTCTTGGATTCGTGCGCCCTCGACCTCGTACCAGCGCAGGTCGACGTGGGTGGTGCCCAACGACACGAGCCCAAGGATCCGGGCGCTCACCCGCCTCGGCACGTCGTCCCAGCGCCTCGGGAACCCGCTCGCCTCCTCCGACCGATAGACCACCAGTGGCTTGGTGACCGCGACCATGACCTCGGGGTTGGCGAGAGCGTCGGCTGCGGCTTCGGGCGAGCAGGCGAGGAGGAGTTTGAGCTGCACGTGCATGAGGCCAGTCTGCTCCCGGTGTGATGGGAGGCGTCCCCGGGCTGATTGCGTTAATATTTCTCATCTGGAACAATGCAGACATGAACCGCAGCGTTGCTCCCCTCGTGACACGTCGAGCAGTGGTGCTGGGGGGCCTCGCAGCAGCAGGCCTGTCGGCGCTGCAACTCGGCGGCCCGGCAGATCCCGCTGACGCTGCCCCCGATAAAGGGAGCCTCACGCTCAGGCCCGTTGAGTCTGTTGCCCGCCCGTTCTTCGGCACCGACCTCCTCACAGAGCAACTCGTTGATGCGCCTCTCGTCTTGCAGCTCTCGGGACTCTCTGCCGACGACATAAAGTTGGTCGTCGATATCACATTCGACGAGCGCGCGTGGATCGCCTCGGAGCGGCTAGTCGCCATTGGCGGAGGCGCCATCGTCGTTCTCCAACGTCTCGGTACGGGGCGGAGCCCCGCCCGATATACAGGCCCCCTTCACGCCGAAGCACGAGCCCCGATGACATTCGACATTCCCCTGCGACTTCGCTCCCTCTATCCCAACGAGGGCGTCGCTCCAGTGAGCGCGACAGCCGTCACGGCCTCCACGGGGTTCGGCCGCACGACGACCTATGGATCGCGGCCCGGTACCGCCATGAACGCCATAACGACCTGGGGTGCCGAATTACACGTTGCTTGGGCGACGACGGAGGTTCGAGATCAGGGGGCGAAAGCGCAATACAGGGTTCCCCGCCGCGTGCAATGCCTCAGCACAGGCCCCTTCGCGATACCGGCTGGATCACATCTCATTCTGACCACCGATTCCCGTCTTGCTACATTGCCTATCCCGGAATCGGTGCGCATCGGGGACCAACCGTTCGACCTTAAATCGTTGTCGGCCTCTCGGTCGGCCGAAGGCAACGCCACCCGGACAGCACTTACTCTCCCGGCGCCGGTCCCAGCCGGCGAGCGCTTTGACATCGCGCTCGTTGCCCCTCGCACCACGCGAACACCCCCGAACGTGACAGGCATCTCTTTCGCGCGAGTCGCTCTGGAGGCCTCGGCCGATTCGCGATCTCGCCGACGAAGCACTGGTCGTGACACCATTGTCGACCTCTCATCATCGGGCACCCCGTCCAAGCCCGGCATCGCCGTCGGCACGATCTAAAGAGCTGCGACATGGACGCGTGGGTCAAAAAGTCTCAGGAGTATCTGAATGCCAGCTATGTCGGCATAAGCGGAGTCCCCTCGGTGGTGGCAGACGGCCAACCGGGCTGGCAAACTATGTTCGCATTGACCCGCGCGCTGCAACACGAGCTGGGAATTCCTTCGAAGTCCGACAGTTTCGGGCCCACGACTCTCTCAACCTTGACTGCCAAGATCGGCGACGTAGGCAAGGCAACTGCATCGAGCCACCATCGCGTTTTCGCGCTGCTCCAGTGCGCGCTGTGGTGCAAAGGGTATCCAGGCGGAAGCATCCTCGGCCGCTGGGACGCGTCGATTGACTCATCACTCGTCAACGTCCGGACCAATATGGGCCTCGCTGCCCTGCCCTCGGTGTCACCCAAGATGTTCAAGAGTCTCTTGACGATGGACGCCTACGTCGTGATCGCAAACGGCTCAAGTGCGGTCCGCGCCATTCAGCAATGGATGAATCACCGGTACGCCGGACGCACCGATTACTTCGTCGTGCCCTGCGACGGAATATTCTCCCGAGATGTCCAAAGAGGTCTCATGCTCGCGATCCAGTACGAGATCGGAATGGACGACGGTGTCGCGAACGGGAATTTTGGGCCCGGTACTCAAGCTGGGCTGAAGTCGAATGCCCACGTGGCTACTGGGTCGACTGATTCGTCGAAAGCCTTCGTTCGGCTTTTTCAGGCCGCGCTGACGTTCAATGGTCATGTCAGTCCGTTCGACGGGTCGTTTGGATCAACGACGCAATCGGTCGTAACGACATTTCAGTCATTTGCCGAGCTCCCCGTCACCGGTGCAGGCGACTACGCCACGTGGGCCTCTTTGCTGGTAAGCACCGGTGACCCAAACCGTCAGGGAAGGGCATGCGACACTTCCAAGCCCTTGACCACCGCCATGGTCGAGATGCTCAAGGCGGCTGGTTACGACACTGTCGGTCGCTATCTTTCCGTGGAGGGAAAGCGCCTCAACCCCGGAGAGCTAGACGTCATCCTGTTAAACGGCTTGTCGCTGTTCCCGATTTTTCAAGAGTGGAACAATGACGCAAGTTGTTTCACCGAGGCAGCCGGCTATTCGCAGGGAACAACTGCAATAAAACGGGCACGCAATCTCGGATTCAGGGCGGGAACGACAGTCTTCTTCGCCGTCGACTACGACGCCACCGCCGAAGAGATTCCCCAGCTCATCGTGCCTTATTTCAAAGGAGTAAAGCGCGCAGCCGAGGCCTCTCGCCTCGTCTCGTTCCGGATAGGCATCTACGGAACGAGGAACGTTTGCTCGCAGGTTTCCGCGGCGGGGCTCGCCGAGGCGTCATTCGTCGGAGGAATGTCGACGGGATACAGCGGCAATCTGGGTTTTCCACTACCCGAGAATTGGACGTACGACCAGGTCCAGGAATACATCCTGACTGCGGGATCCGAGTCCCTTCCGGTCGACAAAGACATCAAGTCCTCCAGGGCTAAACCTGTGACGTCCGTCCTGCCGACCCCTGTTATCGAATCGGGCGCGACAGCACGGTACGACGAAGAATTCCTGTGGCGGCTAGGTGATCGAACGTTCGTTGCCGAGAGCCACGGAAGTCGACTGTTTTCAACACCCCGATTCTACGATGACGTCGTTCTGCATGACATTCAGAAATCGAAGTACTGGACGCCGGCGTTCCGAGCCTTCACACCCCTTTTTGAGGAGACATCGGCCGGCGCGGGGGAATCAGGCCGAAGAGTTGCCCAATTACGTGAGGCCTACGTTAGCGACACGAATAAAGGCGCGGTGCCAAGCGGTAGGAATTATGGAGGCGATTTCACCCACTTCGCGGCTACTGCCCGCGGTTACGCGCAATGGGGATTGCCCCCGTCAGCGAACAAAACGTGGGAGAGCGATCTTGGCGGATGGGCGCTTGACCTCGTCACGTGCTTCGACGACTACGTGATTGCCCGAAAATCGGGTTACACGGCGGGAGCCCGAGCGTTCATAGCGTCGCGAGTTGGACATACCCGCGAAGGTTCTTTCAACCGCGAAGACCTTATCGCGGACATGGATGGCCACCTCACCGCTCGAATGATTCAAGTCGATGCATCGAGGAGCATCTGGGATTGCCTTCGAGAGATAACTCATGAGTCCCGAAACAGCACAACCTGGCGGCCCCGCGCTTTCTTCAAGGATCGATTCGGTTCCAGTCGCGCCAACGCCGAGGGTGCCTGTAAGCATCTCTTCGAGCCGAGCGTTTTCAATCTCTGGATAGCTCTGCCTGTCGGGGAATTCTCCGCCACGCGTCTTCCAGGCCAAGCGCCGATCGCCGGCGAACATCCTCTCGATGCGACGGAAAGAAACTCCGAGTTACCAGGCGTCGCCGCGGGATTTGCGGACGCACTAGTGAGATATTGCTCGGACGGCTTGCCGCTGTCATGACACGAGCGACCCGCCGTCTTCGATTCGCCGCAATCGGTGTCGTACCGCTCCTCTGGTTTGGTGCCATCGTGGCATCAAACACCCTCTTTAGCGGTGTGCTCATGACAGCGGTGAGCACTTACCCGCAGCGGGCGTCGGCAACCGACTGTCAGATGCTCATCGGAGTGTATTTCCTCCTCACAGCTCTCAGTCCGTTGACGGTTGCCCTCACAGACGTCGGAACGTCGTTCCGGCGGGCCATTGGCGTCGCAGTAGCTATAGCGACGGCCGCGGCGAGCCTCCACACAATGCTTACCGTTGGCGTCGTCATTGTCACTCAATCGTCTGCGGCCACGTCGGCCGTCATCGCGGACCGATTTGGCCCTCTCGCCCGCTACTGGCTTCTCTTTCCGCTTTTGTTCGGAACCCTTGCAGCGACTTATTCTTGCGCCGCCGCGGCATTCGCTTCGCAAAGACCAAATCGTGACAACCATCGAGCCCGCGCCCTTCTCGCCGGTATGGTTTGTGGCTCAATGGCCGTCGTCGCGTTGCTGATGGCCTTCTTCGTCACCCTTGGCAACTAACCGCAGTCGGGTCTACCGTCTCTGCCCCCGGTCGCCGCCATAATTATCGGGGAAGCCTTTGTCGGCCCCCGCGCCGCAAGACGTCCCGCGTAGCTCTACTCGCTCGGACGGGGCTCCGCGTCGCGCGAGGGCGGCTGTGCGCAGTCGACGTCGCAATCGGCCCAACCACCCCACTCAATGGCCGATTCGTCTGTAATCGCGCCCATGGGGTCGTCGGGATCCGGGCGAATTCCCGGCGGCCAGGACTCCGCTGTCAGTGGCACCCCCGGCACCTTCGGAGCGGGGGACTCTTCGGACGACGGCTCCGATGCGGCGCCGCCGTTCGCCAGCGCCCCCGCGGAGAGGGCGATCGAACCAGCGATGAGCACTCCCCCCGCTACCAACGAATAGACGAGTGTGCGCCCGGAACTTCTACTTGATCCGAACACCTACCACCTCCGGGCTGTGCTGGGGAGCACTGAACTGGTAGCACTTGTTCCAGTTAGCATGACCATCGCGCCATACGGACCATCGATACGCCTCGTTTATCCGCTGCCTGTAGTAGGAGGCACCGATGTTATTACCAGGGCAGAGAAACTTTGCGCCGAGAACAAGATACGTCTTGTAAATCTCGCCCTTATTACTGAAGCATTTTGTTCGCCCATCCCAATTGATGATGCGATACCAGTCCTTACGACCACCGCAAGTGGCGACGACGGTCTTTTTGTCGAATGGAATCGCACGCGGCTTCGGCGGCTTGCCGCTTGGCGCGGAGCCAGGATCGCTCTCCCATCCCACAACGTCGAGAGTGCTGGGGTCGGTCCATCCTTCTCCGACCACAACGGCGTGCCCGTCGGACGCCCCCGCGAACGCGGGCACGGAGCTACCAAAAACCGCGGAAGCCCCGAGGATTCCGACCATAACGCACGCGACAGTTCTTCGCATATGTTCTTTCCATTCACATTTCAGATTTCCCAAAGCTAGCGGGTTGACCACCAAGTCGGCAACCGCCTGCGGGCAACAGTTCGCGTTTGTGGCCAAGGCGCACCATTCAGCACCGGAAAGACCCGTGAGGCCCGGTTTCTGCAGGGTGAAGGCCCGCAAAACCACCCAAAATGCGCATGCTGTACGCTTGAACCACTTGCGAGTCGACCCGATCGGCTCCCTGCGTCGTAGTACGCCCCTCCCACACCCCGGCCAGACCGGGGTTCGCGAAGCTCACTCTGCGGCGAAACGATCGAGCAAAACTGCTCCGTCGCCACATCTCGAGTCCAGCTACGCCATCGACAGGCGTATGCCGAAGGGGCTCGAAACCGATGCCCGAAAGGCACCAGTGACTGACACCCTCACCACCCCCGACGTCGCCATCACCGACGACGAAAACCTCACCACGTTCGCCGAGCTCGGCGTTCCGGCCCCGATCGTCAAGGCGCTTCTCGCCGACGGCAAGTCCACCGCTTTCCCGATCCAGGTCGACACGCTCCCCGACACCCTCTCGGGCCGCGACGTCCTCGGCCGCGGAAAGACCGGCTCCGGCAAGACCCTCGCGTTCTCCATTCCGATGGCTGCGCGCCTCGGCGGCAAGCTCGCCGGTGGCAAGCGCCGCCCGGGCCGCCCGCTCGGCCTCGTGCTGGCCCCGACCCGCGAGCTCGCCACCCAGATCGACGCCGTCCTCGCGCCGATGGCCGCGGCCTACGGCATGAACACCACCACAATCTTCGGTGGCGTCTCGCAGAACCGCCAGGTCCAGGCGCTGAAGCAGGGCGTCGACATCGTCGTGGCCTGCCCCGGCCGCCTCGAAGACCTCATGAAGCAGGGCTTCATCAAGCTGGATGCGATCGAGATGACCGTGCTCGACGAAGCCGATCACATGGCCGACCTCGGGTTCCTGCCCGGCGTGACCCGGATCCTGAAGTCGACCCCCGAGAACGGCCAGCGCCTCCTGTTCAGCGCGACGCTCGACAACGGCGTAGACAAGCTGGTCAAGCAGTTCCTCCACAACGAGGTGCTGCACTCGGTCGACGAGGCGAACTCGCCCGTCGCGAAGATGACCCACCACGTGTTCGAGACCGAGTCGGTCGAGACCAAGAAGGCCCTGATCAACACGCTCGCCTCGGGCAAGGGTCGCCGCATCCTGTTCATGCGCACCAAGCACCACGCCAAGAAGCTCGCGAAGCAGCTGACCGAGTCGGGCATCCCCGCGGTCGACCTGCACGGCAACCTGTCGCAGCCGCAGCGTGACCGCAACCTGGCCGCGTTCCAAGACGGAACCGCCCGCGTGCTCGTCGCCACCGACGTCGCCGCCCGCGGTGTGCACGTCGACGACATCGAGCTCGTGATCCACGTCGACCCGCCGACCGAGCACAAGGCGTACCTGCACCGTTCGGGCCGCACGGCTCGCGCCGGCGCCGAGGGCGATGTCGTCACCCTGATCATCCCGAGCCAGCGTCGCGACGTCGCTCAGATGATGAAGAAGGCTGACATCAAGGCCACCCCGGTCGCCGTGAAGCCCGACTCGAAAGAGGTCAAGGCTCTCGTCGGCGAGGTCGCCGCGTACGTGAAGCCCGCCCCGAAGTCGGAGCGCGTGCACGAGCAGCAGGGCGGCGGTCGCTCGCAGGGCGCCAACGCTCAGCGCAAGCGCGCTGCTCGCCAGACGTCTGACGGCTCGCCGATCGCTCGCAAAGACCGCTCGGGTCGCCCCGCGTCCGACAACTCCGCAGGATCCGACGGCTCGGCTCGTCGCCAGGGCGCCGGCTCCGGTCGCGGCCAGTCCGCTGGCGGGCGCTCGGCGCAGGGTGGGCGCAACGGTGGCCGTGACGGCCGTCGCGACGACGCTCCCCGCAGCGGCAGCAAGAGCTTCTACTCGACCGAGTCCGGCTCCGTCTCGACCTCGTCGGCCCCGGCTCGCGACGAGCGTCGCGATGAGCGTCAGCCCCGCCGCGCTCAGAGCGACGGAGGCTCCAGCCGCACCAACGGCGTGCGCAACGACCAGGCGGCGTTCGCGGCCGAGCAGTCGGGCGGCGCTCCCCGCGGCGGTTCCGACCGCAACGGTGGCGGCTCGCGTCGTGCCTCGTCGGCCGGCGGTCGCCCCGCTTCGCTGAAGGTCGGCTCGCTCGTGCGCGGATCCTCGCCCCGTGGCGGCTCGGCCGGTGGCCGCGGCCGCTGACCCACCCGCACCTCAACGAACCCCCGTCGCTCACCGCGGCGGGGGTTCGTCGTCTGCGACGCCACTTCACGGCGTCGAGACCGGTTTTCGGCGAAACCGCCGCCGAAAACCGGTGCCTTTGCCGCAAAGCCGTGCCGAGCCGAACCGAACGAGGGCAAACGTGGTGACCTAGAGGCATGGCTGACAGACAATTCGTGCTCGAATCAGGCCGCGGCATCGGCATCTCGGCGGCGGGCGACCCCGGTGCCCGGCGACTCGTGGTGCTCTGCCACCCCACCCCGGGGGCGGGCGGGCTGGATCCTGATCCCCTCGTCACCGGCCCGTGGGGCGTGCACCTGCTCTCACTCGATCGCCCCGGCTACGGTGTCTCCGACCCGCTGAGCAGCGACTCCGAGGCGACGTTCGAGCACCGCGCCGACGACATCGCCGAATACGTGCGCCGCTCCGAAGACCAGGCGCACGAGACGCAGCGCGTCGACTTCGGCGCCGTCGGAGTCGTCGGCTGGGGCACCGGCGGTCGCGTCGCGCTGGCGTTCGCCGCCCGGCACCCCGACCTCGTCGACAGGGTCACCGTGGTCGGCACGTCGTCGCCCAAGCGGTCGAAACCCGAGAGCCGAGGATCCCACCCCCTCGAGTTCCTCCCCGTCAAATCGAACGCATCGATCGAGACTCTCTCCGCCGCCGTCGCAGACCGCTCGACCGCGGGTGGTCGCGCGGTCGACCGCGACTCGGCCGGGCAGACACTGTGGCGCCTTGCCGACCTCGGCATCGCCGACGACGACCCCACGCTCGCGGGCCTCGAAGGCTACGAGGCGCAGGGGCTCCGGTCGCGCCTGGAGCTGATGCTCGAGGAGGCCGTGCTGCAGGGCGATATCGGCGTGGCCACCGACCTCGCTGCGATCCACGACGACTCGTGGACGAAGTCGCTCGGGTCGATCACCGCATCGGTGCAGCTCGTCTACGGCGACGACGACCCCGTGGCGACCGTTGACGACGGGCACTGGTACGAGAGCCGGATCCCCGACGCCACGACGATCCACGTGCAGGGCGCCGGCCGTCTGGCGTTGGTGGCGTCGTGGCGGAACATCCTGTCGCACGTCGCGCCCCAGGCCTGACTCTTCTGTCGCCCCGGGGTGGCTCTTCTGTCGCCCCGGGGTCGGKGAGTGTCCACGATCTGCTGGTCTGACGCGCGCTGCATCAGCAGATCGTGGACACTCACCGGCCTGGGGCGAGACTTAGAGGCTTGGAGGCTCAGACCAGCGGCGCGGGTGCGGCGGGACGCGCGGGGCTGGCGGCCCGAACCATGGCCGGGGCGAGCGCCTGAGCCCACATGCGGTGCATGGTGCGGAACGAGAAGACCTGCTCGTGGAGCATCTCGCTGACGCGCCACGACGGGAAGGGGACGAACTCGGCGCCCAGCGCACTCGCCACCCGCTCCGATTCGCGGTTGAGACGGGCGATCTGGGCGACGATGACGGCGCGTCCGGCGGGGGCGATCGGCCGGAAATCCTGCATGGGTGGGATGCCGGCCAGAACGACGCGGGTGTCGGCGCCATAGCGTGAGCGGATCGCGGCGACGAGTCGTTCGAGGTCGTCACCCCAGTCGGTGCTGCGCGTGATGAGCAGAACATCGGGGATGCCGAGCATGACGACGGCGACGTCGAAGGCGTCGAGTTGCGGGAGGAGCCGTTGGGCCCGGACCGCCCGGAGACTCGGCGTGCCCACCGCGTGCCAGGAGGCACCCCGCGTGGTCTCGGAGGCGAAGTAGGCCGCTGCCTGTGCCGGAACGGCCATGCCGTCGTGCAGAACTCCGAACCCGCTGACCGCGATGTCGCCGACGAAGAGGAAGCGGACCGGGTCGGGCCCGGGTCGAGCCGGTGCAGGATCGCCGTCGGGGAAGATCCCCTTGCTTACCGTGTGCGAGTAGATCACGAAGTGGATGAACAGCAGCGGACGGGCCGCCAGGTAGAGAGCCTGGAGGATCCAAGCGGGGAGGTGCGGTGCGCGGGTCATGGGAGGTTCAAGCGATCATGTCGAGTGACGAGGCGGTTCTGCCCGGGGATGGGGGCCGAGCCGTGGTGCGGGTGTGACACCAGAGTGGCAGAAATGAGGACACCGTGCTGTCCCCCAATCCGGGTGTCGAGAGCGGCCGACTTTCAGACGACAACGGGTGTCGCCGAGTCGCCCGCCTGGAACGGGGTACGACCTGGGTCGACCACGATCGCGTCGGCCTACCGTTGTGCTCCAACCCGCTTTAACGGATCAGGACGGATCACCGTGACTTACCGAGCGACCATGCTCTACGAGGGCGACATCGGCGGCGTCCACCACGCCGAGGGCACGGCTGGCACGCGCGCGGGGGCATTGGCCGTCGCCGAACGTGAGGTCCCCGCCGGCACGCGCGTCGTGGGCGTCGTCGTGGCCGACGACGACTCGCGGTTCGAGACCCGACTCGACTGAAACGACCCGGCTGACGCGCCCAGCTGACCCGACTGGGCCTTCGTCAGGAGTCGAGGTTCCAGACCGGTGCCTCGTAGGCGCGTTTCCACCCGTGGCGGAGCCGCGTGACGGCACGATCGTAGGCGTCGAGCAGATCCATGCGGGGTCGCACCATCGACTGCAACTGCAGCCCCTCGTAGAGTGCGATGAGCTGTTCAGCTCCGCGCGTAGGATCCATCGTCTCGGGTTCGCGACCCATCTCGACGTCGCGGGCCAGGCTCGCCTGCACCATGCTGTGGAAGCGGTGCCAGTCCTGATGGAGTAGGGGCGCCATCGGGTGCCCGGGCGTCGCAGCGATGCCGAGCAGTGACGTGAGAAGCCGCATCAGCGCGGGGTCGTCGATGTTGGCCTGAACGATGCCGCGGAGGAACGCCACCGTCCCGTGCGAAGCCGAGACGCCCCGTAGCGGCGCCATCCGCTCGGCGTTCCACCGGTCGACTGTCGACAGCACGAGGCTGTCCCAGGTCGGAAACTGCGACTGGACTCTCTCGAGCGGCAACCCCGCGGCCTCCGCGACGACCTCGAGGGAGGCTTCGTGGAACGTGGTGACCCGGAAGACCTCCATCGCAGCGTGGATGATCGCGATGCGCAGTTCGGTGGCGGCGTTGAGGGGGTCGACGAAGGAGGTCGAGGGGGTGGAGAGTTCTGGCACGAGAACCAGATAACCAGGGCCGGGGTTCCGGCGATATGCCCCGTTCTGGGGCACCGCAGCGTAACGTCGAGGCATGACTTCCGACGACGAGATGACCTTCGACGAGAAGCGTCACGACCAGCTGACGCGGGCACCCAAATCCGACGAGAGCGATGCCGCGCCGCGCATCACGAAATCGGAGGCCCCCGACGGCACGACTCGCATCGACGTGGCCGACACGGCGAAGGTCGTCCCCGGCAAGGCGCCGCGCGCGAGCTGACGCGGCGCCGGTCGTTGCCGGACGCGGTCCGGGGCTGCGCCCCGCCGCCAGCGACCGCAAAAACGTCACCGGACCGCGTTTATTCGCGGTCGGGTGACGTTTTTGCGGTCGGGCGGGAGTGCTTAGGCGGTCTACACCGCTGAGGCCCACAATGCGGACTCGGCACCACAGACGAGCGTGGTGCGGAGTCCGCATCGTGGGCGCTGACGGGCGGTTAGGCCCCCGCAGCGACGAAGCGATCGGCCGTCCGCAGCGCCAAGGCCATGATCGCCAGCGCCGGGTTCGCGATGACGGCGCTCGGGAACACCGAGTTGTCGGCGATCCACAGGTTCGGAATGTCGAAGCTGCGACCATCGGCGTCGACCACGGCGCGGTCGGCCGACGTGCCCATGCGCGCGGTGCCGATCGTGTGGGCGGTGCGCGCCAGCACGGTCGTCGACGTGGCGCCGGCCGCTTCGACGATCGAGGTCATGGTGCGGATAGCGTGCTTCTCGATCGCATCTTCGTTGTCGTGCGCGGTGAACGAGATACGCGCCTTCGGAATGCCGAAGTCGTCGAGCTCGTCGGTGAGGGTGAGCCGGTTGTCTTCGTGCGGCAGGCACTCGGCGTTGATGCCCACGCCGGCCATGTACCGGTAGGAGTCCATCATGTCGACCATGTCGCGGCCCCACAGCCCGCCGCCACGCGCGAGGGTCGTCGACAGGGTCAGGGGTACGACGCCGAGGCTCTGAATGAGGTAGCCCCCGGCGAAGTCGGCGTCGGCCGGCCTCACGGTGTCTTCGGTGATGATCGACGACGGGTAGCCACGGTGGCTGCGCATCTCGGTGGGGAACTTGCCCCACACCTGCGTCGCGCCGTGCGCCATGTAGTTGCGGCCGACCTGGTCGCTCGAGTTGGCGAGGCCGGTGTGCAGCAGCAGTCGAGGCGTCTCGACCCCTCCGGCGCAGAGGAAGAGCGCCTTCGTGCGCTGGCGGTGCTCGATGCCATCGCGCGTGTAGACCACGGCGGACACGCGCCCGGACGCGTCGAGCTCGATCCCGTGCACCATCGAATCGGCGCGGATCTCGGCGCCCTTCGCGACGGCGAGCGGCAGATACGTGGTGTCCATGCTGACTTTGGCGCCCGAGCGGCAGCCCTGGTGGCAGCTTCCGCAGTTGGCGCAGGCGGGTCGCACACCGTGCTCGGGCTGATGCCAGTCGCGCGTGACGAGGGCTGCGGGTCCGTCGGTGGCAGTGATGCCGACGGCCTCGCAACCACGGATCATCATGTCGGACGACGCGTTCCGCGCAACCGGTGGCAAGTCGTAGCGGCGGGTGGGATCCCACGGATAGTGCGCGGGGCCGGCGACACCGACGAACTTCTCGACCTTCTCGATGTAGCCGGTCAGCTCGTCGGGGTCGATCGGCCAGTCTTCGCCCAGGCCGGAGTCGGTCTTGAGCTTGAGATCGCGGGCGTCGGGCCGGGGCGTGAACGCTCCCCAGTGCAACGTGGAGCCGCCGACGCCCTTGCCGCTGTTGTTCTGCCCGAACGCGGTCGGGTTCTCGCCGTCGCTGAGGCGCTCCTCCATCCAGTTGATGGCGACCGCCTCGGTTTCATCGGAGGTGTACTTCGACGCGTCGAAGTTGGCGCCCGCCTCGAGGGCGACAACTCGCAGCCCGCGCGACGCGAGCGAAGCGAGGATCGGCGCCCCGCCGGCACCGGTGCCGATCACGACGGCGTCGACGATCTCGGAGTCGTCGTAGGTGCGCATTCCGTCGAGCCTCATCGAACGGTCTCCATCTCGGTGTCGGTGATGCCGGTGTCGGTGGTCTCGGTGGTGCTGGCCCCGGTGTCGCGATCGGAAGGGCCCGGCATCGCCGGCTCCCAGGCCTCGCGGCGATCGGCGCCCAGCTCGCTGAATCCCTGGATGCGAATCACGTCGCCTCCGTTGGCGAATCCGTCGAAACCGATGCGCTCCATCGTGGCCGGGTGGGCCAGCCAGGTGCGGGTGAGGTCGACGCGGCAGTCTTCGAACCAGAGCGTCATCTGCTCGGCGGTGAGGGTGCCGGCCCGAGGCGCGTACTGCTGATCGACGATGGCCTGGATCCTCGAGTCTTTTGCCTCGTCGTCAAGGGCCGCGAAATCGTCGAGTGCGTCGAGCCCCAGCCGGTAGGCCTCCTGATCGGGCGGGAGAGCGGCATTGCGCCACCCGTCGCTCACGCCTCGCGCGAGCCCGGCGTCGACGCGGCCGGCGATGTCGAAGGGGGCGGGGCCTTGCGGCACCACCCGCTCGGCGACCAGGCGGAGCGTCGCGAGCTGCGCGGCGTCGAGCACCTGCGGGGCGTAGTCGGGGTCGTCGGGCAGGGCCCGTCCGGCCAGGATCGCGCGCGTCTGCGAGCTCGTGCGGCCTGACCCGATGACGCGGCCGAATCCTGGTGAGACGAACGGCCCCGAGCCCACGCGTTCGCGCCAGAACGCGCGGATCAGGTCGGCCACCTCGCTGGGTCGTTCGAGCGGCAGCAGGTGGCCCGCACCGGCCAGCACCTCGAGCGTTGCCCGTGGATAAACCGGCAGGTTGCGTTCGCGCTGGCCGGCCTCGCCGAGGGGCCCGTCAGACCCGCCGGCAACGATCAGGGCAGGAACATCGAGGATCCCGACCTCCGCCGCTCGGTCTTCCAGACTGCCGCGTTCGAACCAGGCCAGCCACGCCTCCGCCGCCGAGCGCAGCACATCGCTGAGGGCGCGGTCGTCGTTTTCGGGGCTCAGCGGTTCGCCGACATTGTCGTCGATGAACGTGCGTGCGTCGGCGGTCGCGAGGTGGCCGTCGCCCGCGATGCCCGCCCGGGCCCACGAGAGCATCTGCGCGCGGGCGTCGTCGCCCATCGGCTCGGGCGAGGGCGGTGAGCCCGCGAGGAGCACGACACCGGCGAGGCCGAAGAGCCCCGAGCTGCCGTCGAGAGTGCGCGCCGCGACAAGACTCGCGATCTTGCCACCCATGCTGTGCCCGACGAGAACGAAGCGCGTGGAGCCGTGGCGCCGGATCTTACGGACGACGTGGCCGACCATCTCGTCGACGCTCGTGCCGGTGGCGGCCGACGCCTCGCCGAAGCCGGGCAAGTCGATGCCGACGACGTCGAAGTCGTCGGCGAGCAGCTCTCTCAGAGCATCAAATTCATGAGCGCTGGAGCCGAGCGCGTGGAGGCAGAAGAGTGTGGGGCGGTCGTCGTGGGGCACGCCTTGGACAGTACGCCGAGCCGCCGACACCGAACCGGCTCGGGGTACGGGCGGTGGGCGGGTGCCGCCCGTGAGTCGGCGGGTGTTACGCGGAGTGGGCGGGTGCTGCCCGTGAGTCGGCGGGTGTTATGCGGAGTGGGCGGGTGCTGCCCGTGAGTCGGCGGGTGTTATGCGGAGTGGGGGGGGGGGCA